>NZ_KZ859514.1:12863-78088 GCF_003382685.1 Halorussus litoreus | reverse complement strand
GGTCCGGCTCCTCCGGGCCCACTCCCCCCACCCTCGTCGTCCGGCGGGGCGTGACACTCCGGTCACGCCCCGCCGGACGACCGGAGTAAGGGTCGGACACGCCGTCGTAGCACGGGGGTTCGACATCTCGTCGTAGTGCAGTTCGCAGTCACCGTCTTCTTCCACGATTTATTGGACCCCCTAAGCGCTCGTTACCGGCGGACACGCCGCCGGTTTCGAGACTGTTCCGTTGCTCCCGCCGGCAACTGTCAGTTGCCGGCGGGAGCAACGGAACAGTCGGGATTGGTGAAGCGAGAGAGGGGAAAATGGAGGGGCAAAGCGAAGCCGGAGAGCGGAGACAGAATAGCGAGAACGTATGAGAGAGGAAACGAGCCGTCGAACGACAGCGCAGTCGCTACGGAGTTTGCGTTCCGGAGGAAGCGTCGCGTCGGCGTTCAGTCGGCCTTGGCGGCGACCTTCTCGTCCGCCTCGGCGTCGGCCATCTCTGACGTGATCGCGTTCGCCATCGCGAAGACTGCTGCCTTGTGATCAGTCTTCGATTTGTGAATCGATGTCGGTCGTACACCGAGAGAATCGTAGTCCGCAAGGTCAACTTTGGTGCTGTGCTCCTCCTCGAAGTAGTTTCCAACCTCCGCAAGCAGGCCGTGAAGGTGGATGAGTTCCTGCTTCTTCATAACCAAGCGAGGATAACAGTTGCAGGGTTATAGTATTATCTTGAGTCCCGTTAACACGGAGTGTGCATTACTCCTCCATATGAGGACGTAATTCCCGGAATCACGCCGGACGGTAGGAATGTGAAAATGTAGCATGGCATCTCGACCGTTCCACCGGTAAGGACTCCTTACCGGGCGCGAACGGCGCTCGGCCGCCGAATCTAAAAGATTTTTATCCGATTCGGCGCGTTGGCAGAGTCATGGAGGGTTACGACGACCACCTCGAACGGGCATTGGAGGAATCGCCCGATATCGCCGGCAGCGGCGACCGGTTCGGCGTGCCCGACGCCGAAGTTCGACAGGAGGGCAACGTCACCGTCTACGAGAACTTCCAGGACACCCTCGACCGACTCGGCCGCGAGGAGGACCACGTCCTGAAGTTCCTCCAGGACGAACTCGGAACCAGCGCGCAGATCGACGAGAGCGGTCGCGCGCGCCTGACCGGGAAGTTCGGGCGGGACCGCATCGAGGACGCGATCGGAGAGTACAGCGAGAAGTACGTGCTTTGCTCGGAGTGTGGCCTCCCCGACACGCGACTCGAACGAGAACAGGGCGCGTTGTTGGTCCGATGCGAGGCCTGCGGCGCTCGCTCGGCGACGCCCGACGAGTAACAGGCCGACTCTTACTTGAACTGCTTGAGCGTCTCGAGATCGCGCTCGGTCCGGGTGAACTCGGCCGTCCGACGCGTGGCGTCGCAGTTCGGACAGCTGAACTCCTCGTCGTGGGCGGGGAGGTCGTCCGGCGACGCTTCCCAGTCTTTGTCACAATCCGGACAGACCAGTCTCACGTACGTTTCGTTCATGCGTGCGTCCATGGGCCGGGCTGATAGAAAAAAGTTGTCGAGCGGTGACAGCGTTCGAACGGGTCCAAGCGAGCGGCGGGGTGGGGCCGTCGGAACGTTGATTGCCCGGTCGCTACAAATCCACCCGTGTTTCCGGAGATCGCGTACCTCGACTGGATCGTCGGCCGACCCGAGCGCGCCGATTACGACCTCGGCTCCTCGGATCTCGTCCGCGCGGAATCGACCACCGGCGGTGGCGGACCGGATGTGAGTTCGCAGTCGGATGCGAACGCGGGGTCGAATGTGAATTCGGGGCCGGATGCGAACGCGGGGTCAGCGGCGGGTGGCGTCGTTCCCCCGGCGCTCGGCGACCGGCCGACCCCGGATGCGACCGCCGCCGAACTCCTCGCGGAGCTGTACGGCGTCTCCCCCGAGAACGTCCTCGTGACTGCGGGCGCGACCCACGCCAATTTCCTCGCGATGGCTGCCAGCCTTCCGGGGCGGACGCAGCCGAGCGAAAACGGGGATTCGACCAGCGAAAACACCGACGAAATGTCGGACCACCGCGTGCTGGTCGAGAAGCCAGGTTACGAACCCCTGCTCGCTACCCCGCGAGGGCTGGGCGCGACCGTCGACCGGTTTTTGAGACCTGCTGCTGAGGGTTACTCGCTCGAACCTGACCGAGTGGCGGGTGCGGTCGTCGAGGACACGGCGCTGGTCGTGATCACGAACCGCCACAACCCGAGCGGCCGCCGGGTCGGTCGGGACGGGCTCGCCGACGTGGCGAGTGCGGTCGCGGACGCAAACGCGAGCGGAGAGAGCGAAGGCGACGCGCGGCTGCTCGTCGACGAGGTGTATTCGCCGTTCGGCGACGAAGAGGTCGAGGGACCGTTCGGCGGGCCGACCGCCGCGGGGCTCGACGGCGTCGTCGTCACGAGTTCGCTGACGAAGCTCTTCGGTCTCGGCGACGTGCGGGTCGGCTGGCTCGTCGCCGACGCGGAGTTCGTGGCTCGCGCTCGGTCGGTCGCCCACCACGTCCCGGCGGTGTCGGCGGTCAGCGAGCGTCTCGCCCGGCGGGCGCTGGCCGACGCCGACCGGTTGGCCGGGATCGCTCGCGAGCGCGTGCGAACCAACCACGACGCGCTCTCGTCGTTCGTCGACGGCCGGGACGACCTCTCTGGGACGGTCGAGCCGGGCAGTCCGTACGCCTTCCTCGAACACGAGTCGGCAGACGGAACGGCGGTCGCCGGGGCGGCATGGAACGACGGCGTACTGGTCGTCCCCGGCCGGTTCTTCGACGACCCGGACCGCTTTCGGCTCGCGGCGTGTCGAGACCCGGAGATGGTCCGTGCAGGACTCGACCGCCTCGGCGGGGTGCTCGACGGTCTCTCCGAGTGAGATACTGACGGGGTCGGGGCACCCGCTACGTTTTTGTGCCGCATCTGCGAACGGTCGCCGGTGCTCGGGGACCTGCTGTTCGAAGGGTTATCGTTCGCCGGCGAGTGGGTCCTGGACCGCGTCTTCGGCGACGACGAGGACGACGAGAGCGCGGAAACGGACGAGCAGGCGGACGCGGAGACGGACCGCTGATCCCGCGAGTTGACACGTCACGCGAGTTCTTGGCCACTGATCCAGCTCCCTCGTTTCGTGGAACTCTGCCAAAAGTTAAGACCCACCCACGCAATCGTACCTCCATGGACGCGACACCGCAGGAGATCACGACGCTGGTCGGCCGGGAGGTGTACTCCAACAACGGCGTCTTCGTCGGCGAGATCGAGGACGTCCGCCTGAACGTGGACGCCGTCGCAGTCACGGGAATCGCGCTCGGCGAACTGAACGGCGACCTGTTCACCGGGGTCGTCGACGACGAGGACGGCGTGATGATTCCGTACCGCTGGGTCCGAGCGGTCGGCGACGTCGTGCTCATCAACGACACCATCGAGCGACTCCAGCAGCCCGAGGGCGACGCCGACGAAGAGGTCGCGGTCTGAACGGTTGATTTAGCGGTCGAAACGGCGGCCGTTGTTTTTCGGTCAGTTTGGGTGGCGCTGGCTGCTCTCCCCGGCTAACGTGCGCTGGCTTCTCATACTTCCCGGCGCGCGTTTGGGCGCGGCCCTCGCGGCCGCGCCCTATCGTGCGAGGGAGTTGGCCGAGTCTTCGCGAGGGAACCGAGCGCAGGCTCGTGGGGGCTTCGCTCCCACGGCGTTTATGCGGCCATCGAGGCTGGGGAGGTCTGAGAGGCTGTCGCGGTGCTGTGCGGCTGCGGTGCTGTGCGGTCGCGGTCTCCCCGATGCCCCGGCAGTAGCTAGCTCGAACGTGTCCTCCATCGAAGGGAATGATAGTGAGAAGCTAGCTATTGCTTGCGCCTCGGCGTGACAGCCCCGCAAACGCGGCGTGACCGCACCGCAAACGCACCGCGACCGCGGGCCGCAGACCTTCCCAGCCTCCTGCGCACCGGTTGGAAAATACGGAGACTTCGGAACGACGCCAGATATCGAAATTCAGCTACCGTTCGATCCCTCGCCACTCTCGACGCCCATCGCGTCGAACAGCTTGCGCTTGACGGCCTCCTCGGTCAGCGACAGCAGCGTGTCCCGATTGTCGTCGGTGGTCTCGATGCCGGTGAAGATGCCCAGCGGGATCTCGACGCTGGCCTGCGTCGAGTGGCCCGCCGCCTCGCCGATGTCGCTGAAGGCGTCCTGAAGCATCTTCCCGATGTTCATCCGGATGTCCTTCGAGCGCGCGGCGAGGTAGATGGTGTCGTCGGCGATGCCGAACACCGCGGTCGTCGTGATGCCCTCCAGATTCAGTAGATGGGAGGCGGCTTGCGTCAGCGCGTCGCGGTCGCGGATGAACCCCGCGTTCGAGACCAAGTGGCTTCCCTGGACCTCGCGGTTGGTGATGGCCTCCGCGAGCACGTCGAGGGTTTCGGGCGACATCGACGGCGACTCAACCTGTTCGAGCGTGTCGTGGTTGGCGAACGGGTAGAGGTACGCCGCGGCGGTCAGGTCCGCGGGCGTGGTGTCGCGCTTGAAGTCCAGCGTCTCCGCGCGGATGCCGTAGAGGAGTGCGGTCGCGACCTCCTCGCTGACGTTGAGGTCGAACTCCTGGACGTACTTCGTGAGGATGGTCGAGGTGGAGCTCACGCTCGGCCGGATGTCCACGAAGTCGGCCTCGTACTCCTCGTCGGGCTCGAAGTGGTCGATGAAGATGTCGACCGGCCGGTCGAAAGTTGCCTCCGCCGCCTTGGCGTGGTCGACCAGCGCGACGGTGTCGTAGCCGTCCACCTCGGCGTCGTCGTACGGTAGGAGTTCGATGCCCAGTAGGTTGACGAACGCCCGATTCTCCTGATGGCCGATGTCGCCGATGTAGAGGATGTCGGCCTCGACGCCGAGGTTCCCCGCGATAGCCTGTAGCGCGACCGCGCTCGCGATGGAGTCGGGATCGGGGTTGTCGTGGGTGACGATGGCGAGCCCGTCCTCGGTGGCTTCGATGACCTCGGCGAGCTGTTGGGCCTTGTACTCCAGCTCGCCGGTTTCGAGCGCACGCAGCGCCGAGTCGGCGATGACGGTCGAGGGGTTGATGACCACGTCCGCGCCGAGCTCGGTCAGCTCGTCCTCGGAGACGGGGTCGCTGGCGCGCACGACGATGAACTGCTCGCCGTCGTGCTCGCGGATGTTCTCGACCGCCTCCTTGTTCGCCTCCACGTCCGACGAGAGGATCAGCACGACCTCGTTGTCCGCGATGGTGTCGTAGAGACTCTCCTCCCGGATGTCGGCGGTCTGTGCGTTGAGGTCCTGATCGCGCAGGGCCTCCACGCGGTCGGCGTCCCGGTCGATGATGAGTACGTCCTTGCCCTGGTCCACCAGTTCCTCGGCGACGGCGTGTCCGACGCTCCCGCAGCCCAAGATAGCGTAGTCGGACATCGAGGAGATGGTAATCCCGGCGCTCATGATACTGTGGCGTTGCTTCGGCCCACACTTAACCTTCCCGGGAACGATTTGCCGGCCTGAAACGCCGAAAAATAGCGAGCTCACCGCCGAGCCCGCCGACGGTTTTTCAGAAGTCCGCCGACGCGGCGACTCCGACCAAACGAAAACGTATTTACGTACGACCCGGTAATCTCAGAGTACGTTGGGCCGGTAGCTCAGTTAGGGAGAGCGTCTGACTCTTAATCAGACGGTCAGGGGTTCAAATCCCTTCCGGCCCGCTTTTGCGACGAACGAAGTGAGGAGCGAAGCGGCCGCGTGGGGATTTGAAGTAGACGAGTCGCACGCCCGGACCGTCTCGGCGTGGTTCAAATCCCTTCCGCCCGTGTTACGACCTTTTGCTGCACTCAGGAGCAGCGAGCAAACGCCTCGCCGGTCCTTCGCTGGCAAAAGCTCGACCAAAAACACCGTCAGAGCGAAGCTCTGACGAGCCTTCGGTCGCGGTGAATCGCTGCGCTCGGGTTCTCCGAACCGCTCGCTTGCGAACACTAGTCCAGAGACAAATGCAACCGTCGCGGAACTGGTGCTGGCTTCCCGTTCGGACTCATTTCCCGACAAGAAATCGCGCTCTCGCAACCTATTTGTTCCGCGCGGCGGACGGATTCGGTATGAAAGTCGTCGTCAACCTGAAAGCCTACCCCTGCGACCCGGTCGAGGTAGCGACAGCCGCACGCGAGGTGAGCGAGGCGTCCGGCGTCCCCGTCGGCGTCGCGCCGCAGGCCGCCGACCTCCAGCGCGTGGCCGAGACGGGCGTCGAGACGTGGGCCCAGCACGTCAGCCCGGTCGAACACGGCAGCCACACCGGCTCCACGCTCGCGGAAGCGGCCGCCGAGGCGGGCGCGACTGGCACGCTGCTCAACCACTCCGAGCGCCGGCTGAAGCTCGCGGACATCGACGGCGCGCTCGACGCGGCAGAGCGCGTCGGACTGGAGACCTGCGTCTGCGCGAACAACCCCGACCAGATCGGCGCGGTCGCGGCACTCGGCCCCGACGCCGTGGCGGTCGAACCCCCGGAACTCATCGGCACCGGGACGCCCGTGAGCAAGGCCGACCCCGACGTGGTGACGGACGCGGTGGCCGCGGCGGAGGCCGTCGACGACTCGGTGGCGGTCTACTGCGGCGCGGGCATCTCGACCGGCGAGGACGTGACCGCCGCGGGAGACCTCGGCGCGTCGGGCGTCCTGCTGGCCAGCGGCGTCGCGAAGGCAGACGACCCGAAGGCCGCGCTGGAGGATCTCGTGGCCCCGCTGTAAGTCCCACGGCGACTGTTTTCCTCGCGATCCGTCCTACTCACCCGGACTCGTCCCGTTCACTCGGCCGTGATGAGCCAGTGGTCGTCGTCCTGTTTCTCCAGCACGGCCGCCTCGCGCATCCGGACGACGTAGCCGGTCGGCGTGTGTTCCAGTTCGTGGTCGGCCTTCACGCGGACGAGGTTGCCCAGCACCTGCGCCGACGGGGGTTTCTGGGCCGCGCCACAGTCGTAGATGGTCAGCAGTTCGCGCTCGCGCTCGTCGTACACGACCACGTGGGCGTGCTGTGGGAGCTTCCACCTGTTCTCGTCGGCCGGTGCCAGCGTGTTCACTCTCCCAACTACTCGGAGCGGTGCTAAAAGTGTCCCGTCACGCGGGGGCTCAGCTCACTTGGGGATTCGATTGCTCCGCTCAACACCCGAAGACTGGCCGATGCTCTCGTTCACCCTCGTCCGTTCCTGTCGAATCGCCTCGACCTCCTCGGATCGGTTCTGGTGGTGGACCGCGACGTCCGTGGTCGTGACGACGCCCAGAAGGTCACCGTCGGCGGTCACCGGGAGATGTCTGGTGGAGTTCTCCCGCATCACTTCGACGGCCTGGCTGACGCTGTCGTCTGGGTCGACGGTCACGACTGGATGGCTCACGACGGTCTCCAGCGGAATCTGCTCGAACGACTTGTCGGCCGCGACGCCCGCGTGAAGGAGATCGGACTTCGTGACGATTCCCGCTGGCGTCCCCTCGTACGTCACGATGATGCTACCGACGCCGTGACGGAGCATCTTGGTCGCCGCATCCTGAACCGTCGTGCCGGTCTCTACGGTCACGACCGACTCGCTCATCAGTTCTCGAACGTGCATATATGCCTGATGATGTTACGAGAATAAAAAGGCCTGGAGGGTATCCCACTGACTGAGAATCCACCATCTCGCGTAACCGAGCCGGTGACGTCAGGGGTCATCGACGCAAGTGACGGGAACTCGGCAAAATAGACGGCATTTCCGCCGTACGGCCGAGATGGTTAGGAGTCACCGTGGTTTCGGGGACGTACCCCGACGACCGGCGACTCGCCGCCTAGGGCGCGTTTCGAGGTAACCACGTGGACCTCGAATAGCGCTACGCCGACTCCACGTCGGGCAGTTCCTCGGCGACCTCCGCCAGCGCCTCGGTCCGGCTGTCGTCGTCCATCTCGCCGTCGGTGAGCGCCGCGAGCAGGCTCGGCAGCGCCGCGACGTACTCCCCGCCGCCCGCGTGCTGGACGAACCCGCGCTGGCGGAGCGTCCGGTTGTGGTTGTACGCGAGTTCGCGGTCCTCGGGGCCGCCCGCGACTACGTGTGCTTCGACCGGTGCGGCCGGTCCCTCCCGGAGATAGTATGCCAACATCCCGCGCTCGACCGGTTCGAGCCCGTCGAGTTCCTCGCGGATGGCGTCGAGCGGGTCGCGCTCGTCGGAGTCGCCACTCTCAGAGGAGTCCGTGTCGTCGACCGACTCCTCGGCCTCCTTCGCGTCGGCCTGCTCGAATCCGCCGAGATCGGCCTGCCGGGGCTGACCTGCGTGCCCGCCCTGCGGGGACTGTCCCGCTCGTCCTCCCTGCCGAGGTTGCCCGGCCTGTTGGGCTTGCCCGACAACCTGCCCGCCGCCGGTGTCGATGTAGGGGTTCGCGCGCTGGTTCTTGGAGGTGTCGAGCATCGCCTTGGCGAACTTGTCGGCGACCTCCTCCATCTCGCGGGCCTCCTCCAGCCGGCGTTCGAGATCCTCGATGTGGTTGTCCTTCTCGCGGACTTCCTGCTCTAGCTCCTCGATGCGGTCCTCCTGCTGGCGCTCGGCCTCGCTGATCTCTCGGAGGTCGCTCACGAGGTCGTCGCTGACCGACTTGAGGTCCGGGCGCTCGAAGTCCTCCAGTCCGGGCGTCGCCCCCGCGTCGAACGTCTGCTTGCGGTGGAACTGGACCCGCCGAGTCGTCTCGGACCAGTCGGTCGTCAGGAACGCCTCGCCGTCGCCCATGTCCTCGATGGCGTCGGCGTAGTCGTTGCCCAGAATCCGGCCGACGACGTTGGTGTCGTTGTTCCACGTGAGTCGGTGCCAGACGAGCCAGTCGCATTGAGTAATAAAATCCTTCTTCACGTCGGCGGGGCGCTGGCTGATGCCCGCGATGCCGAGGCCGTGTTTGCGCCCGCGCTTGCCGATCTTGATGAGCATCCGGCCACACTCGTCCATCCCGCCGCCCTCGGGGATGTACTCGTGGACCTCCTCGACCACCATCAGGAACGGCTTCTTGAGCTTCTTCTCCTTGGCGAACAGCTGCTGGGCCACCGCCTTCAGCAGCTCCTTCCCGTCGTCCTCGTCCAAATAGCCAGACACGTCGAGGATGATGGGGACGTTGTCCTCCAGCGCGAGCGACGCCAGCTTCTCGGCGTGCTGTGGCTCGACCTGGATGTCGCACTCGTCGTCGGCCCCGGCGTGGAGCAGTTCGTACTCCTCTTTCAAGCCATAATACTCGCCGTCCGTATCCACGAGCATCACCGGGTAGCCGCCGTCCAGCAACTTCTCCGCGACGACGCTCATGGTGTTGGACTTCCCGGACCCGCTCTTGCCGGTGATGAACGCGCGACCGGTCAGCACCTCTACGACTGGGAGTTCCACGGGATCGCCGGGTTCGCCGTCGGTTCCCCCGACCCCGTCGCTCACCTCGGCGACGTCGATGGTTTCCTGCGACATGCGTTCGTTGCGCGCTACCTCTCACCCGGCCCTCATAAACTGTCGGGGCTTCGACGGCGAGGTGACTTCGGTGTCGAGGCGGCGGTTCCCGCGGCGATTGTGGTTGTGGATGCGGTAGCGGAGGCGGCTGCGGTTGTGGTCGCGGATGCGGGTGCGGTCGCGGACTCGGTGGCGGTTGCGATTCTCATATGCTCAAGCATAACTGCGGACGCGGTTGCGGATGGTGTGGCGGTCGTGGCTGTGGTTGCTGTCGCGGATGCGGTTCTCATATGCTCAAGCAGAGATGCAGTCGCAGTGGCGGTGTCCGATGGCATCGAGTAGCTGCCATCCGAGATCTCATCGATGACAGCACCCGCGACCGCTGCTATCGTTGAGCCTAGGAGTAACCGCACCGCAACAGCAACCGCCACAGTGACAGCAACAACCGCACCGCAACAGCAACCGCCACAGTGACAGCAACAACCGCACCCGCCACCACAACCGTAACTATCCCTGCCGCGCCGAGAGCAGCGCCCCGAAGACGGTCGCCACGAGCGCGAACCCGGCCAGCACGACGAACAGCGCGGTCGGGTCGAACAGGTCGAGCACGATCCCTGCGATACTCGCACCCAGCGCGCCGATGCCGAACACGCCGAGGTAGGTGAAGCCGTACGAGAGGCCCCGCGTCCCGGCGGGCGTGTACTGCGCGACCGCCGACTGGTAGAGCGGCTGGACCACGAACAGCGCGAAGCCCAGCACCGCGCTCGCCGCGAGCAGGGCGGTCAGGCCGGCGTTCAGTGCCGGGACGTACAGCAGCGCGATGACCGCCAGCGCCGCGAACGCCGCGGTGATGCCGCGTTCGACCCGGATGCGGTCGGTGAGCTTCCCGCCGACGTACTGGCCGCCGATGCCGATCATCAGGAGTCCGGCGTACACGTACTGGGAGGGCTCTATCTCGCGCGCGCCGACGGTCACGGGGTCGAACAGCGGCTGGTTCGCCAGCATCTCCGGCAGGAAGGTGAGCACGCCGCGGTAGTACAGCCCCGAGCACATCACGACGACGAACACGAAGACGAACGCGCCGGAAAAGAGCGTCTTCGAGTCGGCGAGGAACTCCGACAGCGAGGAGACGCTGCCGCCCGCCCGTGCGTCCCCGCCGTCAGATGTGGCGCTCGCGTTCTCACTCCCCGACTCACCGCCGTCGGACGCTGCACTCTCTCCTTCAGCCTCGCCGCCGTCAGGGGAGGCTTCCACTGCGGCGGTCTCGTCGAAATCCACCGTGAGCGCGAACAGGACGGCAAGTCCGGCCGGGACCGCCAGCAGAACGACGGCGGTCCGCCAGTCGAAAAACAGCAGGAGCAGCGCGGTCGAGAGCGGGCCGAGCGCGATGCCGAGGTTGCCCGCCATCCCGTGGTAGGCGAACGCGGTCCCCTGCTGGGAGACGCCCTTGCTGACCAGCGCCAGCCCCGAGGGGTGGTAGACGCTCGCGGCGACGCCCCAGAGGACGAGCGCCAGCGCGATCACCGGCACGCTCGGTGCGGCGCTCAGCAGGACGAACGACCCGCCCATCCCGGCGAGACAGGCGATGATGAGCGTGCGCGAGCCGTACGCGTCGGCCAGCAGGCCGCCGGGCAGCGCCCCGAGGCCGAACAGCGCGTAGCCCGCCGAAACGGCCAGCCCCAGCGTGGTCGAGGAGACGCCGAACTGGTCGAGCCAGATGGTTAGCAGGATGGGGATCGACAGCTCGTAGGTGTGGACCATCGCGTGGGCGACCATCACCAGCCCGACGATGGAGCGGTCGTTCCGGTTCATCGGCTCACCTCGAATCGCCAGGGCCTCGCTTCGCCGCCACGACGACCGAGTTCCGTCTCACGACTCGACCGGGTCATTGGACACAGACGTGTCTTATCGCCGTCGCTCTTGAGTCTGGCTGTTGAGGCAGGCTGGTAGTCGAATGTCGCGTCAGAAGTCCGTGATCGACGACTGGCCCTCGGAATCCGGGTCGGCGTCGGTTTCCTCGGTGGGTGTGGAGCTGTCGGTCGCATTGGCGTCGGGTTCGTCGCTCGCGCTGGCGTCGATTGCTCCATCCTCAGGATCCCAGCTGGTGGTCCCCCAGCCGTCTTCCAGCGAGAGCTGACCGCTCGGAGCCGGGCCGTCTCCTGATTCCATCGACCGCTCGCCGTCGTCGGAATCGTCGCTCGCGCTCCCCTCGAAATCAGTGAGGTCGGTCGGCGGCGCGTTCTGCGACCCGGGATCGTGTGAGTCCGACTCTGCGTTCTCGACCTGCTCCGAGGGCGTGTTCTCGACCTCCCGGGAAGCCTCCGCCGGGCCGTCTGGCCCCCAACCGCGCCCGAGGCTGGCCTGCTCGGCGTCTGCAAACGAGAGGTTCGAGACGCGCACGCCGACCTTCCGGACCGCCTCGTCGTCGAACTCCGTCAGGAGGTCGAGCGCGACTTCCGCGACCAGTTCCGGGTCGTCCACCGGGCCGGGCAGCGACTTCGCGCGGGTGTTCACGTCGTACGGCGGCGTGACGACCTTGATGCCGATGGTGCGGTACATCACCCCCTTCCGGGTGGCGCGGTCGGCGACCGCCTCCGCGAGGGCTTGGACCTGCTCGCGCTTTCGCTCGTCGTCGTCGGTCGCCTCGGTGAACGCCGATTCTCTGGAGAGGCTCTTCGGGCGGCCCGTGGGCGTGACCGCGCGCTGGTCCTCGCCGCGCGCGCGGCGGTGCATCTCCGCGCCGCGCTCGCCGAAGGCGTCTTCGAGGTCGCTCCGGTCGGCGTCCGCGAGGTCCGCGGCGGTACCGATACCCATCTCGCGGAGCTTGCGTGCCGTGACCGGGCCGACGCCGTGAATCTCCGAGACGGCCAGCGGCGCGAGGAACGCCCGGACTTCGCCGGGCTCGACCACGACGAGTCCGTCGGGCTTGTCGTGGTCGCTGGCAATCTTCGCGGCGGACATGTTGGGCGCGACCCCGACGCTGGCGGTGACGCCCACCTCGCGGTCGATGCGGTGCTTGACGTGGCGGGCAAACCCCTCCGCGACCTCCCACGAGGTGCGGTCGGTCACGTCGAGGTACGCCTCGTCGATGCTGACCTCCCGGACCACGTCGGCCGAGTCGTGGAGGATGTCCTTGACCTCCTGGCCCACCGACTGGTAGTGGTCCATGTCGACCGGCCGATAGTAGCCCGCCTCGTCGGGGTCGACCTCGGAATCCGGGTCCTCGGCCACGGCCATCCGCGGGAGTTGCTCCAGCGCGGTCGAGATCGCCTGTGCGCTCTCGACGCCGTACTCGCGGGCCTCGTAGCTCGCGGTCGCGACCGCGCCGTGATTCTGGCCGTCCTCGTAGCCCATCCCGACGACGACGGGTTCTCCGCGGAGCTTGGGCTCGCGACGCCGCTCGCAGGCTGCGTAGAAGCAGTCCATGTCCACGTGGAGCACGATCGGGTCCTCGCCCTCGTCGTCGGGCGTCCCCGGCAGTCGCGCCCCTTTCGACATAGCCGGGACTGGGGACCGGACCCCGATAAATCATCTGGACTGCCCGACTTCGGGATTCTCGGTTGGGACTCTCGGGTGAACGGGTCGAGTGGCTGGGATTTGGTGTGGAATCGAGACTCAGTCCAACAGTTGAAGCAGTTTCGGCCCCTCGACGGCCATCGCGAACGAGACGCTGAGCATCATGAACGTCACTGTGAGCAGGCCGTAGAGTTCCTCGGTCCCGACATGAGTCGCCGGTGCGGTTCCGAGCCAGTTGCCCGCGATGGCCGCGCTCCCGACCACCGCGGTCCAGAAGAAGTAGCGACTCCACGAATCTGAAAATCCGCGGTCGGGCGACTCGTCGAGTTCCAGAAATCGCCGGATTCGGTCGGGGTCGCCGGTCAGGTGGACGGTCCGGTCGTCGGCGTCGTAGTCGACCAGTCCGTGGTCGCTGAGTCTGGGGACGTGGGTCTGGTAGAGCGAGGAGTACACCTGCTTGCGCTGGCGCGAGGTGAGGTCGGCCATCGGCGTGTCCTTCTCCCACGACGCGACGCGACCGCTGAGTTTCGTGAGGGTCATCGTCCCCTCGTCGAGGAGGTAACGGAGGGCGCGTCGCCGCCGGGAGTTCCCGAGGAGGTCGAACATCACCTCCCGAGACGGCTGCGGACCGTCCGGTGGCCCGCCCGCCGACGCGGAGGGAGCCGAGGCCGTTCGGGACATCTGTTTCAAATTCGAAGTTTGGACCCCACCGTAATTAATATTCGGGTTTTCAACCTTTCGGCCGTTCGTCACACTGGCATCGCCATCAGGACGCAACGCTCGGCGTTCGACCAGGATCGGGTTAGAATCCACCCAGAACTCGGTTCGGACTCGACCAGAACTCGATCAGATTCGCCGGTCGCGCCACGCCGGGAACTCCTCGCGGGCCGCGTCGACCCGGTCGAGGTCGGCGTCGGCCATCACGAGGTCAGGGTCGTCGCCCGTGCTCGCCAGCGTGGTTCCCCACGGGTCGTAGACGGTCGAGCGGCCGAGCAGCGTCGATCCGTCGAACTCGCCGGAGCCGTTGATGGCGGCGACGAACAGCTGATTTTCCACCGCGCGGGCGCGAGCCAGCAGCTTCCAGTGCTCGACGCGGGGGTACGGCCACGCGCTCGGGACCAGAATCAGGTCGGCTCCCGCCTCCGCAATCTCGCGGTAGAGTTCGGGAAATCGGAGGTCGTAGCAGGTCGTCATCCCCACCGTCGCGCCCTCGAACTCGGCGACGCCGAGGCGCTCGCCCGGCACGAGCATCTCGGCCTCCGCCGAGTCGTAGCCGAACAGGTGGTGCTTGCGGTAGACGGCGAGGCGCTCTCCCGCGCGGTCGAACAGCACTGCGGTGTTTGCCAACCCCTCCTCGGTCGGGGTCGGGACCGACTCGGTCTCGGCGAGGTCCTCAACGATGGTGCCCGCCAGCAGCCCGACGCCGTGTTCGCGCGCCGCGTCGGCCATGCGGGTCAGCGTCGGCCCCTCCACGGGCTCGGCTTCCCGCCGGTAGGCGTCGAACGCGAAGTAGCCGACGTTGAATATCTCCGGGAGCGCCACGAGGTCCGCGCCCCGGTCGGCGGCCTCGGCGATGGCCACCTCGGCGCGCTCGCAGTTCGCCTCGACCGCGGCGGCCTCGACGTCGAGTTGGGCCAGCGCGATCCTCATTTCGGGACCTCCGCTCGAATCACCGCACCAGGTACCGCCGCGCGAATCATCACGCCGGAGCCTCCTCTCGAATCGCGGCTTCGAGGTTGTCGAGTTCGTCGTCGAGTTGCTTCTGGAAGTAGCGCTCGACGCCCGGCACTCGCCCGTCGACGGTGAACCGGTTGACGAGGCGGCTGCCCTCCTCTGTCGCCGAGAGCTGATGTTCGCCCGTCACGCGGAGGGCCGACGAGCGCCCGACGAACTTCACGTAGTTCGGCGGGTCGCGCTCGACGTCCTCGGTCTCGACGCGAACTGTCTTGTCCAGAAAGGGAATCGGGAGCTTGATGTGCCAGATGGCGGTGTTCTCGCCGGTCTGCTCGTAGTCGGCGACGACGCTGATCGCGCTGGCGCGTCGCTCCGGGTCGACGATAAACTCCCACACCTGCTCCGGCGGAACCCCGAGTTCGAACGTACGCTCCACCCGGACGGTCATATCGGGCCTTCGGGCCACGGTGTGAAAAACCCGCCGGACCCACGCGGACGAGCAGCCGGAGATCAAAATCGAAAATCGAAAATCGGAGGGCGGATCGGATCGCGGCGGTCGGAGATCGCGAGTCGGGCCGAGTCGATTCGCCCGGTTCACCCCGGCGTGACTTTCCACGTCGTGGACCGCGAGCGCCCCCACTTCTCGATGTCCACTTCCTCGGACTTCTCGGCGAGTTCCGGAAGCCTAACACCCACCTGCTTCGAAGAGAGGCCCAACTGCTCGGCGATCTTCTTCGAGCGGAAGTACCGCTCGCCCTTCGAGACGCTCTCCCGGAGGTACGCGAGGATGCGCCGTTCCTCGTCGGTGTAATTAGTCATCCTCAACTGGGTGTACGGCGCTCGGACCCTTAACGATTTCCCGCCCAAGCGAGTTCGTGTTCGCTGGAAGACAACCTGCGGCTTTCTGGCCAGTGGTCCTCGTTCGAGAGGCGAAACTCTCTGGTGAAAACGAGGGGCTGGTGAAAACGAGGGGCTGGTGAAAACGAGGGCCGTCCTCAATCGTCTTCGGCGGCGAACTCCACCATCGTCAGGTCCCGGTCGAGCATGCAGTAGTCGTGAGGCGGGTCGCCCTTTACCTCCGTAATCTGGTAGTCCTCGCCGAAGTCCGCGCCCATCGGCTCGCAGAACTCGTGGCTCGGGCACTCGGTGTGCGGGCACGGTCCCGCGAGGCTGGCCTTGCTCCCGGCGTAGGCGTTCTTCGCGGGCACGTTGGCCGTCACGCCGACGGGTTCGACCTCCACCGCCGTCACGCCGGTGTCGTGGACGCCGCAGTCGAGGGTCTGTGCGCCGTCGCGCACGTCGCTGACGCGGTAGCGCACGCCCTCCGAGAGGTTCAGACACTGGTCGCGGTACGGACACCCCTCGCAGGCCGACGCCTCGCCCTGGTAGACGAACTCCTGCTCGGCTTCGGCGAGGCGGGTTCCGACGAGCGTGATGGTGGACATGGCAGGTCGTTCGGAGGCCACCCGGTTAAGCCTCTCGCCGCGGGGACGCCCGGTGCGAATCGGATGATTCGACCCTGTCGAAGAGTCCCGCCGGGAGGTCCGTGACCGAATCGAGTGAACCGCTACCGAGTGAACCGTTGGCGGGTGGTACTGACCCCCTCGCAAGTCTTATTTGGGGCCCGTCCCTGGATATAATCGTAATGGCAAACGGTACGGTTGACTTCTTCAACGACACGGGCGGCTACGGTTTCATCGACAGCGACGATTCGGAGGAAGACGTCTTCTTCCACATGGAGGACATCGGCGGACCCGACCTCGAAGAGGGGACGGAAGTCGAGTTCGACATCGAGCAGGCCGACAAGGGCCCTCGCGCGACGAATCTCACTCGCCAGTAACTACTTCGGACGGTCGACTGTCACGCGATAGTCGATCACTCGAAACCTCACTATCACAATTTTAGCGAACCTACTCCCGACGAGCGACTGCGATAGCGCTGACTGACGGTTCACACGACAACTCGTTCAGCCAGTCGGTTCGTCGAGTCGAACGACTACCCTTAACCAGTCAACTCGTCGAGTCGGTCGAGATACGCCTCGCGCGGGACCTGATACGCGCCGCGGTGGTCGTGCTCGCCGCGAGCGAACTTTGCGGCCAGTTCCCGTGCGCCCGCTAGCGCCTCCGCCCGCGAGTCGTACGTGCGCGCGGGAATCAACTCCACGTCTGGTTCGAGGAAGAACTGCACGCGCCACACGTCGGTCGTCCCGTACTCGACCTCGGCAGCCGGACGGTTCGGCGGCCCCGCAGCGACGTACAGCGTCGGAAGGCACGCCGCCGGGAACTGCTCGGTGTCGAACACGTCCGGGCGGTACGCGTAGATGACTCGCCCGCCGGGTTCGTCGTTCCAGACGGTCCAGCCGTCCGGGAGATCTGCACCGTCGTCCGTCGCTTCGGACGCGTCGCCGTCGGTCATACCAGCCGGTTGGGTCCGCCTCGTCAAGGTCTTGGCGGTTAGGACGACCTGGATGATGAGGACACCCCGAACGTCCGAGATACTTAAAAGGAGAACGTGCTACCAAACCACACTCATCGGCCGACGGCGTCGACTCACGACAGTCACCGTGGTTCAAGGGTGTTAATTCAGCTTATCAGGGACTCCGTATGAGGGAAAACTATATACTGTTCCATCCCAACCATTAAATAGTATCGGTGGTAGCAATCCACGCGGTACTCGGTACCAATCGCCAACTTCCGTCCGCGACCGCCCGAACTGGTCGCCCTCCGACGTGACGTCGCCGTGGACGGAAAGGGGATGGCACGCACATGAACGCTCGATACCGACTCCTGCGCTCGCGCAGGGGCAGAACGGTCCAACAGGGGGACGCATCGACAGCGGGATTCGACAGTGATAGCTCTTCGTCCCTCCAGCGACGCCGTGACGCGTGTGAACCCTCTGCACGCAGGCCGTCAGGCATATGTGCGTGTGTGACTACCACATACTCCGACCGTGATTGCGAATTCGGCCGCCGTCGCGACGCCGACCGCGAGTCGGGGCCGCCCGACGGTCCGCGCTCGACTCTCCCAACCAAACGCGTGATACGATGACAGAAACACTGGAAGAACTCAGCCAGCGCTACCAGGAATCGATGCCCGAGGACCTCCGTGAGACCAAGTCGTTCGGCTGGTACCTCGAGGAGGTGTACCACGACCCGAAGATCGCCCGCAACGCCCACCAGCGGGTCGCGGACATGTTCGACTACTACGGCACCGAGTACGACGAGGACGCCGGGGTGGTGGAGTACTTGCTCGCCTCCGAGGACCCGCTTCACGACGGCGAGAACACGTTCTACGGCCACGAGATCCACCGGGCCATCCACGAGTTCGTGAACAAGGTCAAATCGGGGGCACGGGGGCTCGGTCCGCAAAAGCGCATCAAGCTCCTGCTCGGCCCCGTGGGGTCGGGCAAGTCGGACTTCGACCGACAGGCCCGGACGTACTTCGAGGACTACACCCTCCGGGAGGAGGGCCGGATGTACACCTACCGGTGGACGAACCTCTGTGACGTCATCCACGACCAGGACCCCGCCGACGACACGGTGCGGTCGCCGATGAACCAGGACCCACTCGTCCTACTCCCGGTCGAGCAGCGCCAGCGGGTCATCGACGACCTCAACGAGAACTTGGACGCGCCGTACACCATCCAGAACGAGCAGAGCCTCGACCCCGCGTCGGCGTTTTACATGGACGAACTGCTGGCGTACTACGACGACGACATCCAGCAGGTGCTCGAAAACCACGTCGAGATCGTCCGACTCACCGCGGACGAGAACAAGCGCCAGGCCGTCGAGACGTTCGAGCCCAAGGACAAGAAGAACCAGGACGAGACCGAACTGACGGGCGACGTCAACTACTCGAAGATCGCCATCTACGGCGAATCGGACCCGCGCGCGTTCGACTACTCCGGTGCGTTCTGTAACGCCAACCGCGGCATCTTCTCGGGCGAGGAGCTACTGAAACTCCAGCGGGAGTTCCTGTACGACTTCCTCCACGCTACGCAGGAACAGACCATCAAGCCGAAGAACAACCCCAGAATCGACATCGATCAGGTCATTGTCGGCCGGACGAACATGCCCGAATATAGGGACAAGAAGGGCGACGAGAAGATGGAGGCGTTCAACGACCGGACCAAGCGCATCGACTTCCCGTACGTCCTCGAGTACGAGGAGGAGGCCCAGATCTACCGGAAGATGCTGGGCAACGCCGACGTTCCGGACGTCCACATCGAACCCCACACGCTGGAGATGGCGGGCCTGTTCGGCGTGCTGACCCGCGTCGAGGAACCCGACACCGAGATGGTCGACCTGATGCAGAAGGTCAAGGCGTACAACGGCGAGATCGAGGACGGCGAGGACGTGGACGTGAAGAAGCTCCGCGAGGAGGGCGAGGAGAAGGCCGACATCGGCGAGGGGATGGAGGGCGTCTCGGCGCGGTTCATCGGCGACGAGATCGCCGAGGCCATCATGAACTCCACCCACCGCGACAAGGGCTTTCTCTCGCCGCTCTCGGTGTTCAACCACTTCGAGGAGAATCTGGAGAACCACGGCTCCATCCCGGAGGAGAACTTCGAGACGTACTACCGCTACCTCGAGATGGTCCGCGAGGAGTACAAGGACCGGGCCATCGAGGACGTGCGCCACGCGCTGGCCTACGACATCGAGGAGATCCAGCGACAGGGCGAGAAGTACATGGACCACGTGATGGCGTACATCGACGACGACACCGTCGAGGACGAGCTGACCGGCCGCGAACAGGAGCCAGACGAGAGCTTCCTCCGGGCGGTCGAGGAGAAGCTCGACATCCCGCGCGACCGGAAGAACGACTTCCGGCAGGAAGTGAGCAACTGGGTCAGCCGTCGCGCCCGCGAGGGGTCGCCCTTCGACCCGCAGGACAACGACCGCCTGCGCCGCGCCCTCGAGCGCAAGCTCTGGGAGGACAAGAAGCACAACATCAACTTCTCGGCGCTGGTGTCGAGCAACGAGATGGACGACGACGAGCAGAACGCGTGGGTCGACGCCCTCATCGACCAGGGCTACTCCCGCGAGGGTGCCACGGAGGTGCTCGAGTTCGCCGGGGCCGAGGTCGCCCGCGCGGAGATGGAGGACTGACCGTGGCGTCCGGCCCAGACGAGCGAACCGGCCGCGACCGCTCGCGACGAGGCGACGAAGAGTCGTCGAACCGGGACGGCGAGGCGTTCATCGAGGCCGCGGACCGCGAACTCCGGGAGACCTACGAGGAGCCCAAGAGCCTCTCGGCGTTCGTCGAAGAGGCGTTCGAGAACCCGAACGTCGCGGCCCACGCCAGCAAGTACTTGCTCGAAGCCATCGAGTCGATGGGCACCCGGACGGTCGTCGAAGAAGGGGAAGAGAAGCAGCGCTACCGCTTCTTCGACGACCCGCACAACGACGGCGAGCACGCGATCCTCGGCAACACCGACGTGCTCAACGCGTTCGTCGACGACCTGCGCTCCATCGCCGCGGAACGGGGCAAGGCCGAGAAGATCATCTGGTTCGACGGCCCCACCGCGACCGGCAAATCCGAGCTCAAGCGGTGTCTGGTCAACGGCCTCCGCGAATATTCGAAGACCGAGGAAGGGCGGCGCTACACCGTCGAGTGGAACATTGCCAGCGCGACCGACTCCCGGAGCCTGAGCTACGGCGACGAGCGCGCGGCCGCCGACGAAGAGAACTGGTTCCCGAGCCCGGTGCAAGCGAACCCGCTGACGGTGTTCCCCGAGGCGGTCCGCGAAGACATCCTCGACGCCGTCAACGCGTCGGTCGACGACCACATCGACGTGACCGTCGACAGCTCCCTCGACCCGTTCAGCCGCGAGGCGTACGACTACCTCGAAGAGCAGTACCGGCGGGGCGGCGAGGACGACCTGTTCTCGGCCATCACCGACCCGAGCCACCTCCGGGTGAAGAACTACGTGGTCGACGTGGGGACGGGCATCGGCGTCCTACATTCTGAAGATTCCGGCCCACCCAAAGAGCGGCTCGTCGGCTCGTGGATGCGCGGAATGCTACAGGAACTCGACTCGCGGGGGCGAAAGAACCCCCAAGCGTTCAGCTTCGACGGCGTGCTCTCGCAGGGCAACGGCCTGCTGACCATCGTCGAGGACGCCGCCCAGCACGCCGACCTGCTCCAGAAGCTGTTGAACGTGCCCGACGAGCAGACGGTCAAACTCGACAAGGGCATCGGGATGGACATCGACACCCAGCTGGTCATCATCTCGAACCCGGACCTCGAAGCCCAGCTCAACCAGCACGCCGACGCGGGCGGGGCCGACCCGCTGAAGGCGCTCAAGCGCCGGCTCGACCGACGACGGTTCAAGTACCTCACGAACCTCAGCCTCGAAGCCGAGCTCATCCGCCGTGAACTCGGCAACGAGACCGGCGTCTGGAAGGCCGACAACTACGACGAACTCGAGGGACTCATCCGGGAACCCCTCTCGATACGGGTCCGAAGCGACGACGACGCCGAGGGGCCGAGCCGGCGGGAACTCGCGCCCCACGCGGTCGAGGCCGCCGCCCTCTACAGCGTCGTGACCCGGCTCGACGGCGAGGACGTGCCGGCGGGGCTCGACCTCGTGGACAAGGCGAAGCTGTTCGACCGTGGCTACCTGCTCGACGGCGATGACCGCCTCGACAAGGACGACTTCGAGTTCGACGACGACGCCGGGGACGGCGAGCAGGGCGTCCCGGTGACCTACACGCGGGACGTGATCGCCGACCTGCTCAACGACGAGAGCGACCGCGCGCACGCGGACTACCCGGTCGAGGAGGTCATCATGCCCCGCGACGTGCTCGACGCCATGGCCGAGGGGCTGACCGGCGCGCCGGTGTTCTCGACGGCCGAGCGCACCGAGTACGAGAACCGGCTCGTCCCGGTGAAGAATCACATTTTCCAGCGCCAAGAGGAAGACGTGCTCGACGCCATCATGGCGGACAAGCGGGTCGAGGAGGGGACCGTCGAGGAGTACGTCGAGCACGTGTACGCGTGGGCGACCGACGAGACGGTCGAGAACGACCGGGGCGAGCGGGTCGAGCCCGACGCGCTCAAGATGAAGGTGTTCGAGACCGAGCACCTCGGTCGGTTCTCCGCCGAGAGCTACGGCGGCGACCACGAACCCTCGCCCGCAGTCGAGGAGTTCCGGCGCAACAAGGTCATCACCGCGCTGAACCGCCACGCGTGGGAGAACCGCGACGAGGGGTTCGAGGTGGGCGACGTCGACCCCAAGGAGATCCCCATCATCCGGACGGTGCTGGCCAACTACGACTGGGACGACGTGCGCCGGGTGTACGAGGACTTCGACCCCACCCAGTGGGCCGACCCGCCGAGCAGCACCGAGACGGCCGCGGTGAAAGAGGAGACCATCGCGAACTTGGTGGAGCTGTTCGGCTACAGCGAGGCTTCCGCGGAGCTGACCAGCCAGCACGTCATGAGTCAGGTGAGCTACAAATGGGACTGAACGAGGCGACCCAACAGATGGGACGAACCGAGGTGAGCCCGAAATGGGACTGAACGAGGTGATTCAGGAATGGGACTGAGAGAGGATCTGGAGCGGTACCGCGAGGTCGGCGAAGCGAAGCGCGAGGACCTCGCGGACTTTATCCAGTACGGCGACCTCGGCCAGAGCCTGCCCGACGAGATCAAAGTTCCAATCAAGATCGTCGACCTGCCGGAGTTCGCCTACGACCAGCGCGATCAGGGCGGGGTCGGACAGGGCGACCCCGACGTGGGCGACCCGGTCGGCGAGCCCCAACCCCAGCCGGGCGACGGTGACGAGGACGGCGACGAGCCCGGTGAGGAGGGCGGCGAGCACGACTACTACGAGATGGACCCCGAGGAGTTCGCCGAGGAACTCGACGACGAGCTTGGGCTCGATCTCGAACCGAAGGGCAAGGAAGTCGTCGAGGAGAAGGAGGGCGACTTCACCGACATGACCCGGACGGGGCCCGACTCCACGCTCGACTTCGAGCGGATGTTCAAGGAGGGGCTCAAGCGTAAGCTCGCGATGGACTTCGACCCCGACTTCCTGAAGGAGGTCCTCAAAATCGACGGCTGGGGCCCCGACAGGGCCTTCCAGTGGGCACGGGATAACGCGATCAACGTCTCGAAGCCCTGGCTGGAGGAGACGTACGACGAGATCCCCGACGACGAGCGCACCGAGTGGCGTTCCATCGAGGAGGTCGAGGAGAACGTCACCCGGCGCTCGGCGGCCCAGAAGATACGCGAGGACGGCGTCCGGAACGTCCCCTTCCGCACGGAGGACGAGCGCTACCGCTACCCCGAGATCGTCGAGGAGCGCGAGAAGAACGTGGTGGTCGTCAACATCCGCGACGTGTCGGGGTCGATGCGCGAGAAGAAACGCGAACTGGTCGAGCGAACCTTCACCCCGCTGGACTGGTACCTGACCGGCAAGTACGACAACGCGGAGTTCGTCTACATCGCCCACGACGCCGAGGCGTGGGAGGTCGAGCGCGAGGACTTCTTCGGCATCCGATCGGGCGGCGGGACGAAGATCTCGTCGGCGTACGAACTCACGGCCCACGTCCTCGACGAGCGCTACCCGTGGAGCGACTGGAACCGCTACGTGTTCGCGGCCGGCGACAGCGAGAACTCCCGGAACGACACGGGCGAGAACGTCATCCCGCTGATGGAGGAGATCCCCGCGAACCTCCACGCCTACGTCGAGACCCAGCCCGACGGGAAGGCGATCAACGCGACCCACGCCGAGGAGGTCGACGACTACTTCGGCGACTCCTCGGAGGTCGCGGTGAGCTACGTCAACAGCCCCGAGGACGTGACCGAGGCCATCTACGAGATACTCAGCACGGAGGCCGAATCGTGACACCCAACATGGAGGCCGAATCATGAGAGAGCGACCCCGCACCGAGAAGGCAGCCGAACCGCTCCAGGAACCCGCCGACGAGGCCCGCGAACTGGCCCAGAAGCTCGGGCTGGCCCCGTACGACGTGAACTACTGGGTGGTCGACTACGACGAGATGAACGAACTCATCGCGTACAACGGGTTCCAACAGCGGTACCCCCACTGGCGGTGGGGCATGCAGTACGACCGCCAGCAGAAGCAGGGCCAGTACACCGGCGGGAAGGCGTTCGAGATCGTCATCAACGACGACCCGTCCCACGCGTTCCTCCAGGAGTCCAACGCAATCGCCGACCAGAAGGCGGTCATCACCCACGTCGAGGCCCACGCCGACTTCTTCGCGCGGAACCGCTGGTACCGGATGTTCGCCGACGAACTCGACGCCGCGGCGATGCTGGAGCGCCACGCCCGCCGCATCGAAGAGTACATGGCCGACCCGGAGATCGACCGCGAGGCGGTCGAGCAGTGGATCGACAGCGTGCTCTGTCTCGAAGACAACATCGACCAGCACGAGCCGTTCAAGCGCCAGTACGAGCGCGAAGAGGGCGACGAGGACATCGAGGAGGCCGAACTCGCCGAGAAGCTCGACGAGATGGACCTCAGCGACGAGGTCGTCCAGCAGGTGTTCGACGAGGAGTTCCTCGACGAACAGGAGGAGGCCGCCGACCTCGACGAGCCGGAGATGGACGTGTTGGCCTTCCTCCGGGACCACGGCAAGGCGTACGACGCCGAGACCGAGAAGGCCGAGGAGATGACCGAGTGGCAGAAGGAGATCCTGGAGATGCTTCGGGCGGAGTCGTACTACTTCGCAGCGCAGAAGCTCACGAAGGTCATGAACGAGGGCTGGGCCGCCTACTGGGAGTCGATGATGATGGGCGAGGAGGCGTTCGCGGGCGACGACGAGTTCCTCCAGTACGCCGACCACCAGGCGCGAGTCCTGAACTCGCCCGGCCTCAACCCCTACCAGCTCGGCAAGGAGCTGTGGGAGTACGTCGAGAACACCGAGAACCGCCGGGAGGTCGCCCGGAAGCTGCTCCGCGTGGAGGGCGTCACGTGGCGCAACTTCCACGACACGGTGGACTTCGAGCGCGTGCAGGACCTGCTCGCGGTCGACCACCGCATCGACGCCGTCGACCCCGAGAATCTCGACGACCTCGAAGCGCTGGTACCCGAGAAGGTCGACGGCGAGAATCTCGACCGGGCGAAAGCCGGGGAGATCGACGTGGAGCGGTACCCGTGGAAGCTACTGACCTACGCGGGCCTCGCGGAGCGACACTTCTCGCTTTGCAAGCGCCAGAACCGGGGGTTCCTCCGGTCGATCTCCCAGCAGGACCTCGAACGGTACGCCCGGTACGTCGTCGACGACGCGCGGTACGCCACCGTCGAGGAGGCAATCGCGGACGTGGAGTACACCACCGGCTGGGACAAACTCCGGGAAGTCCGGGAGAGCCACAACGACGTGACGTTCCTCGACAGCTTCCTGACTCAGGAGTTCGTCACCGACAACGAGTACTTCACCTACGAGTTCAGCCGGACCACGGGCGACTACCGGGTCGCCAGCACCGACTACGAGGACGTGAAGAAGAAACTGATGCTCCAGTTCACCAACTTCGGCAAGCCCACCATCGCGGTGTACGACGGCAACTACAACAACCGCAACGAGCTGCTGCTGGGCCACCACTACAACGGCGTGATGCTCGACCTCCAGCAGGCCAAGCGTACCCTCGAACGCGTGTTCGACCTCTGGGGTCGCCCGGTGAACCTCAAGACCATCGTGAAGGAGGTCGACGACCGCGACGCCGAGATCGCCCGGCGGCGCGACCGCGAGCCCGACCCGGAGGAGGTCGGCAAACTACTGCGCTACGACGGCGAGGAGTTCACGATGGAGGACTTAGACTGGACCGAGGTCGAGGACGTGGCGGCCGACGAGGTCGACTACGACACCAAGCCCGACGACTGGCTGGCGTAGTCGGTCCGATTCTTTGGAGCGTTGTCGGGACGGTTCGGGGCGGTAGCTGGAGAGGAGACCACTACTGGTGTCGGCCAGTGAAACAACCGCTACCCTGGTGGACTGAACGGGCGAGGCGCGCTCGCGTTCGCATGGTCGTCTCAACACGGCTACTATCTCGCGGGCGCAGTTCTGCGCCCGCGAGATATTCTGCTGAACGACCGCGAGTTCTGTCCGAGACAAGCTCCGACGCCGACGGACCCGTCCGTCGAACCTGCGTTCGCGGCGCTCACGCAGACAACGTCACACTCGCTTCGCTCGCGTGACCGCGCCGAGGGCTTTCGAGAACACTCGCCTGTTCGAGTAGCTTGGCCGAACGAGAACACCCACGAAAAGAGAGATTACGTCCCGTCTTCGACGAAGTTCCCCAGCAGACGGTCCCCGAAGACCACGACCAAGAGCGCCCCCATCACGTTGAACACGAGGTCGAGGACGGTGTCGCGCGTGCTGTAGTGGACCAGCAGCGGTTCGACGCCGAGTCGCCGGCTGACCGCGTGGATGGTGTACTCCAGAATCTCCCAGACGACGCCCGCACAGACGACGGCACCGAGGACCCGCGGTCGGGGGTCGCGCCCGCGGCGGCGCGCGGCGGCGTGGACGACCCCACCGAACAGCGTGGCCGAGAGGGTGTGAGTCACGTGGTCCCACCACCACGTGTCGTCGTACGGACCGAGCATCCCGATCGCATGGGCCAGCATCGCGACGCCGGCGTAGACGCGCTGCCACGGCCGGAACTCGACGTTCCACTGAGACTCGACGAGATTCGGAAGATAGGTGGCCGCGAGCGAGCCGACGGCGTTCGCTATCGCGCCGGGGTTCCGCCGTCGGACGCCCTCGCCGAACACGGCGACGAGTCCGTATCTGATGGCGCGCTCGACGACTCGGCCGACAGCGGTCCGCGTACTCCGTCGCATGTGTGTCGTCCGATACTACGGATGCTTATCGGGAAATAGATTGTCGTGCTCGACCGTCGGGATTGGCGCTCCAGTCGTTATTCTTCTTCCTCGGTCTCCTCTTCTTGATCCGCGCGCCGACGGACGTCCACCTGATAGTTTTTCAGGATGTCCCGACCGAGCAACACCGGGTAGTCCATGTGCCCGCGGTCCTCGATGCTCGCGGTCACGGTGTGTCGGTTCCCGCCGACGCCGACCACCACGTCGACGACCGGGCGGGACCTGCTGGTCTTGCTGGAGCCGGACTTCACGCGGGCGATGCTCTTGATCGGGCCCGCGCCGATCTGGGCCGCCAGCTTGGTGTCGATGCTGGTCCGGGTCGCGCCCGTGTCGGACTTTGCGGTGACGGTCTCCGAGCCGGACGTACCGCTCAGGACCACCTCCTCCGTGTAACCGATGGTGACCGGTTCGGTCGGGCCGGTGTCCTTCGGCCGGGGCTTGCAGGCGGGCACCGAGTCGTCGAGCGTCGCGGCCAGCTCCTCGACGCGGCGCTCGTCGACCGTGCCACCGCCGCGCTCGATGGCGAGCTGGGCGATGTACGGCGCGGCGCTGCGCTCGGTCGCCTTGAACAGCCCCTTGAACCCCGCGGTGGGGTTGACCTCGAGGACGTGCCAGCCCTCGTGGCCCTCGATGAGGTCGACGCCCGCGTAGTCGAGGCCGATGACGTCCGCGGCCTCGCGGGCGATCTCGGCGACCTCGTCGGGCATCGTCTCGGTCGCGTCCTCGACGGCACCGCCCAGTGCGACGTTGGTCCGCCAGTCGTTGTCGGGCGCGTAGCGGTTCATCGCGCCGACGATGCGGTCGCCGACGACGTACACCCGGAGGTCGCGGTGTTCGCCCTCGTCGCGCTCGATGAGCTCCTGGAGGAAGGCCTGCCGGTCGCCGACTCTTGGGTTGACGAGTTCGTCCGCGCCGACCTTCCACGTCCCGCCGCCGTGGGTGCCGATGGCGGTCTTGTAGACGGCCTCCTCGCCGAAGGTCGCGCGGCCGTCGTTGAGCCGGTCGTTCGACAGCGCGAGCAGCGCGTCGGGCACCGGAAGTCCCGCCGCGGCCAGCGAGGTGGCGGTCGAGAACTTGTGGATGGCGGTCATCACGGAATTCGGGTCGTTGAGGATCGGCAACAGTGAGTCGTAGATCTTGGCGAGCCCGAGCGCCTCGGAGGGCTGTTCGGTGTTCGACAACAGGAGTCGATTAGCGACCACGTCGATGTCGGGTTCGAGTTCGACCTCGTCGTCCGCGATGTTGACCGCCGTGTTCTCCTCACGGAGCCAGTAGGGGTCGTGGCCGAGATCTTCGACCGCGTTCAGGATCGCTTTCGTCTCCTTGCTGTTGTGAAGGCTCAGTACGCCCACCCGGACGCCGGACCCGTCAGTAGTCATTCGTGGGCTATCGTTGGAGGCCCGAAGTTATAAAATGGAATCGTCTGGAACGCGAACGTCGGCGAGTCGAAAGGAATGGTCAGGACGTTCGTCCCGACTGCCGCGAGTTTATATATGGCGGGGTCCGAGTGGGTGGTATGACCGGTTCGGACCCGGACCCCGACGCCTTCACCTACAACGGCGGCATCGTGGAACCGGGCGAGACCCAGAACATCCGATACGGCATCAGCGAGACGTATCTTGGCGACCCGGTTCGCATCCCCGTCACCATCGTCAACGGCTCCGAACCCGGCCCGACGGTGTTCCTGTCGGCGGCGGCCCACGGCGACGAACTCAACGGCATCGAGGTCGTCCGGGAGGTCGCCCACGAGTGGAACCACGACGACCTCTGCGGGACGCTGGTCTGTCTCCCCGTGCTGAACGTCCCAGGATTCATCGCGCAGGAGCGCTACCTCCCCATCTACGACCGCGACCTCAACCGGTCGTTCCCCGGTCGGGCCGGCTCGACGAGTGCCAAGCGGATGGCCCACCAGATATTCCGGAACTTCATCGCGCCCTGCGACGTGGGGCTGGACTTCCACACGTCCACGCGCGGGCGGACGAACATGTTGCACGTCCGCGCGGACACGAACGACCCCGACGTCGCCCGCCTCGCCAAGTCGTTCGGCTCGAACGTCGTCATCGCCTCGGAGGGGCCCTCGGGGACGCTCCGCCGGGAGGCCAGCGAGTACGGCGTCCCGACCATCACCATCGAGATGGGCGAGGCCCACCGCTTCCAACGAGAGTTCATCGACCGCGGGCTGGAGGGCGTCGAGAGCGTGCTCGCCGAGTACGGCCTCCACCGGACCGACGCGGTCAAGTGGCCGGGCTGGCGCACCGTCATCGACGACGAGATGGAGAAGACGTGGCTCCGGGCCGACGTGGGCGGCATCGTCGAGATGCACCACGACCGCGGCTCGCTGGTGTACGAGGGCGACGTCATCTGCACCATCACGAACCCGTTCAAGACCGACAGCGAGCGCGTCACGGCACCGTTCACCGGTCTGCTGGTCGGCGTGCTGGAGAACCCGGTGGTCTACCCCGGGAACCCGTTGTGTCACATGGTCGAGCTCGCCGCCGACACCCGTCGGGCGCTCAAGCGCGACCGGGCGAGAAAGGACCGAGAAAGTGACGGCGACGTAGCGCCGCCGCCCGAAAGCAGGTAGAAACTTCTATTTGCCCACAGTCCAACTCCCCGAACGGACAAGTATGAGTCAATCGTACAATCGAGGCCTCGTCGAAGACTTCGGCCGGTGGCGAGAGTTTACGGCCGGGATGTGGGCCTGGATCTTCCACAAGTTCACCGGGTGGGTACTCGTGGGCTATCTGTTCACCCACATCGCCGTACTGAGTACCGCCATCGCGGGCGCGAACGGCCAGACGGTGCTGGTCGGCGGTGAGCAGCTCAACGTGTACACCGCGACGATTCAGGGGCTGGAGAGCCTGCTGATCGTCCGGGTCATGGAGGTCGGTCTGCTCGCGGTCGCGGTCTTCCACATCCTCAACGGGGTCCGCCTGCTGTTCGTGGACCTCGGACTCGGCCTGGAATCGCAGGACAAGAGCTTCTACGCGTCGCTGATCGTGACGGGCGTCATCGTGATCGCCTCGATCCCGACGTTCCTCGAGGGGGCGTTCTGAGATGGCCGAACGCTACTCTTCGTTCCGGAGCGGGAGCACGTCGTGGCTGCTCCAGCGCGTCACGGCGGCGTTCCTCGTCGTCGTGCTGGCGTTTCACTTCTTCCTGCTGCACTTCGTTCAGCACGCCTCCGAGGTGACGTTCGCCGGAACGACCGCGCGGATGGAGGAGTGGGGCTACCTGCTCACGATGGTGCTGTTCCTGCTGACCGCGACGTTCCACGGCGTCAACGGCGTGTACGCCGCGCTACTGAACCAGGGGCTGACCGGCACCGCCAAGCGAGCGGTCCAGGTCGTCCTCGCCATCGCCGGCCTCGCGCTGGCGGGGCAGGGTACCTACCTCGCGCTGGTCATGTCCGGAGTGATGTAACAATGAGCACGCAAGTTCCGAAAGAAGACGAACGAACCGAGAGCGTCGAACACGAGGCCGAAGACAGCGCCGAACAGCCCGAGGCGTCACACGGCGACCGGCGACGCGCGGATCGGGACGCCAAGCGCCAGTCGGTGTCGGGCGCGCCCGCCGAACCGGAGCAGGACGCCTTCCGGCTGAAGGTGTTCCGGTACGACCCCGAGGTCGAGGGCAAGATGGAGCCGCGGTTCGACGACTTCAGCGTCCCCCGCGAGAAGGGGATGACGGTCCTGGACGCGCTCATCTATGCCCGGGACACCTACGACACGACGCTGACGTTCCGCCACTCCTGCCGGCAGGCGGTCTGCGGGTCCGACGCGTTGTTCATCAACGGTCGCCAGCGACTCGGCTGCCAGACCCAGATCTCGGACCTCGACAAACCCGTCCGAGTCGAGCCGCTGCCCCATCAGGACGTGGTGAAAGACCTCGTCGTGGACATGGAGCACTTCTACGACCAGATGCACGCGGTCGAGCCGTTCTTCCAGCCCGACGAGGAGTCGCCGGGCGACCTCGAGGAGTACCGCCAGTCGCCCGAGAATCGCGAGGAGATCAAGATGTCCACGCGCTGCATCTGGTGTGGCGCGTGCATGTCCTCCTGTAACATCGCGGCCGGGGACAACCAGTATCTCGGCCCGGCAGCCATCAACAAGGCCTACCGGTTCGCGATGGACGAACGCGAGGGCGAGAACATGAAGGAACACCGGCTGAACGTGATGGACCAGGAGCACGGCGTCTGGCGGTGCCAGACCCAGTTCTCCTGTACGAACGTCTGCCCGAAGGACATCCCGCTGACCGAGCACATCCAGGAGCTCAAGCGGGAAGCGGTCAAGCAGAATCTGAAGTTCTGGTAACCGAACGCAACGATTACGAAGACAACCACGGAACTACCAACTATGCACGAACACGACGTACTGGTGATCGGCGGCGGCGGTGCCGGACTCAGGGCCGCGATCGCGGCCCACGAGGAGGGTGCCGACGTTGCCATCGTGACGAAGCTCCACCCGGTGCGGAGCCACACGGGCGCGGCCGAGGGCGGCATCAACGCGGCACTGCGCGAGGGCGACGACTGGGAGCTCCACGCCTACGACACGATGAAGGGGTCGGACTACCTCGGCGACGCCCCGGCAATCGAGACGCTGGCCCAAGACAGCCCCGAGGAGACCGTCCAGCTCGAGAACTGGGGGATGCCGTTTTCCCGCGAGGACGACGGCACCGTCTCCCAACGGCCGTTCGGCGGCCTCTCGTTCGCCCGGACGACGTACGCCGGCGCGGAGACCGGCCACCACATGCTCCACACGATGTACGAGCAGGTGGTCAAGCGGGGCATCCAGGTGTACGACGAGTGGTACGTCTCGGACCTCGCGGTGACCGACCACGACGACCCGAGCGACCGGGAGTGTCACGGCGTGATCGCCTACGACATCAAGACCGGCCAGATCGAGGGGTTCAAGGCGCGCAACGGTGTCATCCTCGCGACCGGTGGACTCGGACAGGTGTACGATCACACCACCAACGCGGTGGCCAACACCGGTGACGGCCCGGCGATGGCCTACCGGGCCGGCGTCCCGCTGGAGGACATGGAGTTCGTCCAGTTCCACCCGACGACGCTTCCCTCGACCGGCGTGCTCATCTCCGAGGGCGTCCGCGGTGAGGGCGGCATCCTCTACAACAGCGAGGGCGAGCGGTTCATGTTCGAGTACGGCTACGCGAACAACGACGGTGAACTCGCCTCTCGCGACGTGGTCTCCCGCGCGGAGCTCACGGAGGTCAACAACGGTCGCGGGGTCGAGGACGAGTACGTCTACCTCGACATGCGTCACCTCGGCGAGGAGCGCATCACCGACCGGCTCGAAAACATCCTCCACCTCGCCCGCGACTTCGAGGGCGTGGACGGGCTGGAGGAGCCGATGCCGGTCAAGCCCGGCCAGCACTACGAGATGGGCGGCATCGAGACCGACGAGAACGGCCTGACCTGCATCGACGGCCTGTACGCCGCGGGCGAGTGCGCCTGCGTCTCGGTCCACGGCTCGAACCGGCTCGGCGGCAACGCTCTGCCGGAGCTCATCGTCTTCGGCGCGCGGGCGGGCCGTCACGCCGCGGGCTCGGACCTCGGCGAGGCCGAGATCACGACCGGCCGCACCGGCGAGATCGAGGAAGAGGACGGGCTCGACACGCCGGTCGAACCGGGCGCGGTGTCCGCGAGTACCGAGGAAGACGATGCCGTCGCGGACGGCGGAAACGCCGGCGGTGACGACGACGCCGTCGCGGATGGCGGTGCCGCAGTCGTCGAACCCGACGAGACGGTCCGGCGCGCGGTCGAGCGCGAACGCACCCGCATCGAGCATCTGCTGGAGAAGGACACCGGCGTCCAGCACGCCTCGCTCCGGGCCGACCTCCAGGAGTCGATGACCGAGAACGTCAACGTCTTCCGGAACGAGGAGGGGCTCAAGCAGGCGCTCGAGGACATCCAGGAGGTCCGCGAGGCGTATCAGGACGTGTACGTCTCCGACCCCTCCCGGACGTTCAACACCGACCTCATCCACACCATCGAGACGCGCAACCTCATCGACCTCGCGGAGGCAATCACGCTCGGCGCGCTGGCCCGCGACGAGTTCCGCGGCGCCCACTGGCGACAGGAACACCAGGAGCGTAAGGACGACGAGTGGCTCAAGCACACGATGCTGTCGTGGAACGAGGGGACGCCGGAACTCTGGTACAAGCCGACCATCCTCGAAGGCGAAGACAAGACCTACGAGCCGAAAGAGCGCAGCTACTGAGCGGCCTCGTCCTCGATTCTGGTATCGGGTTTTCGGTTCTCGGTTTTCGGCTCTCGATTCTCTGTTCTCGATTCTTCGCTTTTGGCTGATCGGCTCTCGTTCGCCTCCACCGGAGGCGAGCGAGAGCCGATCAGCCGGTCGTCACTCCGAAAAGAACGCGTTCGCCGGCGTCACTCCCAGAGGAGCACGCTCGGCAGTTCGTCGGGCGCAGTCACGCGCAGCATCGAGTAGCCGATGCCGGCGGTGCCGTGGAAGAACGTCGGGTCGTCGATCTTGTCGGTGTGCGCGAGCGTCTGGTAGATGCCGGCCTCGCGCTTGCGGTCGAGGACCGCGCCGAGTCGCTCGCGAGCTTCCCCCGAGCGGTCGCCCCGGCGCTGCTCGGCTTCGAGCAGGAACGCCGACCGACCAGCCTCGCCACAGCAGACGTGGTCGAAGCGGTCGATGCCGTCGTTCGGGAACCCGTCGACCGCTCGTTCGAGTCCGCGCGTGACGCGGTCGTCGGTCGTGTACTCGGTCATCCCGAGCCGGGCGAGGCCGATGCCGCTCCGGCCGTAACACCACTGGTCGAGGAACTCCGTCTCCGACCAGCCGCGGGGATCCGGCCAGTTCTGCGCCGACTCTGAGTACTGGGCGTCCTCGAACTCCAGCGCCTCCAGCGCTGCGTCGCGGTACTTCGTCTCGCCAGTCACGTTCCAGAGTCGGAGCAGCACGTACGCGATGCCGCTGACGCCGTGGGCGAAGCCGGCCATCGGCGGGCAGTCTTCGAGGGTCTGCCAGACGCGGACGCCGTCGTCGGTCTCGACGCGGTTGTCGAGCAGGTAGTCGCCGCAGTCCCGCGCGGCCGACAGCAGTTCGTCACCGCCAACCCGGTCGTGCGCGCCGAGCAGTCCGAGGACGGTTCCGGCCGAGCCCGCGGTCGCGTCGTACGTGTCGTCGGCTTCGAGCGCCTCGTCCGTGAAGAAGTTCGGTAGCTGGCGCACGTCGTCGTAGATCTCGGGCTCGTCCGCGAGGTCGCCGACGAGGCTGAGCCCGTACGCGACCGAGCCGATGCCGGTCGCGCCGCCGTGGTTGGTGAGCGACGGCATCGGCAGTTCGAGCCGCACCGCCTGCCGGATGCCCTGGACCGCGTCCAGCGCGAACGATCGGTAGCGGTCTTCGCCGGTGAGGTGATACAGCCCCGCGCCGAGGAGCGCGATGCCACTCCGTCCGGAGTACATCGACCCGCCGGCCGGCCGGAGCGTGAGCCGCTCTGTCTCGGTCCACGGCGCGACCGACGCCCAGTAGTAGCCGCCGTTCACGCCTTCGAGCGCCGACTCGCGCAGGTCCTCGAACAGCGCGACCGCTTCCTCGTGGAACGCCTCGTCGGTAGCTGGCTCGGGCTCGACGTCCGGCGGCCGGTTGCCGTCCTGCTTCGCGTCGGGCGTGACGCCGAAACAGCCCCGGACGAACTCGATCTGCATCTGGAGGTCGTCTTCCGACGCCGACTCGATGCGCTGGCGAGCGCGCTCCATCCCCGACTCGTCGGCTTCGACGCCGAGCGTCTCCCCGTTAAGTTCGAGTTCGGTGTCGTCGGGCCGGCAGGTGAACCGCGGTGGGTCGAGTCGTTTGAGCGCCACCCGCTCGGCGTCGTACAGCGCCCACGGCTTCGGCTCGGTGATGATGCCGTTGCAGAACGGGACGCTCAACTCGTCGATCTCGACGCCGAATCTCGCCCCGTCGCCGAGACAATGCCGCGAGGACAGCGACTTGATGACGCTGCCGTACTGCATCGTCGGTCGGTAGACGATGCGGTTCTCGACCGACCGGAAGCTGTCGAACAGTTCGACGTCGTCGGTGAGCTGTCCCGTGTCGCGCAGCTCCATCACGGTCTCGTAGGCTGTCTCGAAGCCGTCGAGGAACTCCTCGAGGTAGTCGGCCGGGGGTTGGGCCTCGCCGTCGACCATCGGGATGTTCTCGCTGGGGTCGACCGGCACCGGCTGGTGGTCGACCTTCATCACGTCGGTGTTGACCGCCTGGATCGCGGGATTGGTGATGTCCTCGAGCACGTCCTCGTCGGCCGAGTCACTGAACCCGGAGATCGTGCTCGACTGGCCGCCGCTCTGGTCGGTGTGCATGTCCTCGACGTCGTAGGGGATCAGCAGCGTCAGCAGGAGGCTCTTGTCCCGGAGCGAGCCGATGCCGGTCCGGGTCGGCTTGCGCTCGACGCTGACGTGGGGCGTGAAGATGGTCTCGGCGTCGACCAGCATCGGGTACTCGCCGTTGATGATGACGTTCTCGTACTGGCAGTCGGTGAACTCGAGGAAGTACGCCAGCGACGCGAGCGCCCCGGCTCGCTGGTAGTAGCGTTCGACCGCGTCGCTATCCTCGCACTCCTCGTACTCGATCCACTCCATCCAGCCGTAGTCGCCCCGCGGCAGGTAGGTCGGCGTCTTGAAGTCGGGGACCGCGAGGTGGTCGTTGAACCGTTCGAGCATCCGGTAGAACGTCTGGCCGGCTTCGACGCTCCGGGGCTTGTACGCCACGTCGAGCCCCGACTCGAACTCGACGTGCATCACCGCGCGGCCGTCGCCGTGGGTGTCGTCGGCCAGCGGTTCGAGGTGGGTCACGTTGCCGACGCCCGTCTCGTAGCCGAACCGGTCGGCGAGCGCGTCCCGGTCGGCTTCGAGGCGGCGACCGAACTCTTCAAGATGCTCGTGCCACTGGCGGATCTGGGTCACGACGAGTCGAGCGAACATCGGGTACTCCTGGCAGAGGTCGCCGAAGCCGCCGTCGAACAGGTAGCCGAGGAACAGCTCGTAGTAGTCGGTCGGCAGGTCGCCGTCGTCGAAGTCCTCGGGCTCGGCGAACGCCATGTCCTCGTCGTGGGCCGCGATGAACGCTTTGAACTCCACGAACAGGATGCGCACGAACCGGTCTTCGAGCCGGCGGCGGAACCAGTCGGCCATCGTCCAGACGGCCTCCGCCGAGAGCACGTCGAGCACGGACTCGTCGAGCTGGTCGCACGCGTGGGCCGCGATGGCCGCCGACAGCTGCTTGAACGTTCGCTCTTCCTCGACCCGATAGCCCTCAGGGCCGAGTCGCTCGGCGGCCTTCTCCGGAGTGGTCCGGTGGACCGACGCGACGAGATCGTCGAGCCGGTCGACCCACTCAGGGATGGGTTCGGACTCGGCGAGCCTGTCGGCGCTGATGGCCTGCCGACACTCCGCCTCGGTCGCGTCGAGCTGATCCAGCCGTCGCTCGAACGACTCCTCGGTCGAGAACGTCTCCTCCCACTCCTCGAAGATCTCCGTGACCTCCTCCTCGTCGCGGAAGCCGTGTTCGACGGCCTCGGGATCCTCGAATCGTTCGAACAGCGTGCGAGCCCGCCCGGCGATGAGGCGCTTGTGGTCCTCGCTGAATACGGTGGTCATCTGTCGTTAGCAGAGAACCGCGGCTCTCGAAGCCGTTCGGTCACGCCCATTTCTCCCGTTTCTTTCGAACAATAATCTCTAATCATATCGGTGAGTGACTCTATACCAACTAATTAAATAAGCGTTTTGAATAGCTTCCCGTCACGTGGCGGCGTTCTTACCGCCGTACGACGCGTTCGCGAGGGCCGCACGCGGCGACCAAGACAGCGGTCCGGAGGTCGACTCAACTCAAGTTAGCTCAACTCGGCCTTGCGGAAGCGCGCGTACCCGATGGCCAGCGGGGCGACGAACCACGCGAGCAGGATGACGAGCATGAACCATCCCTGCAGGTAGAACGGGAAGCCGTCGACGTACGTGCCCATGTAACCGCCGCGGGTCATGTCGAGCACGAGTTCGTAGTTCGCGATGGAGAAGGCGTACGACGGGCTGAGGTGGAGGATGAGGTCGTACAGCCGCGGCATCGCCGCGAGGCCGAGCAGATCCTCGACCACGTACGAGACGGCGGTCTGTGGGTTGAACGAAGGGAAGATCCAGAGCACGCTGAACACGAAGTAGACGCCGAGCGTTCCGGCCAGCGCCCGAGCGCGGGTGCGACACAGCGCGGAGACGCCGACCGCGATGGCGACGTACACCGCCGTGAAGTAGAGTATCATCAGGCTGAACCCGGCGTACTGGCCGACCGGCACCTCGTCGAACCGAACGGACATGATGAGCGCGCCGACGACGAGCGCGACGCCGATGCCGAGCATCGCGACCGCAGTTCGGCCGACGAGCTTGCCGACGAGTACGTCGAGCCGCGTGTTCGGCAGGCCGAGAAGGTACTTGATGCTACCCGACTCCTGCTCGCCGGTGATCGAGAGGTACGCGATGACCAGCATGATGAGCGGGAGGAAGAACATCCCGACCCCGACCATCGTGGACATGCCGACCTGCGCGGCCGAGTACGGGCCGCCGGGGTCGGTCGAGTTGGTTCCCAGCACCGCAACGATGAACACGTTGAAGATGAGCAGCGCGCCCCACAGGATCTTCGACCGGCGGGCGTCGCGGAAGTCCTTCTTCGCGATGGTGAGCCAGTTCATCGGGCCACCTCCGTCTCCGACCCGTTGCTACTCGCTGATTCTTCGCTCTTGGTCGACCCGTCGGCGCTCTCGGAGTCGAGATCGCCCCCCGCGAGTTCCTCGCCGGTTCCGTTCCGGACGTACTCCTCGAACATCGACTCCAGCGAAGCTTCCTCCGAGACGATGTCGATGATGGTCGCGGCCTCGCCGACCCGCTGGACCACGTCGCCCCGCACCGTCGAGTCCTCGCACTCGACGACGACGGTGTCTTCCTCGGGGTCGACCGTCGACCCGAGCACGCCGTCGACGGTCTCCAGATCGAATCCGTCGTCGGGCACCGCGTCGACAGTCACCTCTATCGTTGCCTCGCCGCCGAACCGCTCGCGGAGCACCTCGATGCTGTCCTGCGCGACGAGTTTCCCGTCGCTGAGGATACCGATCCGGTCGCAGACCGCTTCGACCTCCGTGAGGAGGTGACTCGAGAAGAACACCGCGGTGCCGTCGTCGGCCTCCTCGCGGATGAGGTCGCGCATCTCGCTCATCCCGGTCGGGTCGAGCCCCGAGGAGGGTTCGTCGAGGATGAGCAGGTCGGGGTCACCGACCAGCGCCATGCCGAGGCCGAGGCGCTGGCACATCCCCTTCGAGTACTCGCCGACCGTCCGGTCGGCGTCGTCGCGGTCGAGCCCGACTCGCTCGAAGATGTCGTCGGGATCGCCGTCGACGCCTTTGATCTCCATCGCGAACTCGATGTGCTCGCGCCCGGTGAGTCGGTCGTACAGCTTCGCCCCTTCCGGCAGGACGCCGACCCGCTCGCGGATGGCGAGCGACTCCTCTCGCGTATCGTGTCCCAGCACGCTTGCGCTACCGTCGGTCGGGTGCAGGAAGTCGAGGAGGATGTCGATTGTCGTCGACTTCCCGGCTCCGTTGTGTCCGAGGAACCCGTACACCTCGCCCTGCTCGACTTCGAGGTCGAGGTCCTCGACGGCGACGACGGAGTCGCCGAACACCTTGGTCAACCCGTTCGTTTCGATGGCGGCCATGTCCCACTCTCCCAGCCCTATTCATTTAACTTTACCCATTCAGTACTTATTGTAAAATAATTCGTTTCGGACGACTAATGGACCCCGTTCGGCCGTCACGAAACTCCCGTTCACCTGCGGTAGTTATATTCTAATTTTCAGTTTTATATTTTAAACCGAATAGTTATTATACGATGCGTCGTATGGGCGCACATACAATGGGAACCACATCCAAGCCGCCGGACGGGGTCGAGTCCTCTCCGAATCGGGACCGGTCAGGAGACGGCGAGCCGGCGATCGCCGTGGAGAACCTCTCGAAGGAGTACGGAAGCGGCGACGAGGCGGTTCGAGCGGTCGACGGCGTCGACTTCGAGGTCGAGCCGGGGACCGCGGTCGGCCTGCTCGGTCCGAACGGCGCGGGCAAGACCACGACCATCAAGTCGTTGCTGTCACTCATCGTCCCGACTTCCGGGCAGGTTCGGGTCGACGACATCGACGTTCACGACGAGCCGGGTGTCGCCTATCGGCGGATGGGTGCGACCCTGGAGGGCGCTCGCAACATCTACTGGCGGCTCACCGTCAAGGAGAACATGCAGTTCTTCTCGGCGCTGGCCGGCAACGACCCCCGCGAGATGGGCGACCGTCACGACGAACTCGTCACGCAGTTCGGCCTCGAGGGGAAGGCCGACACGGTCGTTCGAGAGCTCTCGCGCGGCCAGAAACAGAAGGTGTCGCTGGCCTGCACCATGGCTCGGGACGCCGACGTGGTGTTCTTCGACGAGCCGACGCTCGGCCTCGACGTCGAGAGCTCGCTCGACCTGCGCTCGGAACTCCGAAACCTCGTCGAGGACGAGGGCACGACAGTATTGCTGTCGAGCCACGACATGGACGTCATCGAGGACGTCTGCGACCGCGTCATCATCATGAACGAGGGGCACATCGTGGCCGACGACACGGTCGAGAACCTCCTGAGCCTGTTCAACACGCAGGTGTACGAGGTGAGTGTCACCGAGCGCCTCGACGCGTCGATCCGCGACCGACTCGAGTCGACGTTCGACGCCGACAACTTCGAGCGCCTCCCCAACGCGACCCGCTTCGAGGTGAGCGTCACGACCGACGAGTTCTACGAACTGGTCGACGAGTTGCGCTCGGCGGACCTGTCGGTCGAGTCGTTCGACGCCGTCGAACCCGATCTCGAGGAGGTGTTCCTCAAGATCACCGACGACGAGGACGCCAACGAACGCGACCGGAAAGCGACCGAGCGGAAAACGGAGACGGTTTCACGAGCGACGAACCCATGAGCAACACCAGAAAGACCGCGTCGGCAGCCGACGATAGCACGGGCCGATCGGATAGTGCGGACCTGTCGCTCGCTGGCGGACTCACGCTGTTGCGCGAGCTGTTCATCAAACGGTTCCGCATCATGCTCCGCTACCGGGTGAACTTCCTCGCGCAGATGCTGGCCTCGTACCTGTTTTTCGCGGTGCTGTTCTTCGGCGGACAGGCCGCGGTCGGCAGCGTCGGCGGGAATCAGGCCATCACCGAGACGCTCGACGGCGTCATCGTGGGCTGGTTCCTCTACACCATGGCCCAGTCGGCGTACTCCAGCCTGCCGGGCAACGTCACGCAGGAGTCCGAATGGGGGACGCTCGAACAGCTGTACATGTCGCCGTACGGCTTCGGGCCGGTGATGGTCACGAAGGTCGTCGTCAACATCTTCCAGAGCTTCCTCGTCGGCGCGTTGATGCTCGGGCTGATACTGCTGACGACCCAGCGGACGCTCGCCATCGACGTTCTGACCATCGTCCCCGTCACCTTGCTGGCGCTCGTGTCGGTGGTCGGCATCGGCTTCGTGTTCGCCGGGCTCGCGCTCGTGTACAAGCGCGTCGAGAGCGTCTCGCAGCTCATGCAGTTCGTCATCGTCGGCCTCATCGCGGCACCGGTGGCGGGCTTGTCCCCGTTGCGATTCCTCCCGCTGGTTCAGGGCTCGTCGATGCTCCAGGACGCGATGCGCAACGGCGTCCGGCTGTGGGAGTTCCCGGCGTTCGATCTGGGGATACTCGTCGGAGTGGCCGCAGTCTACTCGCTCGCCGGATATGCGGTGTTTCTCGTCTGCTCGCGCGTCGCACGCAGGCGTGGGGTGATGGGCCACTACTGAACCCCCGAACGACAGCACCCACGAGACAAAATTTTTCTATCCTAGCAGTAGAAATATAAGGGAAGCGCCTGTACGTCCGTTCTGATGTCCGTTACTCAGACATCGACGTTCGGCATGCAGCACAGTACCAGTGACAGTAGCCTCAAGCAGTTGTTCGACGAGAAGTTCGACGTGGACCTCGGCGACGTCCACACCGTCGAGTGGAGCGGTTGGTGTACCGGTTCGTGCCTCTGCACGAACATCGCCTGCGACGGCTGTTCCTGCGGTTGCTGAGGAACTGAACTCGGGACCAACGCCGGTTTCGAGTGATTCACAGTTCCAAGCGACCCACAGTTCGGCAGTTCCGAGCGATTCGCAGCCGACCAGTACCGTTTTTTCGGCGTCACTGGGGAAGCGCGACACCGCCACGCAGCCGCGTCGAACCGTGGACCGATAGACCGCTCGTCGTCCCGATTCGGATACGAGTACAATTCATGTTGTATAATTAAATATAAAGGTAAATTATAAGTGACTATCGGAGAAAAGCATTCTCGGATGTCAGCAACTCAGACTTCCACCTTCGGCATGACGCACAGCACCACCGACAGTGAACTCAAGACGCAACTCGACCGTCTCTTCGAGAGCGACGCAGTGCCGGACACGTTCGACTTCGGCTTCTCCTGCTCGTGTATCTGCTCGTTCGGCTGCAACGGTTGTTCCTGCTGTTGCTGAACTGAACAACCCCGACGCTAGTTTATCGAAAGCCAGTAGGTAGCGGTAAGGCACTTCTCACGATGACACACGATCAGACATCCTTCGGCATGGCGTACAACGCGGAAACCGAGATCAAGGGCGTCTTCGACGAGCGCTTCGAGGAGTACACCGAGAAAATCGCTGGCACCTGGACCCTTGGCTGTACGGACACCTGTCTCTGCTCGACGACTGTCGACTGCGACCCGTATGCCAACTACTGAAAAGAACGGCGTACCTACGTGTCTTTCTCGTTTATAACACATAATAGTTTAATATATATAAAATATAATATAAATTTCGTGTAGAAAAATACAAATCCTAACGCAGTTATTTCTTCTCGATGTCCACCGATCAGACATCCTTCGGCATGACGCACGAGGCGGAAAATGATATAAAGGGCGTCTTCGACGAGCGTTTCGAGAAGTACACCGGCAAAATGGCCGACATCTGGAGCTTTAGCTGTACGGGCTCCTGCCTTTGCTCGACCGGTGACTGCGACACCTCTAACTGCTACTGAACGGTCTCGGTAGCGTCCGAGGACGGGGCTGGAACTGAAGTCAGTTCTCCGAACGACCGCGGACCACTCCGGCCCCCGCGACTCGCATGACCACGCCAAAGGCTTTCGAGGACTTCGTTCGACTGCCGACTGGTGAAAAGAGCAGACCACACGCGTATTTCCGTCTCTGACAGTGTAATTATTTAAGAGATAGAAATATAAATATAATCCAAGTATAGAAAACTACAAGTATGAATAGGACTATGTTTTTCTCGATGTCCACGAATCAGACATCCTTCGGCATGGCGTACAACGCGGAAACCGAGATCAAGGGCGTCTTCGACGAGCGCTTCGAGGAGTACACCGAGAAGGCCGCCGGCGTCTGGAGCCTGAGCTGTACGGACTCCTGTCTCTGCTCGGGCGACTGTAACGGTTGCTCCTGCGGCTGTTAGAACCGACCCGTTCCCGATTTTTTGGCGTGAGAATATCGACCACCGGTGATAGATGCGTCACCGACAGACACAACGTCTGAAGGAGCACTTTATTTATACTATTTAGTATATAATTATTAGCTAAGTATAGAAAAGTATAAGTCTGCATGGCAGTATTTTTTCGTTGATGTCCACGAATCAGACATCCTTCGGCATGGCGTACAACGCAGAAACCGAGATCAAGGGCGTCTTCGACGAGCGCTTCGAGGAGTACACCGAGAAGGCCGCCGGCATCTGGAGCCTGAGCTGTACGGACTCCTGTCTCTGCTCGGGCGACTGTAACGGTTGCTCCTGCGGCTGTTAGAACCGACCCGTTCCCGATTTTTTCGACCCGAGGCTGTCCACGACCAGAGACAGTTGCGTCGGTTCGCAGATCCCACACCCGAACTACCGGCGTGATTAGCAGTGTTTATTTTTCTATATAAACTAATAAATAAAAATAAATGGTTGCAGGATACACTTCTCGGTGATGTCCACGAATCAGACATCCTTCGGCATGGCGTACAACGCGGAAACCGAGATCAAGGGCGTCTTCGACGAGCGCTTCGAGGAGCACACCGAGAAAATCACGGGTATCTGGAGCTTAGACTGCTCGTGTACCTGTATGTGCTCGCAGTGGTGCGGCGACGACCCCTGCAACTGAGTTACCCGAGTAGTGCCCGAACCTGGGGTCGAAACTGACTTGCACTCCTCGTACCTTCTCGACTGACCGCCGGCACCGATTCAGTCCGACAGCGCTCGCAGGTCTATCGAGCCGTTCTCGGTCCGAAGGGTGAGTGACTTCGAGCCGTCACCCAGCGTCCCCGACACTTCCGTGGCGGAGGTCGAGGACGAATCCAGTTCGAGATCGTGGACGGTCACCGACCCGTTGGTCGTCGTGGCGGTCACCGCCGCGTCGAGGCCCGAGGCGAGCGCGGCGTCGACGCTCCCGTTCGTGCTCTCGATCTCGGCACCGTCTTCGATACCGGACACGTCTGCGTCTATCGACCCGCTTCGCGTCCGCAGCCGACTCACGAACACGCTGTCTGGGTACTGAACAGTCATCGAGACGCTGGTGTCGCGGTCGGCCGACGAGTCGCCGGGCTCGACTTCGAGTTGTAGCTCGCCGTCCTCGTGTGAGTCGGTCACCGACACCGCCTCGACCGCGTCGCTCGACGGTCCCTCGATCTCGAAGTCGAGGGTCACCGTCTCGCCGTCGTGACGCTCGGCGGTCACAGAGCCGGTTCGATTCAGGACGTGGAGGCTCGTTCCAGCGTCGACGTCGTACGTGCGACTCCCGCTCCGGGACGCCGTTCGAAAGTCGTTCAGGGTCGAGATGCAGCCCGAGAGGGCGGCCGTCGCACCTGCCACCCCTGCGACGAACGTTCGTCGTTGCATGACGGAGAGATATCTCCACCGGTTCAAATGGTTTCCGATACTCTCGAAGTGTGTGATAGAAAACCAGAATCGGAACGGCGAAGTCGCGTTACTCAGGTGGCGGTTTTGGCTACTGCGGCGTCGGACTGGGTTTCCCGCCGGCCTCCGAGTCCTCGTCGAACGTGCCCTGCGCGACGCGCTTCAGCCGGTCGGCGAGACCGCTGTCGTCCGGTTCTCCTGCGAGCGCGACCTCGATCACGTCGCTGATGTGCGAGACGGGGACGATCTCGACCTGCTCCTCGTACTCCTCTTCGATCATCACGTCCTCCTCGTTGGCGTCGGGGATGACGACCCGTTCGATGCCGGCTTTCGCGGCGGCCTCGATCTTGTGCGTGACACCGCTGACCGGGAGCACGTCGCCCCGGACCGACAGCGAGCCCGTCATCGCGAGGTCCTGCGCGATGGGGACCTCCTCCAGCGCGGAGATGATGGCGGTCGCGACCGTGATGGACGCCGAGGCCCCGTCGACGCCCTGGTTGCCCACCTGCACGAACTGGACGTGCAGGTCCTTCTCGGTGAGGTCCTCGTCGCTGTACTTCTTGATGATGGCCGAGACGTTCTGGATGGACTCCTCGGCCATCTCCTTCAACTGGCCGGTTGCGACGATCTCGCTGCCGCCCTGCGCCGGGGTCACCTCGGCCATCACGGGGAGCATCACGCCGCTGTCGTCGCCCATCACGGCGAGGCCGTTGACCCGGCCGACCACGTCGCCGTCGCTGACGGTGAGTTCGTAGTCCTTTCGGCGCTCGATGAAGTCGTCGGCGATCTGCTGTTCGATGGAGCGCGAGCGCTGTTTCGCCAGCAGGACGTGGTCGCGGCTGGTGAACTCGGCGTCCTCCCCGCGAGCGATGTCGCCAGCCACGCGGACGAGCCCGCCGAGATCGCGGAGCTTGAGCGAGAGGTGGTCCTGCCGGCCCGCGCGACGCTGGGCTTCGAGCAGGACCTCCTCGACCCCCTCCTCGTCGAAGTGCGGGAGGCGGCCGTCGTTCTCGACCTCCTGGGCGACGAAGCGGGCGTACTTCCGGCGCATCTCCGGAGTGTCCTCGATGGTGTCGTCCATGAACACCTCGTAGCCGTACCCCTTGATCCGGCTTCGGAGCGCTGGATGGATGTTCTCCATCGCGTCGACGTTGCCCGCCGCGATCATGACGAAGTCGCAGGGCACCGGCTGAGTCTGGACCATCGCGCCGGAACTGCGCTCGGACTGGCCGGTGATGGAGAACTCGCCCTCCTGGATCGCAGTCATCAGCTTCTGCTGGGACCGGATGTCGAGCGTGTTGATCTCGTCGAGGAAGAGGACGCCCTTGTTCGCCTTGTGGATGGCACCCGCCTCCACGCGGTTGTGACTCGGCGTGCTCATGTCGCCCGACTGGAACGGGTCGTGGCGCACGTCGCCGAGCAGCGCGCCGGCGTGGGCACCCGTCGCGTCCTCGAACGGCGCAGTGGTCTGGTCGGCGTGGTCGACCAGCAGTTTCGGAATCTCGGCCTCGACGTCCGAGGTGCCGTAGCGGAACGCCAGATAGATGACGCCCGCCGCGATGATCCCCAGCAGCGGTTCGCCGGCGAAGAAGAGCGAGTACACCGCGATCGCGGCGATGACGACCCACATCACGTTCTTGCGGACCTGCTGGCGCTTGCTCGCCCGCTTGCGGTGCTCCTCGACGACCTCGCTGCCCTCGCCGGCCGGCACCGTTCGGATCTCGGGTTCGTTGCTGTCCTCCGGATTGTGGTAGACGATCACGTCCTCGAGATCCTCTTCGGGAAGCAGGCGACTCATCGCCTTCGCCAGCATCGACTTCCCGGTGCCGGGCGCGCCGATCATCATCACGTGCCGGCGCTGTTCGGCCGCCTTGAGCACGATCTTCCGCGCGTGGTCCTGCCCGATGACCTGATCGACCAGCCGGTCGGGAATCTCGATGTCGGCGGTGCTTTCGATGTCGAGTCCACCCAGGGGGTCGTCCGGATCGACGTCGTCGACGACCTCGGCCTCGACTTCGCTTCCGAGTCGCCCGTGATCCGGGTCTCCCTCGTCGCGCGCCTCCGCTTCCGAGGAGGCGTCGGAGTCTGACAGTTCGGTCATTAACCTTGGGATACTACTCTCCCGTTTATTTTATATACTTTTTCTTTAGTTCTATCTTCTGCTACGTTAATTGACAGGGCGTATCGGCCTGTGTGGCTCAGAGAAAACTGGCGGTTGGAGCGAGACTGTTAGTTCGAGAGCTCGAACGACCTCAGCCGGCAAGCCCGAGCAGAGACAGCAGGTCGACGCCCGCGCCGAAGTACTTGACAGTCTTGTAGCCGGTGTAGATACCCACGATTCCGACCACTCCAGGGAGTTCCGGCGGTGCGGGCATCGGGATGCCGAGGAAGGTAAACAGCGCGCCCGTGACGAACCCGGTCAGGAGTGCCAGCAGCGTGAGCGTGACGTTCATTTCCCAGCCGGTTACCGCCGGACGATGAAAGGAGTTTCTGCTTGGCTTCGTTTGGTCCCTCGCGCAGACGCGACCCCCTCCCTCGCACGCTGGGGCGCGGCGCACAGGTGCGCCGCGCCCAATCGCGCGCCGGGAGAAGAAGTGGAACCAGCGCGAGACGGAGCAAAGGCCAGTTCGACGTAGGCTGGACTGAGAGCGAACAGCACACGCAGAAAGGCCACCGAGATCGAGGAACACACTCGGTGGGCTTCGCGCGAAGGAAAACACTGCGAGGAAGAAGGCGGTCTCGGGTCGCTACCGCCACTGCGAGAGGGTGTTCGACTCGTCGTACGGCATCGCGAGGTACGCCTCGTCGTTCGACACGTCCGCGATGATGGTCGTGCGGTCGTCGCCGTCGTCGTCGACGGCGAACATGACTTCGCCGTTCTCGAACGATTCGTCGATGTCGTCGGTGGGAATGGTCCAACTCAGGGGAGATCACCGTGATTCGCGTACCAGTCTGTAGCGCAGAGGCCGACTTTAGTACACGCCACCGTCCCGTGCGTAACCTCCCGTTACGCCCGGCGTACCGGGGTGAAACGGTTTATAACGGAACGTTACGGACGGCCGCGAGCGAGGAGCACGGTCGCCAGCAGCGCGACTACCGCCGCGCCGACGCCGAAGCCCGGAATGCCACCCGTGGAGTCGGGCGTCTCGGTCACGGTGTCGGCGGTGGTCTGCTCGGTCGTTCCCTCGGTCCCCTCGCCCTGCGCTCGCACGTCGACCTCGACCTCGGCCGTCGCGGACGCGCCGTACTCGTCCTCGACGAGCACGGTCACGGTCTGCGTCCCGGGCGAGCCAAAGCTGTGCTCGACCGACTCGCCGGTCACCTCGCTGTCGCCGAACGCCCACGTCACGGTGACGTTCCCGACATCGTCGGACACGTCGGCCGAGAAGCTCCCCGCGCTCCCGACCGTCACCTCGTCGGGCGCGTCGACCTCGACCTCGGGCCGGTCGTTCACCAGCAGGGTCGTCGCGGCCCCGTCACGCAGGCCGTTCTCGTCCACGACTGTCAGTTCGACCGTGCGCTCGCCCGGCTCGGCGAACGAGACGCTGGCGGTGCGCCCGGAGCGCGACTCCTCGCCGACCGACCACTCGTAGGCGGTCAGCGTTCCGTTCTCGGCGGTCGAGCCCGCCGCGGAGAGTTCGACCGACTCCCCGACGGTGACGACCTCGCTCGCGTCGATGCTGGCCTCCGGGGCCGGCACGTCGGTCACGACAAACGTGGAGCCGAGCACGGTGTCCGCCGAGAGGATCGCGGTCGAGTTGTTCTGTGAGACGACCGCCGTCTCCAGCACGGACCAGCCGTCTTTCACATGGCGGGCGACCCGCAGGTCCGAGAGGTTTGCGTCGACTTCGTTCGTTTGGACCTCGAACTCGACCGCCGCCGTGGCGTTCGCGGCCGAGAGGGAGCCGTTCGTCGTCGCGGCGGAACCATTCATCCTCGCGTCTGACGCGTTCACGGTCACCGCGTACACCGGCTCGCCGGGCGGCGAGAGCGCCGCGAGGTCGACTCGCTCGGCCACCGAGACGACACCCGAGACGTTCGACTCGGTCAGCGCGACCGCGCGGAGCCGCGAGTCGTCGAACGCGAGCCGCCTGACGGACTCGTTCTCGTCGGCGTCCTGGATGGCCGCCACCTCGGGACCGCCGATCCGGACCAGGTAGCCGTCGCGGCTGTCGCCGAAGCTGGTCGACTCGCCGATGGCGAGGTAGCCGCCGCCGTGGCCCTCGACGACCGGCCAGAACTTGTCCCAGTACTCCTCGCCGTAGGTGTCGGCCCACTGCTGGTGGCCCGCGTCGTCGGTCTTCACGACCCAGCCGTCGGCCCCGTTCTCGCCGAGGACGTGCTTCGCCCCGGAGACGACGTAGCCGCCGTCGGGATCGTCGTGGATGCCGAAGAAGGCGTCTCCCCGCGGCGTGCCGAAGGTCCGGTCCCACTGCTGGGTGCCGTCCTCGCCGATCTTCAGCATCCAGCCGTCCTCCTCGCCCGCGCCGTCGCTGGCGGTCTGACCCGCGAGCACGTAGTCCCCGTTGCCGGCGGCCACGGCGTCGTGGATTCGGTCGTAGCGGCCGCCACCGTAGATCTCGTCCCACTCGCGCTCGCCGCCGTCACCGACTTTCAACACCCACGCGTCCGAGGGGTCGCTCGAACTGCCCACGACCGACCCGGTCATGAGGAGGTCGCCGTCGTCGGTCGCGAACGCGGAGTTGACGTACTCGTCCGCGCCGGAGTACGGCGTGTCGTACGTCTCGCTCCACGCGGGGTCGCCGTCGGAGTCGAGTTCCATCGCCCACCCGTCGGCGGTGCTGCCGTCTTCCTGCCAGCCGCCGACGTAGATTCGGTCGTCGGCGCGAGCGAGCGACCAGAACGCGCCCGGAACGTCCTCGCCGTAGGTTCGCTCCCACTCGGTCTCGCCGTCCTCGCCGAGCTTCAGCAGCCAGCCGTCCCACGTGCCCGCGTCGTCGGTCGCCATCCCGGCCACCAGATAGCCGTCGTCGACCTTCTCGACGTCGTACAGCCGGTCGGTGCCCGAATCGCCGTACGTTCGTTCCCACTCCGTCTCGCCCGTGCGGTCGAGCTTGGCGACGTAGCCGTCGTGGGCCGCCTCGTCGGTCGAGCTGTTCGACCAGCCGACGACGAGGTAGCCGCCGTCGACCGGCACCCCGGTCGCGAGCTTGTCGTCGTCGCCGCCCCCGACCGTCGCGGACCACCTGTCTGGCAGGCCGTCGTCTCTCCCGTCGGGTGAAACCCGGTCGTCGGTCGCGCTTGCGGTCTCGGCCGCGAGCGCGACCGGGCTGACGACGGGGGCCGCCACGACGAGCAGCGCGAGCAGAACGCCCACCGCCGCCGTCCGCGTCACGGGTCGATCCGTTCCGTTCGATGTGCTGTTGTTCGAGCGCATAGTATCGTATCGTTGTCCCGAATTATTCTGCGGTTAGCTTCGTTCTCCCCGGACGGTGACGGCCGGAGCGAACGTTACTCCACAAGTGTTCCCGTTCGACCCTTTGTTATGTGCGCGCTGACGGTTCCATAGGACGTGCCTTCGTTCGTGGAGTCGCTAATTGGAGTTCAAGAGCACGATGCTCGTCCCTGAAGACCGATCCTCGAACGTGCCGACTCCGCGGCGCAGACGCCGGTAATCACCGATTGCGTTCCGACAGACGGGAGATAACAAAGTACCAATCCCCCGATAGCGACGGGTAATGAGCCATCGAACCGACACCGTCGAGCACCGTCGGCTCGCTCCCGACGCGTCTCCCGTCGACGTCGCCGAGGGGTCGAGCCGATGAGTCTGGAAGCGGCCGACGAACCGCTGCTCGACCGCCTCGGCCGGCCGGCGCTCTCGGTCGACCTGCTCGCGGTCGTGGGCTACGTCGTCGTCGCGGTCGCGCTCCTGTTTCGAGCCGGAGTGTACGGCACTCCGCTGGCCGTCGCGCTCGGGGTCCCGCTGTTGCTGTTCGTTCCGGGCTACGCGCTGGTCTCGGCGCTGTTCCCGGGCGCGACTCCGGACGATGCGGTCGACGACCGGACGCTCGCGGCGGTCCGGCGACACGGCCTCTCGGGAGTCGAGCGGATCGCGCTCGGCTTCGGAGCGAGTCTCGCACTGCTCCCGATTCTGGGCCTCGCGATCTCGCTCTCTCCCTGGCCCATCGCCCCGTGGCCCGCGCTACTCGCCGTGAGTGGGTTCGCTGTCGGCTGCTCGGCCGTCGGCGCGGTCCGTCGGTCGCGCCGACCGCCCGACCGTCGATTCGCCGTGCCGCTGCGGGCGTGGGTCCGGCGCGCGCGACGAGCCATCTCGCGTGGGTCGATACTAGATTCGGCCATCAACGTGGGGCTCGCTATCGCGGTCGTGATGTCCGTCGCCGCCATCGGGTTCGCGGTCGCCGCGCCCAGCCCGAGCGAGTCGTACACCGACGTCTCGCTGCTCACCCGGAACGGAACGGGGGAACTCGTCGCCGAGGACTACCCGGACGCCATCGAGCAGGGCGCGAGCGAACCGCTGGTCGTGGAGCTGACCAACCACGAGGGCGAGTCCACCGACTACTCGGTCGTGGTCGAACTCCAGCGCGTCCGGGACGGGCCCGACGGCGGCGCGCGAGTCGTCGAGGACCGCCGACTGGCGACGTTCACGCCGAGCGTGGACGCGGGCGAGAGGTGGCGGACCACTCACGAGGTGACCCCGACCATGACGGGCGAGGACCTGCGGCTGACGTATCTCGTCTACGAGGGCGACCCGCCCGAGGATCCGAACAGCCGTAACGCCTATCGGTGGGTCCACGTCTGGGTCGACGTGACGGGGTAGCCTCGTGAGGGACCAATAACTGTGGGGGGCCGCTGACCATGTGGCCGTGGGAACATCTCGCGGTCGGCTACATCGGGTACTCGCTCGTGGTGCGCCTGCTCGCCCGGCGCGCGCCCGGGGACGCGGCCGTGGTCGCGCTCGCGCTCGGGACGCAGTTCCCGGACCTCGTGGACAAGCCGCTAGCGTGGGTGCTGGGGATCCTGCCCTCGGGCTACTCGCTGGGGCATTCGCTGTTCGTGGCCGCGCCGCTGTCGGCGCTGGTGATCACCGCTGCGTGGGGGCTCCGCCGGACCGAGATCGGCGCGGCGTTCGCGTTCGGCTACCTCTCACATCTTCCGGGCGACGTGTTCTACTCGCTTCTCGTCGGCAGTGACGCCGCCTACTCCGTCGTGTTGTGGCCGGTCGTTCCGGCCGGCGACTCGGGGGCGACCGTGAATCTGGTCGCGAAGGTCCGGGAGCTGTTCGGCCGCTACGTGGCGGAACTGGCCAGCGGCGAGGTCGGAACGTATCTCGCGGTCGAACTCGGGCTGTTCGCGTCGGTGGTCGCGCTGTGGGTCCTCGACGGGATGCCGCCCCTGCGAGCGGCGTGGTCGTGGCTCGTCCGGTCGAAACCGGTCGAAGAGACTCCCTAGGCGCTCGCAGGCCGCCTATAACAATGTACGAGCGGCCCCGAAACTGGGACGTGACGAGCGACGACAGTCCGCCGACGAGACGCGCGTACCTCCGAGCGGCGGGAGCGACCGCAGCCGCCGCGGCGCTCGCGGGTTGTGCCGAGCGGGACCCCGGGACGAGTTCGCCGACCGACTCCCCGCCGCCCGGTACCACGGGAACCCCCGGGAGTCCGACCGCGGAGACGACCGCAGGTGACCCGGCTACGGGGACGACGGAGACCCAGACTATCGAGTCGGTCGACAGGGCCGACTACGAGACGGTGGTGAACGTCGCCGAGGAGGGCGCGGACACCAGCGGCGAGGAGCCGGTGAACCCCATCCTCGACGAGCACGTCGGCGACGACACGCTGCTGTACTTCCCGCCGGGTCGCTACCGGCTGACCGACTGGCGGGTCGTCGACTACCGGAACCTCGGCGTGGTCGGCACCGACGCGACGTTCGTGCCGCCCGACGGCCACCGGAGCTACTGGTTCCAGTGGGGCCAGCTCCGGGACTTCACCTTCGCGGGGGTCACCATCGACAACACTGCCGAGGGCGTCGCGCCGACCATCCGGCTCTCCACGTCCGGGGGGCGCAACGTCGTCCGCGACGTGGAGATCGAGGGCCACCGGCGCGCGCCCCGCATCGCGTTCGAGATCGACGCGGTGACCCGCGACACGGAGCTGTTGTTCGAGAACGTCAGGCTCCCGGACGGCTCCACCGACGGCCACGCCATCTACGTGTTCCCCCAGAGCGTCGGCGACCTGACGTTCCGAGACTGCCACGTCGAGCACTGGTGGGAGGGACTGTACGCCTCGTACCACTCCGGCCCGCTCCGGGTGCTCGGGGGCTACTACGCCAACAACGGCATCGAACAGGTCCGAGTCGGCGGCGGGAAGACCGGCGCGGTCGTCCGCGGCGTGACCGTGCGCGTGGACAATCCCCAGCAGGGCGAGAACAAGCCGAATATGCGCGGCATCTGGGCCGAGGAGGGCGCGCAGGTCCGCATCGAGGACTGCGACATCGCCATCACCGACCTCACGGGGACCTACAGTTCGGGCGGCATCGTGATCGGCAAGCAGTTCGGGCGGGCCACCATCGAGAACACCCGCGTCAGGACCGACGTGAACGCACCGGGCATCAACGTCCGCAACCCCGTCAACAGCATGGAGGGCCAGACCATCCCGAGCATGGACAGTCTGCCCGACGACTGGCGGGTCGACTGCCGGAACGTCCGCGTGGAGGGGTCGGCCGCCTCGGGAACCGCCGTGATGACGACCCGCCGGGACGACTGCCAGTTCGAGGGGCTCTGCATCACCCACTCCGAGGGCTCGCGTAACGGCATCGGCGTCAACACCGCCGAGGGCTGTTCCGTCCGGAACTCGACCATCGCGGTGAGCGGCGAGGCAATCACCACCGAGGACGCGACAGTCGAAACCGAGGGCGTTCGGACGGGCGGCTCGTGTTAGAGTCCATCCGGCAGCTACCCGAGTGCAGTTCCAGCAGTCGCGGTCAGCGGTGCTGTTCGCTGTGCGGTAGCGGCCGGCTGTGCGGTAGCGGCCGGCTGTGCGGTAGCGGTACTCCTATGCTCAAGCAATAGTAGCGGTCACGGTGCGGTCTGCTGTCGCGGTACGAGTTCGGTGCGGTCTGTTGTCGACACGTGATTCGGTGCGGTCTGCTGTCGCAGTAGGGTCTGGTGTCGCGGTGCAGGAACGAGCGTTCACCCACGCTTTGCGACCGGGCGTCGTGTTCGACGCTACGGTGTCCAACGAGCGAATCGGGTCGGAGGACCCGTCTCGACCGGCGAGACAGACCGAGACGGCCCGGATCCGCCGCCGCACGTCGTGGCACGGCCACGGCGAGCGCACCACGACGGTCGCCTTCGTCGTCGGCGCGTTCCCGGTCGGACTGTTCCCTCGCGTCGCCGACTCGTTCTACGCCGTGGTCGAGCAGTAGACAAGGGCAATCGCAGGAATCGAGCCGAAAAACCGGATCACTCGAGTCGGACCGCGGCGTCCTGCTCGTGGGATCGGTACACCGCGTCGATGACCCGCTGGACCTCCAGCGCCTGCTCGACCGTGTTCCGGCGGGGCGGAACGTCGTTCCTGACCGCCTCGACGAACGCGCGCTGTTCGGCCTTGTGGGGGTCCTCCGTGCGAGTCTCGATCTCGGAGTTCGAGAAGTGGTCGGTCCCCGACTGGCCCGTCTCGTAGATGGTCAGCGAATCCTCCGCGCGGTCGAAGGTCGCGCCCGCCTCGGTGCCGCGGACCACGTACTTCTCGCTCGGCTCGCGGTTGGCGGCCCACGCGACCTCCAGCGCGATGGTCTTGCCGCCCTCGCAGCGGACGAACGCACTCACGGAGTCGTCGACAGAGAACTCACCCGACTCGGCGTCCTCGCCCCACATTTCGAGGTAGGCGTAGTCGTCGCGGGTCCCGAACTGCGACCTGATCGCGCCCGAGACCTCCGTCACCTTCGGGAAGTCGTGGAAGTGCAGCGCGAGGTCGATGGCGTGGACGCCGATGTCGATGAGCGCGCCGCCGCCCGCGATCTCGTCGTTCGTGAACCACGACCCGCGTCCGGGGATGCCCCGCCGCCGGATGAAGTTGGCCTCGACGTGGCGGGTCCGACCGAACCGGTCCTCGTCCTGATACGCCTTCAGCACCTCGACGGGGTTGCGAAAGCGGTTGTGGAACCCGACCATGCAGAAGCCGCTGGCGTTCCGCGCGGCCTCCGCGATGCGCTCGGCGCTCTCCAGCGAGTGGGCCAGCGGCTTCTCGAGGAGCACGTCGAGACCGCTCCGGAGGGCCGACACCGCGTACTCCTCGTGGAACTTGTTGGGCGTCGTGACGATCACGGCGTCCACGTCGGCGTCGTACAGGTCCTCGTAGTTCTCGAACGACTCGACGCCGTACTTCTCGGCGAACCTCGCTCGCGCCTCCGGATTGATATCCACTCCGCCGACCATCTCCACGTCGTGAAGGTCGACGAGTCGGTCGGCGTGGTAGTGGCCGATGTTCCCCAGCCCCACGAACCCGACCCGCACCTCATTCGTACCCGGCATAGTCACTAGTGGTAGGCAACTCGGAGTCGGTGTTAGGTTTTTCCCTTCGCACGTGTATCAGCCCGCGAGAACGTCGGTGGCGTCCCTTCCTGCCGGAACGTCCCCGCCGTCGCTTCGGGGAACGCCCGCGTCGGCCGACTGTCGTTCCCGAATCGAGGCTGGTCATCGGTCGTCGCCCCCTCAGTACAGTTGGCGCTCCTCCTCCTCATCGCGTTGGGGCTCTCCGTCGGCGCGGTCCGACCGACTGGACTGTCCGCGTCGTCCCCGCCAGTTGGTCCAGAGCTGTCGGGCGGCCGGGAGGAACTTGTTCTTGCAGTCGAACGCGAACGAGACGATACCGTACGCCCAGAAGAAGAAGAGCAGGGTCCCGCCTAGCAGGTAGAACCACCCGAGCGTGGTGACCATCAGTCGTCGCCCCCCGCTTCCGTCTCGGTCGGGTCGGCGTCGGCCGCCGCGAACTCCAGCGTGTGGCTGACGGCCTTGCCGGTTTGCGTGTCGAACAGGTGGACGCGCTCGCGGTCGAGCACGATCTCGACATCTCGGTCGCTCTCGATGTCCGAGTACGGGTCGACGCTCATCAGTAGCTGGTTCTGGCCCTCGTCGGGGTCAGTCCCCATCCCGGCGTCCATGGCGTCGCCAGTGAGCAGGTAGACGAAGATCTCGTCGCCCATCGGCTCCAACACGTCCGTCCGAGCGGGGATGGGCTGGCTCGGGTTCGCCAGCTCCCTCCCCTGCTCGGAGAGGTAGACGTCCTCCGGGCGGACGCCCATCGTCAGGTGGTCGCCCGGCGCGACGCCCGGCAGCTGTCCGGGGTCGAACGCCACGTCGAAGTTCTCGGTCGTGAGCCCGGCGGCGGTCACCTCGCCCTCGACGAAGTTCATCGAGGGCGAGCCGATGAAGCCCGCGACGAACAGGTTGGCGGGCTCGTTGTAGCAGACCAGCGGCGGCGCGATCTGCTGAAGCTGTCCGCCGTCGATGACCGCGATACGGTCGGACATCGTCATCGCCTCGGCCTGATCGTGGGTGACGTAGATGATGGTGGTGTCCAGTTCCTTGTGGAGCCGCTGGAGCTCGGTCCGCATGTGGACCCGGAGCTTGGCGTCGAGGTTCGCCAGCGGCTCGTCCATCAGGAACACCTCGGGCTCGCGCACGATGGCTCGCCCGATGGCCACCCGCTGGCGCTGCCCGCCAGACAGCTCGGACGGCTCGCGCTCCAACAGCCCCTCGATCTGGAGGATTTCGGCGGCGTCGTGGACCCGCTGGTCGATCACCTCCTTCGAGAAGTCCCGCAGCCTGAGCCCGAAACTCATGTTGTCGTAGACGTTCATGTGCGGGAACAGCGCGATGTTCTGGAACACCATCGCTATTCCGCGGTCTTTCGGGGGAAGGTTCGTCACGTCCCTGTCCGCGATGGTTATCGTTCCTTCGGTGGGCTTGGTCAGTCCCGCGATGGTCTCCAGAGTGCTCGACTTTCCGCACCCTGAGGGGCCGACGAGCGTGACGAACTCGCCGTCTTCGATGTCGAGGTTCATGTCGTCGACTGCCGTTACGTCCGCGTAGCGTTTCGTGACGTGATCGAGTGTTACGTCTCCCATGGTTATTCCTTGAGTGCGCCCGCAGTCAGTCCACTGACGATGCGCTCTTGCGCGACGACGACGAGGATGACTACCGGGAGTACCCCGAGGATGCTCGCCGCGGCCATCAGGTTGTAGAACGCCTGGTACTGGCCCTGATAGTTGAGGATGCCCCAGACGATAGGTGCCCAGTTCTGTGCCTGTCCGTCGGTCATCAAAAAGGAGATGAAGAACTCGTTGTACACGCCGATGAACGTCAGCACACCGGCGGTTGCGACCCCCGGGGCCGACAGGGGGACGATGACGCGGAACAGTGCGCCGATCCGGGTGGTGCCCTCGACCCTGGCGGCCTCCTCCAACCCGTCCGGAATCTGGCTGTAGAACGTGGTGAGAATGAAAATCGTCAACGGGAGGAACAGCGCGCTGAATGGAGTCACCATCGCCCCTGGCGTGTTGAACCAGTTGGGGCTCTGGATGGCTCCGGCTCCGGGAACGGCAAGTATCGTGATGTTTCCCGTGAACAGTTGGAACAGTGGGAGGATAAACGCCGCCGGCGGGAAGTACGAGACAGCCAGCAGGGCGATGAGCAGCACGGATTTCCCGCGGAATTGCAGTCGGCCGAACGCGTAGCCAGCTAGACTCCCGAATATCAGGACGATGACCGTCGTTGTCAGCGCAATGACGATGCTGTTGAACATGTAGATATGGAACGGGAGTCGCTCGAACACCTCTACGAAGGCGTACACGTTGAATCCCTTCGGCAGCAGTCCCATGTTCACGATGGCATCCAGCGGCGTGAGCGCCAGCACCAGCAGCCAGTAGAACGGGAACAGCGTCGTGATCAGGAAAAAGAGGGTAACGACGTAGAACAGCGCCTGGTAGACGCTGCGGGGGTCGGCGATGGCTTTGCGAGTCCACCGCTGGAGGAGGCCACCGTCCTCTTCGTCCTCGACGGGGCTGGCGGCGCTCATCGTCCCCCCTCAAGGTCTGCGAACTTGACGATGTAGATCGTGGCGACGGCACCGACGATAGCGGCCGTGATGAACGCGACGGCGGCGGCGGTCGCGAAGCGACCGCTCTGGAACGTTCCGACGACCATGCACGTAAGCGACGGCACGACCGAGCAACTGGAGACGGTCTCGATGACGCCGAACACTCGCATCGCCTGGATGGTCCGGAACAGCATCGCGACCAGAAGCGCAGGCAGCACCAGCGGGAGGGTGATGAGTTTGAACCGTTGCCAGAGCGTGGCTCCGGACACGTCCGCAACGCGGTAGAGGTTCCGGTCGATGCTCTGTAGCCCGGCGAGGATGAGCAGTGCCATGAACGCCGAGGTCTTCCAGACGTCTGCGAAGATGATGATGACCGTCGAGTCGAAGCTGTTTATCAGGGGCGTCGAGGAGAATATCCCCAGGTTTTGCATCACTTCGGTACCGAAGCCGATGCCGGGCTGGAAGATGAGGAAGAAGATCAACCCCTGGATGGCGATAGGGACCGCCCACGGGATGAGGATGGCGACCCGGACCCACCGGCGGCCGCGAAAGTCCTGGTCGAGCACGAGCGCTTGGCCGAACCCGATGAGCGTCTCGAGGAAGACGGAGACGACGGTGTAAATCAGCGTCACCGTGATGGCGCTCCTGAACGGCTCCTCTACGCTGAAGAATGAGTTACCCAAAACCGCATCGCGCTGGCCGGTCAGAAGTTTGACGTAGTTCTCAAGGCCGATGAACTCGCCGACGAACCCGCCCCCGTACAGGTTGTCCGCGTGCAACGACATCTGAAAGGTGTCCCACAGCGGCCAGAACGCCATCGCGCCGATCAAAATGAACGTCGGAACAAGCAGGACGTACGCGAACTGCTCCTCGTTGAGCTGTTCGGTCCAGTTCGCGGGAGCCGTCGCGAGCGACCGGGCACGGCCGAATACGTGTGATAGCACCATGAAGCAGTCGAGTGAGGCAGTTGAATGTAGTGGTCGGGGGGTCAGACACTCGCCTCGACTTCCTCGAGTGATCCCTGCAGGTCGGATAACGCTTGGTCGGGGGCCTTCTGCCCGGACAGCGCTCGGTTGATCTCCGAGGAGATGAGCGGCGACTGGTCCGGCCAGACGACCGTGACCGGTCGCGGCACGGCGTTCTCACCCGCGATGCGTAGCGTCTCCATGTAGGGGGCCCAGGTGTCGGGGGCGACATCCGGGTCGAACAGCCGGCGGTCGCCCGTCAGGAATCCCAACTCGCCGAACTCGAATTCGCGGAAACTCTGCTGTATCGTCGCCTCGATGACTTGGACGGCCGCATCGACGTTGTTCGAGTTGGGGTTGACCGTGAGGTGCCACCCGCCCAGTGCCGGCGTACTCCCCCCGAGCCCTTCGTGCTCGGACTCTCCCTCTGGGATGCCGTAGGGAAGCGGCATCACGCCGAAATCGTCGCCAAACGTCTCGACGCCCTGAGGAATCGTGGAGGGCCAGTACCGAAGCGCCATCGCGTTGCCGTCCATGAACGCCGTACTGGACGGACCCTCGGTCCACTGAAGCACCGCCTCCGGCGAGATGTTCTGGAACCCCTCCAGGGCGAACTCGTCGTCGGTCCCCTGCACGAACGTCCGGGCCATCCGGAGCGCATCGAGGACCGGTTCCTCGTCGACGGTGACCGGTCGGTCACCAACCGGGCCGAACAGATTCTCGCGCCCGCCGAAGTACGCGCCGCCCCAAGAACTCATGAACTCGTTGAAGGTACAGCAGGACAGTCCCCCGTAGTCGTTGCCCTGCCAGGCGTAGCCGAACTCGATGTCGGACTGGTCGTGAGACTGGGCGATGATTTCCCCGAAGTTCTCCCACGACATCGGTTCGGTCGCCCAGTTTTCGCTCTCCGGATCGAACCCCGAACTCTCGATGACGTCCTTGCGGTACTGCACGGTCGGGAATCCAACCTGCCAGGGGACCCCGTAGAGGTTCCCATCCCGCCCGCTTGCGGTGTTAACCGACGCATCGAAGTACTGCTCTTCGATGAGGCTCAGCGACTCGTCCGAGAGCCGCTCGCTCAGGTTCACGAGCTGATTCCGTGCGATGAACGGGATGGTCCACCCGCTGTCCATCCGGAAGATGTCGGGCTTGTTTCGCCCCGCCGAGAGCCACTGGCGGAACTGCGAGCGGACGTCGCCCGTTATCTCCGAGGTGGTCAGGAACTCCACCTGGATGTTGTCCGGCAATCCGGCGTTCCGCAGCGCCTCCCGCGTGGCGTCGGCGTTGTTCGTGACCGGCGGCGGCATCGCCATCTGGACCGATATTTGCTGGGCGGTCGCCGGACGGCCGACGTACCCCGCGAGAGCGAGCGTGCTCGCGGATCCGACTCCCGTCAGATACCGGCGACGGGAGACGCCTCTAACCGATTCCCCATCCGAAGTCGTGTCATTGTTAGTCATCCCCACACCATTCAAGGATGGCATACAACTTATAACTAACGCGCGTAAGGACTCGTATACCGGTCGAATTGGTGCTTATACTCGTTCTGGCGTCGACTCCCTAACGAGGGGCAGATGCGTGACCTCCCCGAAGGGACAGTGGTCGAAACGAGCGCCCCTTTCGACGGATGACAACGTCGACCCGCTCGTCACCGGTTCGCTACCACGACCGATCCACACCTCGCTCATGACCCATGTCCATACCCAAGACACGATCCGTGAAGACTCGACGATTGGGACCACGAGAACCCCGAGAGACGAGTGGTTGAGTGACGGTCCTCACCTCCTGACCGAATGTCGGCGCGGAGCACCCGCGTCGGCGGTCTCGCTGTTCGGTCACCGCGACGGGGGTGACTTGTCGAGCACCGTCCGGGTCCACGGGTTGATGGGGTCGTCGGTTCGTTCCATCCAATCGCCCAGCTCAGCCCGCAGTTCCCGATACGTATCGCGGTACTCCGGGTGCTCGACGAGATTCTGAAGTTCCCCCGGATCGTCCCCGAGGTCGTACAGTTCGTCGGTGTCAAACGCATTGTACACCAGTTTATACTCGCCTTTCCGGACCATCCGCTGGCTGTAGAGGCCGAACTCGTCGCCGTGGTACTCCGCGAAGAGACTCTCGGGCCAGTCGTCCGGTGAATCACCCTCCAGTATCGGGACGAGGGTCCGCGCGTCGAGGTCGGCGGGCGGTTCGACCCCGGCGAGTTCGCAGAAGGTCGGCATCAGGTCATGTAGACGAACGAACTCCTCGACGGTGCGTCCGCCCTCGACCGCGTCGGGCCAGCGGACCATCATGGGGACGTGATACACTTCCTCGTACATCATCGGCCCCTTGTTGAACTGGCGATGGCTCCCAGTGAAGTCACCGTGGTCGGCGGTGTGAACGACGACGGTATCGTCGGCGAGGCCGAGTCGGTCCATCGCGTCGAGGACGCGGCCCATCTGCTCGTCGACGAAGGTGACGAATCCGAAGTAGTTGCTCACCGCACGCGACCACGTCTCCCAGTCGAAGTCTTCGACGCCACGATAGGCGACGTGTTGCTCGTGGACGTAGGGCTTGCCGTCGAAGGTCTCGGCGTAGTTGCCCCACCGCTCTATCTCGGCCGGGTCGTACATCGAGGCGTACGGTTCAGGTACGACGTAGGGGTGGTGGGGACCGGGGAAGTCCGTCCGGTGGAAGAACGGACTGTCGCTCGACGCGGCCGCCTCCAGTCGCTCGACGGTGACCTCGGCGAGGTAGTAGGTCAGTGTCGCCTCCTTCGGCACGGGAGTCTTCGCGGACACGAGGAGGTCGTCGTCGCCGTAGTCGGCGTAGATAGCGTCTTCGAGTGCTATCGCGTCGGGGTCGACGCCGTGCTCGCGCTGGTGTTCCCTGAACTCGTCGGTGCCGGAGGGCGGCCCCTCGCGGGCCAGCGTGGTGAACCCGAAGTCCTCCGGGCGCTGGTCGCGGCCGACGTGCCACTTGCCGGCGTAGCTGTTGTCGTAGCCGGCGTCGGCGAGCAGTTCGCCGAACGTGTCGTGTTCGCGCGGGAGGTTCCACCGGATCGCGTCGGGTTCGTGACAGTTGTTCAGCATCCCGTGGTTGTGGGGGTACAGTCCCGTCAGAAGCGAGGCGCGGGCGCTCGAACAGATGCCTATCGGCGTGTACGCGTCGGCGAATCGGACGCCCTCCCGCTGGAGTCGGTCCATCGTCGGCGTCTCGACGGCGGGTCCGTCCGGCGCGCTGACGTCGTAGCGTTCCTGATCGGTCAACAACAGCAGGACGTCGGGTCGGTCGGTCATGCCGCGCCCCCTCGAAGCGCCGCAGCAGTCGAGCCGGCCGTGTCAGTCTCTCCCGTGCCTCGACCAGGCATAGACGGGCTACGTCGTCGGGGAGGATAAACTCCTCGGGGGTCAGCTGCTCGCGGAAGTCGAGCGTCCGAGGGCCTTTGAGGTCATCTCCGTAGTTCTGACTGCACCCCGAACACTGCTGAACCTCCACGTCGGAAAACCTGAAGCCCCGTCCTGTCGAACCTGCCGGTAGTCGGTGCGGTCGCTCCCGCCGATTAGCGTTTCGGCGGGCTCCCGCGACCGACGCGGATCTCGTGGGCCTCGATGTCCTCCAGCGCGGCCACCTGCCCGCCGACCGTGACCTCGCCGACCTCCTCGGTCTCGATGGTCATCCCGGCGACGCGCTCGCCGCCCTCGAACGAGAAGCCGACGACCGACCCCTCGACGACCCACGAGTCGCCGGTCTCGATGTCCCGGCCCTCGATGGTGGCGTAGAAGTCGCCTTCGAGCTCCTGGAGCTCCTTCACGCAGCGCCGGATGGAAGCGTACCGGCGGGGGAACGGGCGGTCCTCGCCGTCGGCCGCGAGGGTGCGCTCGGCGGTAGTCCACAGCACCGTGCCGAAGAATCCCGAGACGAGGAACCCGAGCGCCGAGCGGTTGAAGATGACGCCGTAGCGGTCCTCGTCGTCCCGCAGCGCGTCCTGCGTGGCGTAAATGGAGTACTCGCCGTCGGCGACCGCGATGACCGGCGTGGTGATGCCCCGGCGCGCGCGGGCGGTCGTCGCCACGTCGAGGTAGTCGAACTCCGCCGGATCGGGCGCGTCCGCGGCGGGCGTGACCAGCAGTTCGACGCTGACGCCGTCGTCGATGGCGGCCGAGAGCTCCTCGCGGAACCGCGCCAGCAGGTCGGGCGTCAGCGACAGCACGATCTCGTACTCGGCCTCGTCGATCACGTCTTCGAGGTACCGCAGGATGGTCGAGCGGGACTTGACGAGCGAGACGGCCTCGGTGTCCCGGGCGGGCGCGGTGTAGCGCGCCTCCAGTTCCGAAACCATGTCCATCAGCGACGACTGGATGCCCGAGAACGCCTCGTCGGGGTCGACCGCGATGACCTTCATCGGCCGGGACTCCCGGAGTTCGACGAGCCCGCGGTCGCTCAGGCTCCGCACCGTGTCGTACACCCGCGGCTGGGGAATGTCGGTCCGGTCGGCGATCTCGCTGGCGGTGAGGTTGCCGTGTTCGAGCACTGTGAGGTACGCCTCGATCTCGTACTCTCCGAGGTCGAATCGCTCGCCCACCTGTTCCATGGTCATCCGCAGGTCGTCCGAGGTCATGTACGGGACATTCGCCCGGGAGGTTAAATGATTTATCCGGTTTCGAGTAGCACGAGGTTCCGAAAACGAGTTTCATCATGTCAGTACTCTCGTCGCAAACGACCCAAAGCGACCGCTGGAGGACCGCGACAAGCAAGTTCGTGATTCGGGCGACCACGCGCGGAATCGGCACGCGGCGGGTTTGTCCCGCCCTCACTTATAAACTCTTGGCGCACCGGCAGGTGAATACGAACTTTGTCCGGTTCACGAAGCGCTATGGATTACCTCAGCGCATCGCTGACCATCCACCGCTCACATCCAGCGGCTGCACCGCGAGCGAGGAGCGCTAGCGTGGCGCGAAGCGCCGCGGCCACGCGAGGGGTGAAACCGCGAGCGCCAGCGGCGAGCGAGCGGACCAAGGAATCCTCGAAGGCTCGCGCCGATGGCGCGAGCCTGAGGGAGTGACGCCGTGTCTTCGGGAGCGGAGCGAGCAAAGGCTCGTCAGAGCTTCGCTCTGACGGTGTTTTTGGTCGAGCTTTTGCCAGGGAGCCGGGCGCGCGTCTCGTCGCGCGCCCTGCGACCGCAGCAAAAGGTCGTGGCTAAAAGGTTGTCTCACATGTACATCCGGTCCTCGGGCAGTTCCGCCTCGGCACGCTCGGCCAGCCGCTCGGTCAGGTCCTCGTAGTGGCTCCGGACTTCCGCGGCGAACTGCTCCAGCGGCTCCGTGTCGACGTCGAGGTCGTAGACGCGCTCTATCGCGTCGAGAAGCCTGATCGCGGCCTCCACGTCGGGCACCTGCTGGTGGACCGGCGTGACGAACACCGCGGTCCGGAGGTCCGACTCCATCCCGCGGGCCATCAGTTCGGCGTTCGTGCCGTCGAGGAAGCCGTGGCCCATCGGCGGCACGTCCACGCCGTCGAGGCGTTGCTGGCGGTAGTCGTCGGTGGCGACGTGGAACACGCGGTGTTCCTCCGGACCGTGGGGGAGCGTGACGCCGTTGAGGACCGCGAACTCACCGACGCCCTCGCTCTCGGCCCACGCCAGCAGGGCGTCGCTGAACGGCTTGGCCGCCGACACCGGGACGAATAGCTCGCCGACGAGCACGGTTAGTTCGGCTTCGGCGTGGGAGAACAGCCGGGTGTGGTGGCGCGGCCGCCCGTTCTCGAACGGCGTGACGGCCGGGAGCTGGTCGGCCGTGACGTGGCCGACCTGCTCGAACTCGAGGTGGTCGACGAGGTAGTCCACCGCGGTCAGCCCCGCGAGGCCGAACTGCGAAAACCCCGCCACGACGGTCTCCTGCGGGTTCTCGGCCCGGATGTCGAACGATGCTTGCGCTGGGCGGGCGTCGCGGCTCATACTCGGATTTCGGTCGCACCGTCCTTAGTAGTTCGCGGGTAGACGATTGGGTTCACCGCCCCTTCTCGACTGAGGGGTTACTCCCTCTCTGCCAGTGGGAAAGTGTTTTTGCGGCTCCGCGGGAGATTGGCTCATGGTCGACGTGGCGGCGGTCCTCGACGAGGTCGTTCGGACCTATCTGAACCTGCCGGGGCGGAAGTACGTCGAGGCGACGCTGATACTCGTCGCGGGCTGGTACGTCTCGAAGCTACTGCTCCGGTTCGTCGGCCGCCCGGTCGCCCGACGCTTCCAGCGGCCCAGCCTGACGAAGACGGTGCTCGGCGGCATCCAGGCAGTTCTGATGCTGTTCGCCGCCTCGCTGGCCGCGAACCGACTCGGGTTCAGGCCGGGCGACATCCTCCTGTCGGTGACCGTGTTCTCGGCGGTGCTGGGCCTCGTGCTCGCGCCCATCATCGGGAGCGTCATCAACGGCCTGTTCCTGCTGGCCGACCAGCCATACGAGATCGGCGACATGATTGAACTCGTCGACCGGGACAAGCGCGGCTACGTCGAGGACATCACGCTCCGATACACCAAGATATTCACGCTGGAGAACACCTTCCTCGTCATCCCGAACTCGAACATGCGCGACCGGGACGTCATCAACTACTCGGCGGAGGACACCCGCTCGCGCATCTCGCTGGAGGTGCTGATAACCTACGAGAGCGACGTCGAGAAGGGCCGCGCGATCATGGAGCGAGCAGCCCGCGAGACACCCGAAGTCGTGGAAGGCGGTCCCGACATCCGGGTCGGGAGCGCGCGCTACCCCTCCGCGCCGGTCACCTACATCAAGTCGTTCGCCGACCACGGGGTCCTGCTCGACCTGCGCTACTGGGTGAAAGATCCCTACTACATGGCCCGCGTCCGGTCGAAGATCCAGGACCGCATCTGGAGCCAGCTCGCTGACGCCGACGTGGAGATCGCCTACCCCCACCAGCACCACGTGTTCGACGAGACCAGCGGCACCGCCCGGGTGTCGATGGAGAGCAGGCGCGTACGGGAGGAGCACGCCCGGAACGAGCACACTCGGAACGGTCGCGCGGGAGTCGATCGCTCCCAGCGGGCTCCCCCCGACTCCGGTCGGACTCCGCCGGAGGAGTTCGACAGCGAAGAGTGACGCGTGCCGGGGAATGACGCTCGCTGAAGGGTGACGTGCGCCGAACCAGCTCCTCCGCCGCGTCGAGCTTGTCCGCGTCGAACAGCAGTTTCGCCGCCGGAGTCTCCGGCTCCGGAGAACTCCGCCGGATGCTGTGGGCCCGAATGCAGTGTTCGACGGCGTCGATCTGATCGGCAGCCACCTGCTCACCGTCGAGAAGCGTCTCGCTTCCTCCGCGGCCCACTTGTCGTGGCACTCGATCTCTCCCGTTCGTTCCAGCGGCCGACCCACGTCGTGGAGCCACGCGGCTGGACGAAGAACGTCCCCGTCGACGGCGCTATCGTGCACGTCCGCCAATCGAATCGACAGGTCGCGGACCCGGCGGGCGTGGAACCCGTCGTGTGCGGGGAGGGCGTCGTCGTAGTACGGCAGGGACAGCTCGCGAGCGAGAGGACCTAGTGCCTTCGCGATGTGAGGTGCGAAACGTCAACCGCTGATGGTAAATCGGTTGTGGAATCCCCACTCACGAGGAGATGAGGCAACGAGCGGACGAAAGCGAGCACGTGTTCGGTCGCCTATCCGGTCGGGGGGGGGGGGGGGCGGGCGGGGCGGGGGCGGCGGGGGGACCGGCCGGGGGCATGGAGGG
>NZ_KZ859514.1:0-12853 GCF_003382685.1 Halorussus litoreus | reverse complement strand
CCGGTCGGTGCGAACTGAGCGCGACCGGCAGTCGCGCTCAGTTCGCACCGACCGTGACGATCTCGGTGTCGAGCTTCCCGCGGAGGTACGTCTCGACGTCCGGGTCGGAGGTGAGTCGACGGAGCGCGCGCCGCCAGCGACTCGCCTGCTTGTGGCCGATGACCACCACGTCGGCCTCCTCGGCGACCACCTCGTCGAGGATGGTCTCCTCGACGAGGAACCCCTCGCGGACGACGCACCGGGCGTTCGGCAGTTTGCCGAACTCCGCCTCGACCGCGCGCCGGAGGTTCGCCCGCGTCACCTCGCGGCCCCGGTGGTACACGTTCACGTGGAGAACGGTGAGCGCCGCGTCGCGCTCCTCGGCGACGCGAACGGCCTCTTCGAGCGTGCGCTTGGAGTGGCCCGTCAACGGGTAGCGAACGGGGACCACGACGAGAGTCATTGGGAGAACGGAGGCCGCCGGGACTCTTCTAACTCTCGGCTTCTCTCCGTCAGCGTACAGTCCCAGCGGCGAGTCCTCGCAGCGTTCCGAGTCCGGTTCACGAATTTCGCTCGACGATTCGACCCTCGATTGCGGGGTCGAGCCCCGTTTCGCGGGCGTACTCGACCAGCACATCGTACTGGATGCCCGCCTCGGCAACGCGCTGGGACTCCCGGAGCGTCGGGAACTCGTCGTCGGTGTGGAGCAGGTAGTCCGAGACCGCGACCGAGTAGATCTGCTCGGGGTCGAGCGGTTCGCCACCGACCCGGACCGACTCGACCGTGTGGGCCTCCGGGTCCCACGCGACCGCCGCGCCCGAGACGTGCGCGTGCCACCAGCCCTCCTCGGCGAACCCCAGATCTGGACTGGCAGCCCACTCGAAAGCGGCCCGCAGGTCCTCGCCCGGGACTTCCGCAACAACCACGCGCTCCTCGAACGGCGTCACGCTCACGAGGTCCGCGGCCGTGACCTCACCGTCGAGCGCGTCGCCGGTCCGGACCCCGCCGCTGTTCTGGAGGCCGAGGTCCGCGCCGGTCGACCACCGGTAGGCGTCGGCCACGAAGTTGCCGAGCCGGCACTCCCCACCGAACAGCGTGGTCTCCGCGCGGTCGATGGGAGTCGCAACCGTGCCGACGACCTCGTTCAGGCCGGTCTCTGCGAGCCGGTCGCGCATCGCCCGCGCGACGCCCTCGTGGACCGGCGCGTCCGCGACGCGGTGGCGGGTCACCTCGCCCGTTTCGAGGTCGACTTCGAGGACCACCGAGCCGCCGTCGCCCGGGCGAGTGAGCAGCGTTCCGTCGACGCGCTCGCGGCGCTCGGTCGGGACGTGACCGCCGAGGATGGCGTCGGCGTCGACCGCGCGGGCCAGGTCCTCGTCGCCGCGGCCGAGGTGCGAAAGCACGACCCGGTAATCCACATCGAGGTTCGCGAGCGCGTCCCGGACCGCGGTCACGGGGTCGGTGAAGTCGAGGTCGGCCGCGTCGGGGTTGATGGAAGCGGTCCGCTCGGTAGTGACGCCGACGACGCCGACCGTCGCGCCGTCGGTCTCGACGACCGCGCTCCGCTCGACGCCGGCCTCGGCTCCGAACCGCTCGCCAGTTTCGCGGCTCTCCCAGACGTTCGCGCTCACCCACGTCTGGGGCGACTCCCGGACGAGTCCCCGGAGCGCGGGACGGCCGTGGTCGAACTCGTGGTTCCCGAACGTCTCGACGTCGGGGTCGACTGCCTCGAAGAAGTCCAGCGCCTGCGCGCCGTCCTCGATCAACGCGAGCACGCCCGGCGAGGTGTTGTCGCCGCTGCCCGCGACGATGGCGTCCTCGGGCGAGTCGGCCCGGAGTTCCCGCAGGAGCCCCGCGAGCTTTCCGGCGCGCTCGGAGGTGTCGTAGACGTTCTCGATGTCGGAGTAGTGGAGGAGACGAGGGGGCATGACTCGGCGGTTGCGGTCGCGGGGAGAAGGATGCTTCGGAACCGGTCACCCCGTCTGATGGACTCCATACTGCCGCAGTCGATACGTCTGCCCGAGTCAGCACGCCTAAACCCCTCCGAGAACTACGCGGACGTGATGGAGACCATCACGACCACCGACGGCCGGACGGTGTACGTCTCCCGCGAGGAGGGCGACCGCGGCTCGAAGGGACCGTTCTTCGTCGTCTACAGCGACGAGGAGTTCCAGGATCGCTTCGGGTACGTCTGCGGGCACTGCGAGCGGGTGGACAACGCGATGGACTCGATGGGTCGCATCGAGTGCAACGTCTGTGGCAACGTCCGGAAGCCGACCGAGTGGGACGCGGCTCACGAGTAGTTCTCCGGGACCGAGGAGTCGCGACCGCGACTCCTCGGTCGCCCCGTCTCTCGCCGGTGGCTCGCCGGTGGACCTCCCATCGGGGACTCGCCGGTTCCGCTACCGACTCCCGACTCCCGGTCGCGGGGGGGGGGGGGGGGGGGGGGGGGCGGGGGGGGGGGGGGGGGGGGGGGGGGGGGGGGGGGGCCGAGCGCTGGCGCTCGGCCGCGCGACCGGGAGTCGGATGAAGGGTCACTGCAGTCGGCCACTGTGGTCGGCCACTCGGCTTTTGCGGTCGTTCGGCGTAGCCCCGACATGGCCGACGTACGCGAGGACGCGCTCGACCAGATCGAGTCCCACGAATCGCTCCTCCTGCAGGACTTCGTCCGATACGTCGAGGAGCACCACCACGACGAACCGCCGGGCGTGGACCCCGACCTGCTAGCAGCGTACGCCGAGGCGGCGACCTTCGACGTGGACATGTCGGCGATGGACGACCGGGTGGTCGACAGCGACGAGTGGCAGCCCGGCGAGAAGCTGTACGACCTCGGTGACGGCCGTATCAGCACCTACCCGCGGAGTTGGCACGAGGCGTTCTCGGACCTCGACGACCTGCTCGACCTCGTCCTGGTCATCGAATCGCAGGTCACCGAGCCTGAGGGGTCCCAGTTCGAGGCGGTCACCGAGGAGGGCGTCCCGCAGGTGAAACTCGCCAGAGTGGCGAAGGTCGTCGCCGGCATCGAACAGGAGGCGGTCGAACACCGACTCGGCGAACTCTCCGACGCGGGCGAGATAACGTGGGACCCGACAGTCCGGGACCCGCGCATCCAACTGGGCGCGGAGGATCGGTAAGTCGCACCAAAGTTTATTACGCCGTCCGTGGTAGGACCTCACGGATGGCCACTGTTAGCACACCACCCATCGAGCAGGCCCGAAGCATCTTCACCGACCTCGGGTACGCCGTCTCCGGCGACGGACGGGAGTTCGTCGCCGAGCGCAAGTGGCGCGCGGTGCGGGTCACGGCGCTGACCGACTCCGCGGACGCCCCGGACGACGGCGAGATGCGCTGTTTCGTAACGTGGGACGAACGTGCCCCGGACCTCCGACGCGAGCTTCGACGCGCGAATCCAGCGTACGAGTGGGCCGTGATCGGCGTCCGGGAGAGTGGCGACTACGAGGTGCTTCGCGCGCCGAGCAGCGCGGCCCCCGCGGTCTGAGGCCGCGAGATCTCGATTTCTACGGACTGCAAAACTGGTTCTTTCCGAAACAGGCTACCTGTCGCCCAGCTTCTCGGCCGTCGCGGCCAGCCCGGCCTGCACGTCCACGTCCGCGCCCTGCGCGTCGAGCGCGTCGCCGAGCGCGGCCATGAGATACGACACCGTCTCGGCCCGCGCCGAGTGGCCCATGCAGCCGATGCGGAAGATGTCGCCGTCGAGGTCGCCGAGCCCGGTGGCGATCTCCAGATCGTACTGGTCGATGAGGTAGTCGGTCACGTCGGTGTCGGTGACGCCGTCGGGCACCCGGACCGCGTTGAGGCTCGGGAGCCAGTACTCGTCTGGCGCGTTCATCTCCAGTCCCATCGCCTCGACGCCGGCCTTGAGCGCGCCCGCGACCTCGCGGTGGCGCTCCCAGCGTTCCTCGATGCCCTCCTCGGCGACGAGCCGGAGTGCCTCCCGAAGCGCGTACACGTTCGTGATGGGCGCGGTGTGGTGGTACGCCCGTTCGTCGCCCCAGTAGCCCTCCAGCAGCGAGAGGTCGAGGTACCACGACCGGGCGGGCTCCTCGCGGGAGAGCACCTTCTCCATCGCGCGGTCGTTCAGCGTCAGCGGGCTCGCGCCCGGCGGACACGACAGGCACTTCTGCGGGCCGGAGTAGGCCACGTCGATGTTCCACTCGTCGACGCGCAGTTCCACCCCGCCGAGCGAGGTCACGGTGTCGGCGATCACGAGCGCGTCGTGGTCGTGGGCCGCCGCGGTGAGTTCCGACACGTCGGGCTGGCGGACGCCCGTGCTCGTCTCGGCGTGGACGAAGCCGAACACGTCCGGGTCGTGCTCGGCGAGCGCGTCGGCCACGTCCGCGGGGTCGAGCGGTTCGCCCCACGGCGCGTCGACCTCGACGACCTTGCCGCCCGCGCGCTCGGCCATCGACGCCATCCGGCCGCCGAAGTAGCCGTTGGTCGGGACGAGCATCGTGTCGCCCGGTTCGACCACGTTGCCGATGGCGGCCTCCATCGCGGCCGACCCGGTCCCCGACACCGGTATGGTCCACTGGTTGTCGGTCCGGAAGGTGTACCGCAGCAGCTCCTGAACTTCGTCCATGATCTCGACGAACGAGGGGTCGAGGTGACCGACCAGCGGGGTACTCATCGCCCGGAGCACCCGCGGGTGAACCTCGCTCGGTCCGGGCCCCATCAGCGTCCTGTCCGGCGGCGTCAGCTCGCCGACGTCGGGTTTCTCCACCATAGTCGGAGGGTACCCCGCCCGATTACTTAAACCGTTGGCCCGCGGAAGCGCTATCTTTCCAGCGTAGAGACGGTCCATTATCCACGCGTTGACCCGTTCTCGGCCACTGTAACGTCGCGTTGAGTCGCTCCGTCCTCCGGACCGAATCCGGGCGCTCGGAGCGGTACGGCCGAAACGGACGGTTTCGACGGCTGAACGGTGGAAACGGTCGCGCCGGTTTATCCAGTTGTCCGCCATAGAAGTTGATGCCCCGACGGGCGCAACGGAGGCGTCCGACGGGCGAGAACGCCGAAACGGCACGACCGGACCAGCGAGAAGCGCGATCCGTTCAGCGGGGGCCGCGACTGGGGCAGTTCGCGATGCGGCCCGTTCGAGCCGGACCGATATCGGGGGAGGTCGGTTCCGGCCCGCGCGGGCCCACGTCGCACTCGGGGGAGGCCGCCCCGGTCGCACACTGCTCACGCACCGTTCCGAGCCGTCCGTTCTTCGCGTTCGACGGGGAGTCGTCGCTGTTCTCCGCAGTTCGTTCGAGGTCGGATTCGGTAGACGTTGGTAGCGTTTCGCACGAGGAAGAGGCTTATATCCGGCGGGTGCCAACGGTCCCATCCATGATGGTCGGCCACGCGATGGTGGCGTTCGCGCTCGGGACCGCCGTGGCCGCCCGGCGGTGGCCCGCCGAGCGAGCGCTGGCGTTCGGCGTCGTGGCCGGCGCGTTCGGCGCAGCCCCGGACGTCGATATGCTGTACGCGGTGTTCGGCCTCGCGCAGGTCGGTGTCGGGGGCGTCTGGGAACTGACCGCGGCGTTCTGGGAGAGCTCCCACCTCGTCCACCGGGCGGTGACCCACTCGCTCGTGATCGGCGTGATCGCCGCCGTCGGGTTCGCTGGGGCCGTCACCAATCGCGGGCGAGTGGTTGCGGCGCTGCTGTTGTCCGGGCTGGTCGCGGTCGCGTTCGTCGTGAGCGGACTGCTCGGCGGGGCGGTCATGCTGGCGTTCCTGCTGGCGGGCGTCGGCATCGCGCTCGTGGCCGTCCGGACGACCGACCTCGGACCGCCCGAACTGCTCGCCGCGGGATTGTTGGGCCTGCTCAGTCACCCCTTCGGCGACGTGTTTACCGGCGCACCGCCGCGCTTCTTCTACCCGCTGGACGTGTGGACGCCGGGTGGAGCGATGGCTGGCGGACCGATAGCCGGCGGAGCGGTGGTCGACGCGCAGGTGGTGGCCGACCGCGTCGTGTTGCTGTCGGACCCGACGCTCAACCTGCTCTCGATATTCGGCATCGAACTGGCGACCATCTGGCTCGCGGGCTACGTGTTCCTGCGGGTCACCGGACGCGGGCTGTTCGCCCACGTGGACGCTCGCGCGGCCGTGGGCGTCGCCTACGCCATCGCCGTGGTAGCGATGCCGGCCCCGACGCTCCAGGTGTCGTACCACTTCGTGTTCTCCATCCTCGCGCTCGCCATCGTCGGCGTCGCGCCTCGGCTGCTCCCGTCGCGACCGCTGCTCTCGGCGGAGTGGCACGAGACGATTACGTGGGCGATGACGGGGCTCGCGGCGGTCAGCATCGCAGCGCTGTCGTACGCGCTGGCGTACGTGCTGTTTCCGGTCGGGTGATTTTCCGGCAGAGGGATATGCAGGTCTGCCTGACATTCCGGCTGGCTGGTCTGCGCCTCCTCCACGCGCGTGAACTGGCCGACTGCTGGTACCCTGTGCTTTCTTATCCCGCGACTGTGTAGCTCGGCATATGACGAGTTCTGCGGGCACCCTCGACCGGATCGTGAACGACGCCCGCGTGAACGCCGGATTGGGCTGGGCGCTGATCGGCTTCCTCGCCCTCGTCGCGGTCGAGAGCCTCCTCGACGGCGACCTGCTCTGGGCTGGCTTCGCGGCGTTCGTCGCGGCGCTGGCACTTGCCCCGGCGGCCTCCTATCGGGAGTTGACCGTGATGCTCCCCTGGGAGGTCCTCGCGCTCGCGGCACTGCCCATCCTCGGGCGGGCGCTCGCGACGCTGATGTTCACCTCTCGGGTGGCCACCTTCCTCTCGGTGGCCGCGCTGGCGCTCATCGTCGCGGCCGAACTCCACGCGTTCACGTCGGTCAAGATGACCCACTGGTTCGCGGTCCTGTTCGTGGTCGTGACCACCATCGCCACCGCGGGCGTGTGGGCGGTAGTCCAGTGGCTCTCGGACGTCTATCTCGGCACCAAATTCATCCACAGCGAGCACCGCCTGATGTGGGACTTCGTGGCGGCCACCATCGTCGGCGGGATGGCGGGCGTGATCTTCGAGTGGTACTTCCGGCGGTTCGTCCAGGTCGACGCCCGCCTTCCCGAGGATGTCGCCGCGGCAGCTAGGCGAGGCGAGGAGTCGGTGGCCGGGGGTGACCGCCGATGAGGATCCGCGACCGGCTCCGCATCTCCGAGCGGCGACAGGAGCAGACGACCCGCGTGATGGAGATCTGCCTCGTCGGCGTGTTCTTCATCGGGCTCGACCGCGGCAACGTCGGCGTCATGGTCAACGCCGGGATGGGGCTGCTGGTCACGTTCCTCCCCGCGGTGCTGGAGCGCGACTACGACATCCCGATGGACGCCGGGCTCACCCTCTGGATCACGACCGCGGTGTTCCTCCACGCCATCGGCACCCTCGGGCCCTACCAGAGTCAGATAACGGTGATGGGCCTCGGCTGGGACAGCGTGACCCACGTCCTGTCGTCGTCGCTCGTGGCCGCCATCGGCTACTCGACCGCCCGCGCCATCGACCAGCACACCGACGAGGTCTACCTCCCGCCGAAGTTCATGTTCGTGTTCATCCTGCTGTTCGTCGCGGCGTTCGGCGTCGTCTGGGAGGTCGTCGAGTTCGGGGTCGCCGGGGCGGCCTCGATGCTCGGCAGCGACGCGGTGCTGACCCAGTACGGGCTGGAGGACACCATGCGCGACCTCATCTTCGACATGATCGGCGGCGTCGTCGTCGCCGTCTGGGGAACCGCGTACCTGACCGACGTGGTGGGCGCGCTGGGCGAACGACTCGACGGTCGGGCGCGAAAGTCGGACTGAATGGAGCCGTCGTTTCCGGCGCGGGGCTTTAAGAGCAGGAACGTCGTACCCCAGACGCCATGGTCTTCAAGAAAGTCACGCTCATCGGAACGAGTCCCGAGAGCTTCGACGCGGCGGCCGACGACGCCATCGACCGAGCCGAGGAGACGCTGGAGAACGTGAAGTGGGTCGAGGTCGAGGAATTCGGCGTCGAACTCGCCCGCGCCGCAGATCGAGAGTATCAGGCGGAAGTCACGGTGGCCTTCGAGTTGGAGGAGTAGGGATTTTACGCCTTCGAGCCATCGCTTATAAAAAGCAAGTCGAAGCAGTTCGGTTCGCGGCGTCACCATTATCACCCCGGACGCGAAAGGAGAAGGTATGAGCACCGACGCCGCATCCGAGGGCGATCCCACGCCCGAGATCGAGGTGACGGAGGACGCCGCCGAGCAGGCGCTCGACCTGCTGGAGGGCGAGAATCTCGACACCGACATGGCCGGGCTCCGGCTGTTCGTCCAGCAGGGCGGCTGCGCGGGCCTCTCGTACGGTATGCGCTTCGACGAGGAACCGGAGGCCGACGACACCGTGTACGAACACCACGACCTGCGCGTGTTCGTCGACCCCGCGAGCATGAACTACATCGAGGGCAGCGTCGTGGACTTCGAAGACGGCCTGCAAGGTGCGGGCTTCCACGTGGACAACCCGAACGTCGTGAGCGAATGCGGGTGCGGGGAGAGCTTTAGGACGTAACTTGGAGCTCTGTTTCAGTTTTCGTCGCAACTCTGACTGTTTGGATACGATTTTCTCGACCGACAGACGATTCTCGACTGCCAGATTCTAGAACGTCGGCGCGCGCGATCAACGCGCGCGAGGGACGAGAAGCGCAGCGTAGCGAGCATCGCAGGAGGCTGGGGAGGACCGAGGTTGCGGTCACGCCGAGGCGCAAGCAGTAGCTCGGTTAGAGGATTTGCCGTCAAGGGGGAAGGGTACACGAAGCTAGCTATCGCCGAGGCAGATGAGAAACCGCACAGCACCGCGACCGCGGGCCTCGTCCTCCCCAACCGCTTGCGGTCCTCGCTTCGCTGCGGTCCTCAGCCACCGGCGGACAAACCGCGTCCTCCGAGCCTTCGGTCGCTTCGCTCCCGAAGACCTCGCGCGATTTGGCGCGGCATGAAGCCGCGCCAGCACGCGCCGGGTAGAGAGATGAATCAGAGTGCGCCGAGCCGGTTAGCCAAGTTCCGAGAAACCTCGTCTACTCCCCGCCGTCGTCCTCGAACCGCTTCCGAACGCTCTCGGCGTGCGCCTCCAGCCCCTCCGCCTCAGCAAGGGTCGTAATCGTCCCCGACAAGTCCGCTAACCCGTCCTCGTCCAGCCGCTGGACCGTCGTCGAGCGCAGGAAGGTGTCCACCGACAGCCCGCCGGTGAGCTTCGCCAGCCCGTTGGTCGGCAGCACGTGGTTCGTCCCGCTGGCGTAATCGCCCGCCGCGACCGGGGTGTACGGCCCGAGGAAGACCGATCCGGCGCTGTCGATGCGGTCGAGAATGGCCTCGTCGTCGTCGGCCTGGATCGAGAGGTGCTCGGCGGCGTACTCCTCGGCGAACAGGACGGCCTCGCTGGACGAGCGCGCGCGGAACACGCCGCTCTCGTCGTTGTCTAGCGCTTCGCGGGCGACCTCGGCGCGCTCGCGCTCGGGGAGTTGGGCCTCGACCGCCTCGGCGATGGCCTCGGCAGTCGCCTCGTCGTCGGTGACGGCGACCACCGACGCCTCGGGGTCGTGCTCGGCCTGCGCGAGCAGGTCGGCGGCGACGAAGGCGGGGTCGGCCGTCTCGTCGGCGAACACGAGTAGTTCGCTCGGCCCGGCGAGGAAGTCGATCTCCACGTCGCCCCGGACCTCGGCCTTCGCCGCGGTAACCCACTTGTTGCCCGGCCCGACGATCTTCTGCACGCGGTCGACCTGCTCGGTGCCGTACGCCAGCGCGGCCACAGCTTGCGCTCCGCCGACGTTGAACACCCGGTCGGCCCCCGCGGCGTGAATCGCGGCGAGGGTGACGGGGTTCATCTCCTCGGCGGGCGGCGTCGCCACCGCGACCTGCTCGACGCCGGCCACCGTCGCCGGAATGACGCCCATCAGCGCGCTGGAGGGGTACGCCGCGGCCCCGCCGGGGACGTACACCCCGACGCGCTCGATGGGTCGGAAGCGCCGGCCGAGTTCGCGTCCGGGTCCGAACGACCGCCGCCAGTCGTCGGGAAGCTGGGCCTCGTGGAACTCGCGGACGTTCGCCGCCGCGGTCTCGATGGCCGCCCGGATCTCGTCGTCGATCTCCTCGTAGGCGCGCTCGGCCGCGTCGGTCACGTCGAGGTTGCCCACGGCGACGCCGTCGAACTCCTCGGTGAACTCCCGGACCGCCACGTCGCCCTCCTCGCGCACGCGGGAGACGATTTCTTGCACGTCCTCGCGGACCGCCTCGACGCCCGCGTCCCGGTCGAACAGGCTTCGCCGGTCGTCGGGGCCGAGGTCCGCCAACTCCTGTACGTTCATGGCGAGTGCTTCGGAGCGCGGGCGAAAAACGGTTTCCTTCCGGATGCCATCGCCCGCAGCGGGCACCGGTCCGGACGCGTGCGTCGGTCCCTAACAAGTGTGCAGCAAAGGTATTAGTGGCTTCCTCCGGCAGTTGTGCCCAATGAGTCACTCACTGGCCCGCTCGTTCGACGGGCGAACCACCGGACGGACCGTCAGACGCGGAACTGATCTCGGGACGGTGAAATCACCACCGAAAACTCCGGAGTCAGCATGAGCGGCCACGACGTCACCCTGACCGTCGACGGCACCGAGGAGGAAGTGATCGTCGAATCCCGAACGCTGCTGGTCCACGCGCTCCGGGACGAACTCGGCTACACCGCGCCGAAGATCGGCTGCGAGTCGGGCAAGTGCGGGGCCTGCACGGTCCACCTCGACGGCGAGGCGGTCAAGTCCTGCATGGTGCTGGCCGTACAGGCCGACGGCAGCGAGGTCACGACCGCCGGCGGACTCGCGGCGGGCGACGACCTCCATCCGGTTCAGCAGGCGTTCCACGACGAGCACGGCCTCCAGTGTGGTTACTGCACGCCCGGGATGGTGATGACCGCGACCGACCTCCTCGACGGCGACTCCGACCCCGACCGCGACGAAATTCGGACCGCGCTGAAGGGCAACATCTGTCGATGCACCGGCTACCAGAACGTCGTGGACGCGGTCGAATCGGCCGCCGAGGAGATGGATGCCGGTGCCGCGGAATCGAGCAGTTCGACGGAAGGGCCCGTCGAGACGGCGGACCACGCCGAGACGGCGGACCACACCGAGACGGCAGACCGCGCCGAGACACCGGGAGGCGAGGACTGAGATGTTCCCCGGCGAGTTCGACTACCGCCGGGCGACGAGCGTCGAGGAGGCGCTGGACCTGCTGGCGACCCACGGCGATTCCGGGGCGGAGACGGTAATCATCGCCGGCGGGCACGGCCTGCTCCCCGAGATGAAGGCCCGCGAGGCGACCCCCGAGGTCGTGGTCGACGTGAGCGACCTCGACGACCTGCGCGGGATCGAAGCGGGCGAGGCACCCGACGAGCCCACCGTCGTCGGCGCGCTCACGACCCACGCGACCCTCGCCGACTCTCCGGTCGTCCGCGACAGCGCGACCGTCGTCTCCGAGGCGGCCTCGGCGGTGGGCGACACCCAGATCCGCAATCGCGCCACCGTGGGCGGCAACCTCGTCGAGGCCCACCCGGCCGCGGACCTCCCGGCTGCGATGGTCGCGGCGGACGCCACGCTCGCGCTGGTCGGCCGAGACGGCGAGCGAACGGTTCCGGCCGAGGAGTTCTTCCGCGGCGATGGCGATACCGCCGTCGAGGACGGCGACCCTGCTATCGAGAACGACGAACTCCTGACCGAGATACGGGTGCCGAGCGCGCCCGCGGCCGGCGGGGCGTACGCGAAGAAGACCCATCCGGCCTCCGGGTTCGCGCTGGTCGGCGTCGCGGCGTCGGTCGCGGTGACCGACTGGACCGTCACGGCCGCGCGCGTGGTCGCCAGCGGCGCGACGAGCGCGCCCGCGCGGCTCCGAAGCGTGGAGGACGCACTGGTCGGCCGGTCGGCCGACCGCGACACGATCACCGACGCGACCGAGGGCGCGGGCGACGAACTCGACGCCGACGAGGTCCGAAGTGACGCCACCGCCTCGGCCGCGTTCCGCACGCACCTGCTCTCGTCGTACGCGGAGCGCGCGTTGACGACCGCGGTCGACCGCGCGACCGGTCGCGCGGTCGACCGCGGTCGTCAGCAATAGATTATCGCGGCCGTCCCACCACCCCGGTCAGAACGGAGCCTGCGGGCCGCGGCTCGGCCCTTCGTCGCTCTTCGCGCGCTCCATCGGCGTCGACCCGACCTCGACGCGCTGGTTCGGGTTCGCCGAGAGATCGCCGGTTTCGAGGTACGTCGCTTCGAGGTCCGCGAGCTGCTGGTTGATCTGCTCGCTCTCGTGGTGCATCTCGTCGGCTCGAACCCTGACGAGGTCGTACTCGTGGCGGTCGGCGAGCCCGTTCCACGCGCGAAACGACCCCATCGTTAGCGTATGGGTCTGCGGACAGAACGGGGTCGTCGGGGTGAACTCCGCGCGAAGGACCCTGCGGTCGTCGGTCGTGCCGGGATTCTCGTTTTCCTCGCCGAGAAACTCGTCATCGTCTTTCGCGTTCTCGGCGACCTCCTCGGCGTACCGGTAGCCCGCGTTCTCGTGGCGCGTGTCGAGGTTCAGCCGCGCGAGGTTGTAGTTGAACGTCATGTCGTACACCGTCCGCTCTTCGAACAGCTCGCGGGTCACGTCGTGGAACGCGACGTGGTCCTCGCCCGCGAGCACGTCGTGCCCTTGGAGGAACGCCCCAGGAACCGGAATGTTCTCGGGGACGAACTCGTCGTACCCGTCGAACAGCCCGCCGTCCTCCCCAGTGCCCGCGTCCCCGCCAGCATCCCCGTCAGCCTCCCCGCCGAAGTGCGACCTGAATGGGTTCATGGATGTGGGTACGGGACCAGCGGTGGTGGGGCTACTCCCGAATATATTCCCGTCCGCGGTGTCGG
>NZ_KZ859513.1:24273-102024 GCF_003382685.1 Halorussus litoreus | reverse complement strand
CAGGGCGACGGCGCAGACTGCGCCGTCGCCCTGCCGCGCGGCACCCGCCGGAGGTGAGCCGCGTGGTTAGCGCCGAACTGCTCGTCCAGCAGATCGTCAACGGGCTGTTCTTCGGCGGCCAGCTCGCGCTCATCGCGGTGGGGCTCACCCTCATCTGGGGGGTCGCGCGGGTGCTCAACTTCGCGCACGGCGCGATGTTCATGCTCGGCGGCTTCGGCGGCTACTTCGCGCTCGCCGCGACCGGCAACGTCCTGGTCGCGTTGCTCGCCGGGATGGCCGTCACGTTCGTCGCCGGGTTCGTCATCGAGTACGTGCTGATCGAACCGCTGCGCGACCGCGAGGAGTTCGACGTGGCGTCGATGATCGTGACGCTCGGGTTCGCCATCGCGCTGGAGAACGCGGTCCGCATCGAGTGGGGCTCCCAACAGCGGGCGTTCCCCAACTTCGTGCAGGGCGTCTGGAACGTGGCCGGCATCTCCATCAACGTCCAGCGCTTGAGTGTCTTCGTCATCGCAGTCGTCGCGCTGATGGGGCTGTTCCTCGTCATCTCGCGCACGAAGCTCGGGCTGGCGATCCGGGCCGTCTCGCAGGACAGCCAGACCGCCCTCCTCATGGGCGTCCGGCCCAAGCGCGTCTACGCCGCGACGTTCGGCTTCAGCACCGCGCTGGCCGGGCTCGCGGGCGTCCTGCTCGCGCCGCAGTTCGCCGTATACCCCTCGGTGGGCTGGTACCCGTTCCTGCTCGCGTTCGTCGTCGTGATGATCGGCGGGCTGGGAAGCATCCGGGGAACGCTCGTGTCGGCGATGGCCATCGCCATCGTCCGGAGCGTGAGTCTGATCTGGGTTTCGAGCGAGGCAACCATGATGATCATCTTCGCAATCATGATCGTGGTACTGGTCGCGATGAACGACGGCATCGGCGGGGTGATCGACGGATGAACGCCGCCTCCATCGCCGCGTTCCTCGGTCGGACCCAGTCGCGGCTCTCGGAGGACGCCCGCAGCCGCAACGGCGTCCTCATCCTGCTGGGGTGCGTGCTCGCGCTCGTCGCCCCGCTGGTCGTCACCTCGTACGCGGTCAGCCTCCTGACCCAGCTCGTCATCATCGTGCTCGTGGTCGGGAGCTGGATCCTCGTCGCGGGCTACTTCGGCATCTTCACCTTCGCGCACGCCGCCTTCTACGGCATCGGCGCGTACGGCGCGGCCATCGCGGCCGCCGGCTTCGGCATCCATCCCGTGGCCTCGATCCTGCTCGGCGGGCTCGCGGCCGCGCTGTTCAGCCTGCCCATCGCGTACCCCGTGCTGAAGCTCAGCGGCCCCTACGTGGCGATGGTCACCCTCGCGTACGGGGAGATCATCTTCTACGGGACCACCATGTTCCGGGGCATCACCGGCGGTCCGACGGGGTACACCGGCTTCCCGCAGCTGTTCGGCGGCGACGACGTGGCGCTGTTCTACTTCGTCTTCGCCGTGGTCGCGGTGCTGATGCTCGCCCAGTACGGCCTGCTCGTCAACCGGTTCGGGCTGGTCGCGCGAGCCATCCGGGAGTCCTCGGACGCGGCCTCGATGCTGGGGAACAACGTGCCCCGGTACAAGCTCGTCGGGTTCGTCGTCGGCTCGTCCATCGCGGGCATCGGCGGCGCGCTGCAGGCGTACACCATCATGATCATCTCGCCGCCGATGCTCGAACTCAACCAGATGATCGAGCTGATGGCGATGGGCGTCATCGGCGGCCTCCGGACCTTCGGCGGCGCGGCGTTCGGCGGCGTGATCGTGTTTGGGCTCTCCGAATCGCTCCGGGGAATCGGCCAGCTCCGGCTCGTCATCTGGGGCGTGATGCTGGTGGCGGTCACGCTGTACTTCCCGAACGGGCTCGCCGGCGAGTCGCCCGACGTGATCGAGGGCATCAAGAAGCGACTCGGACGGTGAGTCGTTGCCGGCTCGACTCGCAGCGAACGAAGCGGCCGACCACCAATCCGAACCGACTGACAACCAACCCGAACCGACTGACAACCAACCCGAATCGACTGACAACCATATCCGAACCGACTGACGACCGAACTCGATCCACTACAACCGAACCGAAACACATGACGCTACACGACCAACTCGACGCCACGATAGAAGCGAAGGAATCAGAACTCGTCGACCTGCTCGGCGACCTCGTCGCCGCCGAGACCGTCACGGGCGACGAAGCACCGGCACAGGAAGTCGTCGCGGACCGCCTCGAAGCGGGCGACCACGACCCCGACGTCTGGGAGCCTACTGCCGAAGAACTGGACGGCCACGAGGGGTATTTCGAAACCTCCTCCTACGAGGACGTCGGCTACGAGGGCCGCCCGAACGTCGCGGCGCGGATTCCGGGCGGCGACGGCCCGACGCTCACGCTTGGCGGTCACATCGACGTGGTCGACGTGACCGAGAGCGAGTGGGAGCGCGAGCCGTGGCAACTCACGCGCGAGGACGACACCGTCTACGGCCGCGGCAGCGCCGACATGAAGGGTGGCCTCGCGGCGGCCCTGATCGCCATCGACGCGCTCGACGAACTGGGAGTCGAACTCGGCGGCGACCTGCTGTTCCAGAGCACCATCGAAGAGGAGGACGGCGGCGTGGGCGGCGCGCTCTCGGCCATCGAACGGGGCTACGAGCCCGACGCCGCGGTCATCGCCGAACCGTTCGACGTGCCGAACGTCGGCATCGCCAGCGCGGGCGTGATGTACTTCCGCGTCGTCGTCCCCGGCAAGGGCGTCCACGCCGCGTGGGGTCACGAGGGCGTCAACGCCATCGGGAACGCCGCGAAGGTGTACGAGGCGCTCGACTCGCTGGACAAAGAGCGAAAGGCGCGCATCGACTACCCGCCCGCGTACCAGGCCGACCCCGCGCTGGAGGGCAATGTCACGAACATCAACGTCGGCACAATCGAGTCGGGTGACTGGCCCTCGACGCTCCCGGGCGTCGCGACCATGGAAGGCCGCGTGGGCTGGCCGCCGGGCGAAAGCCGGGCCGAGGTGCGCGAGCAGATCGAGGACGCGGTCTCGTCGGTCGGCGAGGACGACGAGTGGCTCGCCGAGCACCCGCCGGAAGTCGAGTGGTTCGGCTGGCAGGCCGCGCCCCACGAGATCGACTCTGACGCCGATATCGCCCAGCTCGCGAGGGCGCAGGGCGAAGCCGTCACCGGCCGCTCGGGCTCGTTCGTCGGCGGCAACGCCGCGCTCGACGAGCGGTTCTACGAACTGTACTACGACACTCCCGCGGTGTCGGTCGGCCCGCGTGGCTGGAACCTCCACGGTGCCGACGAGCACACGACGGTCACGTCGCTGGTCGAGACGGCCAAGACCATCGCGCGCATCGCGGTGGACTACTGCGGCGTCGAGGACGCCGACGGGGAGTAACGCTTCTCGCTTCTTTCTGTATCGGTAATCTGGTCCGGGTGTGCGTTCTCCGGGATTCGCGGGGGAGTGGCCCGGACGGTGCTCGTCGCGTTACTCGTCACAAAACCCGAGAGATCAGGTTGCTGCTCACAGGTCGTCTCGACGGCTGCTACACTGACATCTCGAACCGGTCGCCGACCGAAGTGACGAGTCGGTCGGCGCCTGCCAGCGCCAAACAGGAGATGAAGGCGGTCGTCCCCAGTTTCCCGCCCGCGCCGACGAACGCGGGAGCGACGACGATGAAGACGAGGCCACACAGCGCCCCAGCGAGCCCGATCCCGACCTCTCTCCCCAGTCGCTCGCGCGTCGACATCCCGACGAAGGATGCACAGAAAGCGACGGTCGCCAGTAGCTCGCCGACGTCCGGAACGACGACTGGCAACGTAAGTCCTGCCACGAGGCCGACCAGCGCCGACCCGAGGACTGCGCCGAGTTCGCAGCGAACGCTCATAACGGCGGTAACCACGGCAGCGACGGCAGCTATCGGCACCGTGAGCGCGGCGTGACCCCACTGAACCCCGGCTGTAGTGCCGTAATCGATACCTATCAGCAGTCCAATTGTGGCGCACCCGAACAGCGCGAGCGTACCGAGTTTGCCGCCGAATCCGGCGAACGACCCTTTTGCGGCGACGAATGCCAACCCGGAAAGCAGGCCCGCCGCAAGCACGAGGCTAACAGACGGAAACACCGCCGGAGACGCCATGCCGACGAACGACCCACAGTACGCTGCGGTATCGACATCGGGGATGCCGAGGCCAGCAGCGACGCCGACGAGCGCCGACGCGAGGACGGGCCCGAAGCCCGCGTGAACGCTCAGGACGTACGTCAGGCCGGCCGCGGCTGTGACCGCGAGGGCGTCGGCGGCGTCGCTCGGCTCGAAGGATGTACCGTCGAAGCTATCGAACGTATTCCGACGTTCAACGGTTGCAGTTACAGCACCGACAAGCACCAGGCTCCCGCCAAACCCCACACCGGCGAACGAGACGTGCGTCGGTTCGACGAGTGCGCTCCCAAGCAGCACTGCAGCTGTGGCGAGCAACAGTATGTAACCGACGGCTCGAACTAACCGTTGCACGGCCCATTCTCGACGAATGTTACGTGAAAACGTTGCGAATCGCGACACCGTCTTCGCAACCATTAGGTCACCCACCTACTAAGAGGAAATAATGACGAATACAGTCCTTGAAGCTGCACTTCAGGGAATTGGTGATGGTGCGCGACTTGAACAACTTGCGTCAGACCTTCTTCGACGTGAGGGATACGACGTTGACCCAACCGGAACACGAGGCCCAGATGGTGGCCGAGACTCATTCCTATATCAGGATGAAGAAGACGGGATTCTCCACTGCAGTATTAGTGCCAACTTGGAGTCAAAGGTAAAGAGTGACGCAGAAAAGGTATCAGACCGTCAGGAGTCATTTGACTTCTTTATATTTGCAACAACTCAAAATCCAGCAGCGATAAAACGGGATCGAATTGAGCGTGAACTTGAAGACGAGTACGGGTGGCGTGTCCGAATATGGGATTTCGAACGTCTCCGAAACCGGTTAATGGGCGACACCGAGAATCACGGCCTCGCCATAGACCATCTGAGTGTCACTCCGGGGAAAGCATTTGAAGATGTTTCAGAGCAAGTTGACGAACTGTATCAGTCATTCATCCAGCGACTTCACAATCGAGAAGCACCATCTGGTACAATACGCGATAATCGTCCTCTTGTCGCAGTTCATCTGATTCCAATAGATGCCCTTGAGGAGAGCCACGACAAAATCGCAATGGATCTTCCAAACCCTCCTGCATTCAACTCACGAACTGGGCTTAGTGATCAGTTTGGCCGTATGGCAGTCACAGGCGATTCAAGCGGTTTAGGAGGTGAACCTTTCCGTCATTACGTTGGTTTCCATGTTGATGGCTGGATGGAAGCTGTAAGTACCAGTATGACATTTGTTCAGAAAGATACTCCGAAAATCAGTTACACTTTTGACCCTACTGTGGTTGATTTCGTTGACAAGGCGTTAGACTGCTATGAAGAAGCAGAAATCCCACCACCATTCTATCTCTATGTAACCTTGATTGACGCGGAGCAGCACATCATGAGCCAACCAGATCGGATGTGGGGGGCTGATTCACCCCGTCCACTTCGAACTAACGAGTTCACCCTTAATCGGGTGACTTTGAACGGATACGATGTTGATGTCCCATCAGAACTCCGGAAATCATTCTATCTGCTTTGGAACCAGCTTGGATGGGAAATAGGGTCAATCCACTATAACGAGGAGACCGATGATGAAACAGAGGAGAAAAAGTACGAATGGGAACCGTATGACTGAAATTCGCTAGTCACTCAACGCGCCTGCAGACACGAACGACGAATCAAACCCCATCTCCGCTGGCTCCGTCCGCGCACCCCCACGCTTCATGCCGATCTCCCTCATCTCATCCCGTTCAACAACAAAATTCAGACGGTCTCGCGGCCACACCCGAGGTTCACGGTCGAGCAGTTCCCCACCCCTGATACAGAGTTAAACAAGTAGTTGTGGAGGACATCTTACAACCCACCCACCCCAATACCGAGTTAAAACACTTGCAAACACGGTTCATAATTATCGTAACCAAATCCCGACGAAATCATACTTTTAGACGCTGAGCCTATCGAATACACTTACAAACTGGTGTCCACCCTCCCACCGAAAGAAACGCCATCAACAACCTTCCAACACGAGTTCGCTAAGGGCGTCACAGACGTAACGGGTATGCATCGACTCGCGGTTGCCTCAAACAGTAACCAGTACAGAGCTATATAAGGCGTGCGCGCCCCCTTCATAATAACCCCGTGACGTGGGACACGCGAATCAGCCAACCTGATGAGTTGGATGTCGGAAACAGACGTATGGAAACCGAGAAGGCGTCGCCTTCTTGTGTTTTTCCGTCCTTCAGAATGCGGAAACGAGCAGATGGGTCGGGGCAGATTCGAACTGCCGATCTGCTCCGTGTGAAGGAGCTGTCATAACCGGACTAGACTACCGACCCGCGTACTCCGGACTTTCGCCTTCCCGGACTTAAGACTTACTTTACGGTCGGAAAATCGAGTGCGGTTACGGCGTCTCGGCCGCAGCCCGTTCGACAGCGAATCTACACGCGCTCGCGGAGCCGACCCGCCGCGCGGCGGGCGCGTCGCTCCGCCTTCGCCTCGGTCGCGTCGAGTTTCGTGCGCAGTCGCTCGGTCCGCGACGGGTCCTCGATCTCGCGACCGGTCGCCGCTCGGACGCGGCGCTCGACCGGCTGGAGCTCCTCGCGGATGCCCCGCGAGAGGTGGGCGGCAGTTCGGCGGGCGTAGTACCACGCGTCTTCGAAGTGGTTGTTCATCAGTGGGTCACCATTATGTTCTTACGCAGAGGACAGATATATGCTTTCCCCCTCTATACCTCCGCAACCAGTTAGCTCCCCACTACGATTGGTCTGGTTCACAAACGGTTTAGCGGCGGGCGGCCACGTACCGGTATGTTCACGCGGCTCTCGATACCGACGCCGTTCGAGGTCGGCCCGGTCAACGCCTACCTCGCCGGGCGAACGCTGGTCGACCCCGGACCGGGGAGCGAAGGGGCGTGGGCGGCGCTGCTCGACGGCCTCGAAGCGCGCGAACTCGTGCCCTCGGATCTCGAACGCGTCGTGATCACGCATCCGCATCCGGACCACTTCGGCCTCGCCAAGCGCCTGCGCGAGGAGGGCGTGCGAGTGCTCGCCAGCCCGCAGACCGCTGAAATCGTCGCCGACTTCGAAGGTCGATTCGAGTACGAGCGGTCCTACTTCGTCGACTGCTTCGAGCGCCACGGGATGGCGCGCTCGACCGCCGAGACCGTCACCGACCTCCCCGAGTCCTTCCTCCGCGTCGCGCCGGGCGTCGAGACCGACCGGGTGCTCGACGACGGCGATCAGTTCGAGGTCGCCGGCACCGCCGTGACTACGGAGGCGGTCCAAGGCCACGCCGCGGGCGAGACCATCTTCAGTTACGAGACCGACGCCGGTGAGCAGCGCGCGCTCGTCGGCGACCACGTCCTGCCGGACATCACCCCGAACCCACTGCTCCAACCCCCGCCAGAGACGGGCGGCGAGCGCCCGCGCGTCCTCCCGGCGTTCAACCGCTCGCTGGCCGCCCTCCGCGAGCGGGAGTTCGACCGCTTCCTGCCCGGCCACCGCGAGGAGATTACGAGCCCCGGCGAGCGCGTCGCGGAGATACTGGACGCTCACGAGGACCGGACGGCGAAGGTCCGGGAGATCGTCGCCGACGGGCCGATCACCGCGGTCGAAGTGATGGAAGAACTGTTCGGTGACTTGCCCGCGACCGAGTACTTCCCGGCGATGAGCGAGGCGGTCGGCCACCTCGACGTGCTGGTCGAACGCGACGCGGTCGAACCCCGCGAGCGCGGCGGCGTGGTGGTCTACGAGTCGGTGGAGGACGAGGCGGTGGAGACCTGACCGCCTTCGGTATCGGGACTGCTCCACGATGTACTCCCCCCGCGTCCTCGGCAGTCACTCCTCCAGCATATCCTCTTCCGCGCCGGCGTTGCCTCCTTCGGACGGCCCCTCATCGGACACCGCCAACTCGTCGGACTCCCCCGATTTCTCCGAAGTCGCGGCCTCGCTGTCGGTTGGATCGTCCTCGGGATGTTCCCGGATGGTTCGGATCTGGCCGTACGGGAAGAAGTTCCGGCCGGTGTCGTGGTCGAGCCACACCCCGGTCTCGTAGAAGTCGAGTTCGTGGCCCGACACCGGCGACGTGACCTCGCGCTTGCCTCCCTGTTCGCCGTGTCGCTGGACGAGGTAGACGGAGTACGTACTCTCGGACATGACGAATGGAGTTCGACGTTGCCGGCGAAAAGTGTAGGGGTCGGTCCCGCGGCGGTGTTCAGATAAGCGCGACCGCCTCCCTGTATCGCCCGGTGAACCAACCGCCGTACCTGGCGGATGAAAGGGCGAGGCGCGCTCGCGTTCAGTTTAGTCGCCTCAGCGCGGCAACTATCCAGCGCGCGCAGAACTGCGCGCGCTGGATATCCCGCTGAGCGACCGCGAGCGCGCCGAGGGCTTTCGAGGACTTCTCCTCAGTTCAACGGCCATATTTGAACAATACCATCCCCCAACGTTCTGAGCACTATTCCGCAGCTACTTCCAGTGCGAGAGCGACAGTCGCCGGCCCACAGCTTCGCCCTCGGCTTCGGCTGCCTTTCGTGCGCGCCGCGACCGAATCCGATTGAATGCGATTGTCCCGCCGATCACGAGCGCCATGAATCCGAGCGACCGTAGCTTCGAGGCGGGCGATGGCGCGTCGGCTCCGCCGTCGGCTGCGGTCGGTTCGGATTCGGACTCGCGGTCGCCGGTGAACGGAAGCCCACGCGACGTGTCGGCTGCGGGGTTGAACTCCCACTCGAACCCGAATTCGGAGTCGTGGAAATGTATTTCGAGGATTCCCATGCCGAACCTTCACCGACTCCGGACTTAGGGGTTTGGGGCGACATGATTTGCATTCGAGCGGGCAATATTGGGGAGTTCGACAACTTCTGCGTCGGGAAGTGGAGTCATCCGGCAACTAGCTTCTGCTCGAGCCTCGGGTAACCGCACCGCGACCGCGGGTCTCGAACCTCCCCAACCGCCTGCGCTTCTCGCTTCGCTGTCGCCGAAAATCGGAGATTTCGGGATCGAACGGGAGCGACGCTTCCGTCGACCTCGCGGGACGCCGTCCCGCTCAGTGACGAGAGAGCGTAGTTCTCTCGAACTACGCATTCGTTCCTCCCGCGCGCGCCGGAGCTGGACTACTTGGATTTAGTAACTCTCGCGACTCCTCACACCGAGTGGTGACGCAGTATCGAAGCCGACCATGCTTCGTCGTACGCGATTCCACCGAATGCAACCCGGGCGTGGACTCAACCTTGAAGGCGCTCGGCGTTGGGACCTTATCGGATGACATCTGACGAGTTCGACGGCCACCGAAAGGCCGACCACTACCGGCACGCCGACGGCACCGACGAGATCGTCTTTCAGGTCGCGGAGGGCCACGTCCTGACGGTCAGGGAGTACAACGACGTGGAGTCGTTCGAGCGAAGCGTCGAGGACGCCGAGTACGTCGGGGCCCACGAAGGCGTAGCGGACCTACCGGGCGTCGAGACGTTCGAAGATGACGGCGAACGAGAGTAGCGGGAGTACGCCGAACGGGGAGGAGGACAGCGGCGAACGGGGGTAGGGACTCGTGCGGAGCGACCGAACCTCCGGCTACGTTTCGACAACAGTTTTAGGCAGGGGGTATTTTTCTCCCGTATAAGATGGGTTCGTGTATCATCTGCGGGGCTCCTGCCGACGGCGCGATATGTGAAAGCCACGAGCAGGACGTCCTCTTCGAGTTCACCGGCAGCAATCCGAATCAGCTGACTCCGGGACGGTATTACAGCGGAACAGTAGACGGCTTCGCCGAGTTCGGTGTCTTCGTCAACGTCGGCGACCGAGTCACGGGGCTGCTCCACCGCAGCGAGCTGGACCGACGACTCGACTCGCTCGACTGGGACGAGGGCGACGAGGTGTTCGTGCAGGTCACCGGCGTCCGGGACAACGGCAACGTGGATCTGGGCTGGTCGCTTCGCCAGTCCGAGCGCGAGTTCCGCGGCACGCTCATCGACGACCCCGAGCAGGGCGCAGTCCTCCCCGACGACTACGACGGCGACGGCGACGGCCGCGACGACGGCGACCAGCAGGCGACGACCGACGGCGCTGGCACCGTCGACCCGCAGACCCGAGACGACGACGGCAACGCGTCGGTCGCCGAGTCGGAAGACGCGAGCGAAGCGTCGACGGAGTCCGACTCGCAAGCCGAGACAGAGTCCGACTCGCAAGCCGAGACAGAGTCCGACTCGCAAGCCGAGACAGAGTCCGACTCGCAAGCCGAGACAGAGTCCGACTCGCAAGCCGAGACAGAGTCCGAATCGCAAGCCGAGACAGAGTCCGAATCGCAGGCTGAAGCCGACTCTGAGTCCGACTCCGAGGCCGAACCGTCCCGCGTGCAGATCGCCACGCTGAGCGACCGCGTGGACGAGACGGTCCGCATCGAGGGCGAGGTCGTCGGCGCGCGACAAACCAGCGGCCCCACCGTCTTCGAGATCCGCGACGAGTCGGCGACGGTCGACTGCGCGGCGTTCGTGGAGGCGGGCGTCCGCGCCTACCCCGAGGTCGAGACCGGCGACTTCGTGCGCCTCGACGGCGTGGTCGAGCTCCGGCACAACGAGCTTCAGGTCGAGACCGACGAGCTCCAGAAGCTGGAGGGCGACGAGCGCGAGACGGTCGAGACCCGCCTGGAAGACGCACTGCGAGCGGAAGCCCGACCGGACGACGTGGGCCTGCTGGCCGACCACGGCGCGGTCGGTGCGGTCCACGACCGCATCCGGGACGCCGCCGAGGCCGTCCGCCGAGCCGTGATGGAGTCCCGGCCGGTCATCGTCCGCCACGACGCGACGGCCGACGGCTACGTCGCCGGCGCGGCCATCGAGCGCGCGGTCCTCCCGCTGGTCCGCGACGAGCACGCCCAGAGCGACGCCCAGTACCACTACTTCGACCGGCGGCCGCTCGAGGACGGCGACTACGACATGGCCGACGCGACCAAGGACGTGACCCAGATGCTCGACAACCGGGAGCGCCACGACGAGAAACTCCCGCTGTTCGTGGTCGTCGGAGCCGGAAGCACCGTCGAGTCCGCCGACGGGCTCGAACTGCTCGACGTGTACGACGCGCCGCGAGTCGTCGTCGACACGGGCTATCCCGACGAGGACGTGGCCGACCTCGCGGACGTGTCGGTCAATCCGCACCTGGCGGACGCCGACGCCGCGGGCGACGACGTAACCGCGGGCGTCCTCGGTGCGAACCTCGCTGCCCACGTCAACGGCGATGTTCGGGACGGCGTCGCCCACCTGCCGGCGGTCAGCTACTGGGACGACGCCCCCGACGCGTACGTCGACCTCGCCGAGGAGGCGGGCTACGAGGAGAGCCACACCGACGCGCTCCGCGAGGCGGTCGCGCTGGAGGCGTACTACCAGTCCTACGAGGACAAGCGTGAGCTCATCACCGACCTCCTGTTCGAGCACGAGAAGCGCGACCTCGCCGAGCACGTCGCCGAGCAGTTCCGCGAGAAGCTCGAAACGGAGATCGACACGGTGGAGCCGAACCTCTCCATCCGCGGCGAGAACGGCGTCTCGTTCACCGTGCTCGACACCGAGGCGTTCACCCACCGCTTCGACTTCCCGCCGACGGGGCTCCTGCTCGACGAGATCCACCGGCGCGAACTCGGCGCCGACGCCGCGCCGGGCGACCACCACGTCACGGTCGGCTTCGACGAGGACGAACTCCGCGTCCGGAGCGACGGCCGCGTGAACGCACGCGAGGTCGCAGACGCCGCGAGCGAGACGGCCCCGACGGCCGGCATCTCGGCGAAGGGCACCCGCGACGGCCGCATCGAGTTCCTCATCGGTGAGCGCGACGCCGCGCTCGACGCCGTTGTCGAAGCTATCGCCGACCAGATTTAAACGAGTTCTATCCGTAGCTTAGCCGCTCACTGGCGGTTTTGGTGTTACTGGTGGTGTGTCTCTTACAGAGTAGTCTCCACACACACACCAAACACGAATTGATAGTTACATAGATAATTGCTAGAAAAATATAAAATCTCGTGTCTAAGTTGTAGTTTTATGACTTCGGAAAGGAGAGCGTCGTCCCCGAGTGTGGCGGTGGCGGCGGTGACCCCAAACTTGGGTCTGACGTGCACACGCGAACGTGGGACGTGTTAGAAGGAACGCATCACCTCGAATCGACCCTTTACGCGAGTCAGTACAACACGTGGCACGACCCGGATTACTGTGACTACACACACCGCATCCACTTCGGTTCGGTAGGTAATTCGTTCATCGAGGACGGTGACAGCTACTCGTACCCGAAATCGATAGCGGCGAACGAAGTGTTCATCAATTTCAGCGGTGACGTGATATCGTCCAGACAGCAGAATCACGAAGAGGCCTTAGGGGCCTACGAAGCGACCGAATCGAAGGCGCAAGAGGACGACCACTACGAAGCACTCGCTGACGCGGCCGTCTCGGGGGCCGTCGGCGTAGCGACCACTGCCGCTCTGTCCAATCCGGCGAGCGGGATCCTCGCGTCGATGGCCTTTAGCTACCTGACCAGCTACACCGAAGACGAAAATAAACATCAGTACGAGCCCTTCTGGAATTGGGACACGGGTCACGGTGACATCGGAGAAGGCGTTTCCGACAGTGCAACGTTCGCCAGGGCCGACGTGACGACCCGAACTGACGAAAGTGCCGACGTCGCTGCGAGTTCGACGGTGACGCAACTCAACAGTTCGAGCGCATTCGCAAGTACCAACTTCACGGCCGAAGGGCCCGGAACGTGCGAGAATCCGGATAGCCTGAGCCACGAGTCGCTCGCCCAGGACGGGCTTCTCAAAATCGAAAACAGCGAGCTGACAACACAGCAGCATAACCTGCTCTTGGATGAGCGACCGCGAGAGATCCTCCGTGAGAAGGGTGCACTCGTCGTGAAGATGGACACAGTCGTCGGGTCGAAGATTCTGGAACTGCGAAAACGGCGAGCGGAGTAGTCCACCGTATCAACCTAGACGGAACTACATACCCTTCTCCTTTGGGAAAATCCCCAACGAAAAAGAGATATTTCCGATGGCAAAAGAGTCACAAATACACGTTTGGTAAATACACCTATGATCGATCCAATGGGAATCTTCCTGTTGATTGCAGGCGGATCATTTGCTATCTGGCCCTACCGTATTGCAAAGTCTGGTGAGGCGTTGAAATCGATGGGGAATCAGCAGTCGGCGTACTCCGTCGAACCGTCGGATCTGAACATTTGGGCCACTCGCATCGTAGGGGTAGTTTCAGCCATCATTGGATTCGTAGGGCTGTTCCAGTAATGGAGTATCAAATTGTAGAATTTGATGTTCACGTCGAGGAAGTCCGTCGAACGCGGCAGCTACGAGTGCGTCCGTAGACGACACCCTTATCCCGTCAAACCGACCAAATACGAACTAATCAATGAGCACCGAGACGCCGGACGCCACCGAGACCGAGGCGTTCGAGCGGGTCTGTGAGGAACTCGTCGAGCGCATCCTCGCGGGCGACGTCGAGCGCGACGACCTGGAGAGCGAGAAGTTGTCGGTCTGCTCCGAGCACTCTGCGCCGAAGGTCCCGAAGAACTCCGAACTGCTCGACTACGCGCCCGACGAGCGCCGCGAGGACCTCCAGGAGGTGCTCCAGCGCAAGCCCGTCCGGACCGCGTCGGGCGTCTCGCCGGTCGCCATCATGACCAGCCCGCACCAGTGCCCGCACGGCAAGTGCCTCTACTGTCCGGGCGGTCCCGGCTCGGAGTTCTCCTCCTCGCAGAGCTACACCGGCCACGAGCCCGCGGCCGCACGCGGGGTGCAGAACGACTACGACCCGTACGGGCAGGTCACCCTGCGGTTGGAGCAACTGCGCGAGATCGGCCACCCCGTCGACAAGGTCGAACTCATCCTGATGGGCGGGACGATGACCGCTCGCAGCCACGACTATCAGGAGTGGTTCGTCAAGCGCGCACTGGAAGCGATGAACGACTACGACACCGCGAAAGAACCCGAGCCCTCGCAGGACGAGAGCTTCGCGCCAGACCCCGAAACCGTCGACTTCCATTACCTCGAAGACGTGATCGCCGAGAACGAGACCAACGACGTGCGCGCCATCGGCATCACGTTCGAGACCAAGCCCGACTGGTGTGACCCCGAGCAGATCGACCGGATGCTCGATCTGGGCGGCACGAAGGTCGAGGTGGGCGTTCAGACCACCTACGAGCGCATCAACCGCGAGATGCACCGCGGTCACGGCGTGCAGGCGTCCATCGACGCCAACCAGCGGCTGCGCGACGCCGCGTTCAAGGTCGGCTTCCACATGATGCCCGGCCAGCCCGGCATGAGCGAGGAGATGTGTCTGGAGGACTTCCGCCGGCTGTTCGAGGACGAGAAGTGGAAGCCCGACTACCTGAAAATCTACCCGACGCTCGTGGTCCGGGGCACCGCGACGTACGACTGGTGGCACCGCGACGAGTACGAACCCCTGCGGAACGAGGAGGCCGCCGAACTCGTCGCCGAGATCAAGTCGATGATTCCGAAGTACACGCGGCTTCAGCGCGTCCAGCGCGACATCCCCGCGGACTTCATCGACGCGGGCGTCTGGAAGTCGAACCTCCGCCAGCTCGCCCGACAGAAGATGGACGACCACGGCTGGGACTGTGACTGCATCCGGTGTCGCGAGGTCGGGATGAACGACGAGAACCCGGAGACCGTCGACCTCGACGTGCTGACCTACGAGGCCGCCGGCGGGACCGAGCACTTCATCAGCTACGAGGACCCCGAGAAGGACCTGCTAATCGGGTTCTGTCGGCTCCGCTTCCCCGGCGACCCGGTCCGGCGCGAGCTTCAAAACGCCGCCCTCGTTCGCGAACTACACGTGTACGGACCGATGGTAGAAGTGGGCGACCAATCGCACGACTGGCAGCACAAGGGCTACGGGACGAAGCTCCTCCGGAAGGCCGAGGAGATGGCCGCCGACTCGGGATACGACAAGCTGAGCGTCATCTCGGGCATCGGCGCGCGGGAGTACTACCGCGAGAAGCTGGGCTACCATCAGGACGGGCCGTACGTGAGCAAGCGGCTGTAGGGGCTCGTGAATGAGCGAAACACCCCCGGCGGAGGAGTCTACTGGCGGCCTCGAACAGTTGTTTCGGAGCGGCCGGTGGAACGCTGTCCTCGCGTGGTTTCTGGTGGGCGTTCTGGTGCTTGTGTTCGTCGAGAGCGCGCTGGAGTTCGACCGCCAGTGGGTGACGTTCGTCGCCATCGCGGCAGTGATCGTTCTCGTCCCACCGGTCGCGCGCGGCAGTTGGCGGGTGATGCTCCCGTGGGAACTGCTCGCGGTGGCACTCCTCCCGATTCTCGTCTACGGGCTGTTCGGCAGCCGAGTCGGCCCGTTCGCGTACTACCTGTCGATCGCCGGCCTCGCGCTCGTCGTCACCGTCGAACTCCACACGTTCACCTCGCTGGAGATGACCCACTGGTTCGCCGTCACGTTCGTCGTCATGACGACGATGGCGTCGGTCGCGGCGTGGTCGGTCGTCCGCTGGACCCTCGACCGACTGCTCGGAACCTCGTATCTCGCGTCGAACGACGCGCTGATGGTCGAGTTCGCGTGGGTGACGGTGGGCGGGTTCGCTGCGGGCGTACTGTTCGACGCGTACTTCAGGCGGCTCGACCGATGGCTCTGGCGACTGATTAGGCGGAGGGTCGGTCGATGAAGCGACCTCGGCCCTCGGCGCTGAACCGGCAACGACTCACCCGAGTGATGCAGTTCGTGTTGCTCGGCATCGTCGTCTACGGCCTGCTCGACGGTCAACCGAAGGCCATCGTCAACGGGAGTATCGCGCTGCTGATAACGGCTCTCCCGGCCGCACTGGAACGCAACTACGAGATTCCCATCGACCCGTGGCTCGGTCTGTGGATCACGACCGCCGTCTTCTTGCACACGCTCGGGTCGGCCGGGCTGTACGGACAGATCGGGTGGTGGGACCACCTCACCCACGCGCTGTCTTCGTCGCTGGTCGCGGGGGCCGGCTACATCACCGCCCGGGCACTCGATCTCCACAGCAGCGAGATCAACATTCCGCGACGGTTCGCGTTCGTCTACATTCTCGTGGTCGTGCTCGCGTTCGGCGTGGTGTGGGAACTGTTCGAGTTCGGGCTCGACGTGACAGCACAGGAGACGGGGCTGACGATGCCGCTGGCTCAGCACGGCCTCGACGACACCATTCGAGACCTGCTGTACAATTCGCTGGGTGCGCTGGCGGTCGCGTTCTTCGGACAGGTCCACCTCACCGGGGTCGCCGAGGAGATGTGGGAACAGCTGTTCCTGCCGGAGTAGGTCACGGAACGGACGTCCGCCCGAAGCCCGTGGCGCCGCGGGGCCACCGGGACTTTCCCGACGTGTCCGGTACAGCATTCATGCACCTCACTCTCTTGGGGTCGGGCGGCGACTCGCCGACGCCGATGCCGACCTGCGACTGTCGGGTGTGTGGGCCCGCTCGCGAAGAAGGCCTCCCCCACGCGCGACTCGGCAACTCGACCTACGTCCACGACGCCAACGCGGTCGTGGACGCTCCCGAGTCCATCTGGGCGATGCTGAACCGCGAGCGCGTGAGCGAGGTCGACTACCTCTTCCTCTCGCACCACCACGTCGACCACGTCGCGGGCCTCCGCGTCGTGCAGGCTATCGGACGCCCCGCGTTCCCCATCGCCGATTGGGACAACGTCGACCCCGTGACCGTGGTGCTGAGCGAGACGACTTACGACCGCCTCGACCGGTCGATGGACCTCGAGACCGAGTACGACGAGATGGGCTACGCCGAGTTCGAGTTTCTGGGCGACGGCGAGACGATGAGCCTCGACAGTGGTGTGGAGGTGACGGGAATCGGCGCACCGCTCGACCCCGACGGCCCGGCGGACGCCGCGATGGGATTCTGCTTCGCCGACGGCGAATCGACGGCGCTCGTCTTCCCGGACGAGACGACGGTTCTCGATCTCTCGAAGGTGCCAGACCATCTCGACCTGTGGATCAAGGAGTGCGGAATGTTCCGCGAGACGGGTGCTGGCGAGCCGATCTTGACCGACGAGTTGTGGGCCGAGGAGCGCGAGGCCCAGACCACCTTCGACCAGACCGTCGAGCAGGTTCGGGAGGTCGGGCCGGAGCGGGCGATCCTGACCGAGATCGAGGAGATCTATCGGCGACGGCCCGACGAGTACGCGGAACTGGCCGCCGAACTGGAGCGCGAGCACGAGGAACTGAATCTGGAGTTCGGCCGCGACGGGATGGACGTGGAGGTGTGAGCGCCCGGCTCACCTCGACGTCGGCGGTGGCGGGGGGGGGGGGGGGGGGGGCGCCCCCCCCCCCCCCCCGGGGGGGGGGGGGGGGGGGGCGGGGGGGGGCCCCCCCCCCCCCCCGCGCCACCGCCGAGACGCCGGAACGATACGCCTTTCCCCGCCGATAGTGAACAACGGGGCATGGATCAGAAGCGGGAACTGTCGAGCATCGACCTCGCGGCCGTGGTGGCCGAACTCGGCGTCTACGAGGGCGCGAAGCTCGACAAGGCGTACCTCTACGGCGACGACTTCCTGCGGCTCAAGATGCGGGACTTCGACCGAGGGCGGGTCGAACTCGTCGTGGAGGTCGGCGAGAACAAGCGCGCCCACGTCGCTGCGGTGGAGAACGTGCCCGACGCGCCCGGCCGACCGCCCAACTTCGCCATGATGTTGCGCAACCGGCTGTCTGGCGCGGACTTCGCGGGCGTCGAGCAGTACGGCTTCGACCGCATCCTCCAGTTCGACTTCGAGCGCGACGACGAGAACACCACCATCGTCGCGGAACTCTTCGGACAGGGCAACCTCGCCGTGCTCGACGAGAACCGCGAGGTCGTCGACTCGCTCGACACCGTGCGGCTCAAGTCCCGGACCGTCGCGCCCGGGAGCCAGTACGAGTTCCCCGACGAGCGGGTCAATCCCCTCGAAGTCGACTACGAGCCATTCGTCGCACAGATGGAGGAGTCGGACACCGACATCGTTCGCACGCTCGCCACGCAGCTCAACCTCGGCGGGCTGTACGCCGAGGAGGTCTGCACCCGTGCGGGCATAGAGAAGGACACGGACATCGCGGACGCCGACGAATCGGACTACGAGGCCGTCTACGACGCCATCCAGCGCCTCGCCGAACCGGTCCGCGAGGCCGACTTCGACCCGCGGGTCTACCGCGAGGACGGCCGACTCGTCGACGTGACGCCCCTGCCGCTGGAGGAGTACGCCGACCGCGAGGCCGAGGCGTTCGACTCGTTCAACGAAGCGGTCGACTTCTACTACGCGAACGTCGACTTCGAAGCGGAGGACGGCGGCGAGGGCGCGGAGGTGGGCGACCAGCGCCCCGACTTCGAGGCCGAGATCGAGAAACAGCAGCGAATCATCGAGCAGCAAGAGCAGGCAATCGAGGGCTTCGAGCAGGAGGCCGAGCAGGTCCGCGAGAAGGCCGAACTGCTCTACGGCCACTACGGGCTGGCCGACGAGATACTGACCACGGTCCAGAACGCGCTCGACGAGGACACCTCGTGGGACGAGATCGAGGCCCGGTTCGAGGAGGGAGCCGACCGCGGCATCGCAGCCGCCGAGGCCGTGCGAAATCTCGACCCCGAGCAGGGCACTGTCACGGTCGAGATCGACGACACGCCCGTCGAACTCGACGCCTCGACCGGAGTCGAGAAGAACGCCGACCGGCTGTACACCGAGGCCAAGCGCGTCGAGGGCAAGAAGGAGGGCGCGCTGGCCGCAATCGAGGACACCCGCGAGCAACTGGAGGCCGCCACGCGCCGCAAGGAGGAGTGGGAGGCCGACGACGCGGACGAGGGCGGGGAGGACGGCGGAGGCGAGCCCGCGGACGAGGACGATGCCGACGCCGAATCCGAGGAGGTCGACTGGTTGGCCGAACCCTCCATCCCGATCCGCAAGCAGGAGCAGTGGTACGAGCGCTTCCGGTGGTTCCGGACCAGCGACGACTTCCTCGTCATCGGCGGGCGCAACGCCGACCAGAACGAGGAGTTGGTCCAGAAGTACATGGAGGGCAACGACCTGTTCTTCCACGCGCAGGCCCACGGCGGGCCGGTGACCATCCTCAAGACCTCCGACCCGAGCGAACCCTCTCGGGACGTGGACGTGCCCGAGGCGAGCAAGCAGGAGGCCGCCCAGTTCGCGGTGTCGTACTCCTCGGTCTGGAAGGACAGCCGATACACCGGCGACGCGTACGTGGTCACCCCCGATCAGGTGAGCAAGACGCCCGAGAGCGGCGAGTACCTCGAAAAGGGCGGGTTCGCCATCCGGGGCGACCGCACCTACTTCCGGGACGTAGCGGTCGGCGTCGCGGTCGGAATCTCTTGCGAACCCCACACTCGCGTCCTCGGCGGGCCGCCCTCCGCAGTGGTTCCGCAGGTCGAGACCCACGTCGAGGTCGAACCCGGCCGGTTCGCGCAGGGCGACGTGGCAAAGCGAATCTACCGGGAGTTCCGCGAGCGCTTCGCCGACACCTCGTTCGTCCGGAAGGTGGCGAGCCCCGACCTCATCCAGGAGTTCATGCCGCCCGGCGGGAGCAAGATGAAAGACGAATAGATGCTCCGCGAGGCGCTTCGTTACCCGTTTCACGGCGAGCGCGCCGAGCAGCGCCTCCTGGTCGGCGTCAGCCTCGCGGTCCTCGCAGGATTACTCGTTCGCCTCGGTCCTCTCGCAGTTCTCGCAGTCGCTCCTGTCGTCCTGCTTGCCGGGTACGCGCTGGCCGTTCTCCGGGAGAGCGCTACGTCTACGCAGCCTGCACGTTCTGCGCGGGCGTCGCGGTCGGCTACCTCGCGATTCCGGCGGTCGCGCTCGGGGTGACCGTCGGCGGGTCCGCGCCAGCCGGGTCGGCGACGGCGGGAACCTCGCTGCTGGTTCTCGGCGCGAGCACGGTCGTCTTTCTGGGCTCACTCGCGTTTGCGTACCTCCTGCCCGCTGCGCTCGTCGCCGTCGCCCGGAGCGGCCGGGTCCGGTCGGCGGTCGAACTGGATCACCTGCGCCGGAGCGTAGCCGACGCGCGATACTTCGTCGGATGGGTCGCGGCGCTGTCGGTCGTCGCTGTCGCGGCGCTCCTGTTCCGTGCGCTCGCGTCGCTCGGGCGTGCTGGGGAGGTCGTCGGGCTCGCGCTCGGGTTCTACGCGATGGTGGTCGCCGCACGGCTGCTGGGTCGGAGTGTGGCCGGGTGACCCGACTTTCGCGGCGTCGCGCGCGACCGTAGGTCACTTATCGGCTGCCGGCCCACGTAGGGATATGCGAATTCAGAGCCGCCAGCGCGTCGAGGGCGGCGGCGAGCGTATCGCGCTCGTCCCCGAGAGCCTCGACGACCTCTGGCACCTCTCCTACGTCCTCGAACCCGACGACCTCGTCTCGGGCGACACCACCCGGCGCATCCAGCGCAACGACGATCAGATGCGCGACACCGGCGGCGAGCGCGAGCACATGTGGGTCGCCATCGAGGTCGAGTCGGTCGAGTTCCACAAGTTCGCCAACCGGCTTCGGATCGGCGGCACCATCGCGGACTGCTCGCGCGAGGACCAGCTCGGCCAGCACCACACCCTCAACGTCGAGGAGAACGCCGAGATCGAGATCGAGAAGCTGTGGAAGCCCGACCAGCTCGACCGGCTCGAAGAGGCCGAGGAGGCGACCGACAACCCCGACGTCGCCATCGCCACGGTCGAGGAGGGGACGGCCCACATCCACGTCGTGACCCAGTACGGAGCCGAGGAGAAGGCCGAGTTCTCGGGCACGACAGGGAAAGGCGAGTACGCTCGCGGCCGGGACGAACTGTTCGCGGAACTCACTCAGGCGCTCTCGCGGATGGATGTCGACGCCATCGTGCTCGCCGGCCCGGGGTTCACGAAGCAGGACGCCTACGACTACGTCGAAGAGAACGCGGCGGACCTGACCGAGAAGATCACGACCGTCGACACCAGCGCGGTCGGCGACCGGGGCGTCCACGAGGTGCTCAAGCGCGGCGCGGTCGAGGAGGTCCAGAAGCAGACCCGCATCGCCGAGGAGGCCGAACTCATCGACGAGTTGACCCAGCGAATCGGCGAGGGCTCGCGGGTGGCCTACGGTCCCGAGCAGGTCCAGAAGGCCGCCGACTACGGAGCCATCGAGCATCTCCTGCTCCTCGACGAGCGATTGCGGGAGGAGCGCGACGACGCGGGCGAGTGGCCGTTCGACGTGAACGACCTCATCACCACGACCGAGCAGAAGGGCGGCGACGTGACGGTGTTCTCCAGCGAGTTCGCACCCGGCGATCAGTTAGCGGGTTTCGGCGGGATCGCGGCGTTACTTCGGTATCGGCTTGACTGATACGCGCCCGACACCGATCTCTTTGCGGCTGAATCGGGTTCGACTGGATCGGCTCTGCGGAGACTGGCTCATTATCCCAGTTGTTCGCTGGCTTATCTTCCTTCTCGGCGCGCGCTTGCTCGTCCTCTCACTCGGCGCGTGCTGGCGCGGTTGTCGGGAGCGGGGCGCGGCCGACGGCCGCGGAAATGCGAGCGGTGAAACCGCGAGCGGAGCGACCGACTGCTCGGCAGACGCGGGTTGTCTGCCGGTGCCTCGTGCCGCGCCAGCACGCGCCAGGGTGGAAAGAAGGGTAAGCGCGCGCCGGGTCTAACACTGTCTCTTCACTCACGAACTGTCTCTTCACTCACGACCCGAGTTCCGTGTCGAAATCCAGCGTACCGCCGAAACCAAGTTTACGACGCCAAAGCAGTCCCGAAGCCATTATGACCGTTCGCCGCGGGGGTGTCCAACATGAACGTCACGTTTCTCGGCACGGGAAGCGCGATGCCGACCGGCGAGCGCTACCAGACCGGCATCCTCGTCTCGGACGAGGAGACGGACCGCCGGCTGCTCGTCGACTGCGGGAGCGGCGTCCTCCACCGACTCCAGCAGTCCGGCGTGGGCTACGAGAACGTCTCGACCGTCCTGCTGACACACCACCACCTCGACCACACCTCCGACCTGCTCTCGCTGCTCAAGGCCCGATGGCTGGCCGGCGAGGACCACCTCGAAGTCGTTGGCCCGACCGGGACCAAGGCCCTGCTGGACGACCTCATCGACGTGTACGACTACCTCCGCGACAAGGTGGACCTCCAGATCCGGGAGGTCGGAGCCCACGAGTTCGAGGTCGCGGGGTTCGAGGTCGAGGGGTTCGAGACGCGCCACTCGCTGCCGTGTCTGGCCTACCGGTTCGGCGACCGGTTCACCTACAGCGGCGACACCGAGGCGTTCGAGGGGCTGGGGAACTTCGCGGACGGCTGCGACGTGCTGGCTCACGACTGCTCGTTCCCGGACGACGTGGACGTGGACAACCACCCGACGCCGACCCAGCTCGGCGAGGCGCTCGCGGGCTCGGACGCGGACATCGGTCGCGTCTATCTGACCCACCTCTACCCGCACACCGAGGGTCGCCACGAGGAGATGCTCGACTCCATCGACGCGGTGTACGACGGCGACGTCCGGTTCGCCGAGGACCTGCGGACACTCGACCTGTAGGCCGAGTCGTCGCCGCGCGTCGCCAGCGCAGGCCGCCGACCTTCGGACCGTCGAACTGCCGGACGAGGGCCAAGCAGGCGGGAGCGACCTACTCCAAGCTATCAGCGTAGTCCTCGACGACACTCCACGTCGACGTCTCGTCCGGGAAGATTGCGAGCGGATTGTCCTCGTGCGTGCGCCGAGAACCGTCGTTCTTCGGGTCGCGCAGCTCCGCGAACCAGAACTGAACGCCGTCGAGGCCCTCCTCGCGGGCGACCCGAGTCGCCGTCCGGAAGAATTCGTTTCTCTGCGAGACCGGTAAACTCCCGTCAGCGTCTACCACAGCGCCGAACTCGCCGAAGTACGCGGGCTTACCGACCTCTTCATGCGCCTCACGCACGTGCGTGCGCACGTACTCGGCGAACGCTTCCTGTTCGCGGACCGTGATGTCACCACCGTGGCGCTCGACGGGGTAGCTGTGGAACGAACACGCGTCGATCGCCTCGGACTCGTGGGTCTCCACGTACGCGTTCCGGACGTTCCACGACTCGAAGACGTCTCCGGTCGCACCGTGCATGCCGGTGCCGACGAGGTGCGAATCGTCTACGGACTTGATGTGGCTGGCGGCGTCGTGATACCAGTTCGTGAGCGGTTCACCTCGCCGTTCGTCGTGGTACTCTATTTCGTTGCCCACTTCCCACATCAGGATGGTCGGGTCGTCCCGGTACTCGACGCCGGTCAACTGATTCGTACGAGTCAGGACGTACTCGACGTAGTTCCGGTAGTATTCGTTGGCCTGCTCGTCGCCGAAGAAGTCGTTTTTGGTCTCGGCGGTGTCCGACCAGTCGGCGTACGCGGCCGGACTCGGCGCGTGTTCACCGCCGTACCAGTTGTTCAACAGCGGGAGGACCAGCCGGATGTCGTGGCGTTTGGCCGCCAAGAGAACGTAGTCGAAGTGTTCGAACCAGTCGTCCCGGAAGGTCCCGGGTTCGGGATGGACGTCGGAATCGGTCCAAGCGGGCGGGAACCCCCAGGTTCGAACCACCGAAACCCCGTGGTTCGACAGATACTCGAACAGGCGGTCGACGTACTGTCGGCCCCACTGACGGACCGGCAGGTGGTTGTTGTTCGCGCCGACGTACCGGAACCGCGAACCGTCGAGAACGAAGTTCGCGCCGTCCCGACCGACGAACGACGGAGGGTACTGCTCGACAGTCATCGACGTAGTCGTGGTGTCCTGCCGTTCGCCGTCGACCGAGAGCGTGGCCTCGACGGTCTGCTCACCGACACGTGGATGTCGTATCTCGAACTCCGCCGTGCCTGTGCTGCCGGGGGCCAGCGAGACCGACGCTGAGTCCGTCGACTCCCCCGAGACGGCGAGCGCGACGGTAGCCGCTACCGACGCGTCCCCTTGATTCGTCACGTCGACGGCGACGGTGGCTGGTTGGGTCTGTCGGGGCGTCTCGGTTTCCAACCGGACTCCCGAGAACGCAGGGTCGGCTGTCGGTGTCTCCGTCGGCGCGTTCGTCGAGAGTTCGGTCGTTTCGCTCGTCGCGGTCGCGGTAACCGCCGGCGTGGCGATCTCGGTCGGTGGGGTCGAATCCTCCTCGCTTCTCGACGAGCAACCGGCGAGGCCCGTCGCCGCCACGACGACGCTCCCCAGATAGGTCCGCCGTCCGAGTCCGTTTCGAGCGGGAGACCCGTCCCCGGTATCCGCTTCGGGGCGGTCGCGTTCGTTCGACATGACCGATCATTCCGAGCATAGCATGAAAAATCCAGCGAGGGTGCGACTCGAACGACCCCCGACCCCGAGACTTCGACGCCGAACTTTTTATCCCGACAGTCCGTCCCGTGACCCATGGCCGACGAGTGCCCGTACCTCGAATACCGACCCCTCGCGGACGACGGGAACGACGCCGAGCGCGCGTACTGCACCGCATCCGGGGAGTTCGTGCAAGCGATGCGCGCCGACATCTGCAACGACCGGTACGGCCTCGACCACGAGACCGACTGCGAGATCTACCGCGACCACGAGGGTCTCCCTGACGTTCCAGGTGTGGACGCAGACGACCCGGCAGACGGCGTGGGAGGCTCCTGACCGATGGCGGGCTACGACGACTACCTCGCGGGCGAGCCGGTGATCGTCACCGCGGCGCTGACCGGCGGGGTCCACGGCAAGGAGGCCAACCCGAACCTGCCCGAGACTCCCGAAGAGATCGGCGAGGCCGCCGCGGCCTGCGAGGAGGCCGGAGCCGCGGTGGTCCACCTCCACGCCCGCCACGACTCTGGCGAGCGGTCGTTCGACCGCGAGCGCTTTCAGGCCATCACCGACGAGGTGCGCGAGCGCACGAATCTGGTGATCCAGCACTCGACCGGCGGGACCAGCGCGCCGGTCGACGCACGTCGCCAGTCGCTCCGGACCGACCCGCCGCCGGAGATGGCGAGCCTCGACATGGGGCCGCTGAATCGGTATCGCCACCTCACGAGCGAGAACACCGGCGCGACCGTCGATTCGCTGTACGACGAGATGGTCGACCGTGGCATCAAGCCCGAACTGGAGGTGTTCAACGACGGCCACCTCAACGAGGTCGCGGGGCTGCTGGAGCGCCGGGACCTCGACGACCCCATCTACGCGACGCTCATCTTCGGCGGGGGAACCACCTCGCCGCCATCGCCCCGGAACTTGCTCAACGCGGTGGCGAACCTGCCCGACGGCGCGCTGTTCAACACGCTTGGCTTCGGTCGCCACCAGCTTCCGCTCACGACGATGGGTATCCTGCTCGGCGGCCACGTCCGGGTCGGGCTGGAGGACAACGTCTACTACGGCCGGGGCGAACTCGCCGAGAGCAACGCCCAGCTGGTCGCCCGGACCGCAGAACTGACCGAGACGCTGGGCAGGCCGGTCGCGAGCCCGGACGAAGCGCGCGAGATGCTGGGAATTTAGAGTTCGGGTTACGGTCGGTAACCTGCTTTCCCCGAGGCCCCGGCAAGTCTCAAGGGCGCGGGTCGGGTAGTTCCGGACGATGAACGCACGCGAGTTCTCGGAGGGCCGGAGGTAACGATGGCGGGACGCAATCCCCACCGGGGCGACGTCGACCCCCACGAGGGACAGCCGGTCGGAACCGCAGGCGCGGAGCTGGCGGACGCCGACGCCGCGGTCCTGCTGGTCCACGGCCGAGGCGCGACCGCCGAGAGCATGCTGGAGATGGTCGGCGAGTTCGCGACCGACGGCGTGACCTACCTCGCGCCACAGGCCAAGGGCCGGACGTGGTACCCGAACTCGTTCCTCGAAGAGATCGACAGCAACGAGCCGAGCCTGTCGTCCGCACTCGCGCTCGTAGGCGACACACTCGACCGCATCACCGACGCCGGGGTTCCGACCGAGAAGGTCGCGCTCGTCGGCTTCTCGCAGGGGGCCTGCCTCTCCAGCGAGTTCGTCGCCCGGAACGCCGAGCGCTACGGCGGCCTCGCCGCGCTCAGCGGCGGCCTCATCGGGCCAGAGGGAACCCCGCGGGACTACGACGGCGATCTGGGCGGTGAGCGAACCGACGGTTCGCGATCCTCGTCGGCCCAGTGGTCCGACGGTGGTACGCCGGTCTTCCTCGGCTGTAGCGACGTGGACCCCCACATCCCGGTCGAGCGCGTCCACGAAACGCGCGACGTGCTGGCCGACCTCGGCGCGGACGTGACCGAGCGCATCTACGAGGGGATGGGCCACGGCGTGAACGAGGAGGAACTGGAGTACGTCGCGGACCTCGTGGCCGGGTTGACGGACGGGGAGTGAGTCGGAGGATCCATCGACAGTTACCGAATCGAATTTCGGATTTTGCAACTGGGCGCGTGCTGGCTAGTCTTTCCACGTGGGGCGCTCTGGGGTGATTTTCTACGTGGCGCGCGCTGGCTCGCCTTTCCACCCGGCGCGTGCGGGCGCGACCTCGTGTCGCGCCAAATCGCGCGAGGGCCGAGTAGCGCAGGTCGGAGTGAAAACGGAGACCGAGGCTTGCGAGACGCAAAGCGTCTCGCTGATCTGCGAACGCAGTTCGCAGACAACGCAGGCGGTTGGGGAGGACGAGGCGCGGTGCTGTTGCGGTGTTGTGCGGTCACGCCGAGGCTCAAGAAGTAGCTAGCTTCAGGATTGCGTTAATTTCTGTTTCGATTGAGCTAGCTATTCCCTCGACATAGGAGAGACCGCAACCGCACAGCACCGCGCCTCGTCCTCCCCAGCCTCCTGCGGTCCTCGCTGCGCTGCGGTCCTCGTCCCTCGCGCGCGAGTAACGCGCGCGCCGAGGTTTTAACAAAATAGACGATATCTCGATAGAATAGACGAGTTACAACGTATCCCGTCCATTTCGATTCCGAACCAGACCCCGACCGTATCTGCCCGGACCCGTGCGATTAAGCCCGTCAAGCGACAATCCGACCACATGGATTCGACGGAACCATCTCCGAGTTGGGACGCCGCGGCACATAGCGAGGTCGTCGACGCGTTCGAGGTCGCGGTCGGCGAGGTCACCTACCGCGTGTGGGGGGCCGACTGGTGTGGCGACTGCCACGACACCCTCCCGGACTTCTTCGCGGCGCTGGAGGCCGCGGGCGTCCCGGACGACGAGGTCAGCGTCCACGAGGTCGACGAGGACAAGCAGGGTGAGCGCGTCGACGACTACGAGGTCACGCTCATCCCGACCATCGTCGCCGAGCGCGAGGTCGACGGCGAGTCGAGAATCGTCGCGCGCTTCGAGGAGAGCGAAGACCGTCCCGCTGCCGAGTACGTCGCCGAGAAGTTGCTCGACGCGGACGTACTGGCCTGAGGAGAGCGCCCCCGGTTTTTCTCACCGCTTACTCAGCGGACTCACCGCCGAGCCACGCGTCTGCCCAGCGGAGCGTCCCGTTCGCGTCGATGGCGACCGAGTCGTCACCGAGCATCTCCCGGAGTTCCCTGCCCGTGTTCGTGAACGTGTCGAGCCGTCCGGGGACGAGGTAGTAGTTCGGCCCGCCGTCGTCCCCGAGGTACGGCTCGGTCACGCCGCCGACGCCGAGGTCGCTGGTCGCGTACACGTTGACGGCCACCTCGACCGACTCGTCCGGGTCGGGCGGGTCGTTCGGGTCCCGGTCGAACTCACACCGGAGGGGCATCGCGTCCACGCACTGGGAGACGCTCACACCGGGGTCGCCGACGACGACGTAGTGGCGACCGATAGCGGTGTACTCCTCGACGATCTCGAGCGCGCCGCCGACGTCGAAGCCGTAGTTGAGCAGCCGGGCGAACGTCTCGCCGACCTCGACCGCGCCGCCGTTGTCCACGTCGCCCCAGCTCACGATGGCCGCGCGAGCGCCCGCCTCCACGAGTTCGATGCCCTGGTCGTGCGAGCGACAGGCATTCAGCAGGACCGTCGTCGCGCCGGTCTGCTCCACGGTTTCGGCGTCGAGGATACCGTCCGGGCACGCGAGTCCCCGGCCGTCGATGTGGCCCACGAAGTGGAACACGTCGTGGTCGGCCGCGAGCAGCTCCCGGAGGTCGTCGGTCGGCACGTCGAACCGGCAGTCCACGTCGAACGGCGCGACCTCCCTGGCCCCGCCAGCGCCGTACACGTCCGAGACGGCGTCCCACTCCTCGCGCATCCCCTCGTCGTTGCACACCACCATCACGTCGATGACGCCGTCGGTCGGCGCGGGCCGGTCGTGCTCGAACGCCGCCCGTAGCAGCTTCGCGCCGTGGACGGGCGTACCCTCGCCGATCCACGCGCGTTCGATGGCGTCGGAGTCGGGGAGCGGCACGTACTCGTCGGTCTCGGGGACGCCCGCGTCGCGAGAGTCGGCGGTGGGCGGCCCGCGTTTGAACGACTCCAACGCCGCCGTCTGGTCGGTCCCGTCGGGCGACTCGGCGTCCGCGGAACTCGTGCCGGGCGACTCGACGTCCGTGGAACTCCCGTCCGCAGACGCTTCGACGGCTGGCGACTCCACGCGGACCAGCGAGAGGTCGTCGACGACGTACGGGAGGAGTTCGACCGCGTCCGGGTCGGGTCGGACGTGGGTGGCCCGGTGCCACGTCGGCGCGGCGGCGTCGAGCGCCTCGTCCGGCACCGAGCAGTAGGCCGCGAGCTGGTCGCCGAGTGGCGCGTCGTACAGCGCCTCGAAGTCGAGGTCCACGCCAGGGTGTGATTCGAGCACGCGGCGCTCGTGGAGGTCCATCGGGTGGAACCCCTCGGTCCGGGTCACGCAGTCGAGGACGAGTGCCCGCTTGAGGAAGCGGACGACTTCCTCCTCGAACCCACGCTCGCCGTCGAGGCGGTACGAAAAGCCCGTGTCGGCGGTCACTCGCGGCGTCTCCGCCGGCACCACGTTCGCGCCGAAGTAGTACGCCAGCGGTGCGACCGCGTACACGTGCTCGAAGTCCGCGGGCACGTGGAGCGTGACGCCGGTGTCGGGCACGCCGACGTCGTCCGGGATGGAGAGCTCGTCGCCGCGCTCGACCCGGGGCGGGTGCCCGCGGAGGTTCGGCCACGAGCGCTCGCAGGTCGTCGTCTTCAGCCCGGAGCCAAACGTCGAAATCGCGGCCATCGCGTCCGCGGGGTCGTCCGAGACCGTGACCGTGGCGGCCGGCGAGGTGTGGTGCGAGCGCGCGCCGACGAGTACCCCGGCCGCCTCGTCGAAGGTGATCGCGATGCGGTCGGTGTTCGCGGCGACCGACAGCGCGGCCTCGACCCGAAGGTAGAGCTTCATCGGCGCGTTGACCTCGACGAGATAGTCGTCCCGGGGAAGCTCGTGGTCCTCCCGGTAGCCGACGTCGAGCACGTGAGAGCCGTCCCTGGCGTCCCGGACCACGACGGTCACGGTGTACGGGAGTTCGACGGCTCCGGCGACGAACTCGCTCGCGACCGAGACGGGGTAGGCGAACGCCGCGGTGTCGGCGGGGGTCGGCGAGGCTTCGCGGTCCGTGTACAGCAGAAATCGGTGGCTTTCGATAGGGTCGACTATCTCCACGCCCGCCCGGTCGCCGAGTGCGTCGATGCGCGGTCGCATGGTCGAAATCTGGTCTCCGTAACCCAGCCATCGAAGACGTGGACCGAAAGCGTTCCGCTTGCGTCAACCCCGCAAAGGCGTCCCGCTCGCGTCCGACCTGCCGGAGTGTCCCGCTCGCGTCCAACCTGCCGGAGTGTCCCGCTTGCGACCGACCCGGGTCACATCGGCAGCCAGTCGCTCGTCACGTCGGGGTCCGAGACGTGCCAGCGCTCCTCGGCGTGGTGGTCGTGCTTGGCCGGATCGACCGGTCGGAGTTCGACCACCGCGTCGAACTCCCCGGCCAGTGACCGGACCCGCTCGCTCTCGTACGGCTCGGTCAGCACGTAGTGGCCCATCGCCGCGTAGTCGCCGACGTAGCCCGTGACGACCTGCAGACACCGGCGCACGACGCCCTCGTCGTAGTGCTCCAGCAGCGCGTCCAGCGAATCGACGCCGACCCGGAGCTCGGTCGAGTCGAGCCCGGAGGCGTGGGCGTCGAACGTCGCCATCGCCTCGGCCAGTTCGGCCTGCAATCCAGCGAGCTGCGGGTCGACGACCCGGCGCTCCGAGAGGTCGCCGAGCGATGGCGAGTCGGCGTTCCCGCCGGCCTCGGCGACCGACCGCGGCGGCGAAGCGTGGTTGATGATCTCGGTCGTCTCCTCGTACGAGCCGGGCATCTCGGTGGGGTCCGGGAGTCGTTCCGCGACGCTCCCCGGGCTGGCGTCCGTGATGGCGAGCAGCCGGTAGCGACGCTCGTCGGGGCCGCCGAGCAGGCTCGCGCTCGCCTCGGTGAACAGGCGGCGCGGCGCGTCGCCGACGACGAGCAGGTTGCAGCCGCCCGCCCGCAGATCCTGTAGCACCTCGCCGAACCCGACGTTGTCCGTGGGATTTTGGCCGTCGGTCGGGCCGGCAGGGTCGCCGGTATTCCCCTCGCTCATTAGATGAATTCTTGAGATGTAGCGTTAATAAACTTTCGACGCTGACAGCTGTGGAATTCCCGCGCGAGCGGACGGAACGTAAGGACGTTGTTAACTGCCTAGTGTCTTCGGAATTTACTTAGGAGAACGCTTATCCGTCGATTCGCCGGGGTCCGCGAGACAATGTCACAAAATAACGGTCCGAAGCATCAGATGCGTCCGCTGCGTCCGATGCGAACACGACGATAGTCTCACGCGACCGAGTATCGGACGGCAATTGCTGGCGCGAGCGAGTCGCGACTCGCTCGCGCCAGCAATTCCGCTCAGTTCTTGCCGACCACCTACCGTTCGCCGTCAGCCCAGTCGAGCGCCTCGGCGAGGTCGGCTCGCGGCGGCGAGCACGCGAAGTCCCGGCAGACGTAGGCGGTCGGCTCGCCGTCTTTCGCCGCCCGATCGGCCCAGATCGGCGGCGCGTCGTCGAGACCGAGCCGGTCGAGCCACGCTGCGAGGTCGTCCTCGGCGGGCGGCCGCCGCGAAAGCAGGCGGGTCGGCAGGTAGCGCTCGGCGAGTTCCGCGCGCCACGCGTCCGGGAGGTCGTCGGCGACCGCGGTGAGCTCCAGCGAGCCGCGAGCGTACCGGTCGGCCGCCAGCGCGAGCGAGGCGTGCTGGAGCGGATTCGAGCGAATCGCTTGCCCCCGGCTTTCGAGCACGCGCTCGGCGATGGTCTCGAACTCGTCGTCCGGAGTGAAATGGGCCAGCGCGAGCAGGGTGTCGGCCGCGACGCCGAGGCTGGACGGCGTCGACTGGTCGTGGGGCTCCTGCGGGCGCGCGACCAGCTCCTCGCCGCGCTCCGGCGTGAAGTAGATCGTGCCGGCGTCGGCGTCCCAGAACTCGGCCGCGATGGCGTCCGCGAGGTCGAGCGCGAAGCCGAGGTGGTCGGGGTCGCCGGTCGCCTCGTAGCAATGCAGCGCGCCGCGTGCGAGGAAGGCGTAGTCTTCGAGGTAGCCCTCGATGGCGGCGTCACCATCTTTGTACCGCCGGCGGAGTCGGCTGGGAGCATCGCCGTCCTCCGACTGGCTCCACAGCTTCTCGCGGACGAATTCGAGCGCGTTCTCGGCGAGGTCGGCGTACGAATCGTCGTCGAGGACGATTGCACCTTCGGCCAGCGCGGAGATCATCAGACCGTTCCAGCCCGCAAGCACCTTCTCGTCGCGCCGCGGTCGGACCCGCTCCGCGCGGGCGTCGAACACCTGCTCGCGGGCCTCGGCGATTGTCTGTTCGACCGCGGACTCGTCCAACCCGTGCTCCTCGGCGAGATCCGAGACCGACTCGCTGACGGTCAGCACGGACTTGCCTTCGAAGTTGCCCGACTCCGTCACGCCGTAGCGCTCGCAGAACAGGTCTGCGGTGGTGGCGTCCGCTACCGCCTCCCGAATCTGCTCGGGCGTCCAGACGTAGAACTTCCCCTCCTCGCCGTCGCTCTGGGCGTCGAGCGTGCTGTAGAATCCGCCTTCGGGGTGAGTCAGCTCGCGCTCCACGAAGTCGAAGGTTCGGCGGGCCGCGGTCGCGAAGCGCTCGTCACCGGTGACTTGATAGCCGGCGAGCATCGCGCGGGGGATCTCGGCGTTGTCGTACAGCATCTTCTCGAAGTGGGGGACGACCCACTCGCGGTCGACGGTGTAGCGGTGGAAGCCCCCGCCGACGTGGTCGAAGAGGCCTCCTTCCGCCATCGCGGTGAGCGCCTCCGTGGCGACTTCGCGGTACTCTGCTGCCGTTTCGTCGTCGCTGGAATCGCCAGTCTCGTCGTGTTCAGCCCGGAGGGACGCCCGCAGCAGCAGGTGGATTCGCCCGGCCTGCGGGAACTTCTGACCGGTGCCCCAGCCGCCGTGTTCGCGGTCGGCCCCGCGGAGCGCGGCGTCAGCGGCCGTTTCGAGCAGGTCCTCGCCCGGCGCGTCGCCGGGGTCGGGCACCGATTCGAGTTCGCCCTCGATGGCGTCGGTCCACTGGTCGGCTCTGCGTTTCATCTCCCGGCGATCTTCCGGGTCCGCCCACGAGTCGGCGATGTTCTCCAGTAGGTCGAGAAAGCCGGGCTGGCCGCGCTTGGCCTCCTTCGGGAAGTAAGTGCCCACGTAGAACGGTCGCCCGTCGGGCGTGAGCCACACCGAGAGGGGCCAGCCGCCCCGGCCGGAGACCGCCTGCGCGATGGTCTGGTAGATGCTGTCGAGGTCCGGGCGCTCCTCGCGGTCGACCTTTATCGGGACGAAGTTCTCGTTGAGGGTCTCGGCGACCGCCTCGTCCTCGAAGCTCTCGTCTTCCATCACGTGACACCAGTGGCACGCCGAGTAGCCCACCGACAGGAAGATGGGCACCTCGCGCTCTGCGGCCGCGTCGAGTGCGGCGTCGTCCCACGGCTGCCAGTTGACGGGGTTGTCGGCGTGCTGGCGGAGGTACGGGCTCGCCTCCTCGTCGAGCCGGTTTCGCGAAGTTGGGTCGGCGTCGGTATCGAGGTCGTCGGCGTCGGAGTCGCTCATGGGAGAGTCGAGGGGCTTGAGCGACGTAAAGTCGGGGCTTTCCGGGATGGTGACTCTCGAATGGCGTCGTGATGCTGTATGGCCCACTGGAGCGCTCGACTCGTCCTTCCACCCGGCACGCGCTTCCTAACCGTTCCACCCGGCGCACGCTTCCTAACCGTTCCACCCGGCGCACGCTGCTTCGACTTTTCCACCCGGCGCGCGCAGGCGCGGCCTCGTGCCGCGCCATCCCGTGTGAGGGACGAGGACCGCAGGCCGGAACGGAGTGGAGGCCGAGGACCGCAGGAGGCTGGGGAGGTCTGAGGCCCGTGCTGTGCGGTCGCGGTTGCGGTGTCTGCGCGAACGAATGTGAGCGCAGGCTCGGCAGCGCTTCGCTCTGCCGGTACTGTGCGGTCTCTCATATGCCTCGGCAGTAGCTAGCTCGTTCTGCCTCTACAGGCAAACGAGTATCACGAAGCTAGCTTCTGCCTCGACACGTGAGACCCGCAGCCTCACACCTCCATAGCCTCCTCTCTCGCGCGTTGCTCGCGCGCGCCGGCGCTGCAAAACAAATTGGCTCAAATAGGCCGTTCCAACCGACGCGCAATCAGACGAAACGTTCATCCATTCTGACTGCCACGACGGCCATATGGTCAGTCTGCCCTCCAATCCCGCCCTCACCATCGCGTTGGGCGTCCTGCTGCTGGCGAACCCGCTCTACGTCGGCCACTTACATCTCGACGATCCGAACTGGTACCGCTACGAGTCCTCGGAAGTCACGTACGACGGGTCGTCGATAGACGTGGACATCCACGTCGACGGCGTCGACGACGATGTTGCCTGTCTGGCGGCACCTACCCCGTCGCGTGCCTGCGCGCTGGAGTACGCGGTCCACGAGGACGGGAACCTGACCGCGCCGGTCGGATGGGGCCACATCTTCACCCGGAACTACGGCCGGCTCGGATACCGGTACGCCTTCGTGGAAGACGGCTTCTACGAGGTCGAGGCCCGCGAAGTCGGCGACGAGACCGTCCTCTCGCTGAACCGTACGCCGGCCGACGAGGCGATGCGGTCCGTGGCGACGCCCATCTCGCGCGCGGCCCCACAGGTCCGGCAGGCCATCCGGAGCGAGAGCGTGAAGACCCACCAACCTCTCGACGGTGCGAACCAACTGATCCGCGACGGCAACACCTACTACGTGGTCTATCGAGCCGCCGCCCACATCGAAAGCGGTCCGCATCCGCTCCGCAATCTGCTCGAATCAGGGGTCACGGCCTTCGGGATGGGCGTCGGGCTCTGGCTCGTCCTCAAGGGCCAACGCCGTCGTATCGAACGCGAACGGCAGTGAGATACACGTCCGTGGATATTTCTCTCGTTTCCAAGAGCAACCTTTACACTCCCGTGCCTACACCCTCCCGGTATGACCGAGACAGTCCTACTGGTCGGCGGTGGCGGACGCGAGCACGCCGTCGCACGCGCGCTCGACGCGAGCGACGCGGACTTGTACGCCTGCGCGGGCAACCGAAACCCCGGCATCGCGGCGCTCGCCGAAGGATTCGACACGCTGGAGACCACCAATCCCCAAGCAGTCGTCTCCTACGCCGAGGACGTGGGCGCGACGCTCGCGGTCGTCGGCCCGGAGGGTCCACTCGCGGCGGGGGTCGCCGACGCGCTCGACGACGCCGGAATCTACGCCTTCGGCCCGCAGGAGGCCGAGGCCCGCATCGAGACCGACAAGGCCTACCAGCGGCGGTTCATGCGCGAGTACGAGATTCCCGGCTGTCCGGATTTCGCGACGTTCGACGAGATGGAGGCCGCCTGCGAGTACATCGACGACTACGACGGCGACCTCGCGGTGAAGCCCGCGGGCCTCACCGGCGGAAAGGGCGTCCGCGTGATTGGGGACCAGGTGACCACGGAGGAAGCCAAAGACTACCTCCGCGACTCCGACTACGACCGCGTAGTGCTCGAAGAGCGCCTCGTGGGCGAGGAGTTCACCGTCCAGGCGTTCGTGGCGAACGGTGACCTGCGGGTGACCCCCGCGGTGCAGGATCACAAGCGCGCCTACGAGGGCGACGAGGGCCCGAACACAGGCGGGATGGGCAGTTACAACGACGCCGCACTCGAACTGCCGTTCATGGGCGAGGCTGCGTATCGTGAGGCCGTCGCGGTTCTGGAGGCCACCGTCGACGCGCTCGACGGCTACAAGGGCGTGCTCTACGGCCAGTTCATGCTGACCGCCGACGGCGTGAAGGTGGTCGAGTTCAACGCCCGCTTCGGCGACCCCGAGGCGATGAACACCCTGCCGGTGCTCAACACCGACCTCCTCGACGTGCTGGTCGCGGCCCGCGAGGGCGACTTCCTGCCGGAACTCTCTGTCGCGCCGAAGGCCACCGTCTGCAAGTACGCTGTCCCCGAGGGCTACCCGACCGACCCGAAGGCGGGCGCGAAGGTCGAGATTGACCCCGAGAATGCCGGAGACGCCCTGCTGTTCTACGCCAGCGTGGACGAACGCGAGGACGGTATCTACACCACCACCTCGCGCGCGTTCGCGGTCGTCGGCGTCGCCGACACCATCACGGAAGCCGAGGAGATCGCCGAGGACGCGCTCGCGGTCGCCGGCGAGGAGGGACTCGACGTGCGCCACGACATCGGCAAGCCCGAGCTCGTCCAGCAGCGAATCGACCACGTCGCGGCGCTCCGGGGGGAGTAGGAAGCAGTCCGCGAACGGTCGGTCTTGGAGTAATCGCGGCCTGACTCCCCTTCAGCCGATGACTGACGCAGCTTCAGTCCAGGCCTTCGCCCCGCCAAGCGACGAATAACAAACCCCCAACTGGTCGTTGGCGCGGACATGCCCGAGTCCGACGACGCCGCCGTCGAGTCGCTGTCGACCGACAGAGCGTTTCACCTGCTCGGCAACGCCACGCGCCGGCGGGCCCTGTCGGCGCTCCGAGAGTCCGACGGCGCGATGGCGCTGGACGACCTCGCCGCGGAGATCGCCGCGCGCGACGCCGACGCGACACTTGCGGCAGTGTCCCAGGACCGCCGCGACCGCGCTGCGGCGTCGCTCCACCACTGCCATCTGCCGAAACTCGCCGACGCGAACGTGGTCGAGTACGACCCGGTGGCCAACGAGGTCGAACTGCTGGGACGAGTCGAGGCGCTGGGGCCGTACTTCGACGTGATAGAGGGACCGTAGCGGCGATTCGATCCGATAGAAGTCCGTAGTCGGCCGTCTGCGAACTCCCCCGGCTCTCGCGAGAACTGTCGTCTCGAGCAGTTCCGAGCCGACCAGCTACTTTCAAGGTCGAACCCTCCGAACGTGCCACCGTGACCGACGAGCCAGCGGACGAGACGGGCGGGACCGACGACGCCGTCGCGCGACGCCACGACCGCATCGCGCACCACGCTACGCCGGGGCCGGGCAACTCGCTCCGGTCGTGGCCCAGCGCCAAGCATCCGCTCCGGGTCGCGCTCAACTACGTGGTCATCGTGCTGGCGCGCGTCTCGCCCAGCCTCGCGCTCAAGAATCTCCTCCTGCGCTCGATCGGCGTGACCGTCGGCGAAGGCGTCTCGTGGGGACTGGAGTCGACCCCTGACGTGTTCTGGCCGGAGCTCGTCACGGTCGAGGACCACGCGATAATCGGCTACGACGCCACCATCCTCTGCCACGAGTTCCTGCAGGACGAGTATCGGACAGGCGAGGTGGTCGTCGGCGAGGAGGCGATGATCGGCGCGGGCGCGATACTCCTGCCGGGCGTCGAGGTCGGCGCTGGCGCGAGCGTGGCCGCCAACTCGCTGGTGACTCAGGACGTGCCGCCGGGCGCGACGGTGGCCGGCGTTCCTGCCGAGCCGATGGGCAGCGGGGAGTCAGAATAAGTTGCTCGTCGTGCGCTACGGTAGTCACGAGTGCGGACAGTCCGATTCGCCGTCATCACCGGACCAGCGCCGCGTCCACGAGCGCGCGCTCGGCCTTCCGGAGGAGCGCGGACGCCGTGCTCTCGGTGCAGTCGAGTTCGGCCGCGACCGCGGCCAGTTCCGTCTCGCGGGGCACCTCGTAGTAGCCCAGCTCGCGGGCGACCTCGACGGCCTCGAACTGACGGGCCGTGAGCCGACCGGCCAGCGAGCCCGCGAGGTGGCGGTGCTCGCCCACGCGGTCGACCGCTACCTCGATGTCCTCGGGGAAGTCCGCGACGACCTGTCGAAGTTCCTCGGGGTCGCCCAGCACCGTCAGCGCGATTTCGCCGTCGGGCCCGAACACGACCGGCGGGACGACCACGATCTCCCGGCCGTCGAGCGCGGTCAGCCACGCGCGGTCGCCGGGCCGGACGTCCATCTCGACGTGGACGTAGCAGGTGTCGTCGTCGACCCGCGTGAGGTCGAACGACCGGACCGCATCGACAGCTCCGAGAACCGACCGGATGGCCTCTGGATCGCCGACCACCAGCGAGAGAAAGTAGACGACGCCATCGTCGTGGGCGTGCCAGGACAGCAACTCCTCGCGCACGAAGTCGTCGCCGGGCGCGTCCGCTTCGGGCACCGACAGTCGCAGCTCCGGCGGCAGTCGGATGGTCACGTCGAGCGATTTCACGTCCACGATTACCGGCCCCCGATATAAAAAGGCCAACTGCTTCGCGGCAACCGGGAGGCGGCTTGCGGCCCGAGAGGTAGATATGACCCGACGGAGCCACCCGGAACGCGAGGATGGTCGAAAGGAGTCGGCGGACGCGAGGTCGGCGGACGCGAAGTCGGCGGACGTAGCGCCGGCCACTGCACGGTCTCCCAAGCCGCCCGGCCCATCAGGCTTCCCGGTCGTCGACTCGACCGTGGCGGCCTCGCGCGACCCGCTGGGCTTCACCGACGAACTGGCGTCCTACGGCGACCTCGTCTCGTACGGCGCGTTCGGAGAGGAGTTCGTCGCGGTGTTCGACCCACGTATCGTCGAGACGGTGCTGGTCTCGGAGAACGATGCCTTCGTGAAGGGCGACTTCGAGCAGGCGTTCGGCGACCTCCTCGCGCCGCAGGGGGTCGCCTTCACGGAGGGCGAGCGATGGCGTCGCCAGCGCACCGCGCTCCAGTCGGCGTTCACCCCCGACCGCATCGAGAGCTACGCCGCCGAGATGGTCGCCGCCACGGCCGCGAGGGCCGACGACTGGGCCGACGGCGAGGCGGTCGAACTCGGCGACGCCTTCGCGGGGCTGACGCTCCACATTCTGACGCGAGCGCTGTTCGACCTCGATCTCGACGCCCAGCGCGGCGCGGTCGTCCGCGATGCGACCGAGGCCATCGGCGCGATCATGGACCGATTCGGCCTGCTATCGTTCCTGCCGGAGTGGGCTCCGAGTCGGACCGAGCGTCGCTACGAGGCGGCGATGGCGGGCCTCGACGACCTCGTGGACGACCTGATGGCCGAGCGCCGGGACGAAGCCGCCGAGGTGGACCCCGACCGCGACGACCTGCTCTCGCTACTCGTCGCCGCCGCAGAGGCCGAGGGAACGGGAATCGGAAACGAGGAGACGGGGATGAACGCCGAGGTGGTCCGCGACCAACTCGTGACCTTCCTGTTCGCGGGCCACGAGACCACCTCGACCGCGCTCACCTACGCCTGCTGGCTGCTCGCCGGACACCCCGACGTTCGCCGGCGGCTCGACGCGGAAATCGACAGGGTGCTGGGCGGTCGGGACCCTTCGTTCGCTGACGTGTCCCAACTCGACTACACCGAGCAAGTCACAAAGGAGGCGCTTCGGCTCTACCCGCCGGTGTACGCGCTGTATCGCCAGCCGAAGGACGAAGTCCTCGTCGACGACTACCGGATTCCGCCGGACACCACCCTCCAGATCGCCACGTACGAGATCCAGCGCGACGAGTGCTGGTGGGTGGCCCCCGACGAGTTCCGGCCGGAGCGGTGGCAAGAGGAGAACGCCTCCGACCGCCCCGAGTACGCCTACTTCCCGTTCGGCGGCGGCCCGCGCCACTGCCTCGGGATGCGGTTCGCGATGACCGAGTTACAGCTCGTACTTGCGACGCTGGCCCGTCGCGTCGAGTTCGAGCGCGTCACCGACGACCTCGACCTCTCGATGGGGCTGACGCTCGACCCCGGCGCGGTCGAGGTGCGAGTGCGAAAGAAGATGCGTTAGCGGCGGCGAACCGCAGCAGAATCAGTCGATCCGCCGCGTTCAGAACCGGTGGGTCTGCCGCGTTCAGAACCGATCCGTCCGCCCCGAGGCCGCCCACGCGTCGGTGGGCGCGCCGGTCGGGACGCGACCGGCGCGCCCCTGCAAGCCCCGCAGGCGACCGGCGAACGACCAGCGTTCGCCCTGCCACGTCTCCTCGGCGTCGTCGCCCTCTGCCGCGGCCGCCGCAGCCGCGGCCTGCGAGCGGAGGTGCGCGCCCACGGCCGCCGCGATGGCTGCGGCCTCCTCGTCGGTCGCGTCGTCGGGAATCCGGAGGTCCGCGTCGGATTCCTCGCTTTCCTCGCTCTCGTCGGCGTGTTGGCCCGCCATGCGTCTCAGAGCGGGATATTGCCGTGCTTCTTGTCGGGCTGTTCGTCGCGCTTGCTCGCCAGCATCTCCAGATCGTCGATGAGTCGCGGTCGGGTGTCCTGCGGTTCGAGCACGTCGTCGACGAACCCGCGGTCCGCGGCGGTGTACGGGTTGGCGAACTCCTCGCGGTACTCCTCGATGAGCTCCTCGCGGCGGGCCTCGGTGTCCTCGGCGGCGTCGAGTTCGTCGTCGTAGAGGATGTTGACCGCGCCCTGCGGGCCCATCACCGCGATCTCGGCGGTCGGCCACGCGTAGTTCACGTCCGCGCCGATGTGCTTGGAGGCCATCACGTCGTACGCCCCGCCGTACGCCTTCCGGGTGATGACCGTCATCAGCGGGACGGTGGCCTCGGAGTACGCATAGAGTAGCTTCGCGCCGTGGCGGATGATGCCGCCGTGCTCCTGGTCCGTCCCGGGCATGAACCCCGGCACGTCGACGAACGTCAGGATGGGAATATTGAACGAGTCGCAGAAGCGGACGAACCGCGCACCCTTCTGAGAGGACTCGATGTCGAGCGTGCCCGCGTTCACTCGGGGCTGGTTGGCGACCAAGCCGACCGAGCGGCCGTCGAGGCGGGCGAACCCGACCACGATGTTCTTCGCGAAGCCCGGCTGGACCTCGAAGAACGAATCCTCGTCGACCACGCCGTCGATGACGCGGGTCATGTCGTAGGGTTTCTGGGGTTCGTCGGGCACGATATTCGTCAGTTCCTCGTCGCGGCGCTCGGGGTCGTCCCACGGCTCGACTCTGGGCGGGTCCTCGACGTTGTTCTGCGGGACGTACGAGAGGAGCCGTCGGATGTCGTCGAGCGCCTGCTTCTCGTTTTCTTCCGCGAAGTGGGCCACGCCGGAAGTCGACTCGTGGGTCTTCGCGCCGCCCAACTCCTCGAAGCTCACCTGCTCGCCCGTCACCGTCTCGATCACGTCCGGGCCGGTGATGAACATGTGGCTGGTGTCCTGGACCATGAACACGAAGTCCGTGATGGCCGGCGAGTAGACCGCACCGCCGGCACAGGGGCCCATGATGGCCGAAACCTGCGGGATGACGCCGCTGGCTTCCGTATTGCGGCGGAAGATCTCGGCGTAGCCCGCGAGCGACGCGACGCCCTCCTGGATTCGGGCTCCCGCGGAGTCGTTCAGCCCGATGACTGGCGCGCCGACCTCCATCGCCTTGTCCATCACCTTGCAGACCTTCTCGGCGAACACCTCGCCGAGCGACCCGCCGAAGACGGTGAAGTCGTGGGCGAACACGAACGTCTTCCGGCCGTTGACCTCGCCGTAGCCCGTGACCACGCCGTCGCCCTTGACCTGCGTTTCCTCCATCCCGAAGTTGTGGCTCCGGTGGGTCCTGAGCTGGTCGAACTCGTTGAACGTCCCGTCGTCGAGGAAGTAGTCGATGCGCTCGCGCGCCGTCATCTTGCCCTTCTCGTGCTGGGCCTCGATGCGCTCTTCGCCGCCGCCTTTCAGCGCCTCTTCGCGCAATTTTCGGAGTTCCTCGATCTTGTCGTCCATCGTCATCGTCGGTGATCCCTCCGATAGCTACTCATTGGGCGAGTTGAGGACCACGCGCCGGAAAAACGTTGCTAAAAGGGGTCCCGGCGGGGCTGGGGCCCTCGATAGCGGGGACAGAAGGCGGTCGCCAAGTCACGTCGGTGCGACGCTTCTCAGCTCCAGAGGGTCACGCCCGCCAGCGCGAGCAGGTTGGCGAGCAGGGTCGCCAGCAGGAACAGCGGCAGGACGGTCCGGACCGACCAGAGCCACGCGGGGCCGACCGACCGGACGCGACGGCCTGCGCCGGTCGAGAACTCCGCGAGCGCGTCCGGGCCGAGCACCCAGCCCGCGAACAGCAGGAACCCCGTCAGCCCCGCGGTCAGCATCAGGTCGACGAGCGGGCCGGAAACGAAGGTGAACAGCCCCGGCGCGAGCGCGTTCGCGCTCCCGGTGAACAGCACCAGCCCGGCGAGCGCGCCGGTAGCGGTCCGGCGCTCGAACCCGTGCTCGTCGACCAGATACGCGACCGGAATCTCCAGCATACTGATCGAGGACGACAGCGCGGCGAGCGCGACCACGCCGAAGAACAGCACCGCGAGCACCCGGCCGAAGGGGACCTGCGAGAACGCGCCCGCGAGGCTGACGAACAGCGCGCCCGGTCCGCCGCCCTGCGCGGCGGGTCCAGTCAGCTCGCCGACGGTCGCGAACAGGAGCGGGAACACCACCAGCCCCGCGAGGACGCCGACGCCGGTGTTGAGCATCGCGATAGCGCTCCCGTCGAACGCGAGGTTGTGGTCGTCGCCGAGATACGAGGCGTAGGTGATCATCGTGCCGACGCCCAGCGAGAGGGTGAACAGCGCCTGTCCCGCCGCGGCTCCGACCACGTCGAGGACGTTCGCCCGGAGGTACGCCGCGTCGAATTCTAGGTAGAACGCCAGGCCCGCGCCCGCGCCCGGCCGCGTGACCGCCCAGCCCGCGAGCGCGAGCAGCAAGACCACGATGGCGGGCATCATCACGCGCGTCGCCGTCTCGATGCCGTCTCGGACGCCGCCGACCACGACCAGCGCAGTGAGCGCGAGGAACGCGACGTGGAACCCGACCGCCGGGAGGCCGAAGCCGATGGCCTCGAAGTACGGCCCCGCCGATCCGAAGTACGACCCGGTGAAGCTGGCGAGGAAGTATCTGAGGATCCACCCGCCGACGACGCTGTAGAACGACAGCAGGACGACGCCGGTCACCACGCCGAACAGGCCGACCGCGCCCCACGACTTCGACCCGTCGGACAGCCGGTAGAGCGCGCCCGCGGGGTTGCGCTGGGAGCGCCGCCCGATGACGAACTCCGCGAGCAGCCCGGGCACGCCGATCAGCAGGATGATGGCGAGGTAGACGACCAGAAACGCGCTCCCGCCGTTCTCGGCCGTCATCCACGGAAACCGCCACAGATTACCCAACCCGACCGCACTCCCGACCGCGGCGAGAATAAAGCCCAGCCGCGTCGCCCACGATTCGCGTGTCATTCCGAGACAGTCGCCAACCCGTCCCAAAGAGAGTTTCGAACCGAGGAACCGTCAACCGCCGAAGAACACGGTCGAACGTGGCTGAACGACCGTTATCGATTCGGTGGTCTCGACGCAATCGAACGATGAAAACGACCCAATCGATTCGACGAGAACGAGTGGCCGTCCTCAGAACGCCGGAATCGCCGGCATCTCGTAGAGCGTGTTCACGCCCAGCAGGAGCGTCGCCACCACGGCGAGCAGGACGAAGGTCCGGAGCGCCCAGAGCCACGCGGGACCCACCTGCGGGAGCCCGCCGGTCCCCTTCCGGAGTTCTTCGACCGCGACCGGGCCGAGCACCCAGCCGGCGAAGAAGACGCCGAGCAGGACCGACACCGGCAGGAGGAACTTGTACGCGACGGTGTCGAACCAGCCGAGCCACGCGGTGTCGCCGGCCGAGAGCGTGCCGAGCGCGAACAGCGCCGCACCGAAGCCGAACGCCGTGACCCTCCTGTCGACGCCGTACTTGTCCACCACGTAGGAGGTGACGACTTCGAGCAGGCTGATGGCCGACGACAGCGCGGCGACGAGCACCACGAGGAAGAACACCACGCCGGCCGCCCGGCCCGCCATCCCGAGGTCGGCGAACGCCGACGCGACCGCGACGAACAGCGCGCCGGGGCCGCCGCCGGCCGCCGTCTCCGAGATGCCGCCCTGCTGGGCGAACAGCAGCGGGAGCACGACGAACCCGGCGAGCAGGCCGACCAGCGTGTTCAGCACGACGATGGTCCCGCCGTCGGTCGGGAGGCTCTCGTCGCCGCCGATGTACGACGAGTAGGTGATCATCGCGCCCATCCCGAGCGACAGCGAGAAGAACGCCTGGCTCACCGCGAACGGGACCACGTCGCCGAGGTTGGCGAACAGGTACTCGAAGTCGGGGTTGAGGTAGTAGGCGTACGCGTCAGTCGCGCCGGGGAGGGTGGCGGCGTACACCGCGAGCGCGAGCAGGATGGCGACGATGCTGGGCACCATCAGCTTGGTCGCGCGCTCGATGCCGTCCTCGATACCGAACGCGACGATCCCCGCCGTCAGCAGCATGAAGACGCCGTGGAGCCCGACCGCTTCGAGGCCCATCGAGACGGTCTCGAAGTAGGTACCGGGGTCCCCGAAGTACGCGCCCGTGGCGCTCCCGAACACGTACCGGATGACCCACCCGCCGACCACGCTGTAGTACGACAGGATCCACATCCCGGTGAACAGGCCGAGCGCGCCCACGATGGTCCACGCCGGACGATTCAGCCGGCCGAACGCCTCGATGGCGTTGCGCTTGGCCCGGCGACCGATCACGAACTCGGCCAGAATCGCCGGGAGGCCGATGAGCACCGCGGCGAGGAGGTAGACGAACACGAACGCCGAACCCCCGTTCGTCGCCGTCTTGAACGGGAACTGCCAGATGTTTCCGAGGCCGACCGCGCTACCGACGGCGGCGAGGATGAACCCCACCCTCGTCGCCCACGTCTCTCGTGTCATGTGTGACGGTGACTATCGAATTTACACATAAAAAGGGGTCGGGTTCGAACGCCGCGGCGCGATTATTGCCAGGGTTTCGATCGGTTCCCCCCGCGGATGACGGCGAATATGGACGGTCGTCAGGCCTCGCCGTAGACGGGGACCGCCGCGCCGCTGGTGACCCTTGTGGCGTCCGAGCAGAGGACCAGTATCGTCTCGGCGATCTCGGCGGGCTTTACCCACGTGTCGTGGTCGGAGTCGGGCATCATCTCGCGGTTCGCTGGCGTGTCGATGACGCTCGGCATCACCGCGTTGGCCCGAACCTCGCCCGTTTCCTCCTCGGCGATGCTCTCGGTCAGCAGGCGCACGCCCGCCTTCGAAGCGCGGTAGGGACCGTCGCCTTCGCCGCCCTCCAGCGAGGAGCGGGCCGAGACCGAGACGATGGCTCCCTGCTCCCCAACGGCTTCATCTTCTTCGCTCCCGGGTTCCTCGCTCCCGGTTTCGCGGAGATGCGGGAGGGCGTGCTTGCTCGCGAGGAACGTGGTCTTGAGGTTCACGTCGAACAGGAAGTCGAACGTCTCGGCGTCGGTCTCCGCGATAGGCGTGCCGCCCCGCCACGTCCCCGCGACGTTCGCGAGGTAGTCGATAGTCCCGTGGTCCGTGACGATCTCCGAGACGACCCCCTCGACCGACTCCTCGTCGGTGAAGTCGCCCTCGTAGAAGTGGATGGCCTCGCGGTCGGTGTCGAGCTGGGCGTCCTCGTCGTCGGGCGCGCGCACGTCCGCCGCCGCCACGGTCGCGCCCGCGTCCGCGAACGCCTCACAGATTGCGCTCCCGAGCGCGCCGCTCGCGCCCGTGACCAGTGCGACCGAGTCGCCGAAGTCGAAGCTGACGCTCATGGGAGTGCGGACGAGCGCCGACGCGATAAAGGTCGGGCTTGACTGCGAGGAGGTTGATACGCGGGTCGAGAATCGAGTATCCACGGTTCCCGAACTCTCCAACGAACCATCCGGCGCGCGCTACGCACCTTCCTCCTCCTCGGCGCGCACTGTTCTCCCCACTCCATTTCGGCGCGCGCTGGCGCGACCTCCGTGTCGCGCCAAAACGCGCGAGGGACGAGCATCGCAGACCGGAGTGAAACGGAGGGTGAGAAGCGCAGGAGGCTGGGGAGGACTGAGGCCCGTGCTGTGCGGTTGGGGTGCTGTGCGGTTGGGGTGCTGTGCGGTTGGGGTGCTGTGCGGTTGGGGTGCTGTGCGGTTGGGGTGCTGTGCGGTTGGGGTGCGGTCACGCCGAGGTTCAAGCAACAGCTAGCTTCGACGGAATAGAAATTTGCCGAAGCTATCTACTGCCTCGACAGAGGTCACCGCAACCTCACACCTCCCCAGCATCCTGCGGTCCTCGGTCATTTCGCTCCCTGTGATCCTCGTCTCGCGCGCGCCGGGCAGAATGACGTGATAACAAGAAACGACGAATCAAGAGCGCGAATCGTCTCTCAGAGAACCCCGTCCAGTTTCCGCTTGCTGAGTTCCAGATAGTCCGAGTCGAAGGTGTACACTTCCGCCGAGACCGTGCCGGTCCACCCGTCCCGAAGCGGTGCGAGCGCCGTCTCGAAATCTAAGGTCCCCGACCCGGTCGGAACGTGCTCGTCGCGAGCCTCCCGGGAGTCGTTCACGTGGACGTGGCTCACCCGCTCTGCGTACTCGCGCAGAAAGTCAGCCATCTCCGCCTCGTCCATCCCATCGACGCGGGCGTGGCCGGTGTCGAACGTCATCGACGCCTCGGTGTTCTCGAACACCCGCTCGAACTGGTGGACGGTCAGGGGCACGCCCGGCAGGTTCTCGGCGCAGATCTCGACTCCGCGGTCGGCCCCGAAGCGGTGGAGTTCGCGGATCGACCCCAGCAGGGTGGACGAGATCTCGTCGAGTTCCCACTCGGGCGGCCGGGCGCTCGTCCCCGGGTGGAGCACGGCCTTCTCCGCGCCCATCTCCGCCGCGGTTTCGATGCACCCCCGGAGTTCGACCACCGAGCCCTCGCGGACCGGTGCGCGCGGCGAGCCGATCTCGAGGTCGACGAACGGGAGATGGACCAGCAGGTCGAGTCCCGCCTCCGCCACGGCCGACTCCACACCATTGATGTCCACCTTCGTGCGCTCGGACGCGCCGTCCATGTACAACTCCACGAAATCGAAGCCGAGTTCCTCGCCGTCGCGGATCGCTTCTTTCCACGACACCGCGCCGGTGTGGGTCTGTGTGACGTAGCCGGTCCGAACCTCGCCCGAGTCGTCGGGGAGTTCGCCCTGCTCGCTCGAACCGCCGTTGCTCATTTCGAGTCGCCCCCGCGAACGACGGACGCGGTCGTGCTCTCGCTAGGCGACCCGCTTTCGTTCGCCGTCGCGTTTTCGTTCGCCGTCGCGTTTTCGTTCGCCGTCGCGTTTTCCTTCGCCGACGCGCTTTCGGGTGCGACGAGGAACCGCGTGAGCGCGCCGACCGAGGGCGCGACCAGCGTCGGGGCGATCTCGCTGCGCTCGACCGCGGTCCGGGTGGCGTCGCCTGTCAGCACGCAGACCGACTCGCAGCCGACGTTCTCGGCGAGCGCCACGTCGGTCTCCAGTCGGTCGCCGACGACCGCCACGTCCTCGGGCGCGTAGCCCTCGGCGTCCAGCACGTGGTCGACCATCGCGGTGCTGGGCTTGCCGAACACCCGGTCTGGCGTCCGGTCGGTCGCGCGCTCGACCATCGCGGTGATGGAGCCACAGTCCGGGACGAACCCCGCCGCGGTGGGACACACCTCGTCGGGGTGGGCCTGCAGGAATGTCGCGCCGTCGCGAATCGCCAGGGTAGCCTTCCGGGCCTTATCGTAGGTGAGTTCCGTGTCGAAGCCGACGACGACGTTCTCCGGCGTTTCACCGCCGTTCTCCGCCGTGCCAGCGCCGACCGCGGGGTCGACTGCATTGACGCAGTCGACCCCGCGGTCGGCCAGCGCGCTCTGCATTCGGTCGGTGCCGAGCACGTACGTCTCGCCGGCGTCGGTCGACCGAAGGTAGTCCAGCACGCCGTCGGTCGACAGGAGCACGTCCTCCGGCGCGGCCGAGATGCCGAGGGAGGTGAGCCGGCCGGCGTAGTCGTCCTTCCACTTCGAGGAGTTGTTCGTCAGGAAGTAGACGTCCACGCCAGCGGCGCGGAGGTCCTCGACGACGCGGCCGGCACCCTCCACGAGTTCGTCGTCGAGGTAGATGGTGCCGTCGAGATCGAAGAAAATGGCTTCCTTCGACGCGAGGTCCGAGAGGGCGGCGAACTGGAGGTCGGCCTCCGCGAGGTCGCCCCGGTCGTCGATCTCGACCCAGCCGTAGCTGCCCACGTCGACCGGTTCGAGGTCGTGGTCGCGAGACCGGACTACGCGGTCGATGGCGAGTTCCGTCCACTCGCCATAGTCGCCCTCGCGTTCGATAGTCCGGGAAATTTCGGCGAACAGCTGTTCGGAGAACTCGGCCGAGAACCGGTACACGTCGTTCGAGATGGCGTGGGCCACGTCCGCGGGCACGTCCTTCGCGATGTGGCTCACGAATCCCGCGTCGTCGACGGTCACTTTCATCGCCTCGTCGGTGTAGGTGGCCGGGTCGCTAGCGACCGCGCTCGCGGCGTCGGCCGCCACGAGGTCGGCGAGCAGTCCGGCCTCGAAGACGGCGTCGCCGTTGCTGAGGACGAACGGCTCGCCCGCCACCGCCTCCCGGGCGCGGTACAGCGAGTACATGTTGTCGGTGTTGGCGTACACCTCACTCTCGATCACGGTCACGTCGAGCGCGGGATGCTGGTCGGCCACCTCGGCGCAAAGCGCCCGCACGTCGTCGGCGAGGTAGCCCGCGACGACCGTGACGTCGGTCACGCCCGCGTCGGCGTACGCGCGGAGCTGGCGCGTCAGGACGGGGAGTCGGCCCACCGTGAGGCAGCTCTTGGGTGTTTGAAGCGTGAGCGGTCGGAGGCGAGAACCGATGCCAGCCGCTAAGATAACGCCCTTCATGAGATAACACTGCACCGTAACGCAACGTAGGCATCAATAGTCCTATCGGCCCGAGGGGTGGGCTACTTGGACGACGGAGCGGTCGTCTCCGATTCTTGGGCCGCGGCGTCGTCGAACCGAACGACGCCCGGATAGTCCGCGATGAGGCCGTCCACGCCCGCGCACCGCAGTCGGTCGGCCTGATACCAACTCTCGACCGTCCACGCGTTGACGGCCCGGCCCTCCTCGTGGGCCGCCGCGACGACGTCGATCTCCTCGAAGGGGCCCAGCGAGTCGTACTCGGCGTTGAACAGTTCGGCGTCCGAGATGGCGTTCCACGGCGGGTGGACCGCCTCGCAGTCGTAGCGCCGGGCCACCTCCATCCCGTCGGCGATGGAGTCGGCGAACGCGACCGCGAGGGGGATCGAGGAGTCGAGTTCGCGCACCGCCGCGAGCGCGCCTTCCGCGAACGAGGAGACGAGCACGTCGTGGTCGTACTCGCCGAGGGTCCCGAGAACGTCGCTCGCGAAGTCGCGCCACAGGTTCTGCTGCTCGGCGCGCTCGTCCGGCGGGAGGTTCTCGCCCGGCCGCGCCGCCCGCGAGCCGGGGTTCTTGAACTCGACGTTGAGGCCGACCTCGGGCGGGACCGCGTCGAGCACCTCCCGCAAGCGGGGCACGCGCTGGCCGGTTCCGAGCACCTCGAACTCCGCAAGTCGGTCGTAGGGGACCTCCCACACCGGCCGGTTGGCGAGCGCCACGGGCGCGTCGGTCACGCGGCCGAGTTCCACGTCGTGGAACGCGACGATCTCGCCGTCGGCGGTCGGGACCACGTCGATCTCGACCATCTCCGGCGGGCCGCCACCGACCGACTCGGCGGCCGCCCGCTCGACGGCCGCGACGGTGTTCTCGGGGTAGACGCCGGCGAAGCCTCTGTGGGCGATCAGCGTCAGGTCCCGTCGGTTCGCCACCTCCTCTCGCGTCGTCGTGGTCGTAGTGTCCATGGGGGATTCGGACGCGCCGGAGCGCGATCTCCGGTCTTCGTGAGGGCTTTGCACAACCTCGACTTGAACCTTGCTTTCCGGAGAGACATAGCGGTACGGAGCGGTTCGGAGGGCTTCGGAGGGCTTCGGACCGCTCCAGAGCCGCGAATCGGTGGGCTCGGCCGGGGAGGCCATCACTCGCTGGGTCGTCCCTCTCGACCGCGGAGCCGACTGCGGATCGCCTCGAAGACGGCGGCCGACCGCGGCGTTCGCGACGGTGGTACTGCCGACTGCGACGGTCGCGAGCGCGCGGGCGCTGGCATGCCAGCGCCCGCGCGCTCGCGAGACGTTTCGGAATTTCCTCCGAGAGATTCTTCGCGGTGGTCCCGCACGCCGGGGTCGCCATCGAGCAGTCGCTCGCGGACCTCTTGCCGCCGGTCGGCGTCGGCATCCGAGCGAGCGAGCGCGCGGTCCAGCCCGTCGAGCAGGTCGTCGAAGGTTTGGGCGACCGGGCCGGGCGTCACCGAGTCGTAGTCGAGGTAGAACCCGCGCATAGAGCGGTATTCGTCGAGGTCGTAGGGGTAGTACACTATTGGCCGGTCGAGCAGCAGGTAATCGACGTACACCGACGAGTAGTCCGTCACGAGCGCGTCGGCCTGCCGGAGCAAGGGGTACGGGTCGGTCGCGGCGGGAAGCTGGACGACTCGCGAGCAGTCCTCGGGGAGTTCGATGGACTCGTTCGGATGCGTCTTGACGACGAGCGTCGCATCGCGCTCGGCGAGGAAATCGTCCAGCGACGCGAAGTCGAGGCGGTCGGCGACCGACTCGTCGGTCCACCCGCGGTAGGTCGGCAGGTAGGCGACGAGTCGTCCGTCGCCCGCGAGGGCGCTGACGCGAGCGAGCGCGGGCGAGTCGGTCGCGACTTCCTCGCCGGGGATCGCGTCGAACAGCGCGTCGTTGCGGGGATAGCCTGCGAGGACCATCCGGTCGGGGGCGATCCGGAGTCCAGATGCGAAAATCTCGACCAGTTCCCGGTCCGGAACCGCGAGCAGATCCATCTCCTCGGCCATGTCGGCGTGCGCGAGTCTGACCGGCCACGGGAGGTCGGGGAACTCCGCGTCCCACGAGATGCGCTTGAGTGGCACCCCGTGCCAGAGCTGGACTGCGAACGCGCCGGCACAGCATGGCATCGCGAGGTCGCGGTGGCCCTGCGTGAACAGGACTACGCGCGCGCGAAGATTCAGCAGGAGTCCCCGAAGCGAGTAGCAGTGGTACGCCTCGTAGCCGGCCGACTGGAGGTCGGCCACCACGGCGCGGTCTTTGGAGAGCCAGACGGGGCGGACTTCCGGGCGCTCGGCAGCGACGTGGAGGTAGAGGTACTTCGCGTTGTCCGCGAACGCCTCCCCGCCGCGCGCGCCGAAGACCCACAGCGCGGGATCGCGGCCGAAGGGCGGGAAGAGGTCGCGGAGGCGTTCGAGGAGTAGGATGGCGCGGTAGAGCACCCACTGGGCGAGAAACGAGAGGTGGTCGGCCAAATCGAGGAATCGAGTTCTCAGACCCATTCGTTCGTCTCGGACTCTGCCGGCGGTTGGAGGATCATCCACGGAACGCACGACGGCCAGCGGTAAAAAGGCAGTCGGGGGTTCGGGGTCGGTGTGGAGGTGGATGGGGTCGCGGAGGTGGATTCGGAAGTGGTCGCGGAAGCGGTGCGGTCGCGGAGGCTGGTGCGGTTGCGGAGGCTAGTGCGGTTGCGGTTCTCATAGTCTCAAGCATGACTCGCTGTGCGGTTGCTGTTGCGGTCGAGGTAGCAATTCTCGGCTCTATTTGTCCCTCGACGAACCCGTACTGCCAATTCAGAACGACCGCTACGTGCGAAATCCGACGAGATAAGACGCTAGCTATCGCTTGAGCATAGGAGGGACCGCGCCGCACGCGCCGGATAGAAGGCAAAGCCAGCGCATGTTCGGTGGAGGGGTTCGCAGTGCGCGAGCAGGGGGAAACTCCCGATGGCTAAACGAGGGCCGGTCAGCAGACCGTCGCATCCGAGTTGCGCAAAATCCCCGCGTCACCGACTACCGCGTGAACCCCTACCGACCGTTATCGGCTTCGAGAGGCTTTTAGCCACCGACCTGCCAGTTCGGGCAATGAGTTACCGGATCGGACTCGTGGGCAAGCCCTCGGTGGGCAAGTCCACCTTCTTCAATGCCGCGACGATGAACGACGTGCCGGAAGGAGCCTACCCCTTCACGACCATCGACCCCGCGGTGGGCGAGGCGTACGTCCGGGTCGAGTGCGCCGCGCCGGAGTTCGGCGAGACCTGTACCCCGAGCGTCGGCTTCTGCGAGGACGGCACCCGGTTCGTCCCCGTCAAGCTGGTCGACGTGGCGGGGCTGATCCCCGGCGCGCACGAGGGCAACGGGCTGGGCAACCAGTTCCTCACCGACCTGAACGAGGCCGACGTGCTGGTCCACGTCGTCGACTTCTCGGGCAAGACCGACATCGAAGGCGAACCCACCGAGGACCACGACCCGCGCGAGGACATCGACTTTCTGGAGAACGAACTCGACATGTGGTACCTCGGAATTCTGGAGAAGGGCATCGAACGCTACGAGACCGGCTACGACGGCGAGGACGACGACATCGAGGTCGAACTCGCCGAGCAGATGAGCGCGTTCCGCATCGACAAGGACGAGATCAAGCGCGAGATCCTCTCGCTCGGCCTCGACCTCGACCCCGTGACGTGGGACGACGAGGACCGCGAGGAACTCGCTCGCGAGATACGGAAGGTGACCAAGCCGATGGTCGTCGCCGCGAACAAGATGGACACCCCCGAAGCGCAGGAAAATTACGAGGAGATCGCGAGCGACCCAGACTACGACCACCTCGGGTTCGTGCCGGTCAGTGCCCACGCCGAGAAGGCGCTCAAGCAGGCCGACGAGCAGGGCGCTGTCGACTACCGCCCCGGCGACTCGTCGTTCGACATCGTCGCCGAGGACGCCCTCTCGGCCGACCAGCGCGCCGGCCTCGACGACATCGAGTCGTTCGTTGCCGAGTACGAGGGGTCGGGCGTCCAGCGCGCGCTCGAAACCGCGCTGTTCGACGAGTTGGGCGTCGTGCCGGTGTTCCCCGGCGGCGCGAACGGGCTCGGCAACGAGCGCGGCGAGGTGCTCCCGGACTGCTTCCTCCTGCCGCCGGATTCGACGGCCGAGGACTTCGCCTACCACGTCCACTCCGACATCGGCGAGGGGTTCCTCCACGGCATCGACTGCCGGACCGAGCGACAGGTCGGTGCCGACCACTCGCTCGACGACCGGGACGTCATCGACGTGGTCACGACGAACTGAGAAGTATCGCCACGAACTGAAATTTAAGTGGCCGCCGGGACTCCAATCGCGACATGGACACCGACCCGCGCTGTCCCGACTGCGGCGTGACGATGGAACGTGGCGACCTCCAGACCGGCGACGGATTCGGGGTCAAACTCAAGACCGACGAGAAGGCGGGCGGCCTGCTCGGGTCGTTGGGAGCGAAGGAGACCAAGAAGGTGTCGCCCCACGCGTGTCCCGAGTGCGGGCTCGTCCGCCTGTACGTCGACGAGTGACCCGCGTCGACGAGTGATCCGGGGCGAGATTACCGGATGACCTCGACCGGAACATTCCGGTCCGACCGACATGTTTTTCGTGGCGGGGCGAGGAGTATTCCGTATGGCCGACGACGCTCGCTGTCCGGACTGCGACGTCCCGTTCGAGGCGGCCGACCTGTTCACCGGGAAGGGGGAACTGAAGGTCCGGACCGAAGCTGAGAGCGACGACGTACTCGCCGCGGTCGGGGTCACGAAGGCCCTCGAAGTCGAGCCCCGGCGGTGTCCGGAGTGCGGGCTGGTCAGGTTCTACGCCGAGGAGTGAATTGGCGTAACGTATACGTATTTCGTCGAGCTAGTTTCGCGTATGGGGCCGGTCGAGATCGCTATCGTCACGGTACTCGGACTGCTCCTGTTCGGTGGGAAACGACTGTCGAACGTCGGCGAAGCGCTCGGCGAGACCCTCGGCTACGTTCGAGGGAAGGCTCAGCAGAAGGTCGACGACGACGCCCGTCGTTCCGGGTCGGGGTGACGTGGTAGGTCTGGTCGTACCGGGTGACGCGCCGGTTCACGTTACCTCCACGACTTCGCGTGCGGGTGCGGCGCGCGCAGTCCTGCGCGCGCCGCACCCGCACACAACGCGGTGGTAGAATCGTCCGGTCCAGTCCGTAATTCGATCTTCGAAGGAGCCGTGTCTCTGTCAATTCTTCCCGCCGAATCCCTCTCGACTGGCCAGCCGTTCGCGGCGCATCGCACTCGCCCGTTTCGATACTACTAACTCTCGGACGACAGAAGTAACGCCTGAGCTACTGATGAAACTACACGAGTATCAGGCGAAGCAGGTCTTCGCCGACGCAGGGATTCCGACGCCGGCCTCCACGCTGGCGTCGTCCGTAGACGAGGCCGTCGAGGCGGCCGAAGAGATCGGCTACCCGGTCGCCGTGAAGGCACAGGTTCACGTCGGCGGGCGCGGAAAGGCCGGCGGCATCAAACTCGCGGACGACCGCGAGGAGGCCGAGCAGGCCGCCGAGGACATCCTCGGGATGGACCTCAAGGGGTACACGGTCGAGACGGTCCTCGTCGAGGAGGCCGTCGACTTCGTGAACGAGCTGTACGTCGGCGTGACGATGGACCGCGGCGAGGGCGAACCCGTCGCCATGGTCTCGACGAAGGGCGGCGTCGACATCGAGGCGGTCGCCGAGGAGGACCCCGAGGCCATCGCGCGCGAGCACGTCGACCCCGCGTTCGGGATGCACCCGTTCGAGGCCCGGAAGGCGGTCTACGACGCCGGCGTTCCCAGCGAGGTCGCGTCCGACGTGGCTTCCATCCTGACGACGCTGTTCCAGCTCTGGGACGACAGCGACGCCAGCGACATCGAGATCAACCCGGTGATGATCACCAGCGACGACGAGGTCGTCGCCGCCGACGCCGTGATGAACATCGACGACGACGCGCTGTTCCGCCAGCCCGAGCTCGCCGAGATGGAAGAAGAGGCCGCCGAGGACGAACTGGAGGCGAAGGCCAACGAGTACGGCTTCGACTACGTACGCCTCGACGGTAACGTCGGCATCATCGGCAACGGCGCGGGCCTCGTGATGACGACGCTCGACCTCGTGGACCACTACGGCGGCGCGCCCGCCAACTTCCTCGACATCGGCGGCGGCGCGAAGGCCGAGCGCGTGACCAACGCGCTGGACATGGTGTTCGCCGACGAGAACGTCGACTCCGTGGTGTTCAACATCTTCGGGGGCATCACCCGCGGCGACGAGGTCGCGCAGGGTATCAACGACGCCCTCGGCCAGTTCGACGAGATCCCCAAGCCCGTGGTCGTCCGACTCGCGGGGACGAACGCCGAGGAGGGCCGCGAGATCCTGAACGACGAACTCGTGACCGTCGAGGAGACGCTGGAGGACGCCGTGCAACGTGCGGTCGAGTACGCGGACGCGGAGGTGGAACAATGAGCGTGCTAGTCGACGACGACACCAGAGTCGTGGTACAGGGCATCACCGGCGGGGAGGGCAACTTCCACGCCGAGCAGATGATCGAGTACGGAACGAACGTCGTGGCCGGCGCAGTGCCCGGCAAGGGCGGTCAAGAGGTCCACGGCGTCCCGGTCTACGACACCGTCGAGCGCGCCGCACGCGAGGAGGACGCCGACGCTTCCGTCGTGTTCGTCCCGCCAGCGTTCGCCGCGGACGCGGTCTTCGAGGCGCTCGACGCGCCGCTCGACCTCGTGGTCGCCATCACCGAGGGCATCCCCACGCAGGACATGTCGAAGGTGTACAAGCGACTCGGCGAGGTCGACACCCGCCTCATCGGTCCGAACTGCCCGGGCATCATCACGCCGGGCGAGGCGAAGCTCGGCATCCTGCCGGGCAACATCTTCGAGTCGGGTGACGTGGGGCTGGTCTCGCGGTCGGGCACGCTGACCTACCAGGTCGTGGACAACCTCACCTCGCGGGGCATCGGCCAGACTACCGCCATCGGTATCGGCGGCGACCCCATCATCGGCACGGACTTCGTCGACGCACTGGAACTGTTCGAGAACGACCCCGACACGAAGGCGGTCGTGATGTGCGGCGAAATCGGCGGCGAGGACGAGGAAGAGGCCGCCCGCTACATTGCCGAGAACATGGACACCCCGGTCGCGGGCTTCATCGCGGGCCGGACCGCACCGCCGGGCAAGCGCATGGGCCACGCCGGCGCGATTGTGTCGGGCAGCGGGACCGGGACTGCGGAAAGCAAGATCCAGGCGCTGAACGACGCCGGCGTGCCGGTCGGCGACACGCCGAACGAGGTCGCGGACCACATCGAAGACTTCCTGTAGAAATTCGTCTTCACTCGTTTTCGTTCGATTTTCACTTTTTCTTGGAGGTTCTACGATTCCAGCGACGCTCTCGATTACCGACGATTCTCGATAATCCACTTTTATCCGGCGCGCGGGAGCGACCGAGCGTAGCGAGAGCGCAACTCGCGCGAGGGACGAAGGAGGAGTCAGCGTGAGCCGGGAGAAAGACGAGTCAGTGTAAACAGAATGGAAGGACGGCGGAATATCCAATCGCCACCAAAACCGGCGACTCTCGGCGACCCGTACCTTCAACATCGCTCCGTCCTACCACACGGTATGCGAAACTACGACATCGTCTCCGTGTGGGGCATCCCCATTCGGATCAATGTCTCCCTCATCGTGTTCCTCCCCGTGCTGGCGTGGCTTATCGGCAGCGGCGAGCAGATCGCGCTGTACACCGGGTTCATCAACGGTTTCCCGGACATCGCGCTCGACGTGGGCGTGCTCCGGTCCGGGAACACGCCGTGGCTCATCGGCGCGGGTGCGGCGGTCGGGCTGTTCGCCAGCGTCGCGCTCCACGAACTCGGCCACGCGTGGGCCGCGCGCCGGTACGACATCGAGGTCGAGTCCATCACGCTGTGGCTGCTCGGCGGGCTGGCCAGCCTGAGCGAGATGCCCCGCGAGTGGGAGCGCGAACTCTGGATCGCGCTCGCCGGCCCGGCCGCGAGCGTGCTCGTCGCGGCGAGCTGTTACGCGGTCGTCCTCGTCCTGCCCGCGTCGACGCCCGCGGTCACGTTCGTCTTCGGCTGGCTCGTGATCACGAACGTCGTCCTCACCGTGTTCAACCTGCTCCCGGCGTTCCCGATGGACGGCGGGCGGGTGCTCCGCGCGCTGCTCGCCCGCAACCAGCCGTACGCGAGCGCGACTCGGACCGCAGCGCGAATCGGGACGCTGTTCGCGCTGGCCTTTGCGGTGCTGGGCGTGCTCTCCTTTAGCCCGCTGTTGCTCCTGCTCGCGCTGTTCATCTACGGCGCGGCCACGGGCGAGTCCCGGATGGTCGCGCTCGACACCCTCCTCGCGGGCGTGACCGCGGCGGACGCGATGACCCCGACCACCGAGCCGGTCAGGACCGACACGGCCCTCTCGGAACTGGGCTCGCGGATGATGGACGAGCGCCGGACCGACTACCCCGTCGTCGACGACTCCGGAGCGGTCGTCGGCGTGGTCTCGCTGGGGGATCTCCGGAAGTCCCGCCGCGAAGAAGGCGCGAGCGTCGGGGACGTGACCCGGCGCGACCTGCCCCGCGTGTCCGTGGACGCGCCGATGTTCGACATAGTGAGCGAACTGAACGCCGCGCGGGCCAACGCGGTTCTCGTCGAGGACCGCGGCGAGGTCGTCGGTACCATCACTCGAGCCGATCTCGCGGCCACACTGGAGGTCCGCCGCGACGCCGGGGCACTCGTCGCACCCCGGACCGCGATGTGAGCAGTAAGGAAGTCTGCTACTGCTGAGACGATTCGCTCGCGTCGTCAGTTGGCGATTCCGATTCGATTTCCGCGTCGTTCGTAGCCGTTGCGGCCGTCTCGGCCGTTGCGTCACTCTCGGTCGCCGCCTTCTTCGTCCACTTGTCCTCGACCGAGCCGTTGGCGAGTACCAGCACGTCGCCGCCCTCGACCTCCAGTCGCGTCTTCCTGAGTCCGATCTCGCGCACCACGCCCGACGCGCTGCCGACTTCGACGCTGTCGCCGGGGTTGAAGTCCGGGTCCCGGAGAAGGTAGACTCCGGAGACCGTGTCGGCGATCATGTCCGAGAGCGCGTAGCTCACCCCGAGCGCGACGAACCCGGTCGCGGTCCCGAGACTCGCCGCGATCTCGCCCATCCCGAGGATCTTCAGGAGCGTGAGCCCCGCCGCGAACCAGAGGAAGATGCCCGCGACGGTCGTAAACAGGTCGACCACGAGGTCCTGATCGTCGACGTACGCCCGGTCGAGCGCCGACCGGACGAGGCCGAGCACGAATCGGATGGTGACGTACGCCAGCGCGAGAAACAGGAAGCCGGTGACGAGCTTCGGGAGCAAGTCGACGAAGGTTGCCCGAAGCTCTACGAGTGAGGCGTTGAGCACCCCGTCGAACGGGCCGAACTGAAAGAGTACCATGCCCGTGACACGGCACTCGCGGGACAAGAAGCCTCGGTGCGCGGTCGGAGTACCGAGAAGCCACAGTCCGCGGTAGCGCGCCGGGCCGGGCTACCCGGGTCGGCCCGGCCCGGCGCGCTACCGCAGCTTCGACAGACAGTCGCCGCAGTACCGCGCGCCGAGCATGTTCGAGGACCCGCAGTTCGAGCAGGCGGTCGACTCGGGCCGGGGCGCGGGGGGGGGGGGGGGCCGGCGGGGGCGGGCGAACGCGCGTTCAGCGTCGTCGGTACTCCCGCTTCCGTCCGCTCGAATCGGTCGCTTTTCGAGTACGCTGGCGGCGGCGCTGGACACGTCGTCGGGCGCGTCGTCGCTCCGCGCGAGGTCCGCGAGGAGGGCGTCGTCGCGGAGCCACCGAAGGCCCCGGAGCAGTCCGAGGTACAGCAGCGTCGGCGCGGCGATGACGAGACACGCCACCGCGAGTCGGAGGGCGAGGTTCACGTGCGACGGGCTTTAGCGCGAGTTGTTAATGGTATCGGTTCACGGCATCTGGGGTCGATTCAACCGCGTCCCCGTCAGTATCGACTCCCGAAATCCGAGAGATTTACGGGCCGCCTGCGAGTACCGTCGGCGTGAACACGTTCCTCACCCTCGACTACGAGCAGGAGACCGACCTTCCGTCGGGCTTCGTCGACGACGTGCGAACTCCGGAAGCGTACGTCCGGCACTTCCTCCGGGAGCACTCTGAACCGGGCGATACCGTCTTCGACCCCTTCGCGGGGTTCGGCACGACCCTCGCGGTCGCAGCGGAACTGGGGCGGGTTCCCGCCGGCGTCGAGTACGAGACCGACCGCGCCGAGTTCGTTCGTGACCGACTGGGCTCCGAACACAGTGAGAGCCTCGTTCACGGGAGCGCGCTCGACCTCGCAGACTTCGACCTGCCGGCGTTCGACTGCTGTCTCACCTCGCCGCCGTACATGGTCGCTGGCATGGGGGTCGACCCGCTCGAAAACTACGCGGGCGAGAGCGACTACGGCCGCTATCTCGACCAGATCGGAGACGTGTTCGCGCAGGTGCGGGACCTCGCGGCACCGGACGCCTCCCTGCTGGTGGACGTTTCGAACATGAAACACGACGGCGAGGTGACGACGCTCGCGTGGGACGTGGCCGACGCCGTCGCCGAGTCGTTCCGATTCGAGGGCGAGGTGGTCGTCGGGTGGGAGGGCGAAGAGCAACCGGAGAGGGACGGTGGGAGTTACGGCTACGGGTACGACCACAGCTACTGTCTGGTGTTCGCCGCCGAAGGAGGGGGTTGACGCCTAGATGCCGCTGTCGGTTCAGACGGTGTACTCGTCCTCGCGGAACTGGACGTACTTGCCGTTGCGGTACTTGCGCTTGGTCATCTTGTACTTGCCGACGAGTCGCGCGCCCCGGATGCCCGTTTTGACGCTGTACTTCAGCAGTCGGCCGTCGCTCTCGTCTGCCAGGATGTCGCTCGCCATCGAGAACGCCTTGTCCCAGTCGCTCGGGCCGTAGTCGGCGACGATGTCCGCGAAGGTGACGTTCCGCAGGATCTCGTCGCCGATGGCCTCGTGCCACTGGTCGTTGTACGCGCCGAGGCGACCCTTGGCGGCGAGGTCCCCGGCGATGCGGCCGGTGCGCACCGCGAGGTGGTAGCCGCCCTCGTGGAACGCCGAGGTGGTGCCCATCGCGCCGCCCGCGACCGCGATGTTTGCTGCGGTGGGCGACTCGATGGGTCGCGTCGAGGAGATGGGGTAGGTCTCTGTGCCGCCGCGCTTGCCCCGGTCCTCGACGAGCGGGAAGTCCGAGAGGTCGTACTCGTCGCCGTACTCGCGTTCGAGCAGGCGCTCGACGTACGTCCCGCCGCGGGGGACCCGGTCGTCCTCGGGCCGGAGCAGGTCGTACTCCTCACGATTCGGAATCGCGTCGATGTCCATCCCGATTGGCATCGTGAGGCCCACGCGCGCGACCGTCCCGTCGTTGGGGAACACCCACGGATACGCCGTCTCGCCCGGCATCACCCCCCACCAGAACTTGAGCGACGCGGGGTCGAACAGCTCCTCGGGGAACTCCCGGTACTCCTGATACGCGATGTGGTTGGCCGTGTTCGGGGCCATCACCTGCGAGGTGGGCCGGTCGTCGGGCGAGAACCGGTCGAGCACGCGCATGGTGACCTGCCGCTGCGGTCCATCGGCCAGCACGAGGGAGTCGGCCTCCACGTCCTCGCCGTCGGCCAACGTCAGCATGTGGGTCGGCGACCCCGAGAGGTCGGTGGCCACGTCGGTCACGCTGGTTCCCACGCGGTACTCAGCGCCGCTCTCCAGTGCGCGCTCGCGGAGCCAGTCGTCCATCCGGGCGCGGTGGAAGGTGAAGCCGAACCCGTCGTACGACGACTCGATGCCGGTCGCTTCGAGGACGCAGGACTCGGTCGGGCCGAAGAACTCCGTCCGGTCGAGTTCCCGGTGGACCACGCGCTCGGGGATCTCCTCGTACGGGATACCCATCAGATCGACCCAGTAGTCGAGCATCCCGGCGGCGTCCGTCGAGTCCGGTCCGAGTTCCTCGCGGTCCGCGCGCGGGACGCCCTTTTCGACGACCAGCGCATCCGCCCCCTGTTCGGCGGCCGCCCGGGCGGCGGAGGCTCCCGCCGGGCCGCCACCCACGATGGCAACGTCGACTCGCTTCATACCCCTACGGTTCCGCGCCGGGTATTAAAGAATTGACTTTCCGGGTTCCTGAGTGGTCGGCCTCGGGTTCACGACGAGTCGATTCCCCTGTCGTGATGAGGCGATCTCGGGTTCGCGACGAATCGGCCCCAGTCGTGATGGGTCGGTCGGGTCGGCCGGGTTGCTCGAAACGGGGACGATCACCGGCGGAACCACCTCTCGCGGTACTTCGAACCGAAATACTCAAATCTTCGCCCTCGCTCCTCAACGTCATGCGAGCAATTGTCAATGGCACGGTCCACACGGTGAGCGAGCGCGGTCGAATCGACGGGGGAACCGTCCTCTTCGACGACGGGGAGATCGTCGCGGTCGGCACCGACGAGGAGGTAGAGGTTCCGGAGGGCACCGAGACGTTCGACGCCGGCGGCCGCAACGTCACGCCCGGACTGGTCGACGCCCACAGCCACGCCGGGATGGCCGAGTGGGGCGAACCCGAGGACGGCGACTTCAACGAGGTCTCGGACCCCGTGACCCCGCAGGTCAACGCGCTCGACGGGTTCCACCCGCGCGACGAGGAGCTCCAGCACGCGTTCCAAGGGGGCGTCACCACCGTCTCCTCGCGGATGGGCAGCGCGAACGTGATCGGCGGCATCATCTGCTCGATGAAGACGTACGGCGACGTGGCCGACCGGATGTTGATCCGCGAGGACGGGATGAAGGCCGCCTTCGGCGAGAACCCCAAGCGGTTCCACGGCGACGAGAAGGACCGCCAGCCCTCGACCCGGCCGGGCGTCGCCGCGACGCTCCGCGAGGCGCTCATGGAGGCCGAGGACTACGTCGAGCGCCGGGCCAATGCTCGCGAGGAGGACGAACCATTCGAGCGCGACCTCGGCATGGAGAACCTCGCCCGCGTCGTGGAGGGCGAACTCCCGCTCCGGGTCCACGCCCACCGCGCCGACGACATCGCGACGGTGTTCCGCATCGCCGACGAGTTCGGCATCGAGAAGCTGTCCATCGAGCACGCGACCGAGGGCCACGTCCTCGCCGACGAGTTCGTCGAGCGCGACGTGCCCGCGGTCGTCGGGCCGACCATCTCGTCGGCCAGCAAGTACGAGCTCCGGAACATCACCTTCGAGACGCCCGGCATCCTCCACGAGGCGGGCGTGAAAGTCGCCATCCAGACTGACGCGCCAATCCTTCCGCAGGAGCACCTTGACGTCTGCGTCGGCCTCGCGGTGCGCGAGGGCCTCCCGGAGGACGTCGCGCTCCGCACCGTCACCCGCAACCCGGCCGAGATCCTGGGCATCGAGGACCGCGTGGGCACCGTCGAGGAGGGAACGGACGCCGACCTCGTGGTCTGGGACGGCCCGATGTTCGAGTTGGAGTCGGACGCCGAACAGGTGTTCGTCGAGGGCGAGCGTGCGTACGACCGCGAGCGCGACGACCTGGACCCGCGCGAGGAGTACGCGTGGTGACTTCGGCGAAAAGCGATCACCGCAGTCGCTGGTAGACGCTCGACAGCGCGTTCGTGACCTTGTTGCCCTTCTCCAGCGTGTAGTGGGCCCGGAGTCGCGGCGCGAACTTGGCCTTGTAGCCACAGAGGCGCTCCTCGTTCGCACCGACGAGGTCGTAGCGCTCGATTCCCCGGTCCATCGCGTCGGCCATGATGGTCCAGTCCACCAGATCGTTGACCGGCAGGTCGCGGTGGTGCTTCGCGCCGCCCTGCCACCGGTAGACGGTGTCGCCGTCCTCCAGTGCCACCATGCCGCCCGCGACCTCGCCGTCGATCTCGCAGGCGTAGGGTCGGACCGTTCCCTCCGGCAGGCGCTCGTGGAGGTCGATCACGAACGATGGCGTCACGCCGTAGCTCTCGTCCTGCTCGTCGTGGCGCTCCCGGACCTGCGAGACGATGGCTTCGATCTCGTCGGGACCCCCTTCGTACACCCGGTAGTCGCCCTCGGTCCGGACGTTGTTCCGGGCGTCGCTGGAGAACGATTTCAGCAGGTCGTCCTCGTCGCGGGTGAGGTCCACGCTGTAGGTGTGGCGCACGTCGATCTCGTAGTCGTTCCACTCGAAGGGTCGCACGTCCCGGAAGGCCGGGTCCGGGCGGACCTGCGTGTACTTCGGGCCGACCTCGCGGTCGACCCAGTCGAGACAGCCCCGGACGAACCGCTTGGTCCGGCGCTCGCGCTTGCGGCGCTTGAGCTTCCGGAAGTTGAGCAGCGCCGGCCCGAGATACGACACCCAGAGGCTCGGCGCGGGCGAGAACGCCATCGACATGCCGCCAGCGCGCTTCTCGAAGACCGGGAAGATACCCACCGGTTCGTGGCCCTTGTAGCCGACCAGCGCGTGGAGCCGCGCGTTGGCGTGGTCAGCCTGCACCGCCAGTGACTCCCGGCGATGGAAGACGTTCGTCTGGGGCGACCGCTCCACGAGGTCGTTCCAGTCGTGGTGGTCGAATGCGTCTGCGGGGCCGATCGTGATACCGTCGTTGTCCAGGATGCTAATGCTCATGCCATCTCGGAAGGTCGTGTCATTCCAGATACCCGAGCTCCGCGAGACGGGCTTCCACCTCGCCGTCGTCGGTCGCTCGTCGTTCGCCCGCGTCGAACGCGGGGTACGATTCCGTGCCGACCGGCTCGACCGGGGACAGCACCGAGCCGTCCATGTGGTCGCCGGCAGGCTGGTCCAGCGTCGCCAGCACCGTCGGGGCCACGTCGAAGAGGTGGGCGTCCGAGAGGTCGGCGTCCGAGTCGACGCCTGCCCCCGACAGCGCCACCACGCCCTCGCGCTTGTGGTTGTACGGCTCGCTCGGCGGGCCGAACACCCCGTCGCCCACCCGCGTCGAGAGGAACTCGTCGTACTCGCGAGGGACCGTGATCACGTCGGGCGCTTGTTCGACGTAGGAACCCGAGAACACCTCCTCTCGACGGGTAACCTGCTCGAACACAGGCTTGCCGTCTGGCGTTTCGACGCCGGAGAGGGCCTCGATCACCTCGTCGCGGACCCGCTCGTACTCCTCGGGCGCGACGGTGCCCTCGGGCTCGCGACCCGCGAGGTTCACCCGGACGCCGAGTTCGATGCGGTCGCGGGCGTACGCGGTGGAGTTCGGGAAGTCGACCTGCTCGGCGGCCGCGCGGGCGACGTCGGTCGGGACGCGCTCGGCGACGAACTCCGCCAGCCCGACCGCGTCGAGTGCGGCCTTGATGCGCTGGGCGGTGACGCCGAGCGACGCGAGGCCGGACATGCCGCGTTCGAGCGCTCCGGACACATCGCCTCCGAGCGCCCCGGATGCCCCACCTCCGCGCGGCGAGGGATCGGGAGCGGCCGACACGTCGGCCGCTCCCGATCCCTCGCCACCCCGATCCGACGTATCGTCGCCCTGCAACTCGTCGTCGGCGATGGTCGACCACGTGGGCATCCCGTCGCCCTCGGTCGTGGTCTCGACGAGGCCGCGCTCGCGCAGGAACTCGTTGGGCCGGAACTCGTGGCCGCCGTACTCGCCCATCCCGTGATCGCTGGCGACGACGACGGTGTCGGGGTCGCAGGCCGCCACGATCGCGCCGACTTGGTCGTCGACCGCCTCGTACACCGCCCGAACCTTCGCGTCGTCGCCCGGGAACTCGTGGAACACGGTGTCGGTCGCCTGAAACTGGACGAAGCCGAAATCGGGGGCGAACCGTTCGGCGAGATATCGGAACGCCTCGCCGCGCATCCGCACGAGGCGTCGGTACCACTCGACAGCGTCTACCTCGTCGGCGTCCCGCGGGGCGTACACGCGGTAGTCGCCGATCTCGTCCCGAACGTCGTCGAGCAACCCCTCGGGGTGGCAGTCGGGATTCTCGGGCGCGGTGTAGCCCGGGACGACCGCTCCGTCGAACTCGGTCGGCGGATGAGTCACCGGCGCGTTGACCACGACGCTCGATGCGTCGCGGTGGTCGAGTAGCTCCCAGACGGTCCGTTCGCGGACGTGGGTCGCGTTCACCACGTCCCAGTCGTAGCCGTCGAAGGTGAGGAAGCCGAACACGCCGTGCTTGCCGGGGTTGACGCCGGTGTACAGCGAGGGCCACGCGCTCGGGGTCCACGGCGGAATCTGGGAGGTGAGCGTCCCGACCGCGCCGGTTTCGAACACCGACGCGAGGTTCGGCACAGCGCCCGCCTCCACGAGCGGGTCGAGAACCGGCCGACACCCGGCGTCGATGCCGACGAGCAGCGTCTTCAGATTGGCCTGCGGGGGGTCAGCCATGCAGTCGTACGAACCTCGCGTTCGGCCTTTGTTATACGGCGTCTGCCGGGGTGCAACCGCGACCTGTCGCGATTCTCGACGGTTAGGCTCGCGTTACGCGGCGGAAACGCGTCGTTTCGGCGAAGACGCTGGCGTTCGTTTCGACCGTTGCACAGGTGGCCGGTACTTTTAAATTGGTAATCAAGCATTGAACTCAAGACGGAACCTTTAAGAATGGCCGGCCTTCCATTGAAAACTGCATGGCACGCGACGAGACGGCACGCGAACGCGATCCCGAACGCTCGCTGCTCGACCGCCGGTCGTACCTCCGACTGGCCGGCGCGGCGGCGGCCTCGGTCGCAGTGGCAGGCGCGAGTGGTTCCGCGGACGCCGCGGGCCAAGAGACGACCTACGAGACGATCACGGTCCCCGCTGGCGAAACCCGGTCCTTCGAGGTCGAAAGCGGCGAGACGCTCGAGAACCTCCACCTCGACATGACTGCCGACGGCGCGTCGGCGCGAATCTCCGCCTCCGGTGACGACTGGACCGTCCGGAACGTCGCCTTCGAGGGCGAACACCCCGGCGGCCACTATCTGCTCGACCCCGCCGTGAGCAGCGAGGACGCCGAAGGGCTCGTGGAGAACGTCTACATGGGCGACGGCCAGACCGAGGGCTCCGACGAGGGAGCCATCTGGGTCCACGGTAGCGACCACTACGGGACCATCACGTTCCGGAACCTCAACGTGCGGCACTTCGTCGATAACGGCCTGTACGGCACCGGCCCGGGCGCATCGGTGAGTGACAGCCACGGCGGCGTGGTCCACGTCGAGGACAGCTACTTCGAGAGCAACAACGTGGCGAACATCCGGGTCGGCTCCATCGACGGCCGGACCTGCCGCGTCGACAACTGCGTGGTGAAGACCGGCTCGGCCCGCGCGCTCGACGACGGCGCGGTCAACTCCCGCGGCGTCTGGGCGTGGTGGGGTCCCGTCGATGTCCGCGACTCGGACATCGAGGGCGGCTACGCCGAGCACACCGAACGGGCCGGGAACCCCTCCGTCTCGGCCACGAACACCCGCTGGGACGACGAGGCCGACACCGACAGGATTCCGGCCGGTGTCCCGGCAACTCCCGAGGACGCCGTGTCGTCCCAGTAGGTTGGTCCCCGCTGGCGCTCGACAGTCTCAGCCGCGCTCGACTCTCCCTCTTGCCCTCCAAGGCTCGACTTCTCTCTGATTCTTCTTCGCTAACTGCCGCCGCTCGACTCTTTTCCGCTCCCGATTCTGGCCTTTGGGTCGTTCCGTGACTACTCGTAATCCATCACTACTGCGAGCTCAACGCCGCGTTTCGACCACTGTTTCACACCGTTTCACCACTGGCTCGGCGCGAAGGACGGTGGATTACGCCGGTTTGCGTTCGGAGTACAGTGGGAAAGTAAGCGGTCGGCAAGAGCAACGGAAATCCTTTTGTCGGGATCGCTCGCTCCCGCAGCCGATTGGTACCTTTAAATTGTAACGGAGATATTGAACTGCATCCGGAAGCTTTTTGAACTGGTAATGGCCCGTTGAATACGCATGGCACGCGACGAGACGGCACGCGAACGTGATCCCGAACAGGCGCTCCTCGGACGTGCGGCGCACCTCCAACTGGCAGACGCTGCGGTGGCGACTGTCGCCGAATCATCGGCAGACAATTTTGGAGAGACCACGGAGGGTGACGATGGCGACGAATAACGTCGAGGCGGGCCGCGAGCACTGGCAGGGCGTCGCCCGCGATCCCGAACCGGAGGACCTGGGCTACGACATCGCCGACTGGGAGGTCGTCCGCGCCCGGAAGGACGACCGCGGGCACCTGATGTTCCTCCCCGAGAACGAGGACCAACTCCGCGAAGAGGCATTCATCGTCGCCGAATCTGACTCGGTGTGCGACGTCGTCGACCGGATATGAGATAGTCTGGCTCCGTCGAACTCCGCTCCTCCCGGGATACAGTCGAAGTAAAGTAGCTGTTCGAAGACGGGCGATTGGATCGAAGAACGAAGGTTTATCTCCTGAACACTTCCAGGAACAGTATGGTGGAAACCCTGCGAGGGCTTTACCAGCGCAACGAGGTGTTCTGGATGGGATTGTCAGCAGTCGTTCTCGGGATGGTGATTCCCGGCACCCTCGCGTTCGGGGAAATTAACGTTTCGAGACTGTTCGTCGTTACTGGAGGTGGCCTCCTGATCACGAGCGTTTTCGTCGGTCTCTACAGATTCGGCACGAAGTAGACCCTGCTTCTGGTAAGGGAATCAACTTGACCGCCCCGTATGATTGGCTGCGCTTCTCGGCCTTCGGCCTGCGATGGCTGCGGGCGACCCACGCGTCGCCTGCACGGCACGCGAGACGCACTGCGCCTCTCCCTGCTCGGCCACCGTCAGCGCTCAAAAATCGGCTGGACTGCCCCAGCGCTACTCGCAGTCCTCGACCAGCGCGGTCGCCTCCACGAAGAGGTCGTCGACGCGGGTACGGCTCCGGGCCTCCGCAGTGACTCTGACCAGCGGTTCGGTCCCGCTCGCGCGCACGAGGAACCAGCCCTCGTCGGTGCCCACCCGCACGCCGTCGAGCGCCGAGACAGCCCGGTACTCCGCGCGAACCCGCTCGCGGACGCGGTCCATCACCGCGGCCTTCCGGTCGGTCCGGACGCTCCCGCGCCGGAGGGGGTACGTCTCGATGTCGTCGACGAGCCGGCCGAGCGGTTTCCGGCGGGCGACGAGCGCCGCGAGCCGACACGCGGCCAGCGGGCCGTCGGGACAAAGCGTCTCGGCCGGCCAGATCCACGCGCCGCTGGGCTCGCCGCCGAACGCCACGCCGCAGTCGCTGGCGCGCTCGGCCACGTACACGTCGCCCACTCGCGTCCGCGCGACCGAGACGGCCTGCCGTTCGAGCGCGTCCGCGACCGCGAGGCTGGTGTCGACCGGGACCGCGACCTCGTCACCGGGGTTGGCGGCCTCGCGGGCGAACACCGCGAGCAGGACGTCGCCCGAGACGAACTCGCCGTCGCCGGTCACCGCGCGCATCCGGTCGGCGTCGCCGTCGTGAGCGATGCCGAAGTCGGCGTCCGAAGCCGCGGTGAGTTCGGCGAGCCCCCGGCAGTTCTCCGCGGTCGGCTCGCTCGGTCGTGCGGGAAACGAGCCGTCGGGCGTGGCGTTCAGCGTCCGCACGTCGTGGCCGAGCCGCCGGAGCGCAGTCGCCGTCACCTGCCCGACGCCGTTGCCCGCGTCGACGACGAGCGAGCAGTTGCCCGACGCGGCCGCGCCGACCAGCGCCTCGACGTGTCGCTGGTCGGCACTTTTCCTATTCTGGCTGCCCCACTCGCGCTCCTCGCCGAGGTCGTCCCAGTCCGCGAACGAGAACTCCTCTTCGCGCACGCGCGCCGCGATGGTCTCGCGCTGGTCCTCGTCGAACGCCTGCCCGGAAGGGTTCCAGAGCTTCAGGCCGTTGTCCTCGGGCGGGTTGTGGCTCGCGGTCACCACCAGCCCGGCGTCGGCGTCCCGCCAGCCGACGCTCCGGGCCACCGTAGGCGTCGCTGCCTCGCCGAGCCGAATCACGTCGGCCCCGCACTCCCGGAGTCCCGCCGCGGCCGCGTCCGCGAGCATCCGCCCGCTCTCGCGGGCGTCGCGGCCCACGACCACCTCCTCGTGGCCCTCGCTCGCGAGCGCGCGCCCGACCGCGAGCGCGAGGTCGCACGTTACGTCGTCGCCGACGCGGCCGCGAACGCCGCTGGTTCCGAACATCTAATTCTCCTGTCCGTTCGCCGGAGCCAGTTCGGGCGGCGCGCCGAGATCGCCACCGCGTCGGTACCCGAGGTAGTGGACGATAGCCGAGAGCCCGAACGCGATCAGGATGACCGTCGCGAGCACGAGCCCCGGAACGGCGGCGAACGGGGCAATCTCCAGCCACGCCGCCGCGACGAGCACGCCGCTTATCCCGACGAGTGCGAGGTAGTACCGGTCCCAGGGAAACTGTTCGCGCGAGACGTTCCCGAGGTAGATGTCGACGTCCGAGGCCCTGTCGGCCAGTCGGACGACGCCCTCGTCGCGGTCGTACTCGACGATGTTCGCCTCGTCGAGTTTCGGGAGGTGGGTCTGGTACAGCGAGATGTACACCCGCTTGCGCTGCTCGGTCGACAGCGCGGCGACGGTGGTCTCGTTCTCCCACGCCGCCACCTGCTCGGTCAGGTCCGAGAGGTCCGACTCACCCCCTTCGCGCCGGAGATAGTACAGCGCGTAGCGTCGCCGCGGGCTCTTCAGGACCTCGAAGACCTCGTCCTGTGAGAGCGGTTCAGCCCGCGACATGCTCCCTCGGAGGTCGGCGAGTCGTCTGTAGCAACGGGCGTTCGGGGCCAGCGGAGTGCGAGGACGTCCGAGAGTGACCGGTACGTGGGGACGTCCGCAGGTGAGACCGCCGCATAGCGACGAAATCGGGACCTCGCCACTTTGTTACCCAGTTGCTGTTCGGGGGTAACCCCGCGGTACGGCCGGCCGAATTCGGGCTAGGGGCTGGCACGAGGTCCGATAGGTGCCGGCAAGCCACCCGATACGGTCGGCCACGACGCTCGATACGCGCGGCCATCCTCGGGAATACGCGCTGTCTGTCTCGCTACTCACTGGGGCGGTTGCGGATTCAGAGGAAACTTCTGTGCTCGCTCGACGAACGGGAAAATCGCCCGGCAGCGCCCTGATAGGATGTATATACCTGTCGACAGGTGGCGTATAACAAAGAGACGAGAGGGGTTTGGTGACGGTAACGCCCGGCCCGCCGTCTGGCGGTACGGTCGGGCAAACCCATCGACTATGAACACGTTATCGACCCCGACGATTCGAGACGTTCCGCTCGGGGGTGACCGCCGGTGACGGGGACCGAGGCCCGGTCCCGCGACGACCGGATCGACCCTCGACTCGGCGACGACTGCACCATCTCCCCCGACGCCACGGTGGGCCATCGCCACCGCGAGGACGCCGACCCGCCGGTGCTCGGCGACCGCGCGACCGTCCGCGCGGGCAGCATCGTCTACGCGGACGTGGTGGTCGGCGACGACTTCACGACCGGCCACGACGTGCTCGTGCGCGAGGACACCACCGTCGGCGACGACGTGGTGGTCGGCACCAACACGGTGATCGACGGCACCTCTACCATCGGCTCGCACGTCAGCCTCCAGACCGGCGTGTACGTCCCCACCAACACCACCATCGGCGACGAGGTGTTCGTCGGCCCGCGCGCAGTGCTGACCAACGACCCCTACCCCATCCGCGAGGACGCGGAGCTCGACGGGCCGACCCTCGAAGATCACGTCTCGGTCGGCGCGAACGCCACCCTCCTCCCCGGCGTGACGGTCGGCGAAGGCTCGTTCGTCGCGGCCGGTGCAATCGTCACCGAGGACGTGCCCCCGGAGACGCTGGCGGTCGGCGCGCCCGCCGAGCATCGACCGCTCCCCGAGGTGCTGGACGGAGGGAACGAGATCGCATGACCCGGGATGCAAATCGAATGAGCGAGGTGACATTCCATGAGTGAGATCCCCATCGCTGACCCCGAACTGGGCGAGCGCGAGATCGACCGCGTCCGAGCGGTGATGGAGTCGGGGCGGGTCGCCGACGGCCCCGAAGTCCGAAAGTTCGAGGCCGAGTTCGCCGACTTCTGCGACGCCGAACACGGCGTGGCGACCTCGAACGGCACGACCGCGCTCCACGCCGCGTTGGAAGCGCTCGATATCGGACCGGGCGACAAAGTGGTAACGTCGCCGTTCTCGTTCGTCGCGAGCGCGAACGCGATTCGACTCGCGGGAGCCGACCCGGTGTTCGCCGACGTGGACCCCGACACCTACGCGCTCGACCCGGCCGCGGTCGAGGCGGTCGCGCGCGAGCACGACGACGTGGCCGCGGTCGTGCCGGTCCACCTCTACGGGCTCCCCGCGGACGTGGGCCATCTGCTCGACGTGGCCGACGACTACGGGCTCGCCGTGGTCGAAGACGCCGCGCAGGCCCACGGCGCGGAGTACCGCGGGCGAAAAGTCGGCTCGTTCGGCGACGCGGCCTGCTTCTCCTTTTACCCGACGAAGAACATGACCACGGGCGAGGGCGGGATGATCACCACCCAACGCGAGGACGTGGCCGAGCGAGCCGCCAGTTTCGCAAACCACGGCCGGCCCGCAGACGGCGGCGGGTACGAGCACGTCCGGCTCGGCCACAACTTCCGGCTCACGTCGCTCGCGGCCGCCATCGGCCGGATCCAGCTCGACCGCCTGCCTGACTACAACGCGGCCCGGCGGTCGAACGCCGGGTACCTGACGGACGCCCTCGCGGATAGCGAGGTCGTCACCCCGACCGAACCAGACGACCGCAGGCACATCTACCACCAGTACACCGTCCGAACCGACGACCGGGACGGCCTCGCGGCCCACCTCGACGACGCCGGCGTCGGGACGGGCGTCTACTACCCGACGCCCATCCACGAGCTCGACACGTACGAGGACGTGGACTCCTCGGCCCAGGTCGCGGAGCGGGCCGCCCGGGAGGTGCTCTCGCTGCCCGTCCACCCGAACCTCTCGGAGTCCGACCTTCGAACCATCGCCGAAGCCATCACCGAGTATGACAATTAATCCCCCAGACGAGACAGATTCGAACGGCGTCACGAACGCCGCGGTCGTCGGCGTCGGCAGCATGGGTCGCCACCACGCGCGGGTGTACAGCGAGCTGCCGGACGTGAACCTCGTCGGCGTCTCCGACGTGGACGAGGAGACCGCCCGGCAGGTGGCCGAGGACCACGGAACGATCCCGATGGACCGAGACGCCCTCCTCGACGCGGCCGACGTGGCCTCGATCTGCGTGCCGACCCGGTTCCACGCCGAGGTGGCCGCCGAGTGCATCGATTCCGGCGTCGACGTGCTGGTCGAGAAACCGTTCGTGGCCGACCCCGCTCGCGGCCGGCAGCTCATCGAGCGCGCCGAGGAGGCCGGCGTGACGATTCAGGTCGGCCACGTCGAGCGGTTCAACCCCGCCATCCGGGCGCTGTCTGACGTGGTCGCCGACCTCGACGTCATCGCGGTCGACGCCCGGCGACTCGGTCCGCCGCCCGAGGGCCGACAGCTCGACCGGAGCGCGGTGCTCGACCTGATGATCCACGACATCGACGTGGTGCTGGCGATGCTGGACGGCCAGCCCGAGAACGTGACCGCGCAAGGCGTGAAGGACAACCAGTACGCCGCCGCGACGCTGTCGTTCTCGGACGGGACGGTCGCCACGCTCACGGCGAGCCGGGTGACTCAGGAGCGCGTCCGGACGCTCGCCATCACCGCGGAGGAGTGCCGGGTCGACGTCGACTACGTCGACCGGTCGGTCGAAATCCACCGCCACTCGCTGCCCGAATACATCGAGGACAACGGCGACGTGCGCTACCGCCACGAGAGCATCGTCGAGCGACCGACGGTCGAGACGGGCGAGCCGCTGAAGAACCAGCTCGAATCGTTCGTCGCGGCCGCGATCAGCGACGCCGAGCCGGTGGTTTCGGGCGAAGACGGCCTGCGAGTGCTCGAACTCGCCCGCCAGATCGACGAGGCCGCGGCGGACCCGCGGCCGGAACCGGAGGTGAGCGCCCGGTGACTGCGGCAGATGGCTCCCGACTCTACGGCAGCGACGCCTCGACCGCCGACCAGCGCGAGGCGCTGCTGTCCGGCGAGGTTCCGGTCGCGGTGTACGGCCTCGGCAAAATGGGCCTCCCGCTCGCGGCCGTCTACGCCGACGTGACCGGCGACGTGGTCGGCGCGGACGTGGACGAGGGAGTCGTCGAGGCGGTGAACGCGGGCGAGTGCCACGTCGAGAGCGAACCCGGACTGTCGGAACTCGTCGAGCGGACCGTCGCGGCGGGGGCGTTCGAGGCGACCGCCGACCCCCGAGCGGCGGCCGAGCGCGCCGCGATTCACGTCGTCATCGTGCCGACGCCCATCACCGACGAGAAGGAGGCCGACCTCTCGGCGCTGGAGTCGGTCGCCCGCGACGTGGGAGCCGAACTCGACACGGGCGACGCCGTGTTCGTGGAGTGTACGGTCCCGCCGCGAACCTGCGCGGACCTGCTCGAACCGATGCTGGCCGAGGAGGCGGGCCACGACGCCTTCGGGCTCGCGTTCTGCCCCGAGCGGACCGCCAGCGGGCGCGCGCTGGCGGACATCCGGGGTGCGTACCCGAAGGTCGTCGGCGGCGTCGACGACGAGAGCACCCGGGTCGCGGAGCTGGTGTACGGAGAGCTCACGGACAACGACGTGCTCGCGGTCGGCGACGCGACCACTGCGGAGTGCGTGAAGGTGTTCGAGGGGCTGTACCGCGACGTGAACATCGCGCTGGCGAACGAACTCGCCACCTTCGCCGACGAGATCGGCGTGGACGTGAACGAGGCCATCGAGACGGCCAACACCCAGCCGTTCTGCGACCTCCACGACCCCGGCCCGGGCGTCGGCGGCCACTGCATCCCGTACTACCCGTACTTCGTCATCAACGGATTCGAGACCGAGGCACCCTTACTGCGGACCGCCCGCGAGGTCAACGACTCGATGCCCGCGTTCACCGTGAACACCCTCGCTCGCGAGGTCCGCGCCGAAGGCGGGGACCTTGCGGACGCGACGGTGGCGATACTCGGGCTCACCTACCGGCCGGGCGTCGAGGAGACGCGGGCCACGCCTGCCGGGCCAATTGCAGAAGAACTCGCTGCCGCAGGCGCGGAGGTCGTCGCGGTCGACCCGCTGCTCGACGACGCCGACGAGTTCGTGGCCGAGATGATCCCCCAGCGCGCGCTGTACGATCCGGACCGCGACCTCGACGCGGTCGTGCTGGTGACGCCCCACGAGGCGTTCGACGACATCGAGTGGGAGCGGTTCGACCCGCTGGTGGTCGTGGACGGTCGCCAGTACCTCGACCTGTCGGACACCGACCACCGGGTGTACACCGTCGGGAGCGGCGTGACTTCCGCGGGCCGAGCGGAGTCCGCCGAACCCCACCGCGACGCGAATCTCGCCGCGGAGGTGGAGCGATGACGGTGCTCACCGTGGTCGGGGCGCGCCCGCAGTTCGTGAAGGCCGCGGCGGTGTCCCGAGAACTTCGCCGCGAGCACGAGGAGGTGCTTGTCCACACGGGCCAACACTACGACGAGGAGATGTCGGACGTGTTCTTCGACGAACTCGGCATTCCCGAACCCGACGACAACCTCGGCGTGGGCTCGGACAGCCACGGCGCGCAGACCGCCGAGATGATCGCCGGGCTGGAGGAGCTGATCGCGGCCGAAGAGCCCGACGCGGTGTTGGTCTACGGCGACACCAACTCCACGCTGGCGGCGGCCGTGGCGGCCTCGAAGATGGACACCGAATTAGCTCACGTCGAGGCCGGGCTCCGGAGCTACAACCGCGAAATGCCCGAGGAGGTCAACCGGGTGCTGACCGACCACGCGGCGGACCTGCTGTTCGCACCCTCCCGGCGTGCGGTCGAGAACCTCCGGGCCGAGAGCGTCGCGGGCGCGGTCCACGACACCGGCGACGTGATGTTCGACGCGGTGCTGTGGGCGCGCGACCGGGCGGCCGACCACTCCACGGTGCTCGACGACCTCGGGGTCGACCCCGGCGAGTACGTGCTGGCGACGGTCCACCGCGCGGGCAACACCGACGACCCCGACCGGCTCGCGGCCGTCCTCGACGCGCTCGCGGCAGACCCGCGGGAGGTCGTCTTCCCGGCCCATCCCCGGACCGTCGAGCGCATGGCGGAGTACGGGCTGCGCGAGGACGCCGAAGAGTGCATCACCGTCACCGAGCCGGCCGGATACCTCGACTTCGTGCGCCTCCAGGACTGCGCCGACGTGGTCGCCACCGACTCGGGCGGCGTCCAGAAGGAGGCGTTCTTCCTCGACACGCCGTGCGTGACGATGCGCGGCGAGACCGAGTGGCGCGAGACGGTCGAGGCCGGCTGGAACCAGCTCGTCGGCGCGGACTCGGAGGCCATCCGCCGGGCGCTCGCGACCGCGGAGCGACCGACCGAGAAACCGCAGCCGTACGGCGACGGCGACGCCGCGGCCAGAATCGCGGAGCTGTTGAGCGATGTCTGATGGAACTGATTTCGAGGAGGAGTTTCCCCCCGAGTCCCGTCCGGAGCTGGCGGTCGACGCCGAGTTCGCGCTGCTGCTGACCCACGACGTGGACCGCCCGTACAAGACGGTCCAATCGCTGTATCACGCGGTGCGCCACAGCGACCCGCGACAGCTCAAGGGCCTCTTGCCCGGCGTGAACCCGTGGTGGCAGTTCGAGGAGATCATGGCACTGGAGGACGACCTCGGGGTCAGGTCGTCGTTCTACTTCCTGCGGGAACCCCACCTGCTCGCGCGCGAGCCCGGTGACTGGCTCGACCCGTTCTACTGGGTCGAACACGCGGGTCGGTACGAACTCGACACTCCGGAGCTGCTCGACGTGATCGACCGGCTCCGGGACGGCGGTTGGGAGGTCGGCCTCCACGGCTCGTACGACTCGTACGACGACCCCGACCGGCTTCGGACCGAGAAGGCGGTGCTCGAATCGGCGCTGGGCGGACCAGTGCTCGGCGGCCGCCAGCACCACCTCAACCGTGGGTCGAACACGTGGCGCTACCACCGCGAGGTCGGCCTGCACTACGACGCCAGCCCGGGATCGGCGACCGAGTACGGCTTCCAGCAGGGCTACCGACCGTTCCGACCGTTCGACGACGAGTTCGTGGTGTTCCCTTTGACGCTGATGGAGAACGCGCTCCCGGACCCCGGTGAGTTCCCCGAAGCGGCGTGGCAGGTCTGCGAACATCTGCTGGAGGAGGCCGCCACCAACGACGCCGTGATGTCGGTGCTGTGGCACCCCCGGCTGTTCGCCGAGCGGGACTTCCCGGGGTATCGGCGGGTATACCGTCGGCTGGTCGAGCGCGCGCTGGAGCTGGGCGCGTGGGTCGGTCCCGCGGCCGACTACTACGGGCTGATGGATCACCCCGAGCGGTCGGTATCGAAAGCTGAGCCCGTCTCGGAGCCACAGACGGGGTCGGCTCCGGAGTCGGAATGCTCCGACTCCGGAGCCGACCCCGCCGAGAGCGATGGGGGGCGTTCCGGTGACGCAAAAGAGGCCGACAGGAGCCGCGTACCGCCGTCACAGGCGAGGGATAACAAAGTGAAATCCACCGCCAACACGGAGTCAACAGGATGAGAGTCGAGCAACTCGAACTGTCCGAGTGGGAGTCGGCGCTACCGAACGACGGCATCGAAGTGTTTCACCTGCCCGAAGCGCTCAAGGTCCTCGACCGGCACAGCGACGCCGAGATGAAGCTGTTCGGCGGGTTCAAGGGCCAACAGCCGATCGCCTTGCTGCCCGTGTTCGTCCAGCGCAAGGCGGTCGGCAGCGCGGTCACCTCCCCGCCGCCGGGGATGGGCGTGCCGCGGCTCGGACCGATCCTGATGCCGACCAGCCCGAAGCGCCGCAAGCAGGAGAAGGTCAACAACGAGTTCACCGAGTCGGTGCTGGAGCAGGTCGGCACCGACCTCGACCTGGACGAACGGCTCGCCGATGCGGGGGTCGAGTCGTCCGTGGCCGAGTCGGTCCTCGGCAGGCTCGACGTGGACTCGCGGCTCACACTGTTCCGGATGGAGTGCAACGCGGCGTACGGCGACCCCCGACCGTACGCGTGGGGCAACCTCCGGGTCGAGCCCAACTTCACCTACTTCCTAAACCTTGAAGACCGGAGCGCCAACGACGTGCGAAAGTCGTTCTCCAAGAGCTTGCGCCGGGAGATCCGGGACGCCGAGGACCTCGACGTTTCCATCGAGACCGAGGGGCTGTCGGGCGCTCGCGACGTGTTCGAGGCCACCGAGGAGCGCTACGCCGAGCAGGACGAGCCGTTCCCGCTCACGTGGTCGTACGTCCGGGACCTGTTCGAGGCGCTCGCCGAGCAGGACCGCGCCCGGTCGTACGTCGCCCGCGACGCCGACGGCGAGTACCTCTCGGGCATCACGGCGCTGTACTCGAACGACTGTGCGTACTTCTGGCAGGGCGGCGCGAAGGCCATCTACGAGGGCACCGCGGTCAACAGCCTCATCCACTGGCGACTGATGAAGGACATCATCGAGGACCCGCCGGTGGAGTCGGTCACCCAGTACGACCTGATGGGCGCGAACACCGAACGGCTCTGCCGGTACAAGGCCAAGTTCGGCGCGGATCTCGTGCCGTACTACGTCGTGGAGTCGCCCGGTGCGGCGATGAACGTCGCCAAGCGGGCCTACCAGCTCGTGAAGTAACTGTCCTCGAAGTTACCGTTTCGTCGTACTCGCCGTCGAGGCGGACCGATTTCGACGGTTCTAGCGGACGTTGCCGGAACCGAAACCCGTGCCCAGAAATCGTAATCCGGATTCTCGACCACGTAACCTGCCCGTTATCCGGTCGAACGGCCTGCACGGTGTACCTCGTTGAAGTTGCTGGCTGTCTCACCGACTTGCATGGACGCTCACGAGCCGACAGAACTCGTCGACGTCGATCCCGAGACCGGGACGTTTCGGGCGACCTACCGTTATCCGGCGAGACCGCCCAGCACCGCAGTTGCGACCGCGCTCATGCAGGCGACCGACAGCGCGGTCACCGACCTCGATCCGATGTACGAGTCGTCGAGCGTCGACCCCGACGCGCTTGACGACCTGTTCCGGCCGACGGAGGGCAGTCCCCCACGTCGGAATCGCGTGACGTTCACGTACAGCGACTTCCGGATCATCGTCAAAAGCTACGGTCGGATCGTCTTTCGCTCGGTGGCGGATGGCGAGTCCCGATAAGCGCGTGCAGTCGGATCGTGGGAAGCGTCGGGAAGACGTACCGCCCTGATCCTGTCCGAAGAAGAGAGATCAGCACCGATACCGCGAGGCGGTCGAGCGATCAGTCCATCTCCTCGATTTCGACCGCCGCGTCCGATTTGAGCCACGCGTCGGCGTTTCGGGTGTCGAAGACGATGGTCTCGTCGTCGTCGCTGTAGGCGGCGTATCTGTCTGGTTCCGCGTCCGTTCTGTCTCTGTTGTTCTCGCTGTCGTACTTGTTCGTCATCGGGGGACCCACTTTTCGTGGGCTTGTATCTGGACCTTACTACCAGCGGTTGATAAGAGTTGCCACCCACCCAGATACGGCCGTGAGCGAAACGCGGTGGGGGGGGGGGGGCCCACCCGGAGGCGAGACCCCCCCCCCCGGGCGCCCCCGGACGCCCACC
>NZ_KZ859513.1:0-24263 GCF_003382685.1 Halorussus litoreus | reverse complement strand
TTGTTTTGGGTGTGTTTCTTCTGGGTGTTTTTTGTCCTCGCTTGTGGCTTCCCCCCGCCACCGCGTTGCGTCGACGATGAGACGCCATCGCCGCCCTCGACCGTTTTCGCCCCCTACGCCTGCTCAGGCGGCCCATAACAAAGCCCGAACGCGGGGTGGTGGTGAGGTAGCAACGCGTCACGTCGGACGCGGATTTCACATGGATTCGGACACGAACTCCTCCCCGAGATGGGAGAAAGTCGGGCTTCTCGTCGGCTTCGCGTCGCTCGCTGCCGCGGTGGTGATCGCTCACCGAGCACCGGCCACGGGGTACGAACTGTCGATCTACGCCGACACGCCGGTCCAGTTCTGGGTCGGCACCGGCGTCGCACTGCTGGTCTCGGTGGCGGTCGGGCTCTCCGACGGCCGGGTCACCAACCGACTCGCGCTCGGGCTCGGCGGGGCCTCGATGCTCGCCATCGCGTCGATTCCGGTGATCCGCTCGTACTACTTCTTCGGTGCGGGCGACTCGCTCACCCACCTCGGCTGGGTCAAGGACGTCGCGTCCGGAGAGCTGTCGGTGGCGAGCATGCTCTACCCCGGCACGCACACCATCGCGGTGTTCCTTGCCGACGTGACCGGGATGGCTCCGAACCGAGCGCTGCTGCTCACGGTGGTCGCGTTCACCGCCGCGTTCCTCGCATTCCTCCCGCTGGCCGCGTGGACGATCACCCGCGACCGGCGCGCGACCGCGCTCGCGGCGCTGGCCGGGCTGTTGCTCTTGCCACTGAACAACGTCAGCGTGTTCAACATGGCTCATCCGACCTCGCAGGCCATCCTGTTCCTCCCGCTGATCCTCTATCTCGCGGCGCGCTACCTCACCCGCGCGGACCGCGAACGCCTGCTCGTCGGCTCGCCGACCGGCGCGCTGCTGGCGGTCGCGTCGGTCGCGGTCGTGCTGGTCCACCCGCAGCAGGCCGCCAACGTGCTGGTCGTGTTCGTCGCGATTCTGGGCGTCCAACTCCTCGCGCGGCGGGTCGACCGCTGGGACGCCGACCACCGGACGTTCCTCGTTCCGACGGTGGTCATCGCCGCGGCGTTCCTGCTCTGGACGCCCCGCCACGAGCGCGCCTCGGGGGCCTCCTCCGCGCTGGTCTCGATGCTCCTCGAAGGCCCGGAGGTCGGCTCGTCGGTGACCCAGCGGGCCGGCTCGGTCGTGGCGGTCGGCGGGTCGGTCGAGCTGCTGTTCGCCAAGCTGTTCCTCGTCAGCATCGTGTTCTGCGCGCTCGCCGGGTTGCTCGCGCTCGCGGGCGTCCTCGACCGGTTCGAAGACGCGCCGGACGCCAGCGCGTTCGCTCGCTACCTCGGGGTCGCGATGGTCCCGCTGGTCGTCCTGTTGGGCGCGTTCTTCGTCGTCAGCTACGAGCAGCTCCACTTCCGGCAGCTGGGGTTCATCATGGTGCTGGCGGCCCTGCTCGGTGCAGTGGCGCTCGCCCGCGGGATGGACCGGCTCTCGACGCGCACCTCGCCGCGAACCGCCCGGAGCGTGGTCGGCGTCGCGGTCGTCGTCATGCTGGCGGTGTCGGTGCCGACGGTGTACCAGTCGCCGTACGTCTACCAGAGTTCGAGCCACGTCACGAACGCCCAGGTCGACGGCTACGAGACCGTCCTCGACAACCAGGGCTCGGCCCCCATGATCGGCGTCAGGGGTTCGGGCGAGCGGATGGCCGACGCGATTCTGGGTTACGAGGAGAGCCGCGGGCGGGACCCGACGGCGGGGAGCCTCTACGCGAGCGAGAGCTACCCCGCGTTCGGCGAGAACTTCACGGGAGAGTACGTCGCTCGCAACTACGGCGAGAGCTATCTGACCTACACCGACCGGCTCCGCCGGCAGGAGGTGGAGGTGTACGACGGCCTGCGGTTCGACCGGCGGGGATTCCGCTCGCTCGACGCCACGCCCGGCCTGAACCGGGTGCAAGCGAACGGCGGGACCCAGACGTACCTTATCAACGGCACGAGCTGATCGAACGATGATACGACGAGAACTACCCTACTCATGGACCTGAAAGACGTCGCGCGGTCGTTCCGGGCGATGCTGACCGCCCGCGTGCTCCACATGGCCGCCAGCGGTCTTCTGATGGTCGTTCTCACCCGGTTCCTGCTCACCGAGACCGAGTACGGGCTCCTCGGGTCGGCGGTAGCGGTCCTCGGCGTCGTCCAGTTGTTCACCGACCTCGGCATCGGCAAGGCGGCCGCCCGGTACGTGACCGAGTACCGCGAGAACGACCCCTCGCAGGTGCCCCACGTTCTCCGAACCGCCACGGCGTATCGCATCGGAGCAATCGTGGTCGTGGCCGTCCCGTTCGCTTTCGTCGGGACTCACTTGGCCGGACTCATCAGACAGCCCGAGATCGGCCATCTGCTCGTGCTCGGCGCGGCCTACCTCGCGGTCCACTCGCTGTTCACCTACTCGATGGTGCTGTTCCAGGGGTACAATATGATCACCTACAGCGCGGCGGTCCGGGCGGTCGGCTCGGTCGCCCGACTCCTGCTCGCGGTCGTCTTCGTCCTCGGCATCGGCGGCGCGGTCGGCGCGCTGGCGGGTTACATCGCTGGCTACGCCGTCGGGGCACTGCTCGGTCTCGGCCTGCTGTACGTCAAGTGCTACCGGACCACCGAACGGGCAGCCGCCCCCGAAGACGGGCTCGCCACGCGGGTCGCCAAGTACAGCGTCCCGCTGACCGCGACGCGGGGTGCGAACGTCCTCGACAAGCGCGTGGACACCATCCTGGTCGGCTCGCTGATGAACCCGACCGCGGTGGGATACTACTACCTCTCGAAGCAGATCGTTGGGTTCGTCCAGTCGCCCGCGGCCTCGCTGGGCTTTACGCTCTCGCCGACCTACGGCGAGCACAAGGCCGACGGCCGGACTGACCGCGCTGCCACCGTCTACGAGACGACGCTCAAGTACGTGATGTTGCTGTACGTGCCCGCGGCGGCCGGGATGATCCTCGTGGCCGAGCCGGCGATCCGGCTCGTCTTCGGCGAGACGTACGTCCCCGCCGCGCCCGTCCTCCAGGTGTTCTCGGGCTACGTGGTCCTGCAGGCCGTCTCGTTCGTCACCAGCGACGCGCTCGACTACCTCGGTCGGGCGCGGTCGCGGGCCTACGCGAAGGGCGGCGCGTCGGTCTCGAACTTCCTGCTCAACCTCGTACTCATCCCTGCCTTCGGCGTCCCCGGCGCGGCGGCCGCGACGGTCGTCACCCACGCGGGCTACACCGCGGTCAACGTGGCGGTCATCCACTCGGAACTCACGCTGTCGGTCGGCCAGCTCGCCCGCCAGTTCTCGGTCATCGTCGGGGTCACGGCCGGGATGTCGGCCGCGGTCTGGGTCGTGCTGACCGCGACGACCGGACCGGTCGCGGTCGTGACCGCCGTCCTGCTCGGGATCGTCGTCTGGGCCGCCCTGTCGATGCTTTCCGGGTTGCTCGAACCGCGTCGGGTGTTCACGGCGCTGTCCTGAACGGTATCGGCAAATCGCCGTCGCCTCGGCCTGACACCGCTACAGGCGGGCCATAACAAAGGCCGCTACCGCCCTGTGTCCGTTCGACGGGCGTCGAGCCCGCGTTCGCTATCATGACAACGGAATCATCCGACACCGACCGGGCGGGACGCGGCGGGACCGACCGCGCGTTCGTGCTCGGACTCGACGGCGTCCCGTGGTATCTCGTCGACGACTGGGTTCGAGACGGCGAACTTCCGAACTTCCGCCGACTCGTCCGCGAGGGGGCCGCGGGACCGCTGGAGAGCACGATGCCGCCGACGACCGCGCTGGCGTGGCCCACCATCGCCACGGGGACGTGGGCCGACAAGCACGGCGTCTACTCGTTCCAGGGGGTCCGGTCGGACTACACCCACGAGATGAACACCAGCAACGACGTCGAGCGCCCCGAACTCTGGGACCTCGTCTCACCCGCGGTCGTCGCCAACGTGCCGATGACCTACCCCGCCGACGAGATCGAGGGAAAGCTCGTCACCGGGATGATGACGCCGGATCAGGGCGAGGGGTTCACCCATCCGCCGGAACTCCGCGACGAGATCGCCGAGGAGATCCCCGACTACCGAATCGGCCTCTCGTGGGAGGAGTTCCGCGACGACCCCGAGGGCTTTCTCGACGAGATGGACTCGTTTCTGGACGCCCGGAAGCGTCTCCTCCGGAAGCTGATGGACACCGACGACTGGCGGCTGTTCTTCTTCGTGTTCACCGCGCCCGACCGGCTCCAGCACCTGGTCTGGGACGAGGACGTGCTGCTCGACCACTACCGGGAACTCGACGCCGTTCTCGGGGAGGTGCTCGACTACGTCGAAGACAGCAGCGCGAACCTGTACGTCGTCTCCGACCACGGGTTCGGCCCCATCGAGGGGTTCGTCCACACCAACACGTTCTTCGAACGCGAGGGGTTCCTCTCGCGGAAGGGCGGATCGAGTCGCGGACTGCTCGAATCGGTCGGGATCACCAAGGACCGGGTGCGCTCGGTGCTCGACGCGACGGGGGTCGACGAGGCGACCCTTCAGGAGCGACTGCCTGACCGGCTGGTCAACTCGGTGGCCTCGGGAATCCCAGGGAGTCACGAACTGTTCGACGTCGACTTCTCGGAGACGGTGGCGTTCACCCACGGCGCGGGCCACCTGTACGTCAACGACACCGAGCGGTTCGACGACGGCGTGGTCGCGCCGGAGCGGATTCCGGAGGTCAAGGCCGCGGTCCGGTCGAGTCTGGAGAGCCTGCCCGACCCGGACACCGGCGAGCCGTTCCTGAACGTGGCGGACGGCGACGACCTCTTCGACGACGACGACCACTCGCCCGACCTCGTGGTGCGGTCGGGCGGCAAGTATCTGGTCGCCAACGGGCTCACGGACGTGGTGTTCCGCGAGAGCTACATGGACGCCGCCCATCGCAAGGAGGGCGTCTTCTTCGCGTGGGGGCCGTCGGTCGAGTCGGGCGTCGCGCTCGAGGACGCCACGGTGGCGGACGTCGCGCCCACGGTGCTCCACGGCATGGGCGACCCCGTGCCGGAAGCCGCGGACGGGCGCGTGCTCTCGGAGGTGTTCGCGCGCAACTCCGCGGCGGCAGACCGACCGGTCCGCGAGCGGTCGTACGCCGAGTCGGGCGAGAGCGCGGCGGTCGACGACGGCTTCGACGACGTCGAGGCTCGGCTCCAGGGACTGGGCTACATGGAGTGAACGTCGGTGGGCCGCGCTGCGCGGAAGACAGCCGGGGTTCGGACTGCTCGGAGTCGAGTCGACCACACCTCGATGAACGCGAACCCTGTTTCTTCGCGTTCTTTTCCTCAATCCGACTCCATATTATACCTATCAGCCCCATATGAATACTCGTTTTCCACTTTTTGTTTATCTGAGTAATGATAAAGACTTATACGGAAGATACCGTACGTGTGGCTTGCAATGTCAGACCATAGCAGACGGACGTTTCTCAAGGCGGCCGGGACTGCGGCCGGAAGCGCAGCACTGCTGAGCGGCGGGGCGAGCGCGAGCGGGGCTGAAAGCACTCGATTCCTCATCGATCTCGACGAGGTGTCGCGGAGCGAGGTGCCCGACGACGTGGAGATCGTCCACGACATCTCCCAGATCGGCGTCCTCGCGGCGCGTGGCGACCCGGACGCGGTGCCGGGAGCCTCGTCGACGACGCCCGACCTGACCGCGTACCAGGACGGACCGGTCAAGGAGCACACCCCGAGTGGGGCGGGTGAGAAGGGTCCGGCGTGGGACAGCGGCCTGACCAACACGGAGCTCCAGTGGGACAAGCGCGAACAGCGCGTTGGTGACCTGACCGAGCGCCCCGACAACCGTCGGGTCGTCCACGACACCACCGAAGGCGAGGGCACCCGCGTCGCGGTCGTCGACTCCGGCGTGTACGACGGCCACCCCGACCTCGCCGACGTAGTCAACGACGAACTCTCGGCGAACTACACTACGGACTCGTTCGACTTCCGGCCGAACGGGGCGGGCGACCACGGGACCCACGTCGCAGGTATCATCGCCGCGACGAACGCCGACGGTGCGGGCGTCCTCGGCACCGCGCCCGAGACGGAGATCGTCGCCCACCGCGTGTTCTCCGGCGTCGAGGGCGGCGGAGCGACCACGGGTGACATCCTCGCGGCGCTGACGGACGCCGCGGACAAGAGCTGTGACGTCGCGAACTTCAGCGTCGGGTACACGAACTACGACGTGCGGGAGAATCCCGATCTGCTGCTCATCAAACAGCTGTACGAGAATGTGGCCGACTACGCCCACTCGCAGGGCATGACCATCGTCAACTCCGCAGGGAACTCGGCCGTCGACATGCGGCCCGAGCACATCCTCAGCCTCCCGACCGAGGCGGAGGGCATCTTCGGCGTCTCCGCGACCGGACCCATCGGTTACCTCTGGGACGACAAGCAGCAGGGCCGCGAAGACAAGGCGCTCAAGAAGCTCGGAGAGCCGACCTCCTACCCCGCGAACTACACCAACTACGGCACCGGCGTCGACGTGAGTGCCGCGGGCGGCAACTACGACACCAGTCTTCCGGAAGGCTACTACTACGACCTCGTCTTCTCCACCATCGTCCAGGGCGACGGGACCGACGACCCCGAGTCCGGCTACGGCTGGAAGGCAGGCACCTCGATGTCGGCTCCGCAGGTGACCGGCGCGTACGCGCTCGTCAAGTCCCTCCGACCCGACGCCAGCCCGCAGGAGGTCGAGCAGCTCATCAAGGACACTGCCGAGGAGGGCGAGCCAGGTGGCGAACTCTACCACGGCGCGGGCCACCTCGACCTGCGCAACCTGGTCAAGGAAGCTCGAAAGTAGCGCGGACGCGCCCAATTTCGCGATCCTTTTCGACAGTACGGTCGAGGCGGTGACCCGACGCGGTCCACGCGTTTCGTGATTCGACTGCAGCTACTTTTCGCGATTCGGCTCCAGCTACTTTTCGCGATTCGGCTCCAGCTACTTTCCGGGAGCCGGCTCCAGCTACTTTCCGGGATCCGGCTCCAGCTACTTTCCGGGAGCCGGCTCCAGCTACTTTCCGGGATTCGACTCCAGCTACGGATACTCGGACCCAGCCACGGCAGCCCTGCGCTCTCGTTCGCGCCCGCAGTCGCGGGCGCGAACGAAAAGCGCGGGGCTGTGCGGTTGCGGTCGCACGGTGGCTCACGCAGTGGTGCTCGCGGTCACTCGGTACCCCGGGCAGTGGCGATAGTCCGTCGGCGAAGCTACTCGCAAAGCGAACACGTCGATTCGGTAACTCGACCGGTAGAACGATCACTTCTCGTTGATGGACTCGCTCGCGATGTTGCGCCCGCGGGTCTTCAGGCTCACCTCGCGGCGCTTTCGGACCTCTTCTAGCACGTCGACCTCGATGAGTCGCTCGAAGATCTCCTCGACCTCGTCGACGTCCATCCCGAGAAAGTCCGGGATCTCGAACGGCGAGACGCCGGAGTACAGCGCCATCAGCACCTCCTTCTCGGTCTCGTCGAGTTCGACGCCGCCCTCGTTCTTGCGCTCGCCCTTCTGGAACAGGGATTCGAGCAGGGCACACCGCCGAGTCTCGCCCGAGACGTACGTCTGGACGCTGGTGTCGCCCTGCGTGTGCTCGACTTCGAGGACGGTGCGCTGTTCGCCCTTCACCGTCCGGGTCGCGCGCTCGACCGACCCGATGTCGTCGAGTTCGATGCCGACGAAGGTGCCCGAGGCGATGGCGACGTTCACCATCCCTTCGTCGATCTTGATGCGGGCCTTCTCCCAGTTGGTGTCCTGGATGACTCCCCCTTCGACCGCGGGGTGTTTGGTCAGGATCATCTTCTGGTTGAGCAGCGCGCCGTACAAGTCGGTCTCGAACTCGTCGATGTCGACGTTCGCCGAGAGCAGGACGACGTTGTTGCCGAACTCGAGGCTCAGGTAGTCCGAGACCGACGCCACGGCCTGGTTCACGTCGTAGCGGCCCCGCAGCCCCTTCACGTTCGAGAGCGGGATGGTGCGCTTGCCGCCGTTGCCCGCCAGAACCAGTCGCTTGTTCGACAGCAGGATGCGACCGCTGGTCCAGTCCGGGTCGTTGAGCTTCCGGCCGTTCTTGACGACCTGCAGGAACTTGCCCTGCGTGTCGGATATCTTGTGTTCACCTTCCCCGCTCATGCGTCGTATCTACAGTTTCGGCGGTGGGTTGGTCGCGTTTACGGTTTCGGCGGCGCGGTCGGAGACGAGGGAGCGCCTCGACGGCGTCTCGAAGTGGCGATGCGGTCATGCGGAGATGGGGTCAGGACTCACTCCGCATCTCGTTCACGCGAGTGGAGAGCTCCTCGATGGCGTCGGTCTGGTTGCGGGTCGCGTCCACGATGTCGGTGGTCGCCTCCTCGACGTCCTGGGTCCGCGAGCGCACCTCCTCGACGGTCGCCATCACCTGCTCGACGTTGGTCGCCTGCTCGTCGTTGGCCTCCGCGACCTCGGTCACGCCGGTCGCGGCCTCCTCGACCGCGTCGGCAATCTCTTCGAGCGCGACGAGCGCGTCCTCGATCTCCTGGCCCGCGTGCTTGACCTGCTCGTTCGAGGCCTCGACCGCGACCACCGTCTCGTTGGCCTGCGACTGGATGTCACCGATGCGCTCGGCGATCTCCTCGGTGTGCTCGCGGGTCTCGTTCGCGAGTTCCTTCACCTCGTCGGCGACGACCTCGAACCCGCTTCCGGCCTCGCCAGCGCGTGCGGCCTCGATGTTGGCATTGAGCGCGAGCAGGTTGGTCTGGTCGGCCACCTCGGCGATGACTTCCACCACGTCCTCGATCTCGTTCATCTGGCTCTCGAGTTCGGTGACGGTGTCGACCAGATCCTCGCTCATCGCGATGACCTCGTCGGTCGCCTCTCGGGCCCCTTCGCTGGATTCGAGCCCGCTGTCGGCCGAGGCCTTGGCCTGCTCGGCGGCCGACGCCACCTGATCGGAACTCGCGGCGACCTCCTGCATGCTCGCGCTGAAGTTCTCCATCTGGGTCGCCACCTCGGAGAGCTGTTCGGTCTGCTCGTCGACGCGCTCGTCGATGACTCGCGCGGACTCGGAGGCCTGCTCGACCGACGTTTCGAGGTCCTCGGCCTTATCCCCAACCCGCTCGGTCAGCGTCTCGAAGCGGTTGGCCATGTCGTTGACCTGATCGACGACGCCGATCAGCGAGTCGTCGACCACGTCGTGTTCGTCCTCGAAGGAGACCCGGGCGGAGAGGTCGCCGGCCCCCATGGCGGACAGGGTGCCGATGAGCTCCTCGACCAGTGAAGTGACGCCTTCCTGTCTGCGCAGGTCTTCCGTCCGGTCCCGAACGGCCTCGATCACCGCGATGAGTTCTCCGTCGTCGTACAGCGGCATGGCCGAGAGTTCGACCCTGCGCTGGCCGCCGTCGGGTCCTGGAATCGTCGCCGAGTCGGTGTACAGCGTACCGTCGGCGTCGCCCCGTTCGACGTCGAACGCCTCGTCGGCCGACTCCGGCGCTTCGCCTACCTTCTCGGCGAGCGTGTGCTCGCAGCTCCCGTCGGAGTAGATAGCTTTCGCGGCACCGTCGGTCCCGAGCAGTTCGTCGGCCTCGACGCCGGTCAGCTCCGCGAGGGCGCTGTTCCACGCCGCGACCTCCTCGCGCTGGGCGTCGCGCATGAACACCGGGACGCCGATGCCGTCGAGCAGATCGTCGTCGTCGACGTTGAGCTCCTCCTCGTCGTCCGGGTCGCCCGCGACTGGACCGTAGGCGTCGAGTCCGGTCTCCACGTCGGCGAGGGTCGCCGACAGCGCCGACTGGAGTTCGTCCTCGGCGCGCCCGAGCTCCTCGACCACGGCGTCGTTGCCGGCTCCGAGTCGGTGTTCGAGCCGCTCGAACGTCTCGGCGACGAGTCGCTCGACGCCGACCTCGTAGGTGGCGGCGAACGAACTCGGCGACACCCCGGCCTCGGCGTGGCGCTCGGCCAGATTCGCGACCTCGTCGGGCGTACTCTCTCCGTCCTCGAGGAGCCCGCGCAGGTGTGCCGCCTGCGCCCGTGTGAGGTCGTCGTCCGCGTCGGTGTCCCGATACGCCGATTCGAGCTGCGAGCGCGAGATGGGACGGTCGGCCTGAACCGAGACGTCCTCGGTCGCGGCTCCCCCGTCGAAAGTGACGTTCCGCCTGCGCTCACCCTGATCTCCGTTGGCTCGTAACCACCCGAGAATCCTCACGAGCGTATCCCTGACCATCTTTATCGAAACGAGACACCAACCGAATATAAAGTTTTACGCAAATCTCACGTGCGATAACGTTGCCGGCTACTGGCGATTACTGGCGACGACCGCCAGTTACCGGCGATTACAGGCGATGACCGGCGATAATCGCCGGTCATCGCCGGCCGCCGAGCTTCGACAGCGCCGAGAACGCCCGCTTCCGAACGTCCTCGTCGTCGGTCCGGTCGATGAGGCTATCGAGTCGGTCGCGGGCTCGCTCGCCGCCGACCTTCCCCAGCGTGAATGCCGCCTTCGCTCGGGCGTCGGAGCTTGCCTCCGGATCGTCGAGCACGTCGAGCAGTGCGTCCTCGGCCGCCTCGCCGCCGACGTTGGCGACGCTGGTCGCGGCGAACTGCGCGGTCATCCCGTCGTCGTCGTCCAGCAGCGACGCCAACGCCTCGATTGCGCGCTCGCGGTCGCTCTCGCCGGTCACCCGACCGAGCAGCCACGCCGCGTTCCGGCGCTGGTGGGACTGGGTCCCCTGTTCGAGGATGTCGACCAGTGAATCGACCACGCTCCGGTGGTCGGTGGCGCTCAGCTTCTCGACCATCGTCTCGCGGAGCTGGTGGCTCTGCTGGCCCGGCGCGTTCGAGAGGATCTCGATGAGCGAGAACACGGCCGCGCGCCGCACCGCCTCGTCGTCGTCGTCGAGTAGCGCGATCAGCGGGTCGAGCGGTTTCGCGCTCCCGAAGTTGCCCAGCGAGTTCGCCGCGATTCGACGGACGGTCCCGCTGTCGTCGTCGAGTAGCCCGAGCAGCGCCGTCAACGCCTCCTCGCCGCCGATCCGTCCGAGCGAGTCGGCGGCTTCCCGGCGGACCTCTACGCTCGCGTCGTCGAGCTGTTCGCGCAGCGCCGAGACGGCCCGGGGGTCGCCCACGCGGCCGAGCGCGCGAGCCACCCGCGCTCGAACTCGCTGATCGGGGTCGCCGAGCTGCCCCACCAGCGCTTTCGTCGCTGCTTTGTTCCCGATGCGTCCGAGCGCGTTGGCCGACGCCATCCTGAGTTCGGGCCGCTCCGCCGAGAGGCTCTCGACGAGGGCTTCGGCTCGCGCCCACTCGGCCCCGTCGGTCGGGACCTCCTCACCGGTCAGCGCCGCGACCAGTTCTTCGACGGCGTGGCGCTGGTCCAGCGCGTCGATGGCGGCGGCCCGAACGTCGTCGCTGTCGTCCTGTTGGGCGGCACTCACCAGCGGATCGACCACCGGCTCACCGTCGGCGTCGACCTCACCGAGTATCTCCGCGGCGCGACGCCGAACCGCGTCGCTGCTGCTGTCGCGCAACAGCGAGGTAAGCTGGGTCACGTCCTCGGTCTTCTCCAGTTCGAACAGCGACGTCACGACTGTCCGAACGACTCGGGCCGAGAAAAAACGTGGTGGTACCGAGCGTGGAAGCTACTGTTACCGAGCGGGAGAGCGGTGGAGTCCCGAGCCGAGAAGCGCGATGCTACCGAGTTGGGATGAGAGGAAAGTCGGTTGGCTGTGCTACCCGGTCAGACCGTCACGGCGGTCTCCTGGGAGAGCGACTGGGGGACGTTCGCGCGGTACTGGGTGACCGCGCCGTACTGGGTGGTGAGTTTGAGTTTGACCTCTTCGCCCTCACCGAGGGTTTCGCCACTGATGGCGGTGGTGTTCATCACAACCTTGAACCGGTCGTCCTGACTGTTCAGAACCGGGACCGAGTCGTCGGGGTCCTTGATGTCGGACACGGTGAAGTTCGCGAAGTTGGACGCACCCGCGTCTCCAGAGTCCGCACCGTTGGGACTGACGATGGCGTTCTCGGCGTCAGCTTGGGTAAGAGTCTTCGCGTCGTTCGGGCCTATCCACTCGATCGTGGCTGCCGACAAGTTGATGTCGTCCGACCCCGACCCGCGCATCACCGTCAGATTCACGTAGTCGGCCCGCTCGTTCGCCACGTTCGCGAACGCACTCACCACCTGCACGCGATTCGACACCTGTGCACTGCTCTCCTGACCGGTCTGTTCAGATTTGGTCTGCAAGAAGCCAGCCGTGTTGATCAGCACGCCCGCCGCGATCGCCGCGACCAGCACCATCGCGATGAACACGATCAGCGTACCGATACCCACCTGACCTCTGTCAGTTAACCGTTCTTGAATTTTCTCCTTCATGTTCTCACGTCCTGTCCGGACGCCAACTCACCGTTGGCTTCGGACTCTATCCGGAACGAAACGAAGACACGTAATAAATGTACGGCCGCGATTATCAGACGTGATATCGGGCTCAAGCGGTCGTAACCGATGGCGAACGAGTTGGCGGATTTCGGAGCGACCTGTTCGTGGATGGCAGTCTCTCGCGACGAACCTATCAGTCGCCGGTGAGGCTAAAGATGACGAACAGGTAGCCGACGGTCGTGATGAGGTAGTTGACCGACAGCAGCGTCCGGGTCCCCTCGAACTCGGTCATGAAGGCGCTGACCGTCGTGGCGATAGCCGCGGCGACGATGAGCGTGAAACCGACCGAGAGGTGGAACATCGCGCGCCGGGACGTTCGTTGGTACGCCCGGGCCGCGAACGCGACCATCGCCAGTCCCGCGGTTGTGAGCGTGAGGCTGACCCCGACGTACAGCAGTTCTATCGTTTGCATGGGTTTCGTCCTGAGGGGCCGCGTCCCTCCGCTCCGACGAGCCAGCGCATCCGACTCACTCCGCCTTGAGGTCGCGCCACACGTCCGCCAGTGAGTTCTCCTCCTCGGGGCGCTCGTCGACGGCCACGTCGATAGCGCCGTCGTCGAACGAGACGTCGAGCGCGTCGACGTTCCGGCGGTAGACCTTGGTGCGGCGCCCCTCGTCGGAGAACTCGCGCCCGGAGAGTTCGAGCAGGCCGGCATCCGCTAACTCCTCGATCCGGCGGTAGCTGGTCGCTATCGGGATCTCGAGCTCGTCGCTCAGCTCCTGGGCCGACTTCGGCTCGCCCGTGGCGCGGAGTATCTCGGCGTTGTACTTGTTGCCGAGCACTCGGAGCAGTTCGACGGCCTCCATCAGTTATCGCGTTTGAAAACTGGAGTTAAAAAGATACCGTAGCCGAGCCGTCACAAAAAGGACCGGTCCGGAACCGAAACTGTTCGGTAGTCGATGCCACACCGGCGCGGATGGTCGGCGTCGGAACAGTAAAGTGACGACGGTGGGACGCATCGACCATGCCCGAGACCCTCTCAGACCGACAGGTTCTCGAATTCCGGCTCGAAGACCGGCTGTACTGCGTGGACATCACGCACGTGAGCGAGATCGTCGACAAGGAGGAGTTGACGCCGCTTCCGAACGCCGAACCACACGTCGAGGGGGTGATGGACCTCCGGGGCACGACCACGACCATCGTCAACCCAAAGCGAGTACTGGACCTCGACGAGACCGAGACCGGCGACCGGGTCGTCGTCCTCGAGAGCGACGCCGACGACGCGAACGTCGGCTGGCTCATCGACGCTGTCGAGGAGGTCGTCGGCATCGACGGGGAGGCCGTCGACGAGAGCGTCGAGAGCGGGTCGGTCCGAGGCGTCGTCCGGCGCGACGACGAGTTCGTCGTCTGGGTCAAGCCCGACGAGATCAACGAGTAGTCGTCGCGCTCGGACGTCCCTTCTTTCCCACCTCCTCCGTTTCTGATTGTCCTTATCGATCCCGCGTGACGACCTCGCCGGGCGTGGTGGTCGCGCCCGCGGAGAGTTTCACGCCGGGGTTCAGGCTGGTGTTGATCGCGGTCTTCGCGCCGTCGCCGACGACCACGCCGAACTTGCGCCGGCCGGTCGAGACGCGCTCGCCCTTCACCGTGAGCTTCACCGCCGCCTCGTCGTGGCGGAGGTTCGCGACGTTCGTGCCCGCGCCGAAGTTCACGTCCCGCCCGAGCACGCTGTCGCCCACGTAGCTCAGGTGGCCCGCGGTCGCACCCGCCATCAGGATGCTGTTCTTGACCTCGACGCTGTGGCCGACCTTCGACTCTTCGCCGAGGAGGATGGGCCCGCGGAGGTAGGCGTTGGGGCCGACGCTGGCGCCCGCCCGGACGAGCGCGGGCCCCTCGATAACGACCCCGGCATCGATACTCGCGCCTTCCTCGATGACCACGTCACCGCGGAGGTCCGCATCGTCGTGGACCTCGCCGCGAATCGAACGGTCGAGTTCGCCGAGTTTCCACTCGTTGGCTTCCAGGAGTTCCCACGGCCGCCCCACGTCCAGCCAGCGGTCCAACTCGGCGTAAGCTACGTCGTACTCGGCGACGACGCGGGCGAGCACGTCGGTGATCTCGTGCTCGCCGCGTTCGCTCGCCGGCACGTCCAGCCACTCGCGGGCCTCCTCGGGAAAGACGTAGGCTCCCGCGTTCGCCAGATTCGTGTCGGGGTCGGAGGGTTTCTCCTCGATGTCGGTGATTGTCCTATCCTCGCCAGCGTCTCCGTCCCCGCCGTCGCCATCCTCGCCGTCACTGTCCGTGGTGAGGACGCCGTAGTTCGAGGGGTCGTCCACGCGGTACGCGCCGACCGACGGGCCGTTCTCGAAGAGGGCTGCGACGCTGGCGGGGTCGTAGAGGTTATCGCCGTTGAGCACGGCGAACTGGCCGTCAAGGTGGGCGCGGGCCGCCCGCACCGCGTCCGCGGTCCCGGCCTGTTTCTCCTGGACCGCGTAGCGCACTGGAATCCCGGCGTACTCGGTGCCGAAGTACTCGCGGACCGCGTCGGCTTCGTAGCCCACGACCAGGATGAGTTCGTCCGCGCCCGCGTGGACGGCCGCGTCGGCCGTGTGGGCCGCCAGCGGCCGGTCGGCCACCGGCAGCATCGGCTTGGGCACCGACCCCGACAACGGCCGCATCCGCGTCCCTTCGCCGGCCGCCAGAACGACCGCCTGCGTCCGCTCTGCTGTCATGGTGGCGACGACTCGGGGCGCGACCTTTGTTACCACCCGATTGCGGCCGAGTAAGTGTGCAGTACCGAAGCGGAACGGAGTGCCGGTGTCGGAAACACGCGGACCCCGAGCGTCCGGAAACCGACGTTACGAGCGGCCGGAACTGTCGGCGGACGCGGAATAGGTCGCGCTTTCCCGCGCATACTCGTCGTAACTACCGGAGCAGTGAGCGTATAACAAAGGGCGTTCCACGCGATTCCACGCACATCACCCGCTACCCGTGCGTCGGGTGGAGCGGTCGATACAACGCGCCATGGACGACCGTGGCCCGTCGGCTAGGCGGAGATTACACCGCCATCGACCGCTCTGCTCGCGCGTACCGAGTGACGAGGGTTTACCATGATTAACTACGGAACGAACGCTGCCGACGCGACGGAGGTGTGTCACTGATGTGTGGCATCATCGCGCGCATCGGCGGCGACGACGACAGCGCCGTGGACGAACTGCTCACCGGGCTCGAGAACCTCGAGTACCGCGGCTACGACTCGGCGGGACTCGCCATCAAGAACGGCGGCGGCCCCGAAGTGTTCAAGCGGCAGGGCGAGATCTCCCGGCTCAAAGAGGCCCTCGCCGACGAGGTTCCGGACGGTGGACTCGGTATCGGGCACACGCGCTGGAGCACCCACGGCCCGCCGACCGACGCGAATGCCCACCCGCACACCGACTGTACCGGCGATGTCGCGGTGGTCCACAACGGCATCATCGAGAACTACGACGAGCTGAAGGCGGAGTTGCAGGCCCGCGGACACGAGTTCGAGAGCGACACCGACACCGAGGTCATCCCGCACCTCGTCGAGGAGGAACTGGCCGACGGCGCGGACCCCGAGACCGCCTTCCGCGCGACCATCGAGAAGCTGTCGGGGAGCTACGCCGTGGCGATGATAACCGACCGCGACCACGCGGTGTACGCTACCCGGAGCGGCTCCCCGCTCGTGCTGGGCGTCGACGACGGCGAGTACTTCCTCGCGAGCGACGTGCCCGCGTTCCTCGACTTCACCGAGGACGTGGTGTATCTGGACGACGGCGACGTGGTCGTGGTCGAGCCGGACGGCCACCGTATCTCGACCGGGACCGGCGAGACGGTTGAGCGGTCGGTCCAGACGGTCGAGTGGGACCCCGAAGACGCCGGGAAGGGGGGCTACGACCACTACATGCTCAAGGAGATCCACGAGCAGCCCGCGGCGCTCCGCCAGACGTTGCGGGGGCGCGCGGACCCGACCACGGGCGGCATTCAACTGGAGGACTTCCCCGAGGATTCGTTCGCGGACGTGGAACGGGTCCAGTTCGTGGCGTGCGGCACCTCCTACCACGCCGGACTCGTCGGCGCGCAGTACCTCTCGGCGGGTGGCGTTCCGGCGGAGGCGTTCCTCGCGAGCGAGTACGCGACCGCCCAGCCTCCGGTCGACGACGACACGCTCGTCGTCGGGGTGACCCAGAGCGGGGAGACCGCCGACACGCTCTCGGCGCTCCGGAAGGCGAACGCTTCGGGTGCGCGAACGCTCGCGGTCACGAACGTCGTGGGGTCGACCGCGGCCAGGGAGTGCGACGACGCGCTGTTCATCCGGGCCGGGCCGGAGATCGGCGTCGCCGCGACCAAGACGTTCTCCTCGCAGGTCGTCTCGCTCGCGCTGCTGGCCGAGCGCATGGTCCGAGACGTGACGGGCTCGCGGACCGACGACGCCCGCGAGCGACTCGCCGCCCTCTCGGACCTGCCGGGCCACGTCCAGCAGATACTCGACTACACGAGCGCGCGCCGGGTCGCCGAGCGGTACCGCGACAGCGACGCCTACTTCTTCATCGGCCGGGGAACCGTCCGCCCGGTCGCGCTGGAGGGCGCGCTCAAGTTCAAGGAGATCTCCTACGAGCACGCCGAGGGGTTCGCGGCGGGCGAACTCAAGCACGGGCCGCTGGCGCTGGTCACCGACCGGACGCCCGTCTTCGCCGTGTTCACCGGGCGGAACGACGAGAAGACGCTCGGGAACGTCAAGGAGGCCGAGGCACGGGGTGCGCCGGTGGTCGCGGTCGCCGGCCGAGAGAACGACGAGGTCGCCCAGTACGCCGACGAGGTGCTCACGATCCCGGACACGCATCCGGACGTGGCGGGCGTGCTGGCGAACGTCCAGCTCCAGCTGCTATCGTACCACGCGGCCGACCTGCTCGACCGGCCCATCGACAAGCCGCGAAACCTCGCCAAGAGCGTCACCGTCGAGTAGAAACACGAGCTTACCGTGCAGAACGCATCTGAACGGTCGGCCCGATTTACTCCACAACCGCCGCAAGGGACAGACACGATGGGGTCAGTCGTACTCTCGTTGGACGCCGAACTCGCGTGGGGATTCCACGACGCGGACAGCCTGCCCGAAGACCGAATCGCCGCTGCCCGCGAGTCGTGGCTGGACCTGCTCGACCTGTTCGACGAGTTCGGCGTGCCCGCGACGTGGGCGGTCGTGGGCCACCTCCTGCTCGACTCCTGCGACGGTGAGCACGCAGACCACCCGACGCCCGACGGTTGGTTCGACCGCGATCCCGGAACGAGCGCGAGCCGCGACGAGGCGTGGTACGCCCCCGATCTGGTCGAGGCCATCGAGGACGCCAGCGCGGACCACGAGATCGGGAGCCACACGTTCTCGCACGTCGAGTTCGGCCACACCACGCGGGAGGTCGCCAGCGCGGAGATGCGCGAGGCGGTGGAGGTCGCCGAGCGAGGGGGCCGCTCGGTCGACTCGGTGGTGTTCCCGCGCAACTACGTCGGCCACCGCGACGTGCTGGCGGCCTACGGCGTCAAATGCTACCGCGGGGTCAAACCCCGGCGCTGGTACGACCGCGGCCCGCTCGGCTCGGTGGCCAAGCTCGTGGGCTGGTCCACGGGAGCCATCTCGCCGACGCTGGTCCACCCCGAGGAGGACGAGTACGGCCTCGTCAACATCCCCGCGTCGCTCTACCTGTTCGGCTTCGAGGGTCGCGCGCGCACCGCGGCCGAGCGCGTGACCGACGACCCCGTGGTCAGGATGGCAAAGCGCGGCATCGACCGGGCCGCGACCGAGGGCGGGGTGTTCCACGCGTGGCTCCACCCCAACAACCTGACCGAGGAGCGCGACTTCGACCGGATGCGGGCGGTCGTGGAGTACGCCGCGCGGGCCCGCGACGAGTCGGGGCTGGACATCGAGACGATGGGTTCCATCGCCTCGGCGGTGAAGGACCACGAGCCGCGGCCCCGCGAGCCCATCGGCCCGCGCTGACTCTCGGTCGGACTGGTTTTCCTCTCCTGCTCAAAACGGAAGGGGCGGGAGTCGAACTCGGCAAGACGTTCCGGGATGCCCACTCCCGCCGGTCGTTGTCCTTCCGGGGCTGCGACTGACTTGCTCGACTCGCTTCCGTATCCGTTTGCGACTCACGAGGTGGCGAGCGCACGAGGCGCTCGCCGAGTAGTTCGTCGCAAAACGGAAGGGGCGGGAGTCGAACCACGCGAAGCCTGTAAGGCCGCCACCGGGAAACCGGTGGTACTCTACCACTGAGCTACCCTTCCACGCCTCCGACAACGACTCGAATCGACTTCTTTATACCGGTCTTGCGGACCCGAAGAGAGCGCCTGCCTGAAGGCTCCGGTCAGTTCTCCTCGCGAACCGTCACGCGGGAGAACTCGAAGCGCGCGCCGCCATCGTCGCTGTCGGCCACGTCGACCGCCCAGCCGTGGGCGTCGGCGATGGAGGACACGATGGCGAGGCCGAGGCCCGTGCCGTCCTCGGCGGTGGTGTGGCCGTGCTCGAACACGTCTTCGCGCTGGTCCGGCGGGATGCCCGGGCCGTCGTCCGCGACGTAGAACCCCTCGCCGTAGGCCAGTGGGCCGATCTCGACGCGCACCGCGTCGTCGCCGTGGTCCACGGAGTCCTCGCGAGCGTCCGAGCGAGGGCTCGTCGAGCTGTGTTCGACGGCGTTTCGGAACAGGTTCTCCAGCAGTTCGCGGAACCGCGGTTCGTCGGCCTCGACCACGAGGTCGTCGGCCGCGAACTGGAGGGACGCTTCCCTCGTGTCCGCAGTCTGCCACGCGGTCTCGGCGGCCGCGGACAGCGACACCGGCTCGGTCTCGTCCACGACTTGTCCCTGTTTGGCCAGCGCGAGCAAGTCCTCGACCAGCGCGTCCATTCGGTCGAGCGACCGGCCGACTGGTCCGAGGTGCTCGCTGTCGTACTCGTCGGCGAGCAGTTCGAACCGGCCGAGCGCGACGTTCAGGGGATTGCGCAGGTCGTGGGAGACCACGCTGGCGAACTCCTCGAGTCGCTCGTTCTGGCGCGCGAGCTTGCGCTCGTGTTCCTTCTGGGCGGTGATGTCGACGTAGATGGCGAACGCCTCGGTGCCGCCGTTGCCCGCCGGCGCAGTGTGGAGCAGGAAGTCCCGGCTGTCGTCGCGGGTTTCGCGGTGGACCTCCGCACCCTCGATGCGGCGGCCGCGCGCGACCCGGTCGTTGAGGCCCTCGCCCTCCGTCTGCCGGTCGTCGGGCAGGATGTAGTCGTCCACCGGGTCGCCGACGATCTCGTCGGCCGACCAGCCGAACACCTGCTCGAACGCCGGGTTCACCGAGTTCGTGACGGCGTCGCGGCCGTCGATCTCGTAGCGAACGACCGCGTTCGGGACGTTCTCGAACAGCGAGGCGAACCGGTCGCGCTCTGCCCGCAGTTCCGTCTCGGTCCGGACCCGCGCGAGCGCCTCGGCGATGTGGGCCGCCAGCAGTTCGGCCAGTTCGCGGTCGTCGTCGTCGAACGCGTCCGACTCCTTCGACACCGCCTGGAAGATGCCGTAGTCGCCGATGGGGACCGTCAGCGCCGCCCGGTAGGCGGTCTCGGCCGGGTCGGCGTTCGACGCGTGGAGGTCGTCGATGACCGAGGATTCGCCCTCGCGGAAGGTCGTGGCCGCGAGTTTGTCGTCGGCGTCGATGGGCGTCTCCTCGTAGTAACCGTCCGTGGCGACGACGTTTGAGACCGCCTTGGTCACCAGCACGTCGTCCTCGGCTGCGTCCACGGTGCAGAGGTCGAACGCGAGAATCTCCTCGGCAGACTCGATGGCCAGGTCGAAGATGTCCTGCTCGGACTCGCACGCGACCGCGTTGGCGGCCACGTCGTGGAGCGACTCGATCTTCCGCTTGGTGTCCCGGAGCTCTCGCTGGGTGTGCTTGCGCTCGGTGATGTTCCGGAAGTACACCGACAGGCCGTCCTCGGCCGGGTAGACGCGCATCTCCAACCAACTGCCGGGCCGAAGTACCGACTCGGCTTCGACGGTGACGGGCTCCTGGGTCTCGAAGGCCGTCTCGTAGGCCTCGTAGAACTGGTCGCTCATCTCGACCGAGAACGCTTCGCGGATGTCCTCTCCGAGGAGGTTGTCGGGGTCCTGGTCGAAGAAGTCGCCGGCGCGCTCGTTGACGTAGCGGAACTGCCACTGGTCGTCAAGCGCGAAGAACGCGTCGGTGATGCGCTCGAAGATGCGCCGGATCTGCTCGTCGGCCTGCTCGGCCTCCTGCTCGGCGCGATACTGGGACACTGCGTTCTCGACGCGGTTGGCCAGCACCTCGTACTGCTGGGTGCCGGTCTCCTTCTGGAGGTAGTCGGTCACGCCCGCGGAGATGGCCTCGCTGGCGATCTCCTCGCTGCCCCTCCCGGTGAACAGTACGAAGGGGACGTCAGAGTCGACTTCCCGAACGGCCGAGAGGAACTCTAGCCCGTTCATCTCTGGCATCTCGTAGTCGCTTACCACGCAGTCGACGCCCGGCTCGTCGGTCACCCGGTCGAGCGCGTCGGCCGGAGAGGTCTCGACCACCGATTCGAGGTGGTCACTCGCGCGGCGTAGATACGTAGCGGTCAGGTCGGCGACCGCGTCGTCGTCGTCCACCAGCAGGACGCGGATTGCGTTCCCCATGGTGTAGTATTTTTTACCAAGAACAGCCATAAAAATCTACAGGAGTATTACGGAAACGCATTTCGCGGAATAAAAATTCCTCGTACCTCACGCGATTCGGTGGTCATGTGTTCACCGATTCGATGCGATCGCTGACGAGGAGACGGCCCTGCGCGGTCAGCGACAGCCCCTTCTCGCCCTCGTCGACGAGCCCTTTCTCGCGCAGGTCGTTGAGCAGCATCGTGACCCGGCTCGAATCCAACCCGAGCGTGCCGGCGAGGTCGCCGGTGCGAGCCCCGGAGTAGACGGCCACCAGCGCCTCCATCTCCTCTTCGGAGATGGTCAGTTCCTCGACCTTCTCGGCGAGTTCGGAGTACTCCAGTCGGAGGTAACGCCCGAGGAGGTTCAGTTTGCGCTCGGACTCGAGCGCGAACTCCGAGGTGACCGGCTGCCCCTCCTCGGCGTGGCGGAGCACGATGACCGGCCCGCCGTCCCGGCTCTCCTTCCGGAAGTAGGTCACGTTCGCCAGTTCGACGGTCAGCGGTTCCTCGGCGGCGAACTTCACCGTCCCGGGTTCGATGGCGAGTTTGGCCCGGCGGAACGACGCGTCGGTCACGCGGCCGCCGACGCGCGCTGGGTGTTTGATGTGCGTCCGTGTCCCGTTGAGCGTGGCCTTGAACAGCACGGTCTTGAACCGCGAGACCTCCTCGGAGCCGGCCTCGATCACCGCGACGCGGCTCTCGCCTTCGGTCCGGTGGGCGATGGTGACGGTGTCCTGGAAGAAGCTCTCGAGGTCGCCGGGGACGTAGCCCACGTTCACGTCGAAGATGTCGGAGAGCGCAACCTGCGACTTCGCGTCGCCGGTCGCCAGCACGAGTCGCCGCCGACTCAGGACGATCCGGCCTTTGACCGGCTCGGGCGAGTCGAACGAGTCGAGGGTGAAGCGAGCGACGAAGTCGGCGATGACCTTTTCGGACATGGTGTGACCGGTGCGTGGGCGTTCAGCGCGTTCGTACCCACAGTTCTCGGTAGGGGTAAATATTTTTTCTGAACGTTCGTGACCGAAGACCCATCACCCAACAGTCAGGAATCTTTCGAATTCTACGCGAACGCTCCTCGATCCCAAACGAATCGAGCCCCCGAGCCGACCCAGCGAGCCTCGACGGGGAGCACTCCTCACACGTTGAGGAACGAGCCCACGACGATCTGGGTGAACACTGCGACGAGGCACGACATCCACGTCAGGAGCACGAAGTGCATGTAGGAGTTGACCTTGTGCCCGCCGTCGGCGATGCGGATCATCAGCGACGACAGCACCGCGTTGAGCAGGACGATGACCAGCAGGAGGTACTCGATGGTCTCGATGTCGTACACCTGCGTGTGGATGATAGTGGTGAAGTCGAACTGGTCGGTGTTCAGCCCGACCGAGAGGCTGGACAGCACCTCGACGATCTCGAGCCCGATGAAGAACGCGAACGTAGAGGCGGCCGTGATGCCGTAGAGGACGCCGATGAGGGTCACGGTCGACTGGGCGCGGCGCTCCCGGAGCTGGAGCACCTCGTTCATGTTGCCGGAGATGAGCTCGCCGAGTTTCTTCGGGTCCCCGCCCATCTGGCGGCCGAGGAGGTACATCTCCGAGAACTTCTGGATGAGGTAGGATCGGGAGTCGGCGGTGAAGTGTCGCCACGCCGCGCTCGCCTCGATTCGCATGTTGAGCCGCTTGTAGAGGTCGTCGACGGTGTCGGTCAGCGCGCCGAAGTCCTTGCCTCGCAGGCTCTCGAGCACCTTCGTGGTGGTGCTCTGCTTGGCGCTCTCGGTCGCGCCGAGCGCCCGGATGAAGCTGGTGAACTCCTCGTCGCGCTCCTTGATCCGCTCTTCCTCCCGGCGGACAGCCCAACCGGGAATCAACAGCGGCGTCGTCGGAATCGCGGCGTACAGCGGGAGCGGAATGGAATCGGGGTCGACGCCCGTCCGCCCGGCCAGCACGAGCAGGCAGATGGCCATCGCGACGACCGTGAGGAACAGTCCCAGCGCGACCGAGATGCGGATGCGCCACTCGGCGTCGGTGATCTGAACCTCGGGGTGGTACCACACCGGGTCGTACGGCGCGGTCGAGCGGATCAGCACGATGAACCCGGTCTGGATGAACGCGAACAGCACGACCACCGCGCTCACGGTCCGCGTCGGGTTCGTCCCGGTCAGGATGGGCAGGACCGTCGCGAACACCAGCGCGAAGGTTATCGACAGCACCATCGAGAGGTAGAGGTCCTTCATCACTTCGAGGTTCTCCAGCGACCCCTCGTAGATGGTGACGTAGTTCTGGATGACCACGTCCTGCTCGCTCAGCAGGAAGTCCTGGATCTCCTGTCCGGCGTTGATGGTGTACGCCAACCGGTCGAGGAAGTCGGCGAACGGCTTGCTCGGGGACTTGTCGGCCCGGATGCGGAGCGCGTCGTCGAGGCTCTGGTTCCACGTGTCGACCAGCTGGGTGATCCGGCGCATCTCCTCGGACAGCGCGCCGTACTCCTCCTCCTCGCCGAGCGTCCGGAACACCTCCACGCGGTCGATGTTCGCGGTCGAGAGGATGGTCATGTGGGTGATAAACAGGTGGAGTCGGTCCTCGATCTCCTTGCGCTTCTGGTCCTGCAGGATCTTGGGGTAGACCAGCGCAACGCCCACCGCGAGCAGGCCCAGCAGTGGAATCGGCGCGGCGATCAGCAGCGGGAAGTCGGTGACGACGTAGACGACCAGCGTGATGACGAAGAAGACGGACGCGGGCGCGACGACCAGCGTGAGATACCGTGACACCGGCGTCTCCATCTGCCGGTAGGACTCGACGGTGGAGGCCGCGAAGTCGGCGAGGAGGTCCTTCGCGTCCCGCGGGTTCTCTGCGGTTTCCTCGTTGGTCGCCATGGTCGTCGGTGGAGTCGTGTTCGCGGAGTTTTCGTCCCACCTTCAATTCTCTTTCCCTCGACTATTTTTATTGATAGTCGGTGCGTACGCACGTGGACGCGGAGATGGCGCGCGAGGACCCCAACAATCCGACCGAGCGATAGCGAGCGACGACCGAAATTCTGACCGAGCGATGGTGGGGCGACACCCCGAAATCGGAGGCGTCGCCCCGCCACGACTCTCGTCGAGCCCTCCACTGCTCGATAAATCACCGTCGATAAATCACCGTCCAATCGGTCGTCCGGGCGCGGCCGCCGCGCGCCAGCGCG
>NZ_KZ859512.1:28140-108875 GCF_003382685.1 Halorussus litoreus | reverse complement strand
GGTGCGCCGACCGCGGCCGCCCGTCGGGGTTCCAGCCGGTGGAATGGGCTTTTCGTTCCAGTCGGCGAATCGCGCTATCTGACCGTGTTCGGCACCTCTAACTCGCTTACTTGAAAGTTCGGTTCGTTTTTCTCATTATTTATCCCACATTAGTCAGTAATAGCACGTAGGAAAATAATCAATTAATGGCTTAGATATTTAGCCGTTCACACCTTCTCAGTCGGATTTAAACGGAGTAAACGTCACAAACGAGTCCCCCCATTGAAGTGATAGCCGCCGCTCAGCGCCGGGTGGAGCCATGACCGAACGTACGACGCGACGACGGTTCCTGACGGCATCGCTCGCAACGGTCGGCGCGACCGCCCTCCCCGCAGCCGCTGCAGCGAGTGGGACGGAGACCGCGGCCGAAACGGACTGGACCACCGCCGAGACCCCCACCGGCAACACCCTCTACGACGTGGAGTACACCGCGGACGGCGCGTACGCGGTCGGCGGCGGGGGCGTCGCCCTCGAACGCACCGCCGAGAGCTGGCGGAAGGCGTTCGACGGCGGCGTCACCGGCAACGGCAACTCGCTGTTCGGCGCGGACGTGACCGACGACGGCAAACGCCTCTGGATGGTCGGATCGAGCGGCGCGGTCGGCGAGTACGATGTGGAAACCGGCGTGCTCTACGATCACTCCGCGCCCACCGGGAGCACGAACAACTTCAACGACGTGTCCGTGACGGGCGAGGCCGGCGAGGCGAACGTCTACGTCGCGGGCGACTCGGGCAAGCTCTACTACAGCTTCGAGAACGGCGCGTCCCAGACGTGGAACTACGTCACGCCCGGCAGCGGGTCGGCGCTCTCGGCCGTCGACTTCCACGGCGTTCGCTCGGGCCACGTCGTCGACACCAACCAGCGCGTGTTCGCCACCGACGACGGCACGACGTGGAACGCTATCGGCATCGCCGACGCCAACGTCAACTTCTACGGCGTCGACAGCGACGCCAGCGACGACGTCTGGGTCTCTGGCGGTGGCGGGATGGTCTTCCACTGGGACGGCGCGAACTGGACGCCCGAGAGCCTCGGCGACGCTGGACTCCGGGACGTCGAGGTTACCGACGACGACAGCGAGGGCCTCACCGTCGGCGGCGGCGGGAAGATCTTCGACAAGACCGGCCGCAAGTGGGCTCAGGAGAGCACGCCTGCTGGCGAGAACCTGAAGGCCGTGGTCCGGGGCGCAACCGACATCGCAGTCGGCGCTGGCGGCACAGTCGTCGAGCGGTAGACGTCGGCAGACAGTCCCGAACAGCACTCGCCACGGCTACCACTGAGCAATAATTTTTAGTCCGCGACGACCCAACCGTATTACTGGAAGGTGGTTTCATGCTGGAGAAGCATCGACTACCAAGTGGGAAGGCTGGCGAACCGGACCTTGCTGACGGCGTGGCGACCCTATCCTTCTACGACGTCGCGCTCGCCGTGCTTCCGGTCCCGTTGCTGGTCGGCCTTCTCACCGAAGAACTGCTCGCGCTGACGCCCGGGTCCGGGACGGCACTCGGCGCAGTGATCTCCGCGCTCGTGGTCGGCTACCTGCTGTTCGGAAATCCGCCGATGCGGCGGGGGCCGTCACCGGGTCGGGAGGGCGCGTCGACGGGTCGGGACTCGCGGCCTATCGAGCAGTCGGCGTCAGGTCGTTGCCCATGACCTGCTTGACCTGTAGCGCCGCGCTCGCGGCGAGTCCGCGCGCAACCTCGTCCTCCTCGTGAGTGTCGAGTTCGTCGCCGTCGAAGTCTTCTATGTCCGGCCGGAACCCAGCACTGACGGGGTGGCCGACCGGCGGCTGGACCGACACCTGCGCCTGCGGGCCGTTGCCCGCGTCGCCGACCTTCGACCCGACCACGTACTCGTCGGGGAGGAACTCGCGCGTCCGGGTCGCGATGGCCGTGATGCTGTTGCGGAGCGACTGCTTCTGTTCGGTGGAGAGCTCGGGCACGTCCGCGTTCGCGCGGTGACCAGCTTCCGTGACGCCGTCGACACCCGCGTAGGGGTTGTTCCCGTTCATCTGGGCACTCTTAGTAGCCCGAGGGCTTAAAAGCTCCCGCCTCCGGCAGGTTGGAAGGATGTAACACGGACGAACGCGAGTGAGATCCGGCTTACTGACTCGATGGAGTGAGACACTGCTTCCGCGAGAATCAGAGTGAGAGACTGCCTCCGCAAGTATCTCAAATTCTGACCCGGCGCGCGCGAGCAACGCGCGGCGCGGAGCGCCGCGACGAGCGAGCGGTGTCTTGGCGAGCGACGCGAGCCAAGGCTCGGAAGAGCGAAGCTCTTCCGGTGGAACCGCGAGCAACGCGCGCGAGGGACGAACGACCGAGCGCAGCGAGGGAGAGAGGAGGCTGGGGAGGACGAGGTGCGGTGTGGTGCGGTGCGGTTTCTCATATGCATCGGCAGTAGCTAGCTTCTCCAGCACGAGATATTCTGATGTGAGAGTCGAAGAAGCTAGCTATCGCTTGAGCCTAGGCGTGACCGCACCGCGACCGCACAACACCGCATCACCCTCACGCCTCCCCAGCCTCCTGCGCTTCTCGGCCTGCGGCTTGCGATGCTCGTCCACCGTCAGAGCAAGCTCTGACGAGCCTGCAGTCGTCGTCCGAGAGAGCTTCGCTCTCTCGTGATCACGAAAATCTCCGATTTTCGAACGACTTCGCTCCTGCAGACCTCGCGCGTTTTGGCGCGACACGGAGGTCGCGCCAGCACGCGCCGAGTACAATGAACTGCCAGCGCACGCCGGATGGAAGAATCGACACTCACGAGAACGGAGTGGTCACCCGAGAACGAGAAAAACCTACAAAATCGGCTCGCTCTCGCCGTAGGCCGCCACCACCACGGCCGCGGCGTAGGTCCCCGGTTCGGCGTCGACGCTCGCGGTCTCGACGCGCTCGTCCACGAACGTCCAGTCGCGGAGGTCCCGCCCCGCATCGAGGCCAGCCCGAACGCGCTCGGCGACGTCCTCGGGATCGGTTTCGCCCGCGGTCTCGTAGAACAGGCCCGGACCGTCCTCGGTGGTCGTCCAGCCGAGCGCGGCCGACACGTGGCCCGGTCCCGCGCAGGTCGCGCGGGCCTGCACGACCGTCAGGCGCTCGCCCGCGGGGCCCAGGTCCGGGGCCGTACCGACCGCTTCGACCGGCGCGTCGGCCGGGATGACCGACGAGACCGTCACGAGGTTGTAGTCGTGGAGGTTCGCGTCCGCGAGGGCCGCGTCGTAGGCCGCCATCTCCGTGGGGCCGGACCCGGTTCCCCACGCCACCCGAATCGTGCTCATGGTCGGGGGAAAGTCGACCGGGAAGGTAAGGGGTTGCGATTTCCGATTCTGCGGGAGCGGTCGGGGGTCTCGAACAGGTTCCGGAAGACCGGTTCCGAATGACAAAGGCTTACAGCGCCGGTATCCCTACGGTGGGGTATGAGTTCGGTTCCCGAACGTTCGGAGATCGACGCGGAGTACAAGTGGGACCTCGAAAGCATCTACGCGACCGACGACGAGTGGGAGCAGGCCTACGAGGAGGTCGAGGAGCGACTCGACGAGCTGTCGGCCTACGAGGGCCGAGCCACCGAGGACGGCGAGACGCTGCTGGAGGTACTCGAGCTGAGCGAGGAGCTGTCCCGGAAGGTCGAGACGGTCGCGGCCTACGCTCGAATGCGCAAGGACGAGAACACCGCCGACCAGCAGTATCAGGCGCTATCCTCCCGCGCGAGGGCGCTGGCCTCCGAGGCCAACAGCGCGGCGAGCTTCATCGACCCCGAGATCCAGTCGCTCGACGGCGACGAACTCGACCACATGATCGAGACGACCGACGGACTGGAGACGTACGACCACTACCTCCACGACGTGCTGCGGCTGGCCGACCACACCCGCTCGTCGGAGGTGGAGAACGTGCTGGCGGAACTCGGCGAGGTCACGGGCGCGTCGAGCGAGATCTACAACATGCTGTTGAACTCCGACATGGAGTTCCCGACCGTCGAGAAGCCCGACGGCGACGCGGTCGAGATCACCCAGAACAACCTCACGACGCTGCTCAAGAACCCCGACCGCGAGTTCCGCGAGACCGTCTACGAGGAGTTCTTCGAGGAGCTGAGCACCGTCCACAACACCGTCGGGACCGCGCTGAAGAACGGCGTGACGACTGACGTTCGCCTCGCGGAGGTCCACGACTACGACACCGCCCGCGAGGCCGCCCTGAACGAGCCCAACGTCCCTGTCGAGGTGTACGACAACCTCGTCGACACGGTCCGGGACAACCTCGACAAGCTCCACCGTCACGCCGAGCTAAAGCGCGAGAGTCTCGGCGTCGACGAACTCCGGATGTGGGACCTCTACATGCCGATGACCGAGACCGAAACGCCCGACGTGGCGTACGAGGAGGGCCGCGACCACGTCGTGGAAGCGCTGGGTGCACTCGGCGACGACTACCAGCGGCGGGTCGCCGAAGGGCTCGAATCCCGGTGGGTCGACGTGTACGAAACTGCGAACAAGCGGTCGGGCGCGTACAGCAGCGGCACGTACGACACCCAGCCGTTCATCCTCATGAACTGGCAGGACGACATCTCCTCGATGTTCACGCTGGCCCACGAACTCGGCCACTCGCTTCACTCCCAGCTCACCAGTGAGAACCAGCCGTACGTCTACGGGAGCTACGAGATCTTCGTCGCGGAGGTCGCCAGCACCGTCAACGAGACGCTGCTGACCCACCACCTGCTCGACACCGTTGAGGACCCCACGTTCCGGCGACACGTCCTCAACGAGTATCTCGAACGGTTCCGCTCGACGCTGTACCGCCAGACCATGTTCGCCGACTTCGAGCATCAGACCCATCAGGTCGTCGAGGACGGCGAGGCGCTCACGCCCGAGCGCGCCGACGAGATCTACGGCGACCTCAAGGCGGAGTTCTACGAACCCGCGGTCGTGGACGACCACATCGCTCGTGAGTGGGCACGGATTCCGCACTTCTTCAACTACAGCTACTACGTCTACCAGTACAGCACCGGCATCAGCGCGGCCGTGGCGCTGGGCGAGAACATCCTCGACGGCGACGACGAGGCCGCCGAGCAGTACCTCGAGTTCCTCCAGAGCGGGTCGACCGACTACCCGCTCGACCTGCTCCGGACCGCGGGCGTCGACATGTCCTCGCCCGACCCCATCCAGCGGGCGCTCGACGCGTACGACGACCACCTCGACGAGATGGAGTCGCTGATCTGAGCGGCGAGCGCGCTCGCGGAGAGCGGTATTTTTCGTCGAATCGTCGGGACGGATTATAAAACGGAACTGCACGGTTCGACGCGTCAGGCTGCGCTCACCAGCAGAGACAGGAGTCCGTGCAACCGCCCGTCGCGCTGAGGCTGCAGTTGATCTCGGGGAGGCTCTCAGTCTCGAATGCCTCGTCGAACATCGCTTTGATGTCGGTACGGGTCCCGTCGGTCAGCTCGTCGGATGTCTGTGTCTCGGACATCACCCGACAACCCCGCATTCAAATTCTTTAATTTATCTTTTATTAGATGAATAAATATAGAGGGCAGAGGGTAGCGTAGATACACCAGCAGAACCTCACCTCAGATATTTATTGGAGGAGAGAGCCGCGACCCAAAGGCACTTTTAAGACCGGGCATTAGGAGAGCCTAACAGATGTCGCGTAGCCCAACTCTCCCGGACCAACCCACACTGGAACTCGACCCCGAAATGAGCGACAGGGAACGGCTCGCGGCGCTCCGCGACCACTACACCGAGATCGTGGACGTGAACGCCACGCTCGAGCGACGGCTGGGGGCCGCCCGCGACCGCCGCGAGGAACTCAGCGAGGAGGTCGACAAACTCGAACGCGAAAACGAGACGCTCAAGACAACCTCGCTGTACGTCGCCACCGCCGAGGAGATCACCGACGACGGCATCATCATCAAACAGCACGGCAACAACCAGGAGGTGCTGACCGAGGTGTCGCCCCAGCTCCGCGAGGAGATCGAGTCGGGCGACCGCGTCGCGGTCAACGACTCCTTCACGGTCCAGACCCAGCTCGAATCCGAGAAGGACGCTCGCGCGCAGGCGATGGAGGTCGACGAGTCGCCCGAGGTGACCTACGACGACATCGGCGGGCTCGAAGCGCAGATGACGGAGGTCCGCGAGACCGTCGAGCAGCCCCTCGAGAACCCCGAGCAGTTCGAGGCGGTCGGCATCGACCCGCCGAGCGGCGTGCTCCTCCACGGCCCGCCCGGCACCGGGAAGACGATGCTGGCGCGCGCGGTCGCGAACCAGACCGACGCGACGTTCATCAAGATGGCCGGCTCGGAACTCGTCCAGAAGTTCATCGGCGAGGGCGCGAAGCTGGTCCGTGACCTGTTCGAACTGGCGAGCCAGCGCGAGCCCGCCATCGTCTTCATCGACGAGATCGACGCGGTGGCTTCGAAGCGAACGGACTCGAAGACCTCCGGGGACGCGGAGGTCCAGCGGACGATGATGCAACTCCTCTCGGAGATGGACGGCTTCGAGGACCGGGGCGAGATCCGCATCATCGCCGCGACCAACCGCTTCGACATGCTCGACCGCGCCATCCTCCGGCCCGGCCGCTTCGACCGCCTCATCGAGGTCCCCAAGCCCGACGACGAGGCGCGGCGCAAGATCCTCGACGTTCACACCCGCGACATGAGCGTCGCCGACGACGTGGACCTCGACGTGCTCGCGGGACAGACCGAGGGCAAGAGCGGCGCTGACATCGAGAGCCTGACGACCGAAGCTGGCATGTTCGCCATCCGCGACGGCCGGACCGAGGTTCGGCAGGACGACTTCACGGAGGCGCTGGAGAAACTCGACGGCGACGACGAGGAGACCGGCATCGTCACGCCGGGGTCGCTGCCGAGCTACGCGTACTGAGGATCGCGGCCGGTACGGGTCGGACTTCACTATTTGTCTCGGCGACGGACTCGGGCGGCGTTTTTGCGGGGCAGTCAGGTTCGCGGTCCGACTCCCCGGACCGCGAAACCGCCCTCGTTATGCGATAAATCGCCGACGAGTGGCGTCGCACCCGAAGCTATATCCAAGGGTGCTGTCAGTACAATGTATGCGTCGTCGTCACGTCCTGAAGCTGGGCCTCGTCGGGGTCGGCAGTCTCGCCGGCTGTACTACCGGCGAGGAGTCCGACGTCACCCCGACGAAGACAGTACCATCGACGACGAGGACACCGTCCTCGACGACCACCACGTCGGCGAACACGACGGCAGCGAACACGACGAGTGACGGGCCGGCCACCACGGAGCGTGAGAAGACAGACACGGTGTTCGTTAGCCCCGACGGGTCGGATTTTGACTCTGGATCGAAAGCCGAACCGCTTCGCTCGATCGGAGCGGCGCTGGAGAAGGTCGAACCGGGAGAGACGGTTCACGCGTTACCGGGACGACACACCGCCAAGGTGCGAACGACGAGCGGAGGCACGCCTGACGCACCGATCACGATCACCGGACCGCCGGACGCGGTATTCAACGCGGACGGGCCGTTCGAGATAAATCACAGCCACGTCCACCTTCGCGGGATGACCTTCGACGGCCTTCACCGGCCGGAGTCCCCCGAAGACCCGAACTCCTACAGCGAATCGATCCTCCAAGTCAACGAGTCGTTGTACGAGCAGATCAAGGCAGGTCGGGGCCCGACCGACACCGTCGACGAGAGCGAGTATCTGACAGACGTCGTCGTGAAACCCCACGCGGTGGGGAACTGCCGGGCCGACTTCATCAAGGTTCACTGGTCGAAGAACGTCGAGATAGGCGAGTTCGAAGTCATCGGCCCTGCGGGCGTGAAGTACCTCCTGGGAGACGCGAGCGGCCACAATGGCGAAGTCGTCTACGTCGGGAATCCGCCGGATAAAGGCTATCCAGTCGACGGCTCTCACGACATCCACGTTCACCACATCGACAACAGTGAGGGCTATCCCCACGCGGAACTGGTCGACGTGAAGGCGGGATGCCACGACGTCTTGATCGAATACTGCACGGACGCGGGTGGTGCAGGTCGCTACGTACTCGACGGCCACGATGCCACGGACGAACCGTCGATGCATCTCGGCGGCCGGGAGTGTACGCTGCGGTGGAACGTCATCGAGGGAAGCCACGGCCAAGGGGTCGAGGTCGCGGCGTGGGGGCTCGCAAATCCGGACGACTTCGCGGAGCATAAAGGCCTTCCGTACCCCGAGGAACTTCGCGACCACGGGCGAGCGAACTCGATCTACGGCAACCGGATCACCGAGTACGGCGGGCTCGCGATTCGATACCCGGTGGTCTATCCGGACGATGGGCCAAGCCACGTCGCCGAACGGTACGGCGCAGACGACCAGCGAGTCGTCTGCGGAAACGCTATCGACGGCCCGACCCACGGGAAACCGGACAGCACGTGTGATGGGGACGTGCCGACAACCGAACGAATCGGCCACCTCGGCGGCGACAGTCCCTGGAACTAACAAGCAGTCCCACGAGCGAGCAATCCCACGAGCGTCCGTGCAGCCGTCGAACCCGAATTCTCCCGTCGGTCGTGATGGACTCACACCGCGTACTCATCGACGCAACCGACGTCGTCGCTCGAAGAATGCCAACTGCACGACACCCCGAAGCCAAAGCACTTTATTCCTCTCCGACCTACTTATCTCACATGGTAGACAGACCCAGCACCGGCGAGCTATTCGGCGTCCCGTACAACTTCGACCGGCCGAGCATCGGCCGGATGCTGTCGGCCTACTGGAAGCCCGACGAGGGGATGCTGACCGAGAAACCGTTCGGCGTGGGGTACACGCTCAACCTCGCGAGTTGGCGGTCGTGGCTCGTGCTGGCAGTCGCGGGCGCGCTGCTCTGGCAGGAGCGCAACTCCGAGCGCGAGGCCGCCGCGGCCGAGGACGCCCCGGTCGAAGTGATCGTCGACGACGACTGATCCGCAGCGGTCGGACCGCTCTTCTCGCCGCCGGTCGGAACTGAGCACCAGTCGGAACGGAGAGCGGCAGGACTGGGCAGCGTCGCGCCCGGTGGCGAACCGCCCCCCCGCCGGCCCCTGGGCGACGACCAACGCCCCCCCCCGCGGCCCGCGGGGGGGGGCGCGCGGGCCCGGGCCGCGCGGGCCCCCCCCCCGCCGCGACGCTGCCCAGTTCGGGACGACCTTCGCGTCCTCTCCCGTCCGGGCGGCTTGTGCGTCCACCTCAGTCCGAGACGGCCTGCGCGCCCTCGTCCGCGGCCGACCGACAGCGCCGCTCCATGTCGAGCACGTCGAGGTCGCCGTCGAGCGTGACCGACAGCACCTCGTCGTCGAGCGGTATCTCGACCCGGATCTCCCACGGCTCCTCGGAGACGATGGTGGTGTACTCGTCGCTGACGCACCACGCGAGGTCCCAGTAGGGCTTCGTGCAGAGGTCGACGCCGTGGTCGCGGTGGAACGTCACCACGTCCGACTGGTCGAGCAGCGAGAGACCGACAGCCGAGTAGAGGCTGTGACGGCACTGCTGGCACTCGTGGTCGACCCGGACTTCGAGCCCGAGGAAGTCCTCCGCGTCGCGCGTGACGGTGGTACTCATCCGGCCGTTACACTCGGGACAGACGCCGTCGGCCGCGAGGCAGTGGAGGTGGCGCACGCGCTGGTTGAACGCCTCCATGATCTCCTCGCGCGTGCGGTCGTTCAGCCCGCCCGGCGGGAACGGGTAGCAGCCGTGGTTCTTCCCGCAGTCGGTGCAGTCGATGGCGAGTACGTCGTCGTCGTAGGCGGCCTGCAGGCTCGCGCCGCAGTTCGCACAGCTCCCGTCGATCTCGAACGGCCCGAGCTCGGGGTGTTCGTTGAACGAGCCCGCGAGGATGGCCCGGACGACCTTCTTGCCCGCCTGCCGGAAGTCGTAGCCGTCGTCGGTGCCGACGACGAACTGGTCGGTCAGCTGCTTGAGGTGGTAGTTGAACTGCGCGCTGTCGCGCATTTCCACCTCGCGACGAAGTTCAGAGAAGCTCACGGGGCGTTCCGGTGCTCGCCAGAGCGCCTCCAGAATCGACAGTCGGGTCTCGTTGGCGATGACCGAGAACGCCTCGGCCGGGGCCACGCAGTCGTCGCAGTCCTGGATGGTGGACTCCTCGCGGTCGCCTGCGGTGTTCGGCCCTGTCGTTCCGCTCATACGGTCAATTCCGACCGCATCCGGTTAAAGTGTTGCCTTGATCGCGTTTCTGTAGATCGACAATCATTTTCGAGGGCTCTCGCGAGCGAGGTGGCGGGACCCGTCGAGACTGGCGGCCCATCCACGACTCCCGACAGCAGTGCGCACGGTCACCCCGACCCAGAACAGCAGGTTTATCAGTCGTTCGGGGCGAAACTTCCAACAGGATTACTCTCAGGAGGTAACCTTGACAGGAAACAACGCCCAACCGGAGGTGAACATCGGGCTGGTCGGTCACGTCGACCACGGCAAGACGACGCTGGTGCAGGCACTCAGTGGCGAGTGGACGGACCAGCACTCCGAGGAGATGAAGCGCGGTATCTCTATCCGCCTCGGATACGCCGACGCGACGTTCCGGGACTGTCCCGACCGCGACGCGCCCGAGCGCTACACGGTCGAGGAGACGTGCCCGGACGGCAGCGAGAGCCAGCCGCTTCGCACCGTATCGTTCGTGGACGCGCCCGGCCACGAGACGCTGATGGCGACGATGCTGTCGGGAGCGGCCATCATGGACGGCGCGGTGCTCGTCGTCTCGGCCAGCGAACCGGTTCCGCAGGCCCAGACCGAGGAGCATCTGATGGCGCTCGACATCATCGGCATCGACAACATCGTCGTCGCCCAGAACAAGATCGACCTCGTGGATCGCGAGCAGGCCGAGCGAAACTACGAAGAGATACAGGAGTTCGTTTCGGGGACCGTCGCGGAGGACGCGCCGGTCGTGCCCATCTCCGCCCAGCAGGAGGTCAACATCGACCTCCTCATCCAGGCCATCGAGGAGGAGATCCCGACGCCCGACCGCGACCCGGACGCGGACCCGCGGATGCACGTCGCGCGGAGCTTCGACATCAACCGCCCGGGAACGACGTGGGACGGCCTCGTCGGCGGCGTCCTCGGCGGCAGCCTCGCCGAGGGACGGCTCACTGCGGGCGACGACCTCGAACTCCGCCCCGGCCGTGAGGTCGAGGAAGGCGGCGAGACCCGCTGGGAGCCCATCCAGACCGACGTGCGCTCGCTGCAGGCGGGCGGCGAGACGGTCGACGAGGTCACGCCCGGCGGACTGCTCGGCGTCGGCACGGGGCTCGACCCGAGTCTGACGAAGGGCGACGCGCTCGCCGGACAGATCGCCGGCACGCCCGGCGATCTCCCGCCGACGTGGCGGCAGTTCACTATGGAGGTAGACCTGCTCGAACGGCTCGTGGGACTCGACGATCAGGACATCGACGAGATCTCGACGGGCGAGCCGCTGATGCTCACCGTCGGCACCGCGACGACCGTCGGCTCCGTGACCAGCGCCCGCGAGGGCGAGTGCGAGGTCACGCTGAAACGTCCCGTCTGCGCGCCCGAGGGCGCGAAGATCGCCATCAACCGCCGCATCGGCGCGCGCTGGCGGCTCATCGGCGTGGGCACCCTCAGCGGATAGGATGGTCACGGTCGCCATGGACACCAGCGCACTCATGTCGCCGGTCGAAGCCGACGTGCGGATCTTCGACGAACTGGAGCGCCTTCTAGGCGATTTCGACTGTGCGGTCCCCGAGGCGGTCCGCGACGAACTCGCCAAACTCTCGGAAGGCGGAAACGGCGAGGAGGCGGTCGCGGCGAGCGTCGGGGCTGATCTGGCGGCCGACAGATGTCGGACGGTCGAACACGAGGCATCGTACGCAGACGACGCGCTGGTCGAACTCGCGCCCGAGTTCGACTACGTCGTCACGAACGACGGCCCCCTCAAGGAACGCCTGCTCGACGCGGGCACACAGGTAATTCATATAAGGGGCCGGAACAAACTCGGAATAAGCGAACCTTAGCAATGTACAAACGGGTCAGACTCAAGGATACGGTCGAGGTACCTCCGGAACACCTCGCGGAGGTGACGCCGGAACTGGTGAAGCAGCTCCTGCAGGACAAACTGGAGGGGCGCATGGACGAAGACGTCGGGAGCGTCGTCAGCGTCGTGAACGTACACGACATCGGCGACGGCGCGGTCCTGCCGAACCGGCCGGGGGTGTACTACGAGGCCGAGTTCGACGTGGTCACGTTCGACCCCCAGATGCAGGAAGTCGTCGACGGGGAGGTCGTGGAGGTCGTCAACTTCGGGGCGTTCGTCGGCATCGGGCCGGTCGACGGCCTGCTCCACGTCTCCCAGATCTCCGACGAGTACCTCGCCTACGACGAGGAGGGCCAGATGCTCGCCTCCCGAGAGTCCAACCGGACCCTCGGCGTCGGCGACGCGGTGCGGGCCCGCATCGTCACCAAGAGCATCGACGAACGCAACCCCCGCGAGAGCAAGATCGGGCTCACCGCCAAGCAGCCCGGGCTGGGCAAGCTCGGCTGGCTGAAAGAGGAGCGCGAGAAGCGGCAAGCGCCCACAGAGAGTGAGTAAGGATGGCCGGAGACCGCCTCGCCTGTCGCGAGTGCCACGCCGTGGTCGAGCCCGACGAAGACACCTGTCCCATCTGCGGGTCGACCAGTCTGACCGAAGACTGGGCCGGGTACGTCATCATCACCCATCCCGACGAGAGCGAGATCGCCGAGGAGATGGAAGTCGACCAGCCCGGCAAGTACGCGCTGAAGGTGCGGTAGCCAATCGAGGACGGAGGACCACGTCGTGACGGAGATTCTCGTCGAACTTCCCGAGGAACTGCGCGCCGAGATGCGCGAACCGATGGGGCCGATTTTCACCGACGCCGAGCAGTTGCTGGCCGAGGCTGGCGACCCCCTGATCGCGGTCGGTGACGTGGTGACCTACCACCTCGAACGCGCCGGCGTCGCGCCCGACGTGGCCGTCGTCGACGGCCTCACCAAGCGCGAGGAGGTCGCCGACGAGGTCGCGGCAGGCGTGGCCCGGCTCGGCGGCGAGGCGCGCGAAGTCCACGTCGAGAACCCCGCGGGGACTGTGACCCGCGAGATGGCCCGCGCCCTCCGCGAGGCGCTCGCGGCCCCCGAGCCGACCGTCGTCGTGGTCGACGGCGAGGAGGACCTCGTGACCCTGCCCGCCGTCGTGGCCGCGCCGCTCGGCGCCAGCGCGGTGTACGGCCAGCCCGACGAAGGGATGGTCCACACCGCGGTGACCGAGGAGTCGAAAGCGGCGATGCGCGATCTGCTGAGTCGGATGGACGGCGACCCGGACGCACTGTTCGAGATGCTTGACGCGTCGTGATTCGCAACCCACGGTTGCTGCTGCGGTCGCAGCCGCTGGTGCGGTCGCGGTCGCCGTTGCGGTCGTAGTCGCTGGTGCAGTCGCGGTCGCCGTTGCGGTCGAGTGCCAGCAGTTCTACCGCGAGCGAACGAACGTGAGCGAGCGGCCCAAGCGACAACCAAAGTGAGCGAGGGCGTAGCCCGAGCGAGCGACGGGAGGAGCGCAGTGGTTTTGGTCGAACGTTTGCCAGCGAGGGAGGCGTGCGCCGACCGAGCGCAGCAAAAGGTCGTTCGTAATCCTTTTACAGGCTACGTAGCCAAGTAGTGAGTAACTGAGCGATACACATGGAAGTCGAAATCCTCTCCGAGGAGCAGAATCCGATGCTCCACCGGTCCGAAGTGCGGTTCCAGATAGTGCACGACGACGCGACGCCCTCCCGGCTCTCCGTTCGGGACAGCCTCGCGGCGAAGCTCGACAAGGACTCCAGTCAGGTCGTGGTCCACGAGATGAACACCAAGTTCGGCATGCGAAAGACCGTCGGCTACGCGAAGGTGTACGACAGCTCCGAGGCGGCCCGCGACGTCGAACAGGACCACATGCTCGAGCGCAACAAGATCACCGCCGACGGTGAGGGCGAGGCCGAAGCCGAGGAGGCCGAATAATGGCTCGAAACGAGCTGTACAACGACGACGGCACCACCGACAAGGAAAAATGTACCCGGTGTGGCGACGCGTTCCTCGCCGACCACGGCGACCGCCTCCACTGCGGTCGGTGTGGCTACACCGAGTGGAAATAGCTGATGCAAATCCTCGGTATCGAGGGCACTGCGTGGGCCGCGAGCGCCGCGGTGTACGACATCGAATCCGGTCCCGAGTCCGTTTTTATCGAGACCGACGCCTACCAGCCCGACAGCGGCGGTATCAACCCGCGCGAGGCCGCAGAGCACATGAGCGACGCGATTCCGCGAGTCGTGGAGACCGCGCTCGCGGCGGCTGACGGGCCCATCGACGCGGTCGCGTTCTCGCGTGGGCCGGGACTCGGTCCGTGCCTGCGCACCGTGGGAACGGCCGCGCGGGCGCTCGCGGGGACGCTCGACGTGCCGCTCGTCGGCGTCAACCACATGGTGGCCCACCTCGAGATCGGCCGCCAGCAGTCAGGGTTCGACTCGCCGGTCTGCCTGAACGCCTCGGGTGCGAACGCCCACGTGCTGGGTTACCGCAACGGCCGGTACCGCGTGCTCGGCGAGACGATGGACACCGGCGTCGGCAACGCGCTCGACAAGTTCACGCGCCACGTCGGCTGGAGTCATCCGGGCGGGCCGAAGGTCGAGCAGGCCGCAAAAGACGGCGAGTACGTCGACCTGCCGTACGTCGTGAAGGGGATGGACTTCTCCTTCTCGGGCATCATGAGCGCCGCGAAGGACGCCTACGACGGCCGACCGCGGGGCGGAGGCGGTGACGACGACCGAGGCGGAAACGACCGAGACGACGACGACGGCGAGGGCGTCCCCGTCGAGGACGTCTGCTACTCCCTGCAAGAGAACTTTTTCGCCATGCTGACAGAGGTCGCCGAGCGCGCGCTCTCGCTGACGGGCAGCGACGAACTGGTTCTCGGCGGCGGCGTCGGGCAGAACGACCGGCTCCGGGAGATGCTCGCGACGATGTGCGACCAGCGTGGCGCGGACTTTTTCGCACCCGAACCACGCTTCCTCCGGGACAACGCCGGGATGATCGCCATCCTCGGTGCGGAGATGGTCCGCGCGGGCGATACGCTCGACGTGGACGAGTCGGCGGTCGACCCGGACTTCCGGCCGGACGAAGTCCCGGTCACGTGGCGCGCGAGACGCGAAGCCTCTCGGAACGAGCGAGCGGCGGAGCCGCGAGCAGGCGACTCGGAGTCCGTGGACCGGTGGCGAGACGAGAGCGACGAGATCGAGGGCGCGGAGGCCACGGTGGAGATCGGCGACGAGCGCGTGACGAAGCGTCGCCTGCCCAAGCGCTACCGCCATCCGGAACTGGACGCGCGCCTCCGGCGCGACCGGACGGTGCTCGAAGCGCGGCTCACCAGCGAGGCGCGCAGGCACGGCGTGCCGACGCCCGTGGTCTACGACGTGGACCCCGAGGAGGGCGTGCTGGTGTTCGAGCGCGTGGGCGAGGCCGACCTCCGCGCGGACCTGACCGCCGACCGCGTGCGCGACGTGGCCCGACACCTCGCCACGATACACGCCGCGGGGTTCGTCCACGGCGACCCGACCACGCGGAATGTGCGGGTCGGCGGAGCTGGTGGGTCGGCGGACGCAGACCGAACCTACCTCATCGACTTCGGGCTCGGCTACTACTCCGCCGACGACGAGGACTACGCGATGGACCTGCACGTCCTCGCCCAGAGCCTGGCGGGGACCGCGGACGACGCCGAAGAACTTCGGCGGGAGTTCGAGGAGGCGTACGCCGAGGCGGGCGACGAGGCGGTACTGGACCGGCTCCGGGAGATCGAGGGTCGCGGTCGGTATCAGTGACGTTTTTCGGGGCGAATCGTTGCAACTGACACGCCAATTGCCCGGGTTCGGACCTCCGCAGACTCATTCGGCGTAACGTACGAGAGCGGTTATCTGCGCGCTCGCATTCGATGGTCCGACATGTACCGGGACATGCAATTGTTAATCCGTGCATTGCAGACTTTATATATCTATCTAGAATTAAAATTTAAATGCTGTTGTGTGGTGTTTTATATTGGGCAGACGCCCCGTGAAACGAAATGAACAGAAGAAAGTTCCTGCGTAGATTTGGCCTCGCCGGCACGACCCTAGCACTCGGGACGGGCACGGTAAACGCGGCGGCATCCTCCACGACGGAGGTTCGGACCTTCCGTTACGAGGAGACGGACTACGGGACCGTGACCGACTGCCACGACGCCTTCGAAGACGTGTGGGAGAACACCGTCAACCTTAGCGGGGGCTACCCCGCCAACACATCCTACGAGCAGTGGATCACCTACGACGAGTTAGAACCACACCTCCAGAACAACGAGGACAAGGAAGATCCCATCTACGACGCGTTCCGAGACTGGGTGATGGACAACTACTCCAACACCGAGGCAGAGGGCAAGGTCTGGACCTTCCTCCCTGACGTCCAAGACACCAAACTGACCGACTGGCACGGCGGTGCCGCTGGAAAGGGCGCGAGCGGAGCGTGGCAACCCAACGACCTCGCGACAAGCGCCAACTACATTACATCCGGGTGCGTGGAGGGGTACAAGCGTGCGTTCGTCCACGAGGTCGTCCACTGTTGCATCCACGAAGAGCTCACCCACCACCACCTTGGCGACCACTACGAGAGCGGTGTCGACGCTTGTGGCGGCACCTACACGCAGACCGCCATGGGTGCCGGGCACTGTAGTACCACGCACAGCTACACCCTGCCGGAAACCTACTGGCTCGGTGACACCACTACAGAGGCCATCAGGCAGTATCTCACCGACCTGAGTCATCCCGGCGACCTGCCGTACTGCATGTACGACCCGCAGGCTCCCTGACTACTCGTCCGTCTTTTCTGCGAGTAACGTGGCTACCGTTGATGAATTGCAACACGAGCAGAGTCCAGTTACTCGGCCCGTTCGGCGAGCCAGTCGGCGAGTTTCGCCAGCGCGCGACCCCGATGCGAGATAGCGTTCTTGCGCTCGGTGCTCATCTCGGCCAGCGTGGTTCCCTCGTGCTCGAAGATGGGGTCGTAGCCGAACCCACCCTCGCCCCGCGGGGCTACGATGCGGCCCGGCACGCTCCCCGCGAACGTCTCGGCGCGCTCGCCGTCGTAGTACGCGACCACGCCCCGGAAGCGCGCCCGGCGATTGTCCTCGGCCTCGGCGAGCCGCCAGACGCGCTCGACGCCCACGGTGTCCTCGACGTAGGCCGAGTACGGGCCGGGAAACCCCCCGAGCGCGTCGACGAACAGCCCCGAGTCGTCGACGACCACTGGTTCCTCGCCACCGGTCGCCTCGAAGGCCTCTTTCGCGCCGGCGACCGCGATTGCCGCGAGGTCGTCGCTCTGGATCTCGGTGTAGTCGTAGTTGACCTGCTCGACCGCCTGGTCGAGGTACTCGCGGGCCTCCTCGACCTTCCCCTCGTTGCTCGTCACGAATCTGATGGTCATTCTCGGAAACTCACGCTCGTTGGTTTTCGGTCGGTCTGCGCGGCGGTTATAGGCGTTGGTTCCGGCGACCGAACTGGAGTCTCTCCGTTCCGACCGAATCCGTCGCGACCGACGAAATCGCGCGCCGGCCGTCCGACACCGTGGTCGAGAACCTCCGGTCGGGCAACTACGAAGAAGGGATGAAAGCGGCCGGAATCTGGCCGAGCGGCTGGAGCCGAGTTCGACTAGTCGAGTCCGAGCAGGACTTCCCGAGTCACCCGCGTCCCGGTCGCCCGCTCCTCGCGCAGCGCCTCGAACGCTTCGCGCGCGCTCGCGGCAGCCTCCTCGTCCACCGTGAACGTCAGTTCGGGGTAGCCAACGTCCATCAAGACGAGAGGATACGCCGGGGCAGGCGCGACGCCAGCAGGCCCTTCGACCGTGTCGGGACCCAGGACGCGCTCGACCTTCGCCATCGGGGCGTCGCCCGCCGCCACCGCGTGGACCAGCGACACCACCCGGCGGACCATCTGGCGGACGAACCCGCCCGCATGGAGTCGGAAGACGAGATATTCGCCGTCACGATTGACTTCCCCTCGTAACTCCCGCACGGTCCCCTCGTCGTCCGTCGTGAGGTTGTGGAAGTCGTTCGTCCCGCAGAGCGCGTCGAGAGCGCGCTCGGCGCGCGCGAGGTCGGCGTCGGGCGCGTAGCAGTGATAGACGTACTCCCGGAACGCGGCGTCGTGGGTCGCGTGGAACCCCGCGGAGGCCTCCGCACTCGCCCACGCTCGGATCGACCCCGGGAGTTCGCTGTTCAGCGCGGCGGGCGTCAGCCAGTCGGGAGACTCGAAGGCCACCGTCTGGGCGACCGCTGACACCCCGGCGTCGGTCCGGCCCGCCGCGGCGTAGCCCTCGGGTTTGCCTTCGGCGACTCCGAGTTCGGCCAACGCCTCGAAGATCCGGTCCTCGACGGTCGGGACGTCGGGCTGGCGCTGGAACCCGTGGAAGGGACGGCCGTCGTAGGCGACCCGGAAAGCGCGCATGGAGACTCGTACGCACCGTCGTCACTTAACGCCGGGTCAAATGCTCGCGTTCCCGTGAAGGTTTATACCGGAGGGCGCGACGAAAGTGCCCCGTGACGTAGGAATCGCCGCGAAGCGGCTCCGCGGGAGTACGGCACACCGCTTCGCTTCGACGAGGCGCACGACCGCCACGCGGTCGTGCGCCTCGCCCGTGCCGTCTGTTCGCCATTCGCGCCAGCAGTTGCTCCGACCGATACCGCTCGCTCCCGGGAACACTCCCTCAGCATCGTCGGCGACTCTCACTCCCGGTCGAACACGCGCTCCCTCGAATCGCCGACGTCGGTGTCCTCTGTCTCCAGCAGTCGTTCGAGCCGTCGCTCGAATTCCTCGTCGGTGAGGTCACCGCGTGCGTATCGCTCCCGGAGTTGCTCGACCGGATCGTCACCCGACGATTTCACCGTCTCGACACGGGAGTCGTCCCCCTCGCTTTCGACGATGGGCAGCGAGTCTCCGAGAAGCGCAACCAGCGGCACGACGAGGAAGAAGCCGAAGACGAAGATTACCGGGACGAGGAACTCTAGACTCAGCACCGCCGCCAGCGCCGTCAGGCCAAAGGTGAGGACCGACAGAATGCCGACGAGACGCTTCTTCTCGAACTGCACCGAACTCCGGGACATGGAAGACAGTCCGTTGGACGGCGACAAAAAAGTTGGATTTGCGGACTACTCGAAGTCCTCGTAGGTCGGCCGCGGTTCGTCCTCCGGCGGGAAGTCCTCGAGCGGCACGGCGGTCTGGTCGCCCGACGCCATGTCCTTGATCGTCACGTTCCCGTCTGCGAGGTCCTGCTCGCCCACGATGACCACCGTCTCGGCGTTGATGGAGTCGGCGTAGTCCAGCTGCGCGCCGAAGCTCCGGCCCGACACGTCGGTCTCGACCACGTGACCCTCGGCACGGAGCTCGCGGGTGATCGCGGCCGCTACGTCGCGGGTGTCGCCGACCTGCAGGACGTAGTAGTCGGTCGTGGCCGCTTCCTCGGGCCAGACGCCCGCGCGCTGGCAGAGCAGCGAGAGGGTCGCGGCACCCGGGGCGACGCCGACCGCGGGCGTGGGCTGGCCGCCGAAGCTCTCGATGAGGTCGTCGTAGCGGCCGCCACCGAACACCGACCGCCCGACCTCGCCGGTCGAGTCGAAGCACTCGAACACGACGCCGGTGTAGTAGTCGAGACCGCGGGCCGTCCGGAGCGAGAGGTCGCAGAACTCGCGCGCGCCGAAGTCCGCCGTGGCGTCGAGCACGTTCTGGAGGTTCGTGACCGCGTTCTCGACGCGGTCGGTTCCGGCGAACGCGACGAGGTCGTCGAGGTCGTCTTCCGGGGTGTCGAGCAGGTCGTCGAACTCCTCGGCCTGGTCGTAGGAGAGCCCGGCGTCAGAGAGCAGGCCGTAGTACTCCTCGCGGTCGACCTTCGCGCTCTTGTCCACCGCGCGGATGGCCGCGCCAGTGTCCACGTCGGCGTCGAAGGCCGCCAGCAGCCCGCCGAGGATGTCGCGGTGGCTCACGCGGAACTCGAAGTCCTCGCCCGAGAGGCCGAGCCCGGTCAGCGCGTCGGCCGCGAACGCGAGCACCTCGGCGTCGGCCGCGGGGTCGGTCGAGCCGAAGATGTCGACGTTGGTCTGGTAGAATTCGCGGTAGCGACCCTGCTGGGGCTCCTCGTACCGCCAGAACGGCCGCGTCGAGAACCACTTGATTGGCTTGGACAGCGCCTGCTGTTTGGCCACCACCATCCGCGCGACGGTCGGGGTGAGCTCGGGAGTCATGGCGACCTCGCGGCCGCCCTGATCCTCGAAGGCGTACAGCTCCTCGACGATCTCCTCGCCGCTCTTGTCGACGTACATCTCGGTGCGTTCGAGCGCGGGCGTGCCGATCTCCCGGAAGCCGTACCGGCGCGCGGTGTCTTCGAGCGTGTCGAACATCTCCCGCCGCGCGCCCATCTCCGGCGGGTAGAAGTCCCGGAACCCCTTGATTCGGTCGTACATGGGGAGTCGTTGGGCGAGCGCGCGCTTGAAGCTTTTACTTCTCGTCCGTCTTGCTGGCCACCCTGACGTGCGCTGGATTCTCTTTCCACTCGGCGTGCGCTGGTTATCATTCCACCCGGCGCGTGCTGGCGTCTGCGCGAGGGCACCGAGCGCAGGCTCGTGGGAGCGTCGCTCCCACGGCGCGGCCTCTCGTGGCCGCGCCCAAGTGCGCGCAGGAGTTTATAATAGGCAAGCAGCGAAGTACTGTACAGTCACCGAGACGTTCCCGTATTCGACACTCGGAACGGCGAGAACAAGTAGAAGAGCGGTGCAGCCAAACCGCGACGCATAGACTCAGCGTAGCCCGTTCACGGACGTCTGCGTGTGATCGGGGAACACCTCTGCCACGGCGTCCTCGCCGTGCTCGCTCGCCAGCAGAGCCCGGAGTTCGGCCTCGTAGTCGGCCTTCGGGATCTGCTCGCTCGGACCGGTGGTCACGTCGAGAGTCTCCTCGACCAGCGAGTCGACCGCGCCGCGGCCGAAGCCCGCCAACGGGACGATGTACTCGACGCCGTGGCGATCTTCGAGACTCTGGGCTTGCGCGCGCGACACCGAGGGAACCCTGTCGTCGCGCCGGGTGCCGTCGGCCACCGCGTCGAAGTCCATCTCCGCGACGGCTTCGAGCGCCGCGAGGTGGACCTGCTGGATGCCGTCGCGGGGGTAGCCGTCCTCGACCATGCGCTCGACCGCCTCCTCGGCCACGCTCTCGTCGAGTTCGACCGTCTCGAAGTCGAATCCGAGTCGGCTCGCCGTCTCGCGGGCGTGGTCGTGGTCGTCGGTGACGCCGAACGTGGCCGTGACGAGCGTCACGTCGTAGAAGTCCTCGAGCAGGAGCGCGGCGAGCGTCGAGTCCTTCCCGCCGCTGTAGAGCAGACCGAGCTCCATCCTACCGCCGACGGATGTTGAAGCTCTTTGAGTCGGGCTTCAGTTCCCGGAGGAGCTCCTTCATCTTCTCCTCGTCGATCTTCCCGTTGACCTGCCCGCGCTGGGCGATGGCGAGGATCTGGCGCTCGACCTGCTCGGCGAAGTCGGGCTTGCTCATCCGGACGGAGTTGAGCCGCTTGCGCGCGCCGTCCGTCAGATGCTTGCGGAGCATGGCCTGCTTCTGGGCGTCGGCCTGCTGCTGGGCCTGCTGTTGGGCCTCCTCGTCGCCGCCCTGCTCCTGCATCTCCTGCATCTTCTTCTTGCGGAGTTCTTCGAGTCGCTCGTCGTCGGGCTGTTCGCTCATGCGTTATCGTTACGTTACGGGGCACGGCCAAAAACCATTACGGAGCGCAGGACGGGGTGGATGGAGCACAGAATGGCTGGAACGAGCCTGGTTCGGAAAGAACGCCGCGGTCGAAAAGAAACGCCGTGCTTCCGAGGTCGTCTACGCGTAGCGTTCGAGTTCGGGGCGGTCGAGCTCCTCCATGACCTCGCCCGCGGTGTCGTCGAGCAGGCTCCGGCCGTCGCCGGTCACGATGCGGCCCGCGCTGCCCTCGGTGTCCACGAAGTCCTCGTCCTCGAGCTGCTGGAGGATGGTCCGGATGATCTTCCGGCTCCCGTCCGTGCGGTGCTCGGGGGCGACCTGATAGCGGTTCGAGCCGCCCTTCTTGCCGCCGTACTCGGTGGCGAGGCGCTCGACGCCGACCGGGCCCTCGGTGGCGACCTTCCGGAGCACGCTCGCGGCGCGGCGGTGCCAGAAGTCCTCCTGCTCGGGCGGGAGCTCCTTGCCCTCGCCGGTCTTGACGAATTCGGTCCAGTCCGGTACGTCGAGTCGGTCCTCCAGCTTCGCGGCGACCGCGTCGATGAGGTCTTCCGCGGGAACGTCGTAGAGCGTCGTCATACCCACGAATTCCCGGTCGCGGCGTTTAAAGGCATCGTTAGCGTCCGACCGTGCGCCCCGTTTCCGTCCGCTCGCACCGGTCAATCGCTCGCGGACTCGACGACGTTGTCAGCCTCGAGCATGGCGGTCGCGCTCCCACCGAGCAGGATGGGGAGCCAGTAGGTCGCCCCGCGATGGATCAGCGCCGCGGCGCCCGCGATCCCGGTGTCGACGCCGGTGACCGGAACGATGAGCAGCACCAGCGCGGCCTCCACGCCGCCGAGTCCGCCGGGCAGGGGCGTGACGCTCGCGACGCTCCCGAGCGGAACGATGAACAGCGCGGCGGCGAAGGGGACCGCGTGGCCGAGCGCAAGCAGGGAGAGCCACAGCGAGACGGCCAGCAGAAGCCAACCGAGCGCCGAGAACGACAGCGCGAGCGCGAGCTGGTGGCGGTCGCCCGCCACGCGCTCCAGCGCGCCGAAGAAGCCCTCGATGCGGTGCCGGAGGTCGGCTTCAGCTGGCGGCTGGACGCGCGGGACGACCCGGCCGATCGTCCGAGCAGCCGGAACGATAGCCGCCACGGCGAAGTCCGCGACCCGGTTCCGGTTGTGCCAGCCGAGGTACACCGCGACCGGGACCGCGAGCGCCAGCGCGGCGAGCGAGACCGCGGCCACCTCGACCCTGTCGCCCACCGTGAACGCCGTGGCGTAGTAGCCCACGCCGACCAGCGCGAAGGAGATGGAGGGGACGAAGTTGAGGGTGTCGACGCTCGCGACCGCTGCGAGGCCGTTCTCGTACTCGGTCCCGGTGGTGCGCGAGACGAGCAGCGCGCTGAACGGCTCGCCCCCGGCCTGTCCGAACGGGGTGACGTTGTTAGCGAACGTCGCGCCCGCGAACAGCATGAACGCCCGCAGGACCGACACCTTGACCGCGATGACCCCGAGCACGGTCCGGAGCGCCATCGCCCACGCGAACAGCCACGCGACCGACGCGACGCACGCGGCGGCGATCAGCACGGGATCGGCTCGCGAGAGCGCGGCCACCACCTTGTCGAGGCCGACGAACGCGTACAGCGCCAGCAGGACGACGATACCGGTGGCGAACCCGACGGCCACCGATCGCGCGTCCCCGAGATCTACGCCCATCGACTCCGACAGACGGCGGGTCGGGGCTTGAAGCCACCGAAGACGGAAGTTCGAGGTATGTGGAGAGTTATCGTTCACCGAGAAAAAGCGAGTCACCGAAGCCTACAAGCGCGGTCCCGACCAAAGACGGCGTATGCACGTACTGAGCGTCGTCGGCGCGGACGCCGCGACGCGGACGGTCACCGACCGACTCGCGAGCCACCTCGGCAGGGACGGCCGGGTCGCGGTACTGCGTCGAGCAGAAGCCGGTGACTCGGCCCGCGATGCGCCCGAGAGCGCGACGGTCCACGACGCCCCCGAAACGGCGACGTACGAGGTCGCGGCGGACGGCTGGCGGGCGAGCGGTCGGGACCGGTCGGTCTCGGACCTGCTCGACGACCTCGCGCCCGACTACGACTACGCGATCCTCATCGGATTCCCAGACGCGGACGCGCCGCGGGTGGTCGTGGACGAGGACCGGAGCGGCGGGGATCTTGGGGGCGAAGTTCCGAGCGGCGAGACGCTGGTAGCCGAAGACGGTCCCGCCGACGTGGACCCCGCCGAGGTCCGTGCGAAACTCGACGCCACCGAACCGTACGAGACGCTCGAATCGCTGGTCGCGGAAGCGAAGCGCTCGGAGGACGCGCCGTACTCCGGCGCTATCGCCACGTTCACCGGTCGAGTCCGCGCGAAGGACGAGCCCGAGGACGAACCCACCGAGCGACTCGAGTTCGAGAAGTACGAGGGCGTCGCCGAGGAGCGGATGGAAGCGCTCGCCGCGGAGTTGGAGGAACGCGACGGCGTCTTCGAGGTGGTGATGCACCACCGGACCGGCGTCATCGAGTACGGCGAGGACATCGTGTTCGTCGTGGTGCTCGCGGGCCACCGCGGGGAGGCGTTCCGAACGGTCGAGGACGGCATCGACCGCCTGAAGGAGGAGGTCCCGATATTCAAGAAGGAGGTCACGACCGACGAGCAGTTCTGGGTCCACGAGCGCTCGTAGTCCGGGTGCGCGAGCGCACGTAGCGCAACGCCTCGCTGGTCGCCGTGATCGCTTAGTTCTCCGTACACCCCCACCAAACGCCGACCGCGGCCTGAATCCGAACCGTCACCCCTCAACCATGTCAGACGCTCGCAAGCCGAAGGGCCACAGGGACGATAGTGGCGAAACAAAGACTTAGAGACGTTTTTGAACGATAAAGGGCTCTCAGAAAACGTCGTGAAAAGTCATTTTCATCTCATTTTCCGTCGTCTTGTTGTTTTCATTATGGAAATCGGCGGAAAACCATCCTAATCGTCGCCCCTTTATATCATCCCCCGACGCCTACGCCGAAACGACGATGAGCGCAACTACGAAGCCCTCCGATGCGCCCGAACCGCGGTCGAAGGAACAGCGGCTCAAGCAGTTCCTCCGGCAGAAGGCCGACGACGGCGAGATGTACTTCAAGAGCAAGTTCATCGCCGACGAGGTCGAACTGTCCGCCAAGGAGATCGGCGCACTCATGGTGAAGCTCAAAGACTCCGCGACCGACCTCGAGATCGAGAAGTGGTCGTACACGAGCGCGACCACGTGGCGCGTCGCTCCCGCGTAACGTCCGACACGACCCCCGTCGCGGCGATTCCGCGTCCCACCGCCGCGACTCCCCGCCGCCGCGACTCCCACCACCGCACCCCTGCGTCGCGTCGCCGTCCGTTTGGTCCCCTTCGGACGGCTCGTGACAGTTCTGGCGACCCGTTTCGCTCGGAAACCACGCTACTTTTCTCCCGGGCTGTCGTTCGACCGAGCATGGAGCGGCGCTCCTACCTTCGGTCGCTGGCGGCGGCGGGACTGACCGGGACCGCCGGCTGTCTGCGGTCGGCCGGCAGCGATCCCACCACGACCACGGAGCGTCCGCGATTCCGCATCGAGACGGTGACGATGAACCTCGAAGTCCCGTGGGGCGCTGCGTTCGGACCCGACGGCGACCTCTACCTCACCGAGCGCCCCGGTCGGATCCAGCGCGTCTCGCCCGAGACCGACCTCAAGGAGGAGGTCGCCGACCTGACCGGCCGGGTTGCGCCGCGCGGGGAAGGCGGCCTACTCGGCTTCGCGTTCCATCCGGAGGATTCGGACCTCGCGTACACCTATCAGACGTACCGGAGCGACGCCGACGGGAGCGGCGGCGAGCTCACCAATCGGGTCGTCCGCCACCGAGTGAGCGACGGGTTCGCCCGCGAGTCGGTCGTCCTCGACGGGATTCCCGGCGGGTCGACTCACGACGGGGGCCGAATCGCGTTCGGACCGGAGGATGCGCTGTACGTCACGACCGGCGACGCGGGCGAGCGCGAGCGTGCCCAGGACGTCGACTCGCTCGCGGGGAAGACCCTCCGGCTCACCCCGGACGGCGAGCCCCATCCCGAAAACCCGTTCGACAACGAAGTGTTCACCTACGGCCACCGGAACCCGCAGGGGCTCGCGTGGCGTGAGGACACCCTCTTCAGCACCGAGCACGGACCGGACACCGACGACGAGGTGAACGTCCTCCGCGCGGGCCGCAACTACGGCTGGCCCGAGGTGATGGGACCGACCGACGGCGACCGATTTACCGACCCACTCGTCTCGTACACCCCGACCATTGCACCCGGGAGCGCGACCTTCTACGACGGAGCCATCGCCGACTGGCAGGGCGACTTCTTCTTCGGGACGCTCGCCGGCGTCCACCTCCGGCGAGTTCGGTTCGACGGCGACGACGAAGTGGTCGAACAGGAGCGTCTGCTCGACGACAGGTACGGCCGCCTCCGGACCGTCTTCACCGGTCCGGACGACCACCTCTACGTCACGACCAGCAACCAGGACGGTCGCGGGACGCCCGCACCGCAGGACGACCGCGTGCTCCGCATCCATCCGGCGTAAGCTCGGTCGGCCGTCGCGCCGTACTCGAATTCCCGACAGAAAAGCAAAGTACCATGACACCCTATACCACGATATGGGCGTGTGGGGGTGGATCGTGCTGTACGTGCTCGCGTTCTCGCTCGTCCAGTTGCTCATCTACCGCTACCTCCGGAGCGACGAGGACGCGCCGCTGTTCAACTCGACGACGCCGAACCGGGACCCGGCCGCGTTCGAGGAGTTCGCCGCCGACGACCGACCGCACAGCGACGACCCCTCGGTAGTGGTCTGTCCCCGCTGTGGCACCGAAAACGCGACAGGATTCACGTACTGTCGGAACTGCGTCAATCCGATGGCCGCGCCGTAGCGGGGCCTCCTGAGCTTCGCGTCGGGAGCGACAGTCCTTTCTCGGTCGGAGTCGTCGACCCGACTCGAATGCCCCGCGCAGTCGCAATCAACGTCGGAGCCAACACGAACGCGCCGGGCGTCCGTGGTCCCGTCCACCCGGACGGCTCGTTCGAGTTCGTCCCCATCCCGGAGGACGCGCCGACCGCCGAGCCGGTGCCGACCTACGCCGACCTCTCGCTCGAAACCGACCTTCCGGACGGGGCTGTCGAGTCACCGGTCCACCTCGACCCGGAGTTCGCCGAGTACCCCGAGTGCGAGCGCTACACCTACGGAGACCCGTACGGAGTGAAGGCCCGGCCCTTGCTGGACCTGCGCGAGGGCGACTACGCTCTCTTCTACGCGACGCTGACGACTCGCGGCGAGCCCGAGCGCGAGTGGATCGCGCCCGACTGGGGCGCGTACCTCGTCGGCCAGTTCCGCCTCGCGCGCGACCCCGTGCCCGGCGACGCGTACGCGGCCCTGTCCGCGAGCGAGCGCGCGACCTTCGAGAACAACGCTCACGTCAAGCGCGAGGAGTTCGACGCCGCAGTCCTGCTGGCGGGCGACGAGGGCGAATCCGGCCTGTACGAGACCGCAGTTCCGCTGAGTTCGCCCGAGCAGGGGTCGGAAGCGAATCGCGTCGTCACCGAACTGTCGAGCGATTCTGGCAAGGGACCGTGGTGGAGACGGCCGATGACGTTCGACGAGCGCGAGACGGCGGAACTGCTGGAGTTGGTCGAGAACGGATTCGAGTGACGCTGTGTACAGATACTTGAACAGATCGAGTTGAACGTCGGCGTGCTCGGCGTCGAGACCGACGGCTCGGTCGAACCGCTGGAGACGCCGCGAATCGTCGGAAGTCCCACCACCACCGAGACCTCGGCGATCCGATTTCAGGCGAGCGCGCAGGGCGTCGCGAACAAGTCGTTCGGACTCAACCACCCCAAGAACTACCTCGGGTATCCGCTCGCCCACTACGCCGACGGGGCGACCGACGACCTGATGATGGACAACGACGTGGTTCGGGAGATCGACAGCGCGCGGCGAGGCGCGGCGTTCCTGAACCTGATCGACGACAGGCCGGAGGGGGTTCGGTTGACCCCGCTCGGCCGGGAGGTCGTCCGCTTCGCGCTACACCGGTACGGGTCCGTCGAGGACGCGCTGGCGGTGTTCTCCGAGTGGCACGGGAGTTCGCAGCGATTCTACGACCTCGCGCCCGCGTGGGGACAGCTGACCCGACGCGTCGTGTTCGCGTATCCGGCGACCCAACTGCTGGTCGAGGAGCTCCAGGAGATGCACGAGCACGGGATCAGGGAGCCGACGCTCGTGAACCTCGTCGAGTGGCTCCACGAACGCCACCCGTCGTTCGCCATCGAGTTGTTCGTTCGAGGGACCGACGACGCCAGAGAGCGAGTGCTGAGCCGAGACGGTGAGCTTCAGTTGGCCGAGCTGACGGACGGAAACGTCTATCACTCGCCGACCGTGTTCCAACTGAAGGCGATGCTGTACCACGCCGGAATTGTAGCCGAGCGCGGGGCAGAACCGTCGAATCTGGACCCTCGAAGCGACCGCTGGACGCTTCGGGAACCGTTGTGACTGCCGAGGCGCGAGTGTTTCTACGTTGTCGTCGATTTCTAACCGGCAGTGTGATGTCGGTGGCAAGGATCTTTATCTCTCGGCTTCGGTGAGCAGTACAATGTACCAGTACGAGGCTGTCGAACAGGTGATGCAGGAAAACGACGGCTACGCGACGCTGAAGCGACTGTATCAGCGCGCTCCGGAGGTCGACGGAAGCGAGTGGAAGACCAAGACGCCGAACGCCAGCATCCGCCGGATCGTTCAGAATCACGACCGATTTTTCAAGCTTCGACCGGGGCTCTGGGCGCTGGAAGATCACCGCGAAGAGTTACCGGAGCACGTCTACGCGGAATCCGCCTCGGAACTGGAACAGGACCGGTACAACCACTGGTACTTTCAGGGGTTGCTGGCGGAGGTTGGAAACGTCCGGCGAGCTCAAACGTGGGTTCCCTCCCAGGACAAGAACAGGGAATTTCTGGACAGAACGTTGGGCGACGTTCGGAGTCTAGAGAGTATCCACGAGTTCGGGTATGAGGAACTACTGCGGCGTGCCCGCACGGTCGACGTTCTCTGGTTCAACGAGCGCCAAATGCCCGACAGCCTCTTCGAAGTCGAGTTCTCCACGGACTTCCAGAACTCGCTGCACAAGTTTCTGGACCTCCGGGACTACTACGCGAACTTCGTCATCGTCGCGGACGAATCCCGAAAGAGCCAGTTCGAGAAACGGATCGGCCAGAGCGGCTTCGACCCCATCAGCGACCGCGTCGAGTTCTTGACCTTCGAAGGCGTCTCCGAGCTCCACGCTGCAACGAACAAGACCGACGGGCTGCCCGACATCCTCTAATCGAAGGTAGAGATGCGCCGGCCGGGAATTGAACCCGGGCTATGAGCTTGGGAAGCTCAGCCTACTAACACGTGGGGTCCCGCACATCACCGTTCGCCAACACCTCTCTTCGAAACCGGTGAATCCGGCGGCCTCACACCGTTCTCAACGACGATTTGTGTTCTTGATCCACCCTGCTTGTAGCGCCAGCTACACCGGCATCCCGGATAAAACCGCTGGGACATGAGCCATTCTACCATCATGCTACGGCTTTCATAAATCAGAGGTAATCCAGCGTGCGATCAGTGTTCGCTCAGCGTGGCACACACCCCAGAACGCGGGGTAAAGCTTCCTACCACCCGATTTGAGCCGTTCGCTCAATGTCCAAAGGTTGTGGTGGCTACCCCACGTCGTTGAGCCATTACCGGAGGGCTCACATCCCGGGGCACCCCTGCGTCGTTAAGCCCGTTTGCTTTAACCAATTCGGGGGAGCAACACTACTTTGTACAAGTTACACGGGCAAGAGACAGTGGAACAGTTTCTCTCACCTAGATCATCACATTTTTTGTATCGATAGACACCCGTTCGGATAAAGTTCAAGGTAGCTACTAGTCTCCTGCACCAAGGGAGTATCCCTACGTACTCGGTGCCGTCACGGAGATCAGGTACTCGTGCTCGTATTCCTCGACAACCTTGACCTCGACGTGTTCTAATGCCCGTGCATCAGCAAGTTTGTCGGTCGGCACGTAGGTCGTCACGATGTCGTCATCTGAGGAAAGGCATCTGGTTAATCGGGATTCTTTAGTGATGCACTACGAACGACAGATAAATGGACGATCAGGAACGCTCCGATGAAAAATCGAAAGAGTTCGACTTCGAGAAATTCATGGAAGAGATGGAGGATCGTCGGGAAAAACGGCGGGAACAAGTTTCTTTTGAATGGTGTGAAACCATTCGGCAGGCGGGGGAACTCTATCGTGACCTTGAGGACATCGAATCCGTTTCTGAGGAAGTAGAACACTCAGAAGAGGATGTTCGAGAAGCGCTGACGGTCTACCGCCTGATATTTGAAGAGCCGCCAACGACGGTGTCCACGAAAGTAGCCAGTCTTGGTCAGGCTTTCTTCACAGTGGGGAAAGACGTGGAGGAAGCTGCCGAAACCATTGAACTGGATGAACCAGTTGAACAGATTTTGCGTGAGTATGTTGGAACGGTCTATTTGGATTATGAAGTAGAAGATGAATCAGTAGGAGACCCGGTTGAGCGTACGGCCCCTTCATTTCCACTTGACATTGACACAGTTCGAGAGACGATAGAGGAGAGCATTACCCCTCCGACAAAAACATACATGGCGGCCAGCGGGATGGACAGCCTACTCGAACCGATGATTCAATCCCAGGCTAGTCTCGTTCAGACGGTAACGCAGCCGGTGTTGAATCAACAAGTTGACGTACTCCAGTCAGCCCTATCGCCGACCCTGGCACACATCAATCGTCAGCACCAAGCGATTCTGGAACATACTACAGAGTCATTAATCCAGTCACTGCCAGAGATACAGTTTCCCGCACCTGTAATAGCGGATCTTGCTTCACTCCACCCAGCCAATGCTGGGACTGCTACTGGAACCTCGCCTTCTCCACAGGCTTCGACGGTTGCAGAAGCCTCACCAACGACGGCAGAGATAACCCCAACAGAGGCCTCCAACTCCTCGACCACTTCGATCAATGGAGCAACGGGTACAACGGTTGATGCTACATTACCGGATCAGGACGCGTTTTCAACGGAACTGGTGTTTGAGATTCCGGCGCTGGTTGCCGAATCGATATTGAACACAGGACAGGCCAGGACGTGGTTCACGTCGTTATCCCAGGACTATCAGATTATGGTACTTAGATTTATGCTCTTTTCTATCACGCTACATCTAACAGGGAACCCGGTGTTTGCTGCCATGGCCTCGTTCCTCGCACCCTACTTACGTAGGAGAATCGTAACTGGCGAAGAATGACTTCGCATCAGCAAACCTAATGCTGAACTCCTGGACTTCTTCCTACCGGGAAAGCAGCAGGAATTCCCTGTACTTCAATCGGTCTCTTCGCGCAAGAACGGTGGCGTATCAATTTCCACGTGGAGATAATAATTTCACTTTCAACGTGGACGGACAGCCACTAAGTAGACGGCAGTACCACCACTGGGATATGTCGAAAAGCGATGACAAACAGGCAGTACAACGCACGATGGCCTACGGCACCACGCTGGTCGAACTCGCCAAGCGCCAGGACGGGACGTGGGAAGCGACACAGACCGGACTCGATATAGTAGGGACAGGGAACTCTGCAGCGCGGGCGACAGAGGACATGGCCCGGCAGATCGCCGAATTGAAAGAAGCAAACAAACTCTGACCATCGACAATATTCGCCGAAAAGAGTGTGAGGCGGAACACACCGTAAATTCTACCTCAGAGGAGTTCGCCGGTAGACTGGCCCCCAGTAATACGATGTGTAATTACGGCGTGCGTGTCTAACGATAGAAACATAAGTTCCGTCTTTGCATATCACCTTGATGGACATTCAATCGGCTCAAATAGTGAGATACGATTTCTATCAACGGGTCTCACATAACGAGGTCACAAATGTCCTAAGCAGCTTATTTAATCAGAAAGCAGAACTTCCCGACCAAACAGTAGATTTTGGGAATAGTGAACTTGAGGTTGAAGCAATTCATTTCAGTAGACCACGAGATCCTATTGCCTTCGATGAGTTCGATTCACTCCACTCATACCTTGTTCAGGATACAGAGAGTCAATATTTCTTCCATCAGATTACGGTAGCCACGCTCACTGAATCGGAAACCAAGAGAATTACTCCCGGGGATATAACTGCAAACCGTAGTTGCCGAGCAGAATGGCGTGAGAAAATTGAGGGGATAAGTAATCACTTCTCCGCTAGCCTTATTCAGGACTCAGCGCCGAAACCCTTACTACTCCTTGTAAATCCAACTCAGGACGAGTTGAAGGGGTTTTCTACCAATTCCTCTAAGCAAGTCACAGAGTTTCTAAAGGATAATGCAAGCAAACTTGATGGGTGGGGCTTTAATCCGTTATCGGAGGTGAGTCTTCTTGACTCCTCCTATCTCATCACAGAGAAGGAACTGCTCTCCAGCCCTCTTCCTGTACTTAATATCAATTATCAAGGTAACCCATTATCGGCTGATGAAGAGTATTGGGAGCAGTGGTTTGGATTTGAATACCGAAAACTGAAGGCCGTGACGAACATTTTTCTTGTGAATCATTGGTTAACTTGGCGAAAAAACGAGATCCAAAATATTGATTCTGAGTCATATAATTATAGTATGGGGTCTCTGGAGTTGGGAGACTCTGTTGAGGAAGTAAGCGAAACCGAAGAAGAGCTAGAAGAATTACGGAGAGACTGGGTGGAAACGCATTCTTCTACGGCAGACGAATATCAGGAGATGGATGATATCCTTGAGAACTATCAGGAGAATCAAGGAAGCACGGTGTTCGACGATTCATTGGGCGGATATCATGAGACATACTTGGCAAGGAACATACGGCGAACAACGGAGAAACTGAATACACTTTCCGATACTCTGGAACGAGTGGGCAACAAGCTTGAGATGTTCACAGCAGTAGTACAGGATCAAATCCAGTCAAGGGCTACAAAGTCGAATCTTCAGCTCCAGAACTCGGTACGGAATCTAACGATTCTTCTTGCAGTAATCGCTATCGTCGAGTTCTTTTTAAATAATGTTCCACAGGAGTTCTATGAGGCTACATCAGTAACCCTTTCCGTGAAGTCCCTTCTCCTTCTCCTCATCCTTATTGCCGCCCTAGGTTTTTTCCATGGATATGCTCAGAAGTAAACGAAATCCAGATAAAACTGACTCAATTTCTAAATTTCTGGTTCGTAATACTTTTCTACTCTGCCTCCGGTCCTTGACACGGTAACAGACTGCCGAACTGTCATGCACGGGTTTGTTGATGGATCTGCGTTAGACTATGGCGAGATTGACCGGGGTTCTTTAGAGGAATTAATCGATGCGGAGGTAAACCGCAAACCACGCAACAAAGCAAGGTACAAAACAGTAATCTCCCATGAGGACCCCATCCCGATCCTGAGAGCAGCCCTGGACTACCATGAGTCCGGAGCGGTCAAAATCAAAGAGGAAACAGACTTCTATAGCGTTCGGGTTGAGCGAACCATTGAACGAAGCGACCGTGAGGTTGAGGGTTCATTCGCCTTTTTCCAACATGGGGACTCCCCGATCTGGACTGCCGTAACAGGATACGATCCTGACTTCTTTGACAACGGACTAACGTGGCTTTTTGACCGTGCTGAGCCGCATATCTCTGACTTCTTCGCCGATTCCGAGGAGCTGAAGCAAGTACTCCGTAGCATCGAAGAGGAACTCTCTGCAGAGATTCTAGTCAGCAAAGCAGTTGTTTACTCCCGAAAGGAGGAGGGGACAATTTCTTTCCGAACACGGCCATATAAAGAGGTTTTCCGAGATGAACAGCTCGAAAATGGCTACGTTGATAAACTCAACTTCACCGTCCGCCGGCAAGACAACGAGTTCTTTAGTGGCTTCATCAGTCGTGAAGGGGTGACTAAATTAGAGAGCGGAGATCCTGACCTCTACCGTGAATATTTGCTCGGGTCTTTCGTGAACACGGTCACAGACAAATTGGATATTCTCTCCCATAGTGATCGCAGCGAGTCTGGTGAAATCAGTGAAATAGAACTTGAGTTTCAATCAAACGTGCTGAACTCACCCTCCGACAATCAAGAGCTCATCGAAGCACTCAGCAACTTAGAAAAAAGCACGATGACGGTCTACCACGACAATCCCTACGCACACGTCTCTCTCGTGGACTTTGTCGACGGTTCAAACTGCGATATATACGTGACAGGATCGGACTCGGTTTCTATCGTCCCCGGATACAAAGGCTCCGTTAACTCACTGATGAGGATTGCGAATCAAATGTCTAAGGAATTCCAGGAAGGTGTACTGAACCTGCGTGCAGAACCGGAGTACAGCCTTACCGACTTCGTTGCCTAAACATGAGCGGGGAAGATGTTGGTTGTGTAGATTGGCAGCATCACAACTTTAGAACATACAATGATAGTGTCGACGTCATCAGTGGCTGGGAAACGGTATTTGGCGTGTTTGACCGTCACTTCGACAAATACTACTTTGACCGTTTTCCCCAAGACACCGCAGACGATATTGAATACACACCCGACTTCACGGTTCACTTCGACAGCAACTACAGTATAATCGGGAAAATCCTGCCGAAAGCATTGGAGAATGAACCAGCAACAATCGCAGAACAGCTACTGAATATGCTAGCAGAGTGTGACGATAGCTACGATGTCGTTGACGATGATGGTGCATTCGTTGACACGGCAATGACGGACTTCGTGGCCTTCGTCCCCGACAGCTACTCATCTGAGTTCGGAAATATTCTGAATACGAGACTCAGTAACGACGAACCGGGATTAGAGAACAATGTCGTGTTGATTCGGTACGGCATGGATGACCAACGGGCAAATTACATATTCCAGCGGGAGACCTCGCTAGAGGACGAATTCCGGGAAAAGCATCTGCCCGACGAGGAATCGTTAAACGAAACCATTGGTCCCGACGGCGGTTATAAGTCGTATAAACTAGGGACAAAAGAGTTCCTCCGACCGAAGAGCACGAAACCCATCTACAATACGAAGCCACCGCATTCCTACCTAGCCACCTACCTTTGGATGAAGGAATTCCCAACGGAACTCTCAGAGGAAGACTTCACCGAGTGGAGAAAAGGACAAATCAACAAGAAGCAGCAGATTACGGTGGACTGTAGCCAGCTGACTAACAAGCTGAACACTCAGCGAATCAACGACGGGGACGTGAAGGAGGAGTGGATCGAGGAGACACTGGAATTCCTTTGCACGACTCGGTACGCAGAGGAATCAAGCCAGTCATACAACGTGATGTATACAGGAGTTGTTCAAGACATCGACATGACTGGAAACAACAGACTCGCGCGCGAGTATCGTCGAGCCACTGAACTTGCTCTCAAACTCATCAAACGATACTGCAGGTACAGCCGGGATTCCGCACCAACTGGTCAATCCTCGCTCGAAGAGTTCTCCTAATCAGACTCTTACTTGAACGCAGTAAGTAATCGCACCCCCAGAACCTCAATTACGTTCACGGTCACGGCATTCCCCGCCTGCTGGTACAACTGCGTATCACTGTTGACCTCTTGTGCTGCCTCGAATGCCCAGTCTGGAAATCCTTGAAGCCGCCAGCACTCCCGCGGTGTCAGTTTCCGGATGCAAACACCATCGGTCGCATGGACCACCGAGCTTCCACCGTCACCCTTCACTGCATGACTGACATCATCTTGTCTCGTCTCGAACCCGCGGGATTGAACGAGTCCTGTGACAAAGTTATTCTGTTCGTATCTTCCGCCCGAGGTAACAGTTGGGGCGGTCTTCCGAACCCGTCCATCGTTATCTCCTCGTGGTTGCTGGAGGATGAAGTCCGCATCCGAGTCATCCATCGCGCTATTCCCGCCCGAGGAGATAGTCTTGAAGTAGTCCCTTCGCCGACCATTGTTATCTATAATCGGCGTTCCTCCATCTCTTGGAATATCCTCTCCTGCCGGTCCTCGGATAGGGAATACTTGGGGTCGGGGTCCATCTCTAAGATATGCGACAATGAAGACACGCTCTCGGTTTTGCGGTACTCCGTGATATTTGCTGTTAAGCACCTGCCATTCCGCATCATACCCCAATTCATCCAGCGTCGAGAGGATCGTTCGGAACGTTGCCCCGTCGGCGTGATTAAGTAGTCCTTTGACGTTTTCAAGGAGCAGTACCTGAGGTAGCTTTCGTCGAGCAATCCGAGCGACTTCAAAGAACAGAGTTCCTCGCGTGTCGTCGAATCCACCTCGTTCTCCAGCAAGGCTGAAAGCTTGACACGGAAACCCTGCGCACAGGAGGTCGTGGCCCGGAATCTGTTCAGCGTCCAGTTGTGTAACGTCTGTTGGTTCATGGGTTTCACCGAATATGGCGTTATAACTGTCTACCGCAAACCGGTCCTGATCATAGTAGCCGACGCACTCGTACCGGTCATCCGCCTGTTCGAGGCCAAGACGGAACCCGCCAATCCCACCAAACAGGTCGATGAACCGGATCGGCTCTTGTTCTGGGTGTCCTTTGTTGTGATAATCGGCACTGATTGCAACCCCCTCCGCGTCTGTTCCGGGCATTGCATCTCAGCGTACCCGGTGGCCCGGAAAATATCTATCAATACATCTACATAAAGCTGCTAGGCTAGCCTCATTCTGTATGCTAGCGGCTGTCCGGCTAGATTTACACGGGCATATAGCTGCGCTATAATTCTACTTCTCCGTAATATTCTGCGTCACAGTTTGTGCAGTAGTACGTAGTGGGCTCGCCCGTGTTCGGCTGCTGCACAGCGAGCGGCTGGTCGTCACACTGGGGACAAATCCAGCTCACTTTTGATCTGCCTCATCAAGCCGAATCGGTTGGAATGGACTGTACTCGGCCAGCCAGACTCCGAACACCGTTCCCCCAGCAAACCCGAAGATAGCAGCTGTCTCGGAGGTCACTTCAAGTCACCCGGTGCTAAATGGTGCTGTGTGCGGTCGTCCAACGTTTGGAGATACCGTTCAAGCACCTGTTTGTACGTGTAGGTAGAGCGCTCGGCGTACCGTCGAACCTCCTCCAAATGCTCGGTGATCAAAGCCTGCAAGTTGCGCTCCAGGTTCCGGCGTGCGCGGACTTTCCTCCCATCCTGTTGGTTGCCACTCACCACGGATGCACCTCAATGTGCGTGTCGTTCTCCGGTATTAGCTCGTACTCGGTTCGACACTCTTGGCAAGCTACTTTCTCCGTGAAGCCGCCGCTGAGACCGTTTGCGTTGGAGTGGCCGCACTTACACGTCCACTCAATCTCGATAACCTCCAGTTCGATGTCGTCGATATGCATCTCAGCCATCGTGCTCATCCTCAGTAATTGCCAGTCCTGCTCTGAAGCCGTCCACGTATTCTTGCGTCCGCCCGAGTTCCAGCCCGATCCAGAAGGCTACGGTCACTGCAATGGTGACAGCTAGAATCGGTATTTCAGCCATTGTGATCACCGTTGTCACATGTACAATCCTGCTGGTCGCAGTCCGGACAGGGTTTCGGATTCTCGTACTTTACCGTACTCGGCCACATGTCTTCACCCGTGGTCACCACCCTTGCTAATTTGGAATACGAGTGCAGGTATACCGAGCTTTCTAGGCGGTGTCTTCTGTATCTCCCAATCGTAGCTCAGTTCGTCGAGCGTCTGCCGGACGGCATCGCCCACCGGTCCCGCGGTGACAATTTGAGCCATGTTCCCCGCGCCAGCGATCATTAGCCACCGCTCCGGTATCCCGTACTCGCCCACGAACTTCTCATACGTCTGCTGCGTCCATGGCGATCGTACCTGCGTCTCACTCACCGACCATCTCCTCCGCACTATTTGCGTCAAGTACGCCGTTTGTCTCAATTTCAATGAGTAAGTGATCCACTTCCTGTGCAAGCATCTCAGACCTGGACTGACCGTTCCGAATCTGCTCCTCCACCCGATTAAGAGACTTGTACAGTCGCTTAAGAACAATTCCTCGCTCCCTATTCATTCGCTTTAATGCAACAATCGTATCGTCATCCACCGCTATCGTCCTCAGCTAATTCGATGCGGAATGTTTTGCCGCGGAAGCGTTTGGGGAGGAGGATGTGGGCGGAGTTGCCGCATTGTTTGGCGTCGCGTGTTTCGGCCCACTGTTCCGTCGCCATAGGTACGAACTATGTAAGAACGCTTAAATAAGTGCCGCCATCTGATCAGACAGACGGCCTACTATCCTAAGGCCAACGATGATTCCCACAACGAGGGTAGGTCGTCAATGCGCTCCCAGCCCTTCCCTGAACGCACCTCTTCGACCAATAGCTTTTCGAAGTATTCCTCAAGGACAGCGTCGCGTTCCATCGCTAACGGCGGACTGCAGTAGTCCTCTTCTTCCCAGACCGCCTCTTCAGTCTCCGGATCAAATCGGGCGTTTTCCAATGACTGCGTCAACGCCCGGCCGAACGGATTCATATCTCTGAACTCTTCACGGTCGAGTCGCTCACGGAGCTCGGCCAACTTCTCCATCTTTGGGGTTGCCCGGACGATGTAGTGCGCCATTTGCCAGTCACCGGCGGAGCGTCACATTCGTACTGTCGCACTCCGGACAGCTCGTCATCCGCATAAAGGACGGTGAATCAACCCGGTCCCAATCCTCGCCGCCTGTTGCAGCCTCGAACCCACACGCCTTGCAGTGCGAGACCGACTGCTGGCTATCCGTTTGCGCCATACGGGAACATATGGCGCGCACCTGCATATGTCGTTCGCTTCACCCCATCTTGTCTAACGCATCACGGCGGTCCTCCACGGGCGTCTGATCGTACTTGACGGTGGTCCGCGTTGATTTATGCCGGAGCTGGGAGGCTGCCGCCGTCAAATCCTCCTCCCGGGTCATATACGTCCCCACACTGTGCCGGATCGAATACCACGTCAAATCCCGGTCCTCCGTCGCAATCTCCGTTTCCTCCAACACCCGGCGAAGCAACCCATTCAACGCATTGCTATCGTACGGATTACCGTATCGGGTCAGCCACAACGCATCCGTCCCGTTGTACTTGTCCAGTCGGTTCCGGTTGGTCAGCCATTGTTCGAGTGCCATCACTGTCCGGTCACGGATCGGGGTGTGCCAGTTCTCCGTGTTCTTCGCCGAATCCTCCTTCGGAATCCGTAACACGCCGTTTTCGGTGTCCACCCACGAAACACGTGCCTTCCCGATTTCGACCGGTCGCAGGCCCGCGTCCAATGTCGTCCAGATGAGTGACGGCACCTTCCAGTTGCTTACTTGCTGCCATTCCTCGACACCGATCTCCGCTTGGGGTTTCCCGAACCGCATGGCCAAGTCCCGCAAATGTTTGTCCCGTTCGTCATCGTCAGCCTCGTAGTAGTTTGGAAGTGCGTTATAGGTTAACGCGGCTTCCCGGAGCTGGTCCCGTTCCTCCCGGGTCAGGAAATCCCGGGGCTGGTGTGCAGGGTCGGAACTGAAGTGTTTGACTGGCTCCCAGTTCCAGTCCGTGTTTGTGGTGTCGGCTTTCCACTCGAACAGGGATTGGAGTGCTTTCATGCAGCTCGCCTTGTACGAGTTGGAGAGGTCCCGGTCGTCGAGGTGGAGCAGCCACGCATCGGCGTGGGACGTGGTGACGTATTCGGTGTATCGGTCTTCGGCATCCCAGACGGCGCGGTAGAACTTGTCAAGGCGGTACGCCCGTATTTGGGCGGTGGCCTCGGCATAGCCGTGACCGCGGTCCGGGTCTTTCCCCCGCGTGAGCAGCCAGTCGATCAGCCGTTTCCGATGGTCATGGTACGATTTGAGTTGCCGGGGGGTCAGTTGAGCTTCAGTCTGTTCAGTTGACAACGGTACGTTTCGGTATTTTGCAGGCATGTGTCTACAGTGTCCTGTGTCTGAGCCGCGCATTTCGTATGGTATGCGGTGCATTACCATGATCGATGGCATTGGCAAGGTGGCCGTTTGAGTGCCACACTCGTATGTGGCTTTGCGAACCGTTGAAATCACCGTCAAGAACAGGTGTGAAGCCGGTATGCGCCGGCCGGGAATTGAACCCGGGCTATGAGCTTGGGAAGCTCATGTCCTACCACTAGACCACCGGCGCACGGCGTTCACTTTGTTCACTTGTGCGCCGAGCCTTGCCTCGCTTCGCTCGGCAAGACACCGGCGCATTGCGCTCACTGCGTTCGCTTATGCGCCGAGGCTCGCAAATCCTTCGGATTTGCTCACCACCGGCGCACTGCGCTTGCGTCCTTCGTTTCCGCCCCGTCGCACTTCAACGTAGCGCTTCAACCCGGCCCTTCCCCGCACGTAGACCTGCCCATTCGTCCAGAAATTGCGGCCTGCCACACGGCTTTTTGTCACCGCCGACCCTACGCTCGTCCATGATAGACCTTCGATTCTCGGAGTCGGAACTCGAAGCCCGCCGGAACCACATCGTCGAGTTCATCGCTGACACCGCCGCAGACGCCGGAACCGAGCAGGCGGTGCTCGGGCTCTCGGGCGGCATCGACAGCTCGCTCACGGCCCACCTCGCGGTCGACGCGCTCGGCGAGGAGAACCTTCACGGACTGGTCATGCCCGGCGAGGTGAGCCGCGACGACAACATGAGCGACGCCGAGTGGGTCGCACAGGAACTGGAGATCCCCTACGACGTGCTGGAGATCAACCCCATCGTCGACGAGTTCCTCGACGCCGTTCCCGAGGCCGAGGACGACCGGATGGCGGTCGGCAACGCGAGAGCGCGCACGCGAGGCGTCCTGAACTACCTCGTCGCGAACCACGAGGGGTCGATGGTGCTCGGGACGGGCAACCGGAGCGAGGCGCTGGTCGGCTACTTCACCAAGTACGGCGACGGCGCGGTCGACTGTCACCCCATCGGCAACCTGTACAAACAGCAGGTCCGCCAGTTAGCGACCCACGTCGGCGTCCCGCAGGAGATCGTCGACAAGCCCCCGACCGCCGGACTCTGGGCTGGCCAAACCGACGAGGAAGAGCTCGGCCTGGGCTACGACCTGCTCGACGCCATCCTCGCGCTCCACGTCGACGGCCCGCTGTCGGTGGCCGCGACGGCCCGCAGCGTTGACGAGGCGTCCGACGAAGACGTGACCGAGGAAACGGTCCGGCGCGTCCGCGAGCTGTACGAGCGCAGCGAGCACAAACGACAGGTCCCGGCGTCGCCCGAGCCGCTGGACTGAGTCGCTCGCTCGGCTGAGTCGCTCGCTCTCAGCCCGAACCACACTCTCCTATCCCGATTCGTTCGCCACGATGCGGACGTGGTCGCCCTTCTGCAGGACGTACGAGGCGGGGTCGACCGACTCGCCGTTCACCTCGACGATCGCCCGCTCGCCAGAGTCGTCGCCGTAGGTCGTGCCGTCGTAGGTCACCGTCTCGTCGGTCACCTCGATGTCGAGCGTTCCCATCGCGTACGCGAGCGTCACGTCCTGTGCATGGCCGTGCCAATGGGTTCCGTTGCCGTTCTCGAAGTGGAACGCGTTGTTCCCGGTGTTCCGAACCTGGAATCGAGGCTGGCTGAAGTCGATCTGTTGGCCGCCGATGGAGACATCTATCGTCCCGTGGTAGTGGACCGACCCGATCGCGGAGGGGCCGTCGCCCCCGCCACCCGGCCCACCGCTGGCTCCGCCACCGGAGAAAAAGAGTACGTACGCCAGCAGCCCCACGAGCGCGAGCGCGCCCACCGCAGCCGCGTACGCGACGACGCCACCGCCACCCTCGTCGCCGAGTCCCGCGACCCGGCGCTGCTCTATCGGTCCGAGGTCGTCGCCGTGCTCGTCCCGGAGGTGGCGGAGGTACGCCTCCTCGTCGCCGAACTCCGCGTCGCAGTGGTCGCAGTTCTCGACGCTCATGGCCCGAACGCTCCCGTTCCCATGGTCAGGGGTAGGATTGTGAGCTTTTCAGTCTTTGGCTCGTGGGGGCGATTTTCGACACCTCCCGCCACGCCGTGCCGTCGCTCCGTCCGGGGGTTTATCAACTATCGCGCCGTATGCCGTGGTGAATGGGTTCGAGCGACCCGCCCGCCGACGGTCCGTCGCTGGAGCGACTCGCCGCCGTGTTCCGCGTGTACGAGGCCCGCCGCGAGGGTGACCGACTCCTCTACTACGGCGAGCCGCTAGTGGCTCGCGACCGGCTCATGGAGACCACGTGGCCGCTGTTCCGCGAGCGCGGCTACGAGGTCCAGCTCACCACCGACACCGGCGAGTACGTCCTCGTGGCCGAGCCCGCCGACACCGGCATCGACGGCATTCCGTGGACGAACGTCGCGCTGTTCGTCCTCACGATACTCTCGACGCTGTGGGCCGGCGCGTCGTGGTACCACGTCGACCTCGTCGAGAACCCGATGGGAGTGCTCGAAGCGTGGCCGTTCATGGCCGCCGTGGTCGGCGTGCTGCTCACCCACGAGTTGGGCCACTACGTGATGACGCGGTACCACGACGTGAACGCCTCGCTACCGTACTTCATCCCGCTCCCGCTCAGCATCATCGGGACGATGGGCGCTGTCATCCGGATGAAGGGCCAGATGCCCGACCGGAAGGCGCTGTTCGACATCGGCGTCGCGGGGCCGCTCGCGGGTCTCGTCGCCACCGTCGTCGTGACCGCCATCGGGCTGTCGCTACCGCCCGAGACGGTGCCCCAGAGCCTCGTGAACAACCCCAACGCGATCCAACTGGAGTTCGGCTACCCGCCGCTGCTGGAACTCATCGCGTGGGCGCTGGGCGAGCAGACCACCTACGGGCCGGGCCAGTCGGTCAGCCCGGTGGTCATCGGCGGCTGGGTCGGCATGTTCGTCACGTTCCTCAACCTCATCCCCGTCGGCCAGCTCGACGGCGGCCACATCCTCCGGGCGATGTTCGGCGAGCAGCAAGAGCGCATCGCCGCGCTCGTCCCGGTCGCGCTGTTCGGCCTCGCAGCGTACGTCTTCTACGTGGAGAACGTCTCGAACGCCTCCATCCTCTGGGCGTTCTGGGGCCTGCTGGCGACCTACGTCGCGTACGTCGGCCCAGCCGACCCCATCGACGAGGCGGGCCTCGACCCCCGCCGGAAAGCGGTGGGCGTCCTCACGTTCGCCCTCGGCGTCCTCTGTTTCACGCCGGTTCCCATCGAGATTCTGGCCGGCGCGTGAGCGTGGTCGGAGAACGTTTCTCTGGAGCGTGATTTTTCAACCGGCAGGAAACGACCGCGATCGCGGGTCGCGGACTGCGACCCGCGGTCGCGGTCGTTTTTCGCGGTTATCGGGGTCGACTTCCGGGGCCGACCCCTACTTCCCGAGGTAGAGGTCCCGAACTCGCTCGGAGTCCCGGATGGTGTCGGCGTCGGCCTCGAACTTGTTCTCGCCCATGTCGAGGGCGTACGCGCGGTCGGTCACTTCGAGCGCGGCCTTCACGTTCTGTTCGACCATCAGCACCGCGGTGCCGGCCTGCCGAATCGTGTCGACGTGCTCGAACGCCCGCTCGATGAGCTGTGGCGCGAGCCCCGCCGACGGTTCGTCGATGAGCAGTAGGTCCGGGTCCGGCATGAGCGCCCGCGCCATCGCGAGCATCTGGCGCTCGCCGCCCGACAGCGTCGAGGCGTCCTGACTCCGGCGCTCGCCGAGCTTCGGAAACAGGTCGAACATCGTCTCGCGGCGCTCCTCGGGGTCGGCCGCGTGGATGGACCCGATGTCGAGGTTCTCCCCGACGGTCAGGTTCGGGAACACGTTCTCTGTCTGCGGGACGTACGCCACCCCGTTGGGCACCATCTCGTTCGAGGTGAGCGTCGAGAAGTCCTGCCCGTCCATCTCGATGGTGCCGTCCCAGAGCGGGAGCTGTTTGAACAGCGCCCGCATCAGCGTCGACTTTCCGGCACCGTTCGGGCCGAACAGCAACACGATCTCGTCGGCCTGAACGTCTACGTCCACGCCGTACAGCACCTGCAGGTCGCCGTAGCCCGTCTCGATGCCGCGCGCGGAGAACAGCGCGTCGTCGAACCGGCGGATAGTCCCGATGTCGGCCATCAGTCGTACCCCCCGAGATACGCTTCGACCACGCGCTCGTCTTCCTGCACGATCTCCGGCGGTCCGGACGCCAGCGTCTGGCCGTTGTGCATCACGACGACTCTGTCACAGTTCTCCATCACTACGTCCATGTCGTGTTCGATGAACAGTATCGTCCGCCCGCGGTCGTTCAGTTCGCGCAGTCGCGCCAGCAGGTCGTCCGTGAGCGACGGGTTGACGCCCGCCACCGGCTCGTCGAGCAGGATGATCTCGGGGTCGAGCATCAGCACGCGGCCCAGTTCGAGCAGCTTGCGCTGGCCGCCCGAGAGCCCGCTGGCGTAGTCGTCGGCCAGATGGTCGAGTTCGAGGAAGTCGAGCGTCTCGTCGACCCGCTCCTGGACCGCCGCCTCCTCCTCGCGGACGGTTCCGGGCCGAAGCAGCGCGCCGAGCGCCCGCTCGCCCGTCTGGTTCTTCGCGGCGAACGCCATGTTCTCGCGGACGGTCATCCCGCGGAACGTCTCGGGCGTCTGGAACGTCCGACCGAGTCCCCGCCGGGAGATCTCCGTGGGCGAGCGCCCCTGGATGGGCTCGCCGTCGAGTCGGATCTCGCCGTCGTCGGGCTGGTAGACGCCACCGATGCAGTTGAACAGCGTCGACTTCCCCGCGCCGTTCGGGCCGATGAGGCCCGTGATCGAGGCCTCCTCGACGCCGAACGAGACGCCATCGACCGCGACGAGGCCGCCGAACGACTTCACGATCCCGTCGACTTCGAGGAGGTCCTGTGAGTCGTCGGTTCCGTTGCCGGCCGGAGAGTCCTCGGTTGGTGAGTTTCCGGTCATCGGTCAGTCCTCCTCCCCCAGCGCGTCGATTTCGGCTGGGTCGCCGAACAGTCCTTCCGGCCGGTACCTGACGACGAGCACGAACAGGATGCCGATGACCACGAAGCGCATACTCGGGATGAACGAGGGGTTGTTCGGCAGCGGACCGAACAGCGCGGGCAAGATCCCGCTCAGCACCTCCGGGAGCACCGACTGGATCCAGTTGTACAGCGTCGTGATGAACCGCGTCGACTCCTCGAACGCCACCACGAGGAACGCGCCGGCGACCGCGCCCGTGTTCGAGGCCGCGCCGCCGAGCAGCATCGCGGCCCAGACGGTGAACGTCACGTGGGGGACGAACTGCGCGGTCACCACGCTCCCGAGGTAGTGGGCGTAGATACCGCCGGCCAGCCCGGCGATCATGCCGCCGATGACGAACGACTTGAGTTTCACCACGTTGGCGTCCTTGCCGAGCGTCTTGGCGGCGGGCTCGCTCTCGCGGACGCCCTTCAGCAGTCGACCGAACGGGGCGTCCATCAACCGCGTCAGCACGAGGTACGTGCCGGCCAGGGTGGCCACGGCGAAGCCGAGATACGCGAGCTGCCACGCGTCGGCCGATAGCATCGCTCTGGCGGGTTTCGGGACGCTGTTCATCCCGAACGACCCGTTGGTCAGCCACGCCTCGTTGACCAGCACGTCGCTGAACACGCCCGCGAGGGCGAACGTCGCGATGGCGAGGTAGTGGGTGCCGAGCCTGACGCTGGTCAGTCCGATGAGGAAGGCCAACAGCCCGCCGACGACGGCCGCGGCCGCGAGGCTGACCGGGAACCCGAACGGCATCGGGAGGTTGAACCAGATCTCGTAGCTCGCGTTCGTGACCGTCGACGGCGGCGGCATCGTCACGATGGCCGAGGTGTACGCGCCCGCGGCGAAGAAGGCCACGTGCCCGAAGTTCAACAGCCCGGTGTAGCCGTAGTGGACGTTCAGTCCGAGCGTGAGCAGCCCGTAGATGCAGCCGATGGTCGCGATGGTGACGAGGAAGGACAGTCCACCGCTCAGCAGCGCCATCAGAACTCACCCCCTCTGATGCCTTCGGGCCTGACGAGGAGTACCCCGACGAGGATGAGGAAGGCGTACGCTCGCGTGTAGTTCGCCGACAGGTACGTCGAGCCGAAGTTCATCGCGAGCCCGATGAACAGGGCACCGAGCATCGCGCCGTACGGCCGCCCGATACCGCCGAGCAGCGTCGCCGCGAAGATGACGATGAGGTACTCGAACCCGACCACCGGCCGGAACGGCGAGAACAGCACCGCGTACAGCACGCCCGACAGCGCGCCGGCGGCCGCCGAGATGAACCACGTCTGTCGGACGACGTTCGTGGTGTCGATGCCGGCGACCTCGGCCAGCGACCGGTTGCCGCTGGTCGCGCGCATCCGCTTGCCGAGCATCGTCCGCTGGAGCAGCAGGTGGATGGCCAGCATCGTCACGACACCGACGACGATGACCCCCAGCTCCAGATCCGTGAGCCGGACGAGCCCGAAGTAGTCCTGTCGGCGCATCAGCGGGACCGGCAGCTGCTTCGCCGAGACGCCGACCCAGCCCTGCAACATGTTCCGCAGGATGAACGAGACGCCAATCGAGGTGATGAGCAGGGGGAGCGCGCCCCGCTGGGAGATGGGTTCGAAGAAGACGCGGGACACCGCCACGCCGAGCAGGCCGACGAGGACGATGGCGACGACGGCCGCGACCGGCAGCGGGAGCGACGACCCGAACAGTCCGGCCGCGAGAAACACCGTCAGGTACGCGCCGTACGTCAGGAACTCGCCGTACGCGAAGTTGATGAATCGCGTGACGCCGTACGACAGCGTCAGTCCGACCGCGCCGACCGCGATGACACTCCCTTCTATCAGACCGAACACGACCGTCTGCAAGAGGTTGTCAAGAACCATTCTGGGGGAGAAGGGGCCTTACAGTGCCTCTGGCGGCAGTCGAGCTGCCTCGGTCCACGTGCCGTCCTGGGCCTTCTTGATGGAGAAGGGCGCGACGATGTCGCCGTTCTCGTCGAAGTTGATGGGACCGACCAGCCCCTCGTAGTCGACGTCGGTTCCGCCGTCGATGGCTTCGGCCCCTTGGGTGTAACCGGTGACCGTCTCCTCCGGCGGTTTCGCGACCGTGGGGATGGCCGAGGCGATGTTCGCTCCGATCAGGTCGTCACCGTCCGCGGCGACCTGCTTCAGCGCGAGGCCCATGACGTTCATCGCGTCGTACGTGTTCGTGGCGAACGTCTTCGAGCCCTCGTCCCAGCCAGCGTACTCCGTGATGCGCTGGAAGAACTCCTCGAGGCGCCCGGCCTCCTCCGCCGCCTGGTACGTGGCGGCGTTCAGCCCGAGCATACCGTTCGTGACCTGATTCTCGCTCTGGGAGAGGAAGTCCTGGTTGGTCTGGTCCTGCGTGGCGAACCAGTTGCCCTCGTAGCCAGCCTGGAACCCGGCTTCCGTGATCTTGACGCTGTCCTCGGCCGACATGATGAGCACCGTAATCTCGGGGTCCGAGTCCATCATCTGCTGGACCTCGGACGTGTACGAGGCCTTGCCGGTCCGGACGTCCATCGCGGTCGTGACGGTGCCGCCGAACTCCTCGAACGACGAGCGGACCGGCTCCTTGAACGACTGGAACACCTCCTTGTTCCCGACCATGAGCGCCATCCGCTCGTAGTCCTGGATGGAGTTGTACTGCTGGTCGCGGGCCGCTCTCGCGATGGCGCGACCGCCGAGCGAGTCCGACGACACGGTCCGGAACACGTAGTCGCCGCCGCGCGTGTCGAGCGAGGTCGTGCCCGCCGTCGGCGTCACGACCGGCACCTCGTTCTCCACCAGCGTGTCGATGACCGCCGACATCGTGATGCTCGTCGGCCCGATGACCCCCTGCACGTTCTCGATATTGACGAGTCGGTTGACCGCCGACACCGCCGCGTCCGGCGACGCCTCGGTGTCGGCCTGCACGACGTTGACGTTCCGGCCGTCGATGCCGCCCTGTCCGTTTATCTCCTCGGCGATCATGTTCACGACCGGCAGGACGTTCGCGCCGACCCACGCGTAGTCGCCCGAGAACGGCAGCGGAACGCCGATGTTTATCGCTTCCCCCCCGCCGCCGCTACTCTCGGTCGTCGTCGAGTCGTCACCGCCCGAGTCGGCCTCGGTCGTCTCGCTCTCGGTGGTCTCCCCTTCGTCAGTCGTGTCTTGGTTGCCGTCACCGTCGCCCCCGGTACACCCGGCCAACATCGTTACGGCCGCTAACCCACCCGTACGCTTCAGAAATCGACGCCGATTGTGTGACATACGCAAGCACCTTCTCCCCCATAATAAATATGGCTTTGGGTACTTAAAACCGTTAATAGGATTATTCCTTATCTACAGAAAAGCTAAAATCCTGTAACTATTCAGAGTAAATTTCTTATGTTATGTCATCCCGGAGGTGTGGAAATATCCTCGGGTCTGGGATTCGCGGTCGTCGGGACGAAAGCGTTGCTCCGCCGGTCTGGAACCCGAAATCGATCTGCCAGCCGAAAATCCGTTACTCGAACGTCCGGCCTACTCTCCGCCGTGGGTGAATCCGCGGTCCGCCAGCGGCTCGCCTTCCATTTCGACGCCGGAGTCGGTGACTTTGCCGACCGCAGAGATGGGCGTCGGCGAGGCCTCGCGCACGGCAGGGAGGTCCTCGTCCGCGACGGTGAACACGAGTTCGAAGTCTTCGCCGAAGAAGACGGCGAGTTCCCGCAGGTCGGCGTCGCGTTCCCCGTCAGCGTCGCCCTCCGCCGCGACCTCCGCATCGGCGTCGCCCTCGACTACGTCCCTCACCGCGTCGTCGACCGGCAGGGCGTCGAACTCGACCGAAAAGCCACAGTCGCTGGCCTCGGCGAGCTGGTGGAGCGACCGCGCGAGGCCGTCGCTGGAGTCCATCATCGCCGTGGCGTGAGGTGCGACCGCTCGCCCGGCCGCGACCCGGGGCTCGAACCGAAACAGGTCGTTGGCGCGCTCGATTTTTCCGTCTTCGAACAGCCGGAGCGCCGCGCCCGTGCGCCCGAGCGTGCCGGTGACGCAGACCGCTTCGCCGGGGCTCGCGCCCGACCGGAGCACGGGGTCGTCGGTCCTACCGAGCGCGGTCGTCGCGGCGGTGAACTCCCGGCTCTCGTCGAGGTCGCCGCCGACGTACTCCGCGTCGACCGCCTCGCAGGCGTCGCTCGCGCCCGCGACGAACTCCGAGAGGTCCGCGGGATCGAACTCGGGCGCGGCGTACACCGCGACCGCAGCGGTGGCCTCCGCACCCATCGCGGCCACGTCCGACAGCGACGCGCCGACCGACCGCCAGCCCGCGGTGTACCGGGTGGTCCCCGCGGGGAAGTCGGTGGTCTCGTGGAGCATGTCGGTCGTCAGTACCTGTCCGTCCACCACCGCCGCGTCGTCGCCCGCCGCGGGGAGGTCGTCGGCAAGCATCGCCAGTGCCGCCCGCTCGTCCATGCTCCGTCGTTGACGGGCGGGGGTGAAAGGGCTGTGGTCCGCGGTAGTGGTCGAACACCACGGCTCCGGACAGTTGGCAATCCTTAAGGCCGCTTCCCGGTTACTCGGCCACAGAATGAAAGTAGTCGTCTCCATCGGCGGGAGCGTACTCGCGCCCGACCTCGGCTCCGAGCGAGTCAGCGCCCACGCCGACGTGATCGAGGACCTCGCCGCCGAAGGCTGCACCGTCGGAGCCGTCGTCGGGGGCGGCGGCGTCGCCCGGGAGTACATCGCCAGCGCGCGCGACCTCGGCGCGAACGAGATCGAACTCGACGACATCGGCATCGACGTGACGCGGCTCAACGCCCGGCTGCTCATCGCGGCGCTCTCCGAGCAGGCCGCGCCCAGCCCGCCGGAGGACTACGAGTCCGCCGGGGCCGCCATGCACCGGGGCGACATCGCGGTGATGGGCGGCGTGACCCCCGGCCAGACCACCGACGCCGTGAGCGCGGCGCTGGCCGAGTACACGAACGCCGACCTGCTCGTGTACGCCACCAGCGTCGACGGCGTGTACAGCGACGACCCCAACGAGAACCCCGACGCCCAGAAGTACGACGAGCTCAACGGGGGCGAACTCGTGGACGTCATCGCCGACCTGGAGATGAACGCCGGGAGTTCCGCGCCGGTTGACATCCTCGCCGCCAAGCTCATCCAGCGGTCGGGCGTGCGCACCATCGTCCTCGACGGCACCGAGCCCGAGCGCATCGCCGACGCGGTCCGGTACGGCGACCACGCCGGCACCGACGTCGTTCCGGACGGTGCGACCGACCAGATGACCTACTGGGCGGAAGACGAACGATGAGCGACGACGCGGAGCGGGACCGACAGGAGCGCGAGATGCACCCCGACGACGACCCGTACGTCCTCCAGGGACGCCAACCCCACCCGTTCTGGGCCGAATCGGTCGCCGAGAAGATCTTGGAGCGAGTCGAGGGCGACGCCGACCGCGACAGCTCCGACCCAATCGTAATCAAGGGCGGCATCTCGCCCTCGGGCGTCCCGCACCTCGGCAACATGAACGAGATCGTGCGGGGCTACTTCGTCGCCGAGGCCCTGCGCGACCGGGGCCACGAGGTCCGGCAGGTGTTCACCGCCGACGACCGCGACCCGCTCCGGGGCCTCCCGCGAAAGCTCGCGGATCTGGACGGCAACGTCGTCGGTCTCGGCGAAGTCGACGCCGGGGCGCTCGGGCGCAACCTCGGCAAGCCGTACACCGCGATTCCGGACCCGTTCGGCTGCTGTGACTCGTACGGCGAGCACTTCTCGAACCTCATCGAGCGGAGCGCCGAACTGCTCGGCATCCCGGTCGAGATGGTCTCGAACACCGAACTCTACGAGTCCGGCGAGTTCGAGGACGTAACTCGCTACCTGCTCGAAAACCGGGAGAATGCGCGGGAGGTCCTCTCGCACTATCAGGACAAGGTCGACGCCGAGTACGTGCCGTTCAATCCCATCTGCGAGGACTGTGGCAAGATCACCGAGACCGTAACGGCAGTGAACCTCGGCGAGACTCCAGAAGAGACCACCGTCGAGTACACCTGCACCGACATGGAGGCGGGCGACCAGACAATCGAGGGCTGCGGCCACGAGGGGACGGCCACCCTCCGCGAGGGCAAGCTACCGTGGCGCTTCGAGTGGCCCGCCCAGTGGCAGGTGCTCGGCGTCGACCACGAGCCGTTCGGCAAGGATCACGCCGAGGGCTCGTGGCCCAGCGGGGCCGACGTGGCCCGGAACGTCCTCGAGGTCGAGCCGCCAGTCCCGATGGCCTACGAGTGGTTCACGCTCGACGGCGAGCCGTTCTCCTCGTCGTCGGGCCACGTAATCATGGTCCAGGACGCACTGGAGATGCTCGACCCCGAGGTCCTCCGGTACTTCTTCACCAAGGACCCGAGCAAGTCCCGGGACTTCAGCGTCGAACACCTCGACCAGCTCGCCGACGAATTCGACGGCTTCGAACGCGACTACTACGACGAGGACGCCGACGAGGGGACCGCAGAGATCGCGGACGCCGCCTACCCGCCGGTCGCCCGGCCGACCGTGGCCGCGCTGTTCGACGAGGACGGCGAACCCGTTGCGGACCGCGAGCCGGCGAATCGCCCGGTCGAACCCGCGAGCCGCCCGGTCGTCGGCGACGGCCAGCGCGCGCAGGCGAACGAACTCGTCGACGGGCAGTTCCGCGAGCGGGTCCGCCTGCCGTACACGTTCGCCGCCGTGCTCGGGATGACCGACGACCCCGCGCTCCGCGAGGAGATCGTCCGCCGGGAGGGCCACGTGCCCGAAGGCGCGCCCGAGTGGGCGGTCGCGTACGCCCTCGACCGCGTCGAGGGCGCTCAGGAGTGGGCGCGCCGGACCGGCAACGAGTTCGACTACGAGCTCAAGCGCGCAGAGATACCCGACGGCGCAGCGGACCTCGACCCCGAGATCGAGGCCGCGCTCGACGAACTCGCGGACTTCGTGGCGACCCACGACGACCCCGACGAGATCCAGGGCGAGATCTACGAGACTGCCAAGCGCCACGACGTCGACGTCGGCGAGTTCTTCGCGGTCGGCTATCGACTCTTCTTCGACGACGACCAGGGACCGAAGCTCGGGCCGTTCCTCGCGAAGCTCGACGAGGAGTTCGTGGAAGCGCGGCTCCGCCGCGAAAAGTAGCGCGGCTTCGCCGCGGGGAACGAAGCGCGGCCTTGCCGCGGGGAACAGAGCGCGGACCTGCCGCGGGGAACAAAGCGGGGCTTCGCCGCGGGGAATAGAGCGCGGCTTCGTCATGAGGGATAACGGTTGGCTTTTCCCGAGGGATAACCGCCCCCTACGGCATTTTCAGGGCCAGCATAACAAAGTGTCTCCGGGCCGTCGGTCCATCCGAGAGTCGGGCGGCGGTTCTCGTCGCGCGACCAGAGGAGACTTACGATGGCAATAATCGAACTCAATCTCGAGAAACCCGCGCTCAAGCGGGTCGAATCGGGCGGGAAACGAGAATCGCAGTCCGGCATGGGAACCGAGTCGTCGAGCCACCACTCCGAGATGGAGACGGGGGCGTTCGGCACGGAGACGGACACCTCCAGCGTGGGGACGAGCACGTCCGGCGTGGGAACGAGCAGTGTGGAGTCGACCGGTGAGTCCGCGATGGACGACTATCAGTCCGAGGCAGACTCCGACCAGTCCGGCGGCAAGAGCCGCTTCCGGAAGTACGGTCGCCGGATGGTCCTGCTCGGCGGCACCGCCGCGGGCGTGGCCGCCGCGCGCAAGCTCCGACAGCGCCGGAAGGCCGGCTCCGAGCAGCAGGAGATCGACGACGAGTGGCAGACTGCGGACACCTCGACCTCGACAGGGACGGGAACGGGGAGTTCGTCGATGGACCCCTCCGAATCGACGAATCGGTGACGGTTCGGGCGTTCCCAAACGCATTTGAGCGGCGCGTCCCTTCTTTCGGGCGATGAACACGCTCGCGTGGATAGTCGCCGGCATCGGGCTCTACTGGTTCGCCGTGCTCTACCTCGACTCGAAGAGCCTGTTGCCAGACTTCGTCAGCACGCAGGGGCCGATCCTGACGATTCACACCCAGCGCGGGAAGGCGTTCCTCGACTGGCTCGCCGGTCCCAAGCGGCTGTGGCGCGCGTGGGGCAACTTCGGGCTGGGCGTCGCGCTGGTCGTCATGGTCGGCACGTTCCTTCTGCTGGTCGTGCAGGCGATACTCGTGGTGCAGAACCCGCCAGCGCCCACCGCCGCGACCGAGCCACAGAACGTCCTCGTGATTCCCGGCGTCAACCAGTTCCTCCCGCCCTCGGTCGCGCCCGAGATCCTGTTCGGCCTGCTGGTCGGCCTCGTGGTCCACGAGGGCGGCCACGGCCTGATGTCCCGGGTCGAGGACATCGAGATCAAGTCGATGGGGCTCGTCGCGCTCGCCATCCTGCCCATCGGCGCGTTCGTGGAACCCGACGAGGAGAGCCGCGGGGCGGCCGACCGCGGGGCCCAGAGCCGGATGTTCGCAGCGGGCGTCACCAACAACTTCGCGGTGACGGTCGTGACCTTCCTCCTGCTGTTCGGCCCGGTCGTCGGCTCCATCGCGGTCACTCCCGGCGCGGCGGTGGGCGGGTCGTTCGCCGACTCGGCGGCCGAGGCGGCCGACATCGGACAGGGCGACCGCATCGTCGCGGTCGACGACCAGCGGATCGAGAGCAACACGGACCTCGACGAAACGCTGTCGGGCATCGAGGGCCGGACGGTGACGGTTACGCTCGCCAGCGGCCGGGAGGCCCAACTCGAACGCTCGCTGCTGGTTACGGGCGCTCACCCCGACTCCCCGTTCGAGTCGGCAATCTCGGTGAAGCCCGACGACACCACGACCATCGCGTCGGTCAACGGCACGGCTGTCCACACCGAAGCCGAGTTCCGCGACGCGGTGGCCGACCGACCGGTGGCGACGCTCCGGACCGCCGACGGCGAGTCGGCCACCGGCGCGGTGGGCGCGCTGGCGACCGTCGCGCCCGACAGCCCTGCGGCCGAGGCGTTCCCAGCCGACGAGACGCTGGTCGTCACCGCAATCGGCGACCAGCGCGTCCTCGACCGGTCGGAACTCACCGACGCGCTCTCGGCCAACGCGGGCGAGACGGTGTCGGTGACCGCCTACGTCGGCGGGGAGCGTCGGACCGCCTCGGTCACGCTCTCGAACGGCGACGGCGGCATCAGCAGCGCTTCGTCGGGCATCAGCGGGCTGTCGACCAGCGAGTTCGGCATCAAGGCCTACCCGGCCGGGGCGTTCCTCGAACTGCTCGGCGGCGGGTTCGGCGGCTTCCTGCTCGAGAACGACAGCCCCGTGGTCTCGTTCCTCTCGGGCGTGTTCGGCGTCCTCCTGCTCCCGTTCGCCAGCATCTCGCTCGGCGCGGGGTTCGACTTCGCGGGGTTCGTCGGCACCAACGCCGCCTTCTACACCGCGACGGGCGGGCCGCTCTCGTTCCTCGGCGAGTGGGGGCTGTTCGTGCTGGCGAACGTGCTGTTCTGGACCGGCTGGGTCAACCTCAACCTCGGCTTCTTCAACTGCATCCCAGCGTTCCCCCTCGACGGCGGGCACATCCTCCGGGCGAGCACGGAGGCGGTCGTCTCGCGGCTCCCGACGAACCAGAGCCGGCAGTTGGCGACGATGGTCACGACGACCATCGGGCTGGTGATGCTCGTAAGCCTCGTCCTGATGGTGTTCGGGCCGCAGTTGCTGTCGGGGTAGTCAGGATTCGACGAGAATCACCTCATCGCTGGCGCGGGCGGACCGACGCCACGCCTCGAACTCGTCATCGCGCAACTCACGGAACTGTTCTTTGAACTGTCTCCCCTACTCGTCGTAGTCGTCGAGTCGCCTGAAATGTCGCTGTTCGTTGCGCTTTCGATACACGAAGTGAACGACGAGAACCTCTCGCTGCCCCTCACGACACCACGTCGCAAAAGCGCGCAGTTTAGCACCTCGATGGTTGATTTGGCGAACGTTCGGACGACCTGCGCCCGCTCTACTCGTCCTCGTCGTCGTCCAGTCCCATCCGCTCGGCGAACTCCTCGGGCGTGTCCGAAATGCGCTCGAAGTCACCGAAGTCCCGCTCGTAGTGGCGGATGAGCTGTTCGACGATCCACGCGTTGAAGTCGTCGTCGAAGCGCCACTCGTCGGCCCGGTCCTCGACCTGAAACCGCTCGTCGGTGGCGAACGCCGCGAAGACGTGGTAGAAGCCCAAGATGACGTCCGCGAAGTCTCGCGCCTTCCCGCCGGTCTCCTCGCGCTTCTCGGCCAACTCGTCGCGCCCCGAGTCGGTCAACTCGAAGTACTTCCGGTCGGGTTCGTCCTCGCGCTCGATGCGCTCGGCCCAGCCTTTCTCCTCGAACTTGTAGAGGATAGGGTACACCGAGCCGTAGGAGGGCTCCCAGTGGCCGCCGCTGATCGAGCGGATCTCCTTGAGGATCTCGTAGCCGTACCGTGGTTTCTCGTCCAACAGTTCCAGCACGAGATACGCGATGAGTCCTTTCGGCGGACCACTTTTCCGCATTGACAGGACGTTGCTACCGGCATTTTGAAAGGCTTTCGGTCGGAGAAACCGTCGAATTCGAGGGATAAGACCCACGAACTCAGTCGTCGAAGCCGGGCGAGCGGCTCGCGAAACGGACGCGCAGGCGTCGCCGACTCAAAAACCTATTACCGCCGCGCGCCCCAGTTGTCGGTATGACCAGGGAACCCCCGGCGACCAACGAGGGCTGGTACGCGCTGCACGACTTCCGGACAGTCGACTGGGACGCGTGGCGGGCCGCGCCCGAACGCGTTCGCGAGCGGGCGCTCGACGAGGGCGTCTCGTTCCTGCGCGACCGCGTGGACGTGACCGACGCCGAGGAGGGCTCGTCGGCCGTGTTCACGATCATGGGCCACAAGGCCGACCTGCTCGTGCTCCACTTCCGGCCGACGATGGCCGACCTCGACACCGCCGAGCGCGCGTTCGAGGACACCGCGTTCGCCGAGTACACCGACCAATCGAACTCCTACGTCTCCGTGACCGAGGTCGGTGGCTACACCAACGAGGAGATGACCAAGGAGCCGTCCGAAATCGAGGACACCGGGCTCGCGCGCTACGCCGAGAGCAAGCTCTACCCCGACGTTCCGGACGCGGAGTTCGTCTGCTTCTATCCGATGGACAAGCGCCGCGCGCCCGGCGAGAACTGGTACGACCTGCCGTTCGACGAGCGCGCAGAGATGATGGACACCCACGGCGAGATCGGCAAGACGTACGCCGGACAGGTCTCGCAGGTCATCAGCGGCTCCATCGGCTTCGACGACTACGAGTGGGGCGTCGACCTGTTCAGCAACGACGCGACGGACATCAAGGACCTGCTGTACGAACTCCGGTTCGACGAGAGCAGTTCGAAGTACGCCGAGTTCGGCCCGTTCTACTTCGGCCGGCAGTTCCCGCCGGAGGACCTGCCACAGTTCATGGCCGGCGAAGCGGTGCCGGCGGAAGGTGAGGCGAGCGACGACGGCGGGTCGGGCCACCCCCACGGCGAGTCCGAGAGTCACCACGGGCACGGCGAGGGTGACGGACACCACCACGGCGGGGACGGCGACCACCACGGCGGCGACGAGTCGTCGTCCGCGGACGACGAGGGGAGCATCCGCGGCGAACTCGAAGACCTCGACATCTACGCGGGCCAGCCTCACGGCGAGGATGTGTACGCGATGGTGCTATACTCGGAGGCCGACCCGGACGAGCTGTTCGAAGAGGTGACCGGCCTGCGCAAGAACTTCGACCACTACGACACGCACGTCAAGACTGCGGTGTACGAAACTCGGGAGGAAGTGAGCGACAACGACCGCTCGGCGGTCGTGAGCATCTGGGACACCCAGAGCGCGGCCGACACCGCCGGCGGGTTCCTCGCGGACCTGCCGGGCATCGTCGGTCGTGCTGGTGAAGAGAGCGGCTTCGGCACGATGGGGATGTTCTACACCACCAAGCCCGACAAGCGCGAGGACTTCGTGGCGAAGTTCGAGACGGTCGGCGGCCTGCTCGCGGACATGGACGGCCACCTCGACACCGACCTGCTGGCGAACCGCGAGGACGAGAACGACATGTTCATCGCGAGCCAGTGGGAGTCGAAAGACGACGCCATGTCCTTCTTCCGGAGCGACGCCTTCTCGGACACGGTGGACTGGGGCCGCGACGTGCTGGCGGACCGGCCGCGCCACGTCTTCCTCGCCTGAAACTCGCGACCAGTTTTCTTCGGGCCGTCTACTCCGACCACTTGGAATCGACTCCTCGGCCACCGAAAAGTACCGACCCGTAGCGCCGCAACCAAAACCCCCATCAAGTCAGCCTATCAAGGTAGAGTAAGTGACCACGGAGGACTCTACATGACCAAACGACACGTAACCCTCCCCGAGGAGATGGAGGACTCGCTCGAGGAGTTCATCACCGAGGTCGACGACCGACTCCGAGGCGAGGAGGACACCTGCGACGTCGTCGAGGAGGTGCTGGTCGACCTCCACGGCGACCGCGACGCCTACGAGCGCTGGCAGGACGGCGAACGCGTCTCGCCCGCTGAACGGGTGCGACTCCAGAGCTACGACCCGTGCAACGCGACCCTCGAAAGCGAGTACTACGCCGAGAAGGACGAGGAGACGTTCCGCGAGTCCAAGCACCTCCAGTGGCTCTGGCGGCAGTTCGACGCCACGCCGATGGCCGACAACGTGACGTTCGCACTCCGCTTTCGGCGGATGCTCGCCGACCACCTGTTCGAGGAGTGTGGCGACGACTGCCGGTTCTTCAAGGGTATCTCCTTTACCTACGGCCACAACGTCACCGTCGGCGACAACGTCGTGGTCCACGACGACGTGCATCTGGACGACCGCGGGAAGCTGACCATCGGCGACCGGGTGTCCATCTCGGACTCGGCGCACGTGTACACCCACGACCACGACGTGGTCGACCAGACCGAGGTGACCAACTACCACACCATCGTCGAGGACGACGCCCGCATCACCTTCGACTCGATGGTCCGGGCGGGCGTGCGCATCGGCGAGAACGCCATCGTCGGCGCGAAGTCCATCGTCCAGCGCGACGTGCCGGCCCACCACGTCGCGGTCGGCCAGCCAGCGAAAAGTGTGAAGATCAAGCCCGGCTGGGAGGACGTAGCCGAGCCGGTCGACGCCGACGTGGAGACGCCGAAAGAGGAGCGGCGCATCGAGAGCGAGATCCCGGCCGATCTGGACGTGTACGACGAGTTCCAGCGCGATCTGACGCCGCCGGGCGAGGAGTGAGATTTTGGAGTTCTCGACGTCGCGATTGAGTTGGTTGACCAGTTGTTTCTCGACAGCACAATTTTCGATTAGGCGCGCGCGAGCAACGCGCGCGAGGTCTGGGCGAGTGGAACGAGCGCAGGCTCGTCGGAGCGTGCTCCGACGGTGGACGAGTGAGCGAAGCGAACGAGGAGGCTGGGGAGGTGTGAGGCTGCGGCGACTCATGTGCCTCGGCAATAGCTAGCTCTACTCTCTTCAACGGAAAAGTCTGCAATCGCGGAGCTAGCTACTGCTTGAGCCTCGGCGTAACCGCAACCGCGACCGCACAGCACGGGCCTCGGACCTTCCCAGCCTCCTGCGCTTCTCGGCCTTCGGCCTGCGATGTCTGCGGGCGACCCCCGAGTCGCCCGCACGGCACGCGAGGCGCACTGGGCCTCGCCATGCTCGTCCCTCGCGCGCTTGGCGCGGCGCATGAGAGCGCCGTCAGCGCACGCGCTGACGACCCTCGCCTCGTTTCACTCGTCGAGACGCCGTGGGCGCACAGCTCCCACGAGCCTCGGCTCGCGACGCTCGCCGAGACGCCGCGCAGCGCGCGCCGAGCCGGAGAAATCACCGCAGCGAATCCCGGCTGAAATCCCACCTATTCGTCACGAGGGCGGCGAGGAGTTCGCTGGTTCACGACTCGTCTTCATCGAGAGCAAGAACTGCTACAGATTCCAACACGTAGAGCCGGATGTTACCCCCACACATGGCCGCATCCGTCACATTTGTAACGGCCACCCGCGAGGGGGACAAGCGTGTCGCTCCTCTCAGCGCTCGGGACGGCCATCCTGCCGGTGCTGTCGGTAGCAGCGGTGGGCTTCCTGCTGGGGAAGACCAAGGACGTCGCCATGGAGCCGCTGAGCACCGTCACCATCTACGTGCTGACGCCCGCGCTCATCGTCCACAGCCTCGCCACGTCGTCGATGTCGGGCGGGCTGGCCGCGCGGGTCATACTCGGCGTAGTCGCCTTCTCGCTCGTCATGATCGTGATCGCGGAGATCGCCGGGCGGCTGATCGGCGAGAGCGAGCCGCTGCTGGGCGCGATGGTGCTCTCGTCGGCGTTCTCGAACGCTGGCAACTACGGCATCCCGCTGGCGGCGTTCGCGTTCGGCGCGACGGGGCGCTCGACCGCCGTGCTGTTCATCGCGGCCCAGTCGGTCATGATGTACACCGTCGGCGTGTTCATCGCCTCCCGCGGGACCGAGACCTCGACCGGCAGCGCGGTCATGGAGGTGTTCCGCCTCCCGCTCGTCTACGCCGTCATCGCCGCGTGGGCGGCCCGCTGGCTCGGCGTCGTCCCCGCTTCGGACACCGCCGCGATGGAGACGCTCCAGCTCGTCGGCGACTCGGCCATCCCGGTGATGCTCCTGATGCTCGGCATCCAGCTGGCCAACACCCAGCACAGTTCGAGCTTCTCGCGGACCGGCGTCGCGAACGGCATCAAGCTGTTCGTCGCGCCCGTGGTCGGCGTCGGCGTCGCGATGGCGTTCGGCCTGACCGCCGACACCGACGTGGCACGGGTGTTCGTGCTGGAGTGTGCGACCCCCGTCGCGATCACCCCGCTGCTGCTCGCCATCGAGTACGACACCGGCGAGAGCGAGGGGCTGTCCGCGCCGGAGTACGTCAGCACGTCGATATTCGTCACGACCGTCGGCAGCGTCGTGACGCTGACTGCCCTGATCGCGATTCTGAAGGCCGGCGTTGTGATTTGAGGAGGAACGTTGGTCGAGTTCCGACTGTTGGTCTTGAGGTCGAGTTCCGACTGTTGTGATAAACTCAGCGCGCGCGAGCAACGCGCGCGAGGGACGAGGACCGCAAGCCGGAGCGAAGCGGAGGCTGAGGACCGCAGGAGGCTGGGGAGGACGAGGTGCAGTGCAGTCGCGGAGCGGTTGCGGTTTCTCATATGCCTCGGCAGTAGCTAGCTCAGACGAATTCAAGATAGAAGAAACCGGAGTCAAGCAGCTAGCTATTGCTTGAGCCTCGGCGTGACCGCACAGCACCGCACCGCGACCGCAACCGCGACCGCGGGCCGCAGACCTCCCCAGCCTCCTGCGGTCCTCACTGCGTTGCGGTCCTCGTCCCTCGCGCGATTTGCGCGGCGCACGAGAGCGCCGCGCTGTACGCGCCGGTGTGGAACGCGGAAGCCAGCGTGTGTCAGTGGGGAAACGCCAACATCGAGTCGCCGTAGACTCACAAAATCACGAATCGCGCTGGTCAGCAATACTATCGCCGTGGCGGTCGACCAGGTCCGCGAACGCCGCGGCCTCCCGGCGGGCCTGTTCGGCCGGCGGGGAGTCGTCGCGCATCCGGGCTTTGACGACCCGCAGCGTCTCGGGATCGCTGGCCGCGATTTCGTTCGCGACGGCGCGCGGGTCGTCGGTCACGCGCGAGACCAGCCCCATCCGGTGAGCGTCCTCGGCGTCGACCGTCCGGCCCGAGAGCATCAGATCGAGCGCCTCGCCCTCGCCGACGATTCGCGGGAGCCGGACCGTCCCGCCCCACGCGCCGAACAGCCCGAGAGTCACGCCCGGCTCGGCGAAGGTGGCTTTCGGCGTCGCGACTCGGAGGTCGCACGCGAGCGCGAGTTCCACCCCGCCGCCGCGCGCCGGCCCGTCGACGCCCGCGACGACCACGCTGTCGGCGTCCTCGATGGCGTCGGCGACCCGCTGACCGCGCTCGGCGAAGGCTTCGGCCGACTCGCGGTCGAGGTCCGCGACCACGTCCAGGTCCGCCCCGGCGCAGAACGCCGGCCCCTCGCCCCGGAGGTAGACCACCGGCGCGTCGGCCTCGGTCACCGCGGCTTCGAGCGCGTCGAGCCCCGCGGGCGTGAGCGCGTTGCGCCGCTCGGGACGGGCGAGTGTCACCACGCACACGTCGCCGTGTGCTCGTTCGTCAGCGTCGCCGGCCGGTCGTTCGCCAGCGTCGCCAGTCGCTCGTCCACCATCGTCGCCGGTCGCTTCGTCGTCGATCCGGATCACTGGCGAATCACGTTCCACGGTCGCGTCACGTTCGCATCTCGGAGGCGGTTTCCAAAGGTCTTTGGCGACTCCGTCATAAGACACGCTCAATGGAACCGGCCCTCCGGGCACGACGAGCGGGACGGCGAGCAGTGCAGGACGTCTCGCCCGACCCCCTCCGAGAGCGCATCCGTTCCCTCCTCGACGAATCGGCGATGGTGCCGGGCGTGCTCGCGCTGAGCGCGGCCCGAGCCGTCGACGGGAAGAACGGGAGCCGGAGCGACGGAAATCAGAGCGACGGACGAGATGCGAGCGACGACGCCGGGACTGTCGGCGCGACCGCCAGCGAGACCACCGCGGCGACCGGCCCGGTCGGGATCGAGGAGCGCGCCGCGGGCGTCCAGCTCATCTACGAGGGACTTGGGCTCACCCGCGCGCTCGCCGACGACCCGCCGTGGGAGCACGAACCGCCACACACCGAGAGCAACATCGATATCCTCGCCGCGGACGTGATGGTCGCGCGCGGGTTCTCCTTGCTCGCGCGGACCGAGGCTGCCGACAAGGCGGTCGAGACGGTCCAGTCGTTCGGCCGCGACGAGACCGACGGCCAGCAGGGCCGGACCACGCGACCCCACGCGCTGGAGACCGACGTGTTCGAACTCGCGGTGCTGGCGGGCACGACCGCGTTCGGCGTCCGACCCGCGGACGCCCTGCTGGCCTACGCCGGGGACCTCGCGGCGTCGCTCGACGGCGACCACCCCGAACCGCCCGAGCCGGTGCCCGAGGAGGTCGAGCAGGCGATGGCCGACGCGCCCGACCCGCGGCGATTCACCCCGGCGGAGGACCCGCAGCCCTCGGCGACCGACCCCTGAGCGGGAGACGGGTTTCGAAGGCAGGGGTCCGCCGGGAATCGAAACTCCTAAAGAGTGTTCCGGGCATAGGAATGGATGCACTCAGTTGCGGCGTGCCTGGGTAGCTTAGCGGTAAAGCGCGTCCTTGGTAAGGACGAGAGCCCGGGTTCAAATCCCGGCCTAGGCTTGTTCTCTGTTACTTCAGTAGTTACCTCCCCCGTACAACAGCCTGCGATTTCTACTGCCAACTACGGGCAGTCTAACGAATCGTCAGTAATACTGGCCGCGGTCAGCAGACCTAACGAAAATCACAGGGAAACCCTCCGCCGCATCTGCCTCACGGTTGCTGGCTTCTCCACGGAAATCGACGGAACGGAAAGATATCGGCTCTCGTCACGCGTTCGGCTCGGGGTCGAATATCTCGGGCTTCTCCTCGCCCTCGGCGGCGATGACCGACATGCAGCCCTTGCGAGCGACCCGGCTGAGCGCGTGGTCGACCAGCTTGACCCCGCCCGGCACCGGGAACTCCATGGTCGCGACGGTCGTGGTACCGGGCGCGACCGGTGTGGTCTCGACGTACTTCTGGGTCTCGGACGCCAGCGATCCCCGCGGGTAGAGTTCCTTCCACACGTTACCGATGGGGTGGAAGCTGCTGGTGAGGTTCGGGCCGCCCGTGACGAAGTACACCCGCGCGGTGTCGCCCGTCTCGACGTTCATCGCGCCGTACTTGTCGGGCGTGAGCGCGTACTGCTCGCCGTTCATCACGACGTAGGTCGGCTCCTCGCGGGGCATCGACTTCATGTCGAACTTGTGGTGGCCCGACTCGCCCGCGCGCTTGTCGGTGTAGATCTCGTGCTGGCCGAGGAAGAACTCGTGGTCGACCTCGGGCAGGCCTTCTTTGGGTTCGACGAGGATGGTGCCGAACATACCCGCCGAGATGTGCATGTCCATGTTCGGGACCGCGCAGTGGTAGATGAACGCGCCGGGGTAGGTCGCCTTGAACTTCAGGTTGGCCGTCTCGCCCGGCGGAACCGTCGTGGCGTCGGCACCGCCGCCCGGCCCGTAGCACGCGTGGAAGTCCACGTTGTGCGGCAAGTCGTTCTCCTCGGGGTTCTCGAACGTCAGGTTGACCGTGTCACCCTGCCGGACCCGGACCATCGGCCCGGGAATCCGCCCGTTGAAGGTCATGAAGTTGAACGTGACTCCCTCCTCGATCTCGGCCGTGACCTCCTCGGCACGAAGCGTCACGTCGACCTCGGCGGGCTCGTCGCGGTCGATGGGGTCTGGGATGTCAGTCGGGTCGGCGGCGACGCGGTCGGCCGTCGTCTGTTTTTGCTGGTTCATGGCTTGTTCCGTCGTCTGTCGGGTCGTCTCGGTACTCGCTTGCGGGGCGGACTCGGTCGCACAGCCAGCGAGCGCCGCGGCTCCGCCCACGCCGATACCCTGCAGGACCGTTCGTCGGTTGGTTCCGGTCATCGTCTGTCACCTTACACTCGTGGATAGACGACGAACCCCCTTCAACAGAGACGGCGATTCTCGGCCGGTTAGAAGGCTGACGAACGTGTTCGCGGCGTTCTCGGGTTCTGAGAATCGAGGCTGGTAACGAACCGAACACGGCCGGAGAGCTCAGTGATCGCGAACAGGAGAGCGAGGGCGGCGTTCAGTCGTCGCACGAACTGGCCGACCGGATACCCCGGCCGACGACGCACGACTCCGCAGTCCGCGAGAACCGACCGCCTTCAGAGCCGACCGCTTGCACTCCGTGGACTTCAGAACTGACTGCCTGCACTCCGTGAACCGGTCCACGGGTACGCGTCACGCCTGCGCGCGCCTTCACGAAGGCGCGCGCAGGCGCGGCAGGGGGGCACGAGGCGCGGTGCGGGCGCGGTGCTGTGCCGTTGTAGTGCTGTGCTGTTGCGGTGCTGGGCGGTTGCAGTGCTGGGCGGTTGCGGTGCTGTGCCGTTGCAGTGCTGTGCTGTTGCGGTGCTGTGCTGTTGCGGTGCTGTGCGGGTTCTGCGAGGCGCAAGCAGTAGCTGGCTTCGTGGACCGCTCCCCGTCACAACTGCCCAGACTCCACTCAGTAGAGACGCCACCGTAACTGCGGCAAAAATAGAAAACGACTCACTCCTCGTCGGACCGAGGAGCCAGCACCAGCAGCGCGACGCTGTCGGCTTCGGCCTTCGGCGACACCTCGTCTCGACCGTCGAACCGCAGGAGATCGCCCGGTTCCAGCACGTTCGACTCTCCCTCTACCTGCACGTCGAGGCGGCCCGACACCAGATACACCACGATCTCGCGCTCGGGGTGGCGGTGGGCGGGCACCTCGTCGCCCTCGTCGAGCGCGAGCCGGACCGTCTTCGGCTCGGACCCCGGGAACGCCACCTCGCGGGGCGTCACGGTCAGGTCGTCCAGCGTAGCGGTCTCGACCGTCATCGTTCGAAACCTCGCAATCCGGTCGTTTCTTCGGACCCTCGCAGTCCGGTCATCTGTTCGGGAATCGCGCCAGGGTCATTTCTTGGGAAATCGCGCCACGAACTTCGCGTCGCCTTCGCGTTCGGCCTCGTACGCGTCGGCGTCGAACGCCTCGACCTCGGCCTGCATCTCGTAGAACAGGGGCTTTGGCTCGTGATCGTTGACGATCTCGAGCACCTCGCCGCTGTCCATCTCCGCGAAGGTGTCGTGGATCTTCGGGTGGCGTTCCGGCGGTGGAATCTCGCGGACGTCTAAGGTCGGCATGACAGGAGAACGTAGTCGACCACCGACCTTCGCCCCTCTCCCGAATATGTTCGGTTAGAGAAGGAGCGGCGTTTCTCTCCGCTCCGTTTGTCGTCGCTCTCTCCGTTTCTCTCCTTTCAGTCGTCCGCGCGCGGGACGAACTCGCCGCGCTTCAGTCCCTCGCGCACGGGGTCGTGTTCGGCGTCGGTCGGCGGCGGCGCGGTCACGAGCGTCGCCTCCAGTCGCTCCTCGCCCGCCTTCACGCCGCGGTCCTCGCCGGCCGGGACGACCACCACGTCGCCCGGCCCGACCGCGTGCTCGTCGTCGCCGTCGCGCACGACCCCCGAGCCCTCCCGGACCGTGATGGCTACGTCGCTGTCGGGCGCGTGGACGGGGATGAACTGTCCCGGCTCGAAGTAGCCCAGCACCACCTTCATCCGGTCGCTCCGGAAGGTCGACTGGGCCGAGAATCGCTCGTCGTCGTACTCGCGCTCGGCGTCGAAGTCTGTCGCGACCATGTGGGAGGGTCGGACCGCGCGGCCGTGGCGGCTTTCCCGAACAGGTTCGGCTTCTGCGGAGGCGCTTACCGCGGCGTGATCTCGACCCGCCACTCGTCGGCCGCGACCTGCTCGGACTCGTGGTCGAACCCCCGGTCGTCGAGCACATCGTACAGCGGTTCGGGCTCGAAACTGTTGACGAGCACCAGCGTGTCGTCGTCGCCGAGATCCCCGAGTGCGGCCACGATGTCGTCGAACGGTTCGCCGTCTATCTCCCGAGCGTCGAGTTCGTTCGCGGTCACGTTCCAACCTCCGGGATTTGCTCGCCTATCGGTTGTGCCGACTATGTTCGACGCGAGGAGTGTCGACTACGTTCGACCCGAAGCGGCCCGCACGCGCGTGGACATAAAATAGCCGAGCGTTCGGCCTACCGAACGGGTTCGCACGCCATTTTCATGGAGTGGGAATCAGAGTCAGTCCCATTTATGTAGCCCCCAAAGCCGAGAACGACGATGACCGAGTACAACCCCACCCGACGTACGGCACTGAAGGCGATGGCGGTCGGCGCGAGCGTCGCGCTGGCCGGCTGTTCGAGCGGCGGCGGAGACGGTGACGGCAACGACGGCGGAGACGGTGACGGATCCGACGACGGCTCCGGCGACGGTTCGACCGACTTCGGCGGCTGGTTCGAAAACGTAGGCAACTTCGACGGCGTGGTCGACGAGACCGGCTCCGACGAGGTCACGGTCGAGGTCGGAGCCCAGGGCAACGGCGGGAACTTCGCGTTCTCGCCCGCCGCAGTGAAGATCTCCTCCGGGACGAACGTGGTCTGGGAGTGGACCGGGAAGGGAAGCATGCACAACGTGGTCGCGGAGGACGGTTCGTTCGAGAGCGAGCAGACCAGCGAGGAGGGGTTCACCTTCGAGCAGACGTTCGACAGCACCGGCACGTACGAGTACATCTGCGTCCCCCACGAGACGATGGGGATGAAGGGCGCGGTCGTCGTGGAATAAGGACCACACTATGGCGAGTTCACCGCGTCGTTCGGCCGGTCCGCCCCGGCGAGTCGACACCGACGAGCGACCGCTCGTGCTCATCTGGGAGCTCACGCAGGCGTGCGAGCTGACCTGCGAACACTGCCGGGCCGACGCCCAGCCCGACCGCCACCCGGACGAGCTTACGACGGCGGAGGCCGAGGACCTGCTCGACGACGTCCGGGAGTTCGGCGAGGGCCAGCTCGTCGTGTTCTCCGGAGGCGACCCGCTCAAGCGCGACGACGCGGTCCACCTCGTGGAGTACGGCACCGACCTCGGGCTGAACGTGACGATGACTCCGAGCGGGACCGACTCGCTCACTCGCGACGCGGTGTCCGACCTCGCGGACGCCGGACTCCGCCGGATGGCGCTCAGCGTCGACGGCGCGACCGCCGAGCGCCACGACGCCTTCCGGGGCGAGCAGGGCAGTTTCGCCGACACCATGCGGGCCGCGCAGGCCGCCCGCGACGAGGGGATTCCGCTGCAGGTCAACACCACGGTCTGCCAGCAGACCATCGCCGATCTGCCCGACATCGCGGAGCTCGTGACCGACCTCGGCGCGGTGCTGTGGAGCGTGTTCTTCCTCGTGCCCGTGGGCCGGGGAGCCGCGCTCCGGGCCATCTCGCCCAACCGCGCCGAGCGCGTGATGGAGTGGCTGGTCGACGGCCGCGAGGAGTGGCCGTTCGGCGTCAAGACCACGGAAGCGCCCCACTACCGCCGGGTCGCGGTCCAGCATACCGACGAGTCCCCTCAACGACAGATGGGCATCACCGCAGGCGACGGCTTCGCGTTCGTGAGCCACGTCGGCGAGGTGTTCCCCTCGGGGTTCCTACCCGAGTCGGCCGGTCACGTCCGCGAGGACAGCGTCGTGGACCTCTACCGGGACTCGGAGCTGTTCGAGTCGCTGCGGGACGCCGACGCCCTGCGCGGCAAGTGCGGGGCCTGTCAGTACCGGACCGTCTGCGGCGGCAGCCGGTCGCGAGCCTACGCCACCACTGGTGACCCGCTGGAAAGCGACCCGCTCTGCTCGTTCGTTCCGGAGGGCTACGACGGCCCGCTGCCGTGGGAGGAGGGGTACGGCGAGGCCTGAAGAGAATCGGACGGCCCGAATCTCCATTTTTCCGGGTGCCCCGTTTTTTCCTCGGGCGCTCGCAGTTCGACATCGCCGTGTTCGCCGCCCGACGATTGACTTTTCGACGGGCGTGCGCTGGTACCACCTTCCACCCGGCGTACGCTGAATTTCACCGTTCGGCCCGGCGCGTGCGAGCAACGCGCGCGAGGGACGAGCATCGCAGGGCGAAGCCCGAGAAGCGCAGGAGGCTGGGGAGGTGTGAGGCCCGTGCGTTGCGGTGCGGTGCTGTGCGGTAGCGGTTGCGGTGTCTCCTAGGCTCAAGCAGTAGCTAGCTTCTCGGACAACCAGAGACTAGCGTTTGCGCCTAGGAACACAGCAACCGCACTACAGACCACCGCAACACCACTGCACACCATCACGACCACCCAGCCAGAACCGAAATCAACCGAACAGGTTCGGGACAGTCGACTCGAAGCCGCCAGTCCAAGCAGTCGACGTGAGCGATCTCGTAGAGCCCCGCGGCGAGACGGCCACCGAATCCCCCGAAATCTCCGAGAGCGGTGCAGACGCGGACACGGACGCGAAATTGGATTCCGAATCGGTCGTCGCGGAGATTCGGAATCGGGCCGAGCGCGTCCGTCGCCGGGAACTCGACGCCGCGCTCGGGAAACTGGAAGCCCGAGAAGAGATCACGCCGGAACAGCGCCGCGCCGTCGTGGAACTCTCGGCGGCCATCGCGGGCGTCCTCGTCGAGCAGTGGACCGGTCCGCTCCGGGACAGCGCAGTAGATCCAGAGATCGCGCTCGACCTGTTGACCGAATAGCCGAACTCGTCACGGGCCGAATAGCCGAACCCGTCGCCGGCCGAATAGCCGAACGTGTTCGGGGATGGGCGTACCACAGTGAAACGCGAACCACCGACTATGACCGTGGGCATCGTCGGCGGGGGCGTGACCGGACTGGCGATCAACCACTACCTCCGGAAGTCGGGCATCGAGAGCGTCGTCTTCGAGGCCGCCGACGAGCCCGGCGGTGTCGTCCGGAGCCGGACCGTCGAGGGGCGAATCCTCGACCTCGGCCCGCAGCGGACCCGGCTGACGCCCAGTATCCGCGACCTCGTGGAGTCGCTCGAACTGAGCGACGAACTCCGAGAGGCCGACGACGTACCGCTGTACGTCTACCGCGACGGCACGCTCCGGCTGGTGCCACAGCGCCCGCGGGAAGCCCTGACCACGGACCTGCTCTCGTGGCGGGGGAAGGCCCGCGCACTGCTCGAACCCCTGACCGACCCCGCCCGCGAGGGCGAGACGGTCGAGGAATTTCTGACCCGCAAGTTCGGGTCGGAGGTCGCGCGGTACTACTTCGGGCCGCTGTACGGCGGCATCTACGGCTCGCACCCCGACGAGATGCCGGTCGAGCACTCGCTGGCGAAGGCGCTCGACTCGGCGGGCATCGAGGGAAGTGTACTCGTTTCCGTTCTCCGAAAGGTGCTCCGCGGGCGCGAAGCGCCGCCCATCGTCTCGTTCGACGCCGGACTCCAGCGACTCCCCGCCGCGCTCGCCGAGGCGCACGCCGACAGCGTGCGCCTCGGCACGCCGGTGGAAGAGGTCCGGCGCGTCGGCGGTGGTGACGGCGAGCTGTTCCGCCTCGAAACGCCCGGCGGCGATACGGTAGTCGACCGGCTCGTCGTGACCACGCCTGCAGATGTAACCGCGGACCTGCTCGGCGGATTGCCGCGATTCGGAACCGAATCCGCGGACGCGCTTCGGGAACTGAACTACAACCCGCAGGTGCTCGTCCACCTCCACTCCGAGGCCGACCGCACCGGTGCGGGCTATCAGGTTCAGTACGACGAGGGGTTCGACACACTCGGCGTGACGTGGAACGCGAGCCTGCTCGACCGCGACGGGGTGTACACCAGTTATCTGGGCGGATTCAAGAATCCGGACGCGGTCGAGTGGTCGGACGAGAAACTGAAATCGGTGGCGTGCGAGGAGTTCGAGGAGATCACCGGCCACGCCGCGCGCGCATTGGCGGTCGACCGGCTGGAGCGCGGGATGCCCGCCTACGACCGAAGCTGGGCGGCGTTAGACAGCGTTTCGGTGCCCGAGGGCGTTCGGCTGGCGACGAACTACACCGCGCGTGCCGGGATTCCAGGACGGATTCGGGAGGCGAAGACGGTTGCCGAGGAGTTGGCGAACCGGGAGAAACGGAGCGAAATTACCCCACCGCGTTCTGCGTGACGGCTGCTACCCCGACACGTACTCCTTGATGATCTTCTCCTCGACGCGGTGAAGTGTCTCGCTCGCGGTCGACTTCGCCACGCCGGCCTGCTCGGCGAGCTCGGTCAGCGAGCACTCCCGCGGGGTGTCGTAGTAGCCCGCCTCGACCGCGGCGTCGAGCAGTTCCTGCTGGCGGTCGGTCAGCAGGCTCTCGGAGTTGACGAGTTCGCGGACGTACTCCACGTCGAAGGTCATCCCGAACGCCTCCAGCTGGGACGTGAACGCCGAGAGCCGGTCGCGCGCGGCCGTGATCTCGACCTCGGCCTCGCCGTCCCGGATGGTGAACGGGAGTTCGAGCGGAAGTCCGGCCTCCCTGACCGAGAGCAACAGGAGCGGTTCGGTCGTCTCGAACTCCACCAGCGCGGTCTCCTCGGAGGCCTGATGGAGGTCGAGGCGCACGATGTCGTCGCGGTCGTCGATGTCGCCCACGACCGGCGGCAGGTTCTCGGCCGTGATCTCCAGCAGGCCGACGCCCGTCTCCTCGGCGGGGAACGCAGCCAGCACGCGGAACTCGGCGTCGGGGTGGGCCGACGACACCTGGTGAATCCAGACGTTCTCGGGGAGCGTGATGTGCAGCTTCGCGGTGGGCATACGAACACGTTCGACCCACACGGCCCCATAAGTCTTCCCGAACATGTTCGAAATAGGGCCGCGGAGACCGGTTTCCCAGCCGAACTGGTTCGGCGCAATCGACGTGTCCCCGCAAGCCGTCTATTCGACCATGCAGACGAACTACTCCGAGCGAGCGATCTCACGCACCGACGCCCCGAGCGACCGGCCCCGCGAGGTGCTCGACGTGCGGGAGCTCGGGCCGCCGAAACCCCTGAGCGAGACGCTGGAAACTCTTCCGGAACTGGACGACGACGTGGTCCTCGTGCAGGTGAACGACCGCGCGCCACAGCATCTCTACCCCAAGCTCGACGACCGAGGGTACGTCTTCGAAACGGTCGAGGGCGAGGACGCCGTCCTGACCGCTATCTGGCGCGAGGAGTAGCCGAAAAGGCGAGTGCTTCAGAACGACGATTTTCTTTACTGATCTACCACGTTCGCTACTGATCCGCGACGTTTACGGTCAGCACGGGGACCGACGACCGGGTGACGACCTCTTGAGAGACGCTGCCGAGCAGATTTCGCGTCGGGTCAGCGCCGTGCGAGCCCATCACCACGAGGTCGGCGTCGCGGTCGGCGGCGGCCGCGAGGATCTCGTCGGCGGGGTCGCCCTGTCGGAGTTCGGTCGTCACGTCGAGGTCCTCGCGCTCGAACGCGGCCGCGACCTCGCTGGTCGCCCGTTCGCCCTCCGCTTGGAGCTGATCGGTGACCTCCGGTACTCGGTCGTCGTCCATCGTCAGGAACGCCCGGTCGTCGACCACGTAGAGGACGTGGACGTCGGCCCCGCGCCGGACCGCGACATCGCGGGCGTGTTCGACCACCGTCTCGGCAGACTCGCTTCCGTCCGTCGGGAGCAACACCGTGTCGTACATCTCGTTCGGCTGTTCACAGTCGGCGAGTAAATAAGAAAGTCGCGGTTCTCGGGCCACGGGAACTCGTCGGACGACCCGACGGAGTCCCGAGACGACCGCAGAAGCGCCCGGGAGACAACCGTAGATCCGTTGGAGAGAGTTGATTCTTTTTTGATTTATATTACCTCTTTCTGGTTTCTGGGAAAGAAAAAGGAAGTTAAAGGCGGGAGAAAGAACGTTCATTTATGACCATACTCGTTCCGTTCGACGGATCCGAGCTCTCGGAGTCCGCGCTCGTTCGGGCGACCGCGCTCGGCGACGTCTTCGGCGAGCAGGTACTCGCCCTCAGCGTCGTTCCGACTGGAAACGCGACCTATGCCCGCGAACGCGACTGGCTCGGTCCCGAGGAGGAGTACGACGACGGGCGGGTCGTCGGCCAACTCCACGAGCAGATGACCGGCGTGTCACCGTCCGCTGACTTCCGCCACGAGTTCGTGGACCGGTACGCCTCGACGGGCACCATCGCCCGGCGGCTTCGCGAGATGGCGAAGGAGGTCGGCGCTTCGCTGGTCGTCATCGGAAGCGACAACGCCGGGAGCATGGTCGCCTCGATACGCAGCGTCGGGAGCACCGTCGCGGCCGCCGACGCCTTCGACGTGCTCATCGTCCGCCAGTCCGCCACGGTCGAAGAATCACGGGCCAAATCCGGCTGGTAGGTCGGCGTATCGGTCGGTCGGAAACCGGGTCCGACGGTCGCGACCGGCTCACTCCGCGTACAGCGAGTAGAGGACGATAGCGAACCCGACCGCGGTCAAGGCGCTCTCGACGACGAGGGCGTACTCGCCGCCCGTAGCGACCAGTCGGTCGAGCACGCCCGCGGCCATCGACCCGAGAGTGACCGCGCCGAACCCGAGCGCGAGCGCACGGAGTGGCCGGGAGCCTGTCCGGCGGTACGCCTTGAACGCGAAGTAGGTGATGAGACCGCCGAGTATCAGCGTGGTCGTCTTGAGAGCGACGATGGCGGATGGAACGTGGGCCATCGTCAGGTCTCCTTGCGGACTTCGGCCCAGATGCCCGCGAGCTGTTGGTCGGCCGACGTGGTCGGTCGGCTGATCGACACCTCGAACTCCCGCCGGTCGTCGAGGAACACCGTGACCTCCTCGAACGCGAGGACGTACTCCGAGGTGTGGTGGCCGTCAGATCGGATGGTGGTCTGCTCGTTCAGGATGGAAGCGTCGGTGAGCCTGTCGAGCTTTCGATACGCCGTCGAGGACGGGATGTCGCACGCAGTCGAAATCTGGCTTGCAGTCATGGGTTCGTCGAGTTGGCGGACGATGCGTCTGCAGTCGGGGTCGTCGAGCGCGGCGAGGACGGATTCGAGATCAGAGACGTCTTCCGAGCCCAGCGGGTCGCGGACCATCGCATCGATTTTCGCACCGGCGCGTGGATAAACAGTTTGTTTCGGTCGCGCGATCGTATTCGCTCCCTACCCGCACGGACGAAACGACCGGAACGGACTGCAACGATGCGCAACGGACTCCCCAACGGATATTCGTGCGGTTCCAGTGCCCAACAGGGCACGCGGTGGCCTCCGACCCCATAATGCCAGACAAAGAGAAAGTATTGGTAATCGACGACGACCGACCGCTCGCGGACGGGTTCGCCCGGGCGCTCTCGTCGGAGTACGACGTACGAACCGCCTACTCGGTCGAGCAAGCGCGGGAGTCGCTCGACCCCGACATCGACGCCGTGCTCCTCGACCGCCGTCTCCCGGACGGCTCGGGCGACGAACTCCTCGAAGAGATACGCGACCGAGACCACGACTATCGAGTCGCCATGGTCTCGGGCGAGTCCCCAGACCCGAACCTCGACTGTGACACGTACGTCACGAAACCGCTCGCGGGCACCGACGCCGTGCAGGAGACGGTCGAGGAGTTGCTGGCCAGTACCCTCTCGACCTGACGGCAGTCGGCCCCCGACGCGACTATTTCGGAACAGTGACGACTCGAACTGTGACGAGAAGCGTCACGACCGACCTGCTGTCCAGCGAAGCGCGATGCCGTCGTTCGGAGTAGATTCGGCACAGTAATCACTCGACGGCGACTACGGACCGAGTATGAACGTCGAGCCGGCCGCGTTGACCCGCGTCGGGGCGTGGGGACAGCTCGTGACGGTCGCCCTCGCGGCCGCGTGCTGGTCGCTCGGAGCGACCAAGGGCTTGCTCGCGGCGTGCGTCGGATACGGTCTCGTCACGTTGGGAGGAATCGTCGGCATAGCCAGAGCGGAGTCGGCTATCGCCGGTCCCATCGTGTATCCGTTCATTCTCCCGGGTTTCGTGCCGCTCTACTACTTCGCTACGCGGTAGACACGGACCGTCCGAGGCGGTTTGGGGGGGGGGGGGGGGGGGGGGGGGGGGGGGGGCGCCCGGGCGGCCCCCCACCCGCGCAACCGCCAGCGAGCCACGATTCCTGCCAGAGCACGGAACTGGCTTGCACGCAGAGCGCGAAACAGCCTTCCCCCCGAGCGCGGAACCGCAACCACTACCTGCCGAGTCCTCCCACCTTGGCACATGCAACTGGGCCTCGTCGGACTCGGACGGATGGGTCGCATCGTCGCGGAGCGAACGCTGGACGCGGGTCACGAGGTCGTGGCCTTCGACCTCGACGCGGATGCGGTCGAGGCCGTCGCAGACGCGGGCGCGACCCCCGCCGACTCCGTGACCGACCTCGCCGAGAAGCTGGGCGAGGACAAGCGCATCTGGCTGATGGTGCCCGCCGGGGAGGCCGTCGACGCCGCGCTCGACGACCTCGAACCCTCGCTGACCGACTCGGACGTCGTCGTGGACGGCGGCAACTCCCACTTCGAGGACTCGGTTCGCCGCGCGGAGTCGACCGACGCGGCGTACCTCGACTGCGGCACCTCCGGGGGTCCCGCCGGCGCGGAGCTCGGCTTCTCGCTGATGATCGGCGGGCCTGCGTGGGCGTACGACGAGCTGACCCCCGTCTTCGACGCGGTGGCGACCGGGCCGGCGGGCCACGACCGGATGGGGCCCGTGGGGTCGGGCCACTACGTCAAGATGGTCCACAACGGCGTCGAGTACGCGCTCATGCAGGCGTACGGCGAGGGGTTCGAGCTGCTGGCGGAAGGCCGGTACGACCTCGACCTCGAAGCCGTCGCGCGGACGTGGAACAACGGCGCGGTCATCCGGTCGTGGCTGCTCGAACTCTGCGAGGAGGCGTTCCGCGAGGAGGGGTCGGATCTGGGCGACGTGGACGACCACGTGGCCGGCGGGTCGACCGGCACGTGGACCGTCCAGGAGGCGCTCGAACAGGAGGTTCCCCTGCCGCTCATCTACGCCGCGCTCTCCGAGCGGTTCGGCTCGCGGGCGACCAGCGACGGAGCGGGCCGGTTCTCCCGGCGGCTGGCGAACCGACTGCGCTACGGCTTCGGTCGCCACGAGGTCGCGCGCCGCGAGAAGTAGTCGAGCGCGTAGCTCGGAAGGAGCAGTCGGAAGTGACGCGCGCGGCCGTTCCACTGTCGTGTCAGCTCGCCGTATTTCTGCTTGCGAATTCCCAGCAAAACAAATATATGAGCTACTGTTATCTTCCCTCGTATGGCAATAAACGGCACGAGATGGAAAATCGGGTGGAGTCCGAAACTCGTCATTATTTCGCTGCTCGTCGTCGGGTTCATCGTGGGAGCGATGGCGGGCGGCGAGGAGCCCGCAAAGGTCGCGGGTCAGCTCGGGATCGTGGGGCTCATCGGGGGCACCGCAGTGTGGCTGTGGGGTCGCCACGAGGTGAACGCGAAGTACACGACGCTACTGGAGGACTTCCGTGACAGCAGCCGCAAGCAGGTCGAGCGCGAGACCGGCGGGATGACGGTCTCGTCGGCCCACACGTTCATCAGCGCCGTAGGGAGTTCGCCGATGGGAATCGAGCCCGCGCGCAAGTACAGCACGGCCCACCTGCTGTTCGGCGACACCTCGGTCGTGGTCAACCGCCAGTACAAGTACGACATGAAAGAGCGGACCCAGCGCAAGGGCGGGAAACAGCAGGAGGTGTTCTACGACCAGATCTCGAACGTCCAGTCCGAGGACTACAACAACTACGCCGAACTGGAGATCTCGCTGTCGAGCGGCGACACCGAGCGCATCCGCGGCCGGGACACCGCGGGCATCAACCGCGTGAAGTCCGACCTCCAGCAGAAGATGCGCGAGGCTCGCCGGGGGCGGCGACAGCCCCAGTCGGGAGCGCCCTCGCGAGGCCAGCAGGGCGCAGGCGGCCAACAGACCGCGGCTGGCCAACAGGCCGGCGGGAGCCAGCGAAACGCCGGTGGACAGCGGAACGCCGCCGGACAGCAGACCGGTGAGAGACAGCGAAACGCTGGCCGGCAAGGGAATTCGGGGGGCCAGGGACGCGGTCGCGATCAGTCCGACTCGGCAGGGTCCGGGGCGTCCGGGTCGTCGGGAGCGTCCGACTCGGTCTCGACCGACTGGCTGGCCGGGGACTCGGCGAACGCCACACTCGTCGTCCGGAACGACGCCAGCGCGTCCAAGTCGGTGCGGGTCGGCTGCCGGGTCGACGGCGAGAAGCGACTCGCCGACGACGTTCGGCTCGACCCCGGCGACACCGCCGACTGGGACGACCTCCCCGACTCCCAGTTCGAGGTCGGCGTCGTCGTCGACGGCGGCCCGTCGGCCGGCCAGCGGTTCGACCCCCAGCGCGACTCGGTCGACGAGATCTCGGTCTCGGTCACCGACTCGGAGGTCGTGTTCGGCGACCGAGGCGAGAGCGGTGGCGGTAGTGGGAGTAGCGCCCGTAGCGCCGGTAGCAGTGGCTCCCCGAGCGGAACCACGACGGCTGGCGCGAACGCGGGTGGCGCGGGCGGTGCGGGCACCGCAGGCGACGCCGACGCGGGCGCATCCGACCCCTCGTCGGCGTCGGGCTCCGACGCCGACGAGGGGTCGGGAGCGGTGTCGGCGGCGTCCAGCGCTGCGAGCAAGGTGTTCGGCGGCTCCGGCGACGGAGGTAGCGGCGGGGGCGGCCAAGACGCCGTCGGCGGGAAGGAGTCGTTCGACAGCGCCGCCGAGTTGGCCGACGCGGTCCAGCAGTCGGCGACGCCCGAGCGGGTCGAGCGACTCACCTCGTTCCTCGACGCCTCCTCGCCGAGCGAACGCCGGTCGGCCATCCGGGGGCTCCGCCAGTCGGTGAGAGACCAGCCCGACACGGTGGCGGGGTCGGTGCGGTCGGTCGCGGGACTGCTCGAGTCCGACGACGGGGAGGTGCGCCAGGAGGCCACCGTCACGCTCCAGCGGCTCGCCGAGAGCCGCCCGGACGCGGTGGCCGACGTGACCGACGGCGTCGTCGACCGCCTCGACGACGACAACCCCAAGGTCAGGACGGCGGCGTGTCGCACGCTCGACGCGGTCGGCGCGAACGCCGGGGCGGAGAAGCTGGAGGAGCTCGCCGACGAGGACCAGCACAAGGGCGTGCAGGTCGCCGCGTACAACGCGCTCCAGTCGGTCCGGAACTGACTGCCGTCCAATTCGCATCGTCGTTCTGTCAGGCTCGAACGGTTGGTCAGCCGAATTCAGTCCTCGCCGCACGGAACACTTCTCCCCGGCGCTCGTACTCCATCTCCGTGGCCACCTCGTCAGCGACAGCTTCCCCGCAGAGCTCTCGACGAGGTGGAGCGCGAGGTCAGCCCCGAAGTCACGTCGCCTGCGGTCAGCACGTCGCCATCGTTGACCACGCGGGCGTCCACGACCTCGGCGGAGGTCTCTCGGAGGTCCGCCATCGCTTCGGCGTGGGTGACCGCGGGCCGACCGTCGAGCGCGCCGGCCTCGGCGAACAACAGCCCGCCCGTGCAGACGGCACCGAGTTCGACCCCGCGCTCGTGCAGGCGTGCGAGCCCGTCCGGGAGGTCGCCGCGCTGGGCTTCGGTCCGGTACGAGTCCAAGGGGGGACAGATCAGCGCGTGCCCAAGAGTTAGCCGACAGAACGTTCGGACAAACACTATCGAGAGATTCACACAAAGGTTCAAATACGAGGGCGGGACGAAACCGGCCCGTGACATGAGTCCGGCCGGGACGCATCCGCGGTTGCGCGGCGCGCGGCGTTCCGGTTCCGCGAAAGCGCGCCGCCTGTCAGCCTGAGCCATCATCTCGAGTCCTCCACGGAACACCCAGTGACAACCCTACGGAGCGTGAGATTATTTACGCCGTGGGGCTTAACCGGGGCAATGAACACCGAAGGACACCTATGAGGGGCCACAGCGACCAATCGTCGGGAGACGACCCTCTCGCCGGCGAGGACTTCTTCGAGGGGCTGGTCGAGTCGGCCGGGGAGGCCGTCGTCACCGCCGACGCCGACGGCACCGTCGTCTACGCGAACCCGGCGGTCGAGGACCTGCTTGGCTACGCACCCGCCGAGCTACAGGGCGAGCAGTTCGCGGACTTCGTCCCGGATCGCGTCCGCGACCGCTACGAGCAGTGGCACCGGCGCTTCGCGGAGGGGGACGCCGGGACCCCGCTCGACGACGGGAGCTTCGAGGCCACGTGGCTGACCGCCGACGGCGAGGAGGCGCGCCTCTCCATCACGGCGTTCATCCACGAGAGCGACGGCCGAGAGCTGTTCACCGGCCTGCTCCGGGATGCTCCCGACCGGGACGAATCGGCCGAACGGCTCCGCGAGGAGGAAGCGCTTGTCGAGGAACTGTTCGACACGAGCCCGGTCGCACTCGCCGTCAGGGACGCCGAGGGGGATCTGCTCCGCGCGAACGAACGCGCCGCCGAACTCGTCGGTGTGGGCGACGACCAGCTCCCGTTCGATGCCGAAAGCGATGCAGCCGCCGAGGACGGCGATTCAGCCGAGTGGACGGTGTACGACGCCGACGGGGAGCCGCTGTCCCACGAGGAGCACCCCGTGAACCGGGTGCTCGAAACCGCCGAGCCCGTCCACAACGAGGAGGTCGTGGTCGAGAAGCCGTCCAGCAAGCGGATCCACCTCTCGGTCAGCGCGGCCCCGGTCGTCGAGGACGGCGAGGTCGAGCGAGTCGTCAGCGCGGCCGAGGACGTCACGGAACTCAAGCGGACCCAATACGAACTCGAACAGCGCCGCGAGGAGCTCGAAACCGAGCTCTCGGAGGTGTTCACCCGCATCGCGGACGCGTTCTTCGCGCTCGACGACGACTGGACGTTCACCTACGTCAACGAGGAGGCCGAGGACCTGCTCGGATACGACGAGGGCGAACTCGTGGGGGAGAACCTCTTGGACGTGTTCTCTGCCGCGGTGGGCACGGCGTTCGAGCACGAGTACCGCCGTGCGATGGAGACCCAGGAGCCCGTCTCGTTCGTAGCGTTCTACCCGCCGCTGTCGACGTGGTTCGAGGTCCGCGCGTACCCCTCCGAGACGGGGCTGTCGGTGTACTTCCAGGACGTGAGCGACCGCAAGGAGCGCGAGCGCGAACTCGAACGTTACGAGACCATCGTGGAGACCACCGACGACGGCATCTACATCCTCGACGACGAGATGGCGTTCTCGATGGTCAACACCGCGCTAACCGAGCTGACCGGCTACGACCGGTCGGAGCTGCTCGACCGGTCGGTGTGGGACGTGATCGACGACGACCCCGAGATCCGCGACCTCGTGGACCGGCGCATCGAGGACCTGCGCGCCGACGAGCGAAGCGCCGCGACCGTCGAGGTCGACCTCCGGACTCGCGACGGGGAGACGGTCCCCGCACAGGCAGTGTTCGTCGTCCGAGAGACCGACGACGATGTCGAGTACATCGGCGTGATCCGCGACGTGACCCAGCAGAAACACCGCGAAGCGGAGCTCCACGACCGAGTCGAACAACAGCGCGCACTCTCGTCGTTCTCGCGGCAGGCGCTCGAAGACCGGAAGATCGAGGAGCTGATGGACGAGGCGGCGGACCTCGTCGCCGAGACGCTCGGCCACGAGCACGGGAAGGTGCTGGAGTTCCGACCGGACGAGGACGACCTCCTGCTGAAGGCCGGGCACGGCTGGGACGACGACGCCATCGGCTCCGTCACGTTCGACACCGAGCACGGCTCGCAGGCCGGCTACACCCTGCTGTCCCACGAACCCATCGTGGTCAACGACTTCCCGAACGAGGAGCGGTTCGACTACCCCGACCTGAAGGCCGAGAAGGGATTGGTGAGCGGCATCAGCACGATCGTCGGTTCGCCGACCGATCCGTGGGGCATCCTCGAAACCCACGCGACCGACCACCGCACCTTCGGCGACCACGACGTGGAGTTCGTCCAGAGCATCGCCCACATCCTGTACACGGCGATCCGGCGTCGGGAACGCGAGCGCGAACTCGAACTGTACGAGACCATCACCGAAACGGTCGAGGACGGCGTGTACGCCCTCGGGCCCGACCAGCGATTCGTGATGGTCAACACCGCCTTCTGCGAGATGACGGGCTACGACCGGGAGGAACTGCTCGGTTCGCACGCCTCGCTGGTCCACAGCGACGAGATCAACGAGCGGGCGGCCGACCTCAGTGCCGACGCGACCGACGACCTCGGGAGCGCGACCCTCGAGTTCGACCTGCAAACCAAAAACGGCGGCGTAGTCCCGGTCGAAAGTCGATTCGGACCGTATCACCACGAGAGCGGCGAGTTCGCACGCACTGGCGTGGTCCGGGATATCTCCGAGCGCAAGCGGTTCGAGCGGACGCTGGCCGCGCTCCACGAGTCGAGTCGCGAACTGCTCGGCATCGAGACCGACGAAGCGGTGGCCGAGTCCGTGCTCCGGACCCTGACCGACGTGCTCGGACTCCCAAAGGCCGGCATCTACCTCTGGGACGACGACGCGGAGGAACTCGGTCCGGCCGCGGTGTCCGACCGCATCGAGGAGCTATTCGGCGACGTGCCGGCGTTCCGAGCGGGCGACGAGGCGCTCACGTGGCAGGCGTTCGCCGACGGCGAGACCGTCTCCATCGAGGACGTTGCGGAGACGGAAGTGGCCTCCCGCGATGACACCCCGATCCGGAGCGGCCTGTGGATTCCGCTCGGGGACCACGGCGTCCTCGCTGTGGTCTCCGGGGAGCCGGCCGCGTTCGGCCCCGAGGAGGAAGAGCTCGCCGACCTACTGGCAGCCACCGCGGAGGCTGCACTCGACCGCGTCGAGCGCGAGCGCGAGCGCCGCGAACACGAGCGCGAACTCGAAGCCCAGAACGAACGTCTCGACACGTTCGCCAGCATGCTGGCTCACGAACTCCGCAACCCCCTCGAGATCGCCCAGATCTACCTCGGCATGGGAACCGACGGCGTCGACCACGACACCGGTCGAGCGTTCCGGGAGGTCGAGCAGGCGCTCGACCGCATCGAGGAGATGATCGAGACCCTGCTGGTCGTAACCCGTCGCGGGGGCACGGTCGACACCACCGAAGTCGTGGACCTCGGAGCGACGGCGGCCGAGTGGTGGGACGACCTCGACCTCGACGGCACGCTCGCGGTCGAGACCGACGCCGACGTCCGAGCCGACGCCTCGCGGCTGCGCCAGCTTCTGGAGAACCTCTATCGGAATGCAGAGGAACACGGCGGCGCGGGCGTGACGGTCCGCGTCGGCGACCTGCCCGACGGATTCTACGTCGAGGACGACGGCCAGGGCATCCCGGCCGAGGAGCGCGAGCAGGTGTTCGAGCCCGGCTACTCGACCAGCAACGTCGGCATCGGCTTCGGCCTCGCGGTGGTCCAGCAGCTCGTCGAGGCTCACGACTGGAACTGCGAGATCGCCGAGAGCGAAGCGGGCGGTGCCCGGTTCGAGTTCACGGACGTGGAGATCGTCGAGGAGTGAGCGTCCCGCGCAGCACACCGCACCGCCCCAGGGGGGCACCCCACCACCCCGCCACACGACA
>NZ_KZ859512.1:18683-28130 GCF_003382685.1 Halorussus litoreus | reverse complement strand
GGGCCCCGGTACGAGTACCCGGACGTTGAAACCGTCGCGGAGCGCGCGTCCGGCGCTCGTCACGACGAGCGCCGGACGCTCACTCCAGCGACCGGGCGGAATTCGCGACGACCACGAGACTGCTGGTTCCCATCGCCACCGCCGCGAACAGCGGGTTGAGCAGACCGAGGGCGGCTAGCGGCACCGCGACCGCGTTGTAGAGGAACGCCCAGCCGAGGTTGTGCCGAATGCGCCGGTTGGTGGCTCGCGCCACGTCGAAGACGGCCGGCACGGCGTCGAGCCCGCCGTCGACGACCACGGCGTCGGCGGCGTCCCCAGCGAGGTCGGTCCCGCTCCCGAGCGCGACACCGAAGTCTGCGGTCGCCAGCGCGGGCGCGTCGTTGCTTCCGTCGCCGACCATCGCCACGGTGCCCCGCGACTGGAGTCGTTCGACCGTCTCGGCCTTCGCCTCGGGCGGCACGCCCGCGAACACCTCCGAGACGTCCTCGGCCTCGCGATACCGGGCGACAGCGCGCTCGTCGTCGCCCGTGAGCACCACGACGTCCCGGCCGTCCGCGAGGTCGGCCACGGTCTCGCGCCACCCGGCCCGCGGTTCGTCACCCACGACGACGATCCCGCGGACGCGGTCGGCCCACCCGACCGCGACGGGCACCTCGCCGGCCTCGCGTGCCGACTCGACCGCCGGCCGGAGGGCGTCGGGCATCGAGAGGCCCCGCTCGGCCAGCAGATCCGGGTGGCCGACAGCGACCGTTTCGCCCGCGATCTCGGCCGTCACGCCCCTGTCGAGAGTCTCGACGCTCTCAGCGTTCGGACGGTTGGTCGGTGTGGACTCCCCGGTCGAGGCCGCGGTCTGCGGTGCGGTCGCGGCCTCCGAGGCATCGGTTTGAGTAGCGGTCGCAGTTCCGGTTACGGTATCAATTCCGGTTGCGGTCGCAGTTGCGGTTGCAGTCGCAGACTGCTGCGTCTCAGCGTTGGCCCCAGCGGCGCTCGCAGGAACCGCCTCGGACGCCGCCTCCACGACTGCCTCCGCGATAGGGTGGGCCGAGTAGCGTTCGAGCGCGCCAGCCCGGGCCAGCACCTCCTCTGCGGCGGGACTCCCTGTCGCCGAGTCGTCGGTGACGACCGTCCGGACCGCCATCCGGCCGTCGGTCAGCGTCCCGGTCTTGTCGAGGACCACCACGTCGACCTCGGGCGCGGACTCGAACACCGCGTCCGAGGCGACAACCACGCCGCGGTCGGCGGCCTCCCGGATGCCCGAAGCCACGGCGAGCGGCGTGGCCAGCCCCAGCGCGCACGGACACGACACGATGAGTACGGTCAGTCCCGCGAGCAGAGCGTCCGCGACCGGCGCGCCCGTGAGAAGGTGGTACCCGGTGGCGACGACCGCGAGGACCAGCACCGTCGGGACGAACAGGGTCGCCAGCTTGTCGGCGAGGCGCTGGACGCCCGACCGCGAACTCTGGATGTCCCACAGCAGGTCGACCAGCCCGTCGAGCGTGCTGGCCGCGTCCTCGCCGACTTCGACCACGAGGTGATCGTCGGTCACCACGGTGCCGCCGAGCACGCGGTCGCCCGGCCGACGGGTCTCTGGCACCGACTCGCCGGTCACCAGCGACTCGTCGACCGCGGCGGTGCCCGCGACCACCTCGCCGTCGACGGGCACGCGCTCGCCAGGCCTGACGAGCACGCTGTCACCCGGTTCGAGAGCCGAGACGGGGACCGACTCGTGATCGGTGACCGCGACCGATTCGTGGTCGGCGACCGCGACCGGCTCGGCGTCCCCGGACGCGGTGACGCGGGTCGCCTCGGCCACGCGCGCGCTGGTGAGTTCCGAGAGGCCGCTGGCGGCCCGCCGCTTGATGCGATCCTCGTAGTAGTTGCCCAGCGTCACGACCAGCACGATGGCGACGGTCACGTCGAAGTAGACGTGCGTCCGGCCCACGAGGACGGCCACGGCGCTGTAGAGGTACGAACTCGTGGCCGCCAGCGACACCAGCAGGTCCATGTTGGGCCGGCCCGCCCTGAGGCTCACCACCGCGCCGCGAAGGATGGGGTAGCCCGTGTAGAACAGCACGATGGACGACATCAGCCAGACGTTGCCGAACAGGTAGAGGCCGTCGAAGCCGCCGAGGTCTACGAGGGGTTCGTAGCCCAGGTAGGACGGGTAGAGAAACAGCGCGTACCACAGCATCACCATCATGCCGAAGATGCCGCCGCCGAGCAGGAACCGGACGAGCTGGGCGTCGATCCGGTCGTCGCCGTTCGCGGCCGCCTCCGGGTCGTCGACGCCGTAGCCGTACCGGTCGAGTCGGGACCCGAGCGCGTCGAGGTCGGCGTCTCCCTCGTGTGCGACCCGGAGCATGTCCGTGGCGTAGCTCGCGTCCGCGCCGTGCACGCCCTCGGCGTCGGCGACCGCCGACTCGACGAACACCTCGCAGGTCGCACAGTGCATCCCGTCGACCGCGAGGTACGTCCGGTCGGCGTCGTCGGGCACGTCGGCGGTGGCCGACTCGGCGTCTCGGCGTTCGCGGACCGACTCGGCGTCAGCCGACTGCACGTCGTCGAGGGTCCGGGCAATCTCCAGACAGCCCCGACAGCAGTACGCCCCCGGAACGCGCTCGCCGGCGTCGAGCACCTCGTCGGTGACGGGACGAGCGCCCGTGGACAGCCCGCAGAGCGTACACTCACCGTCCGGGTTGGACTCGCCGGTCGCGGAACCGGAGGCGGATTCGCCGGTCGTGGTCGACGACTCGCTCACGGTAGCACCCCGAGCGGTTGGTACTCCGGCGACGGGAGCGGGAGCATCACTCGCGGCACGCCGACGCCGAACAGGTCCCGCCCGTGGGCGGCCACCAGCGCACCGACGACTGCGTAGCCTGCGGTCCGGCCGAGGTCGAACAGGAGGTGCTGGCGGACCTGTCGCACGGTGACGGTCCCGTCGTCTGCGTCCTCGCGCTCGCGGAGTCGGTCGGCGTAGACGGTCACCAGCCGGCCGCACATCCCGAGACAGTGGGCACCGCCGAGGAGGCCGACCACGAGGAACACCGCCGCGTCGAGATTTCCGGTCGGGCCCGACGCACCGAGGCCGTGAAGCGGAACGAACATCAGGCGTCAGACCGCGGAGTCGGTGGCGTCGTCGGTCTCGTGGCCACCGTCGGTTTCGTGGCCGTCGTCGCCCTCGACCGGCGAAACCAGCAGGTAGATGCTGGTGAAGATGAGCACGACGTTCACGGCCGTCACGGCCGCCGCCGACAGGTTCTTTCCGAGGCCGAACGCCACCGCGGGGACGAGTGCGAGGAGCGCGAGCACACTTAAATTCCGAGGCGAACGATTCGACAACACCTTTTTGAGTCGACTCTGGCTCTCCGGGGAGTCCATACGGACCCGTTGGAACCGGTCCAAGTACCCGATTACGCCGGTTTTCAGCTCGTGGGAATCGCGGCCACTCCATTTAACACAGTCGTTCGTACCGGCACTTATGTCGACAGACACGGAAGGAGAGTCACTGGCCCGGCGGGAGCCCGACACGGCTCGCCCGGAGCCCGAGCGCCCGTACGGCTACGTGGTCGGGTCCGCGCCCGACGGCGTCGAACGGGAGCTAAGCCACGACGAGTTCGACCCGGTCGGAACGCTCACCCTCATCTTCGCGTACTTCGTCATCCTGGTCGTGATGTGGGTGTTCATGTACTTCGTCGAGTTCCTCGGACGGGGCCTCACGGTGGTCGGATGATCCTGGAGGTGAACTGAGATGGAGATCCACGCCTACGAGAAACTCTGGCTCGGTGCGGCGCTTCTGTTGATCGTCGGATTCATCGGGACGGTCGCGTTCGGCGCGGTCGGCGCTGGCGTCGACATGATCGACGACGACGGCGGCACCGTCGACCCGGGCGCGCTCGACCAGCACCCCAAGTTCGGTGACCCCGGCGTCTACCAGTCGGGGCCGAACGAGTACGACGTGTACGTGGTGGCCCAGCAGTTCCAGTTCCAGCCGGGGACGGCCGAGGCCATCGAAGTGCCCGTCGACAGCACCGTCACGTTCCACGTCACCTCCGCCGACGTGATCCACGGGTTCGAGGTCGTCGGCACCAACGCCAACACGATGGCCATCCCCGGACAGGTGTCGACGTTCACCGTCGAGACCGACGAGGTCCGCGACCACGGCATCGTGTGCAACGAGTACTGCGGAAGCGCACACCACGCCATGGAGGGGACGGTGAAAGTCGTGCCCGACGACGAGTTCAACGCGACCGACGGGGGTGCCTGAGATGGCAACCTTCGTCGACCGGTACCCCGAGGAGGCGTCGGTGGTGAAGGCGTGTCTGACCGTCGCGTTCGTCTCGCTGGGGATCGGCGCGTTCTTCGGGCTGGTACAGGCGCTCCACCGCACGGGCGTGGTTCGACTGTTCAGCTCGGTCGACTACTACACCGTGCTCACGGCCCACGGCGTCCTGCTCGCGCTGGTGTTCACCATCTTCTTCCTGCTGGGGCTGTTCACGTGGGCGATCACGAGGAGCCTCGAACGGCCCCTGCCCAACATCCGGCTGACGTGGGCCTGGGTCGGGCTGGCACAGGCCGGGACGGTCGCCACGGCGGCCGCCATCCTCGCCGGATTCGTCCCCGACATCGGGGTGAGCGCCGACGTGCTGTTCACGTTCTACGCGCCGATGAAGGCCCACCCGCTGTTCTACGCCGGGTTGGCGATGTTCATCGTGGGGACGTGGCTCGCGGGCGCAGACTGGTTCCTCGCGTACCGCGAGTGGCGGAAAGACAACCCCGACGAGCGCATCCCGCTCCAGACATTCATGGTGCTCACCACGATGCTGATGTGGTATCTCGCCACCATCGGTGTCGCGGTCGAGGTGGTCGTCTTCCTGCTCCCGTGGTCGTTCGGAATCGTGGAGACGGTCAACCCACTGCTCACCCGGACGCTGTTCTGGTTCTTCGGCCACCCGGTGGTGTACTTCTGGCTGATGCCGGCCTACCTGATGTGGTACACCATCCTGCCGAAGCTGGCGGGCGGCCGGCTGTTCAGCGACCCCCTCGCGCGGGTCGTGTTCGTGCTGTTCCTCCTGCTGTCGACGCCGGTCGGCATCCACCACCAGTACCTCGACCCCGGCATCGCGGAAGGGTTCAAGTTCATCGCCATGACGAACACGATGTTCCTGCTGTTGCCGAGCCTGCTGACCGCGTTCACGGTGGTCGCCAGCATGGAACACGGCGCGCGCCAGCGCGGCGGCGAGGGGCGGCTCCGATGGCTGGGCGCGCTCCCGTGGCGCGACCCGGCGTTCACCGGGATGGCGCTCGCGGGCCTGATGTTCGCGGCCGGGGGCTTCTCGGGCATGATCAATGCCGGCATGAACATCAACTACCTCATCCACAACACGCTGTGGGTGCCCGGCCACTTCCACCTCACCGTGGGTACCGCGGTGGCGCTCACGATGATGGCGGGGTCGTACTGGCTCGTGCCGCAGTTGACCGGTCGGAAGCTCTACAGCCGACCCATCGGGCTGGCGCAGGTCGTGCTCTGGTTCGTGGGCATGGTGTTCATGTCGAACGCGATGCACCGGGCCGGCCTCGCGGGCGTGCCGCGCCGGACCGCCGAACCGCAGTACAACAGCTTCGACTTCACGACCACCATGGGCTCCATCGAGGAGCTCCAGCTGCAGATCGCGGTCGGCGGCACGCTGCTGTTCGTGTCGGTCGTGCTGTTCTCGTTCAACATGCTCGCGTCGGCCATCGAGGACCCCGTCGAGACGCCGGTCGACGACCGGCTGCCCGCGCCGCTCTCGGGCGCTGACGGGAGCCCCCGAGTGCTCGACAACCTCCGGCTCTGGACCGCCATCGCGGTCGTGCTGGTCGTCCTGGCCTACACGCTCCCGCTGGCGAGCATCGTCCAGGACGCCGGGCTGTTCGGCAACGTGCCGGGCGTCCCGATGCTGATCGGGAACTTCGTCGAGTCCCTCGCGGGGGTGATCGCATGAGACTCACGCCCGCCGGTGCCCTCGTCCTCGTCGCGTTCAGCGTCCCGGTCGCCATCGAACTCCGGACGCTGTTCGGAATCTTCGGCGTCGCCCTGCCGCTCGCGTCGGTGGTCGTCTTCGAGGCGGTGTTGCTGGCGGCCATCGCGGTGGCCTACGTCGCAAGCTCGGACTCGGACGCCGACGCTGCGGCCAAGCACTGATGGCGACGAGCCGAGGCCGGACCGACGCGCAGTTCGAGACAGCGCTCCGGGCGGCCCGGCTCCTCGTCGGACTCGCGGTCGCGGAGGCCGCGCTCGTGGTCGCGTACCTCGGCGTGGCCGACGCGGGCGTGGTCTCGGCCCGGTACCTCGCGTACCCGTTCGTCTGGACCAACGCCGCAGTCCTGGCGGTCGCCACGGTTCGCGTTCCGCGGCCCGACCGCGCCGACCCGCGGACGCTCGGCGCGGTCCTCGCCGCGGTCGGCTACCTGCTCGCGCTCTGCTGGGCCGGCGGACTGGTCGGAACCGGCACGGGGTCCGGCCTCGGGAGCGTCGGGGTCTTCGCGGCGGTTCCCGGCTGGGGCCCGCTCGCGACCGTCTCCGGCGGGGCCGTCCACCTCACGCTCGTCCCGTTCAAACTCGTCGGCTACGCGGGCCTGGCCGTGCTCGCGTACGCCGCACTCGCCCGCGCGAGCCGGGGGCTGCTCGGGGGCGCGCTGGGGCTGGTGACCTGCGTGAGCTGTACCGGGTCGGTACTCGGCGCGCTACTCGCGGGCGTCGGCGGCTCGTCGGCGGTCGCTTCCGCGGCGCAGACCGGCTCCTACGACCTCTCGACCGCGGTGTTCCTGTTCGCGGTCGCGGCGCTCTGGGTCGGGGCACGCCGGTAGCGAACGGCTGCATCTTCGCGGAATCTCGGTGGCTGACCAGCCACGGGTAACGCTCGGTGGTTCGAACATCGGTCGCGCTCGGTGTGTCAACTGGCAGTTGCGCCCCACTGAATCAACCGGCAGTCGCGCTCCGATAGAAAACCGCCAGTCGCGCCCCGCCAGAAAACCGCCAGTCGCGCTCCCTCGACGGTCCACGAGTCGCGCTCGGCTACCCGATAACCATCTCTGTCGGGTGAACTGTCGAGGGCATTACCGAGGTTGGTCGTCCCACGGGGGTCACAGCGGGCCCGGATCGTTCGAGAGGCCAGCGCTCCGCTGGACGACGACCGTCTCCGAACGTCGAGTCACGCACAGCGAGTCACAGAAGTAGTTCAGGCGCGTCGCCGCCCCACGTCCTCCCGGAACCACGAGGACGTGATCGCGAGGAACGCCGCCAGCGAGACGGCGGACAGCACCGCCACCGCGAGGTCGGGCGTGACCGTCACGCCGAGGGTGCCGACCAGGGCGTACCCCGCGACTGCGGTCAAGGCGACGCCCAGGAAGACGAACAGTCCGATGACCGCCTGCAACGGGTCGAGGAGTCGGTTGGTTCTGGAGTTCATGACTACTTGGTAGTACGGGGGAACTACCCATCAAGGGCGGACGCGATTCTCAGGTTCTGAAAATCGGAGCGATGGGCCCTGACGGATTCGAACCATCGACCACTCGGTTATGAGCCGAGCGCTCTAACCAGACTGAGCTAAGGGCCCGACGTATGGCCCTTTTCCGTGGCACCCTTTTAGCCTATCGCTTTGGGGGGTAAAGACGGGACTCTGCCAGCTCTTGGCTCCATAATTCGCGAAGGAGAAGCGCCGCCGCCAGGGCTCGAACCTGGGGCAACCTGGGTAACAACCAGGTGCTCTACCAACTGAGCTACGGCGGCTTTCGAACGCATCCCGAAATAGCGTGAGTGGTTTGATAGACCTTTCGTTTTCGCCCGACGGAAGTGAGCCGGTCCCACGCGGGAGCGACGCGTGGTCGCGCGCCGGGAGACGACACGTTTTCACCGGCGAGGGCCCAATCCTCGGTCGATGACCGGCGACGAAGAGTTCGACGAGGTGACGGCCGCGGTCCGCGAGCGCGTCGACCCCGACGAGGAGGAACGCGAGCGGATGCGCGAGGCTGCGGCGGCGCTCCGCGAGCGGGCCGAGACGGCCATCGCCCACCTGCCGGTCGATGCCGACGCGATACAGGTCGGGAGCACCGCTCGCGGGACGTGGATCGGCGGCGACCGGGACATCGACCTGTTCGTTCGGTTTCCCGCCGAGTTGGAGCGCGAGAAGCTCGAATCCTACGGCCTGACGGTCGGCCACGCGGTCCTGTCCGAGGGCCGCGAGGAGTACGCCGAGCACCCCTACGTCACCGGCGAGTACGAGGGGTTCGACGTGGACTGCGTGCCGTGCTACCGGCTCGAATCAGCTACCGAAATCCAGTCGGCGGTCGACCGCACGCCGTTCCACACCGAGTACCTCGAATCGCGGCTCGACGACGACCTCGCCGGCGAGGTTCGCCTGTTCAAGCAGTTCCTCAAGGGCATCGGTGTGTACGGAAGCGACCTCCGGACGCGAGGGTTCTCGGGCTACCTGACCGAACTGCTCGTGCTGGAGTACGGGAGCTTCCGGGCGGTCGTAGAGGCAGCAGCCGACAACTGGCACCCGCCGGTCCGGTTCGACCCCGAGGACCACGGCAGCGACGACCTCGCGTTCGACGACCCGCTGGTCGTGATCGACCCGACCGATCCCGAACGCAACGTCGCCGCGGTCTGCTCGGCCGAGAACGTCGCCGGCCTCCAGCACCACGCGCGGGAGCTGCTGGCCGACCCCCGGGAAGCCCTGTTCTTCCCCGAGCCGACCGAGCCGCTCGACGCCGCGGGCGTGCGCGACCACGTCGAGACCCGCGGGACCACGCCGGTCGCGCTCCGGTTCGACGCGCCGGACGTGGTCGAGGACCAGCTCTACCCCCAGCTCCGGAAGTCGCTCGCTGGCGTCCAGGACGAACTCGACCGCCGGGGGTTCGACCCGCTGCGCGCCGCGGCGTTCGCCGACGACGACGCGGTGCTGTTCGCGGAACTGGCGGTCGCCGAGCGTCCGGTCGTCGAGCGCCACGAGGGGCCGCCGGTCCACGTCCGCGAGCACGCCGAGGGGTTCTACGAGAAGTACGCGGACGAATCACGGGATGCCGACGGTTCGACAACCTACGGCCCCTTCCTCGACGGCGACCGGTACGTGGTCGAGCGCGAGCGCGAGTTCCGAACCGCCGAAGCGTTCATCGACAGCGACGCCATCTTCGACGTGGCGCTCGGCGTACACGTGGAATCGGCGCTCGAAGACGGCTACGACGTGCTGGTCGGCGCGGACGTCGCGGAACTGGCCGCGGAGTTCGGGTCGGAGCTCGCCGACTACTTCGATCCGCGGCCGTGACGCATTCTGCCGTGGCGCACTTCTCGTGACTGGCGTTTGCCGTTTCGAACTTGCGCCGGTGCGGAATCGCGCGGACCGGTCCGCGCGATTCCCCCCCCCCGCCCCCCCCGGCGGGGCCCACCCCCCCCCCCCCCCCCCGGCG
>NZ_KZ859512.1:0-18673 GCF_003382685.1 Halorussus litoreus | reverse complement strand
GGGTTTTGGCCTTTTCCGCCGGGGGGGGGGGGGTTCCGGGCGGGCCCGCGGCCGCGCGATTCCGCACCGGCGCAACCCGGGGATTTCACCGACCGCTCGCGCCAGCAGAGACTGTTAAGACGCGCGTTCGACCGGCAGTCGAGTGAGCTTAGCGCTGGCTCGGGGGTCGGCTACCGAACCGCAGATACGGGCTATAGTTGAACTGGCAGCAAACCTTGATAGTCGGGAGCGTCGTGGGAGTAGTCCATGTGGCGAACGCTGTTGGTCGCCGCGCTCCTCGTGTTCGCGGGGTGCGCGACCGAGCCACCAGGGAGTGGGGTGGACGCTGACGAGCCGGGGGCGAACGGGACAGGCGCGAGCGACGCGGACACGAATGGAGCGAACGAGGATACTGCGACGGAACGACGCGCGCTGACGACCGACGCCGCCACGAATCGGTCGAACCCGTGGGGGAAAGGGGAACTGACGGTAGCCATCGAGAACGCCGCGAACGAGTCGCGGAACTTCCGGCCGCTGGTCTCGCAGGCGCTCGACTTCTGGTCCGAGAACAGCTCGCGATACGCGGGGTTCCCCATCGGCTTCGAACTCGTTTCGAACGCCTCGAACCCCGACGTGGTGGTGGAGTTCGTCGAGCGCATCGACTCGTGCGCGAACGTGACCGACCCCGCGGGCTGTGCGCCGTTCGTCACCGGGGGTAACGTTTCTCGCCCGGTGACGGTCGATGTCGTGGGGTCGTACTCGAACGAGTCGACGCTGCTCGTGGTCACACACGAGTTGGGCCACGTGCTCGGCCTGAACCACAGCGCGGAGCCCCAGTCGGTGATGGCGCCGTCCTCGGCGCTGTCGACTCTGCCCCAGCCGAACGCGACCGAGCGACGGCTGCCGTGGAACGACTCGAACCTGACGGTGTTCCTCGACGCGAGCTGGGTCGACGACCGCGACGAGGCCCGCGAGCAGGTGCGGCGCGCGCTCGACTTCTACGCCGACGGCGCGAACGGGACGGTCCCGACGAACGTCTCGTTCGAGTTGGTCGAGAACCGGACCGCAGCGGACGTACAGATAACCCTCGGGAACGACGACCTGCCGTGTCGGATCGGCGAGCGCGGGTCCTGCGGGCGAGTTCGAGGCATCGACCCCGACGGCGACGACGCGCTCGAACAGTACGACCGGCTCCGGATCACGGTCGGGAAGGTGGACGCCGAGGCCGTGGGCTGGCACGTGGGCTACTGGCTCGGCTACGGATTCGGGTTCGACGACGACGCGGACTGGCCCGAGCCGTTCCGGAACGCGAGCCACGACGACCGGCGGAGCGAGTGGTGGAACGCGTCCTGAAACACTGGAAAGACGGACCGCTGCGAGCAGACGACACCGGTACTGCAACCGTAGACGACACCGCTACCGCGACTATACTTGAACCGAGGAGGACCGCGACCGCACAGCACCACAACCGCATCCGCGACCACGACAGCATCCGCGACCGCGACAGCATCCGTGACCGCGACAGCATCCGCGACTACTACGTTGCTTGAGCCTATGAGAACCGCGACCGCATCTGCATCCGCATCCGCAACCGGCGACCCCCAGCCCACCTACGAGAAGAACTGCAGCAGGTCGTCGCGCTTCTGCTCGTGGAGGTGCTCGCTCACGGCCTCCTTCAGCGCCTCGATGTTCCCCCGCTTGGCCGAGATGGGCGCGATGGTGTCCTGCCACTGCTTCCACGGCGGGTGAAGGCCGAGCCGGTCGGCGAGTTCGTCGAGTCGCTCGTCCTCGTCGTCGACCTTGTCCATCTTGTTCACCGCGACGACGACCGGAATGCCCACGTCCCGGAGGAAGTAGAACATCTCCACGTCGTAGGGCACCTCGTCCTCTCCCGAGTGGCGGTCGATGATGTCCACCGCGCTCTTGCCGTCCACGACGAGCACGCCCACGAGGATGTTGTCGGCGTACTCTTCTATGTACTGGACGATGTCGGTCTTGATCTGCTCGCGTTGCTCCTCGCTCACGCCGGACATGAACCCGAACCCCGGCAGGTCGGTGAGCACGAAGTCCTCGCTGGCCCAGTCGTAGTGATTCGGCGACCGCGTGACTCCCGGCTTGCTCCCCGTCTCGAACGTGTGGCCCGTCAACTCGCGCATCAGCGTGGACTTGCCCACGTTCGACCGCCCGACGAAGACGACCTCGTCGGCGCGGTCCGGGCGACTCTCGAACATACCACGGGTTCGTCGCGGCGGGGTTTAACCGCGGTGATTCCGAGGCGATCCGACGATATCGAGGTCGGCCCAACGATGCCGGAGGCGACCCGAGGGTGCTAGGAGCGACCCGACGGTGCCGAATATCTTCGCGATACTGCCGTTTCCCGACTCCGTTTGCGTGTTCTCCCGGCTCCCTTCGCGTCGTCCGTCCGGCGGGTAATCACAATGCTGTTAAACCACCCTTCCGTAGTCCCGCGCATGGTAGACGTACTGGGTCTGGGGCTCGGGCTAACGCTCGTGCTCATCGTGGTGGCCCTCCACTACTCGGAGGGGACCGAGTGGCGCGCCCCCGACGACATCTCTCAGGAGGTGCTCGAACGCCGGGCCGAGACCGTGCCGGAGACCGACTTCCCCGAGCCGATGAACCGTTCCATCGGCGGCGGGGGCGGCGCGGTCGCGGTCGGCGGCGGCGGAGCCGAGGGCGAACTCGAAGGCGACGACGAGGAGGAGAGTGGCTTCGACCCCGCCGCCATCTCGGACGACGAGGTCGAGTACTACGACGTCGAGTTCGCCAACGAGGGCGAGACCATCGAGGTCGCCAACAACGAGACCCTGCTCGACGCCGGCGAAGACGAGGGCTGGGATCTCCCGTACGCCTGTCGGCAGGGCCAGTGTCTCTCCTGCGGCGGGAAGGTCCAGGACGGCGACGCCACCGAGTACGTGCGACACAGCAACAACGAGACGCTCGCCGAGGACGAGGTCGAGAAGGGGTACGTCCTGACCTGCACCGCGTACCCGACCGACGACTTCACGCTGGAGACCAACGAAACGCCGTAGCGTGGTCCCCGAACCCTGCAACTTGTTTCCCGGTTCCGGGGCGCAATTTCAACCCAAAGCATTAAAATCCCAAGCGGTTCTCCTCACTCACAGTGGCATCGACGCAATCTGACGGCATCACCGACGGTGGGTTGGTCCGCCCGCTGTTCCATCTCGCGTGGCCCATCGTGGTCACGCAGCTCCTACAGGTAACGTACAACGTCGCCGACGCGTTCTGGCTGGGTCGGTACTCGGCCAACGCGGTCGGCGCGATCAGCCTCGCGTTTCCGATCATCTTCTTCCTCATCGCGTTCGGCGGCGGGTTCAACGTCGCCGGAAGCACGCTGGTCGCCCAGTACATGGGCGCTGACAGCGACAAGTCTGCGGGGAAGGTCGGCGGGCAGACGCTCGGCTTCGTAGTCGCCATCGGCGCGGTGCTGAGCCTCGTCGGCCACTACGGCGCGGGGCCGATGCTGGCGGTGTTCCCGAGCGGCGACGCCACGGCCGCGCAGGTCGTCCCGCTAGCCGAGCAGTACATGGAGATCTTCTTCGTGGGGCTGCCGTTCATGTTCGCCTTCCTCGCGTTTTCCGCGCTCCTCCGCGGGTACGGCGACACTCGAACGCCGATGCGCGTGATGACGGTCAGCGTCGTGCTCAACGTGGTGCTCGACCCGCTGCTCATCTTCGGCGTCGGCCCCATCGAGGGCATGGGCATCGCCGGGGCCGCGGTGGCGACGCTGGTCGCGCGCACGGCCGCGGGACTCGTCGGCATCTACGTGCTGTTCTGGACCGACAGGGGTCCCGACGTTGAGATCGGCCACCTCGTGCCCGACCTCGACTACCTCCGGGACATCACCCGCATCGGGACGCCCGCCGCGCTCGAACAGTCGGCCGGCGCGCTGGCGATGGTGACCATCACGGTGATGATCGTGACCTTCGAGCCGGCGGTCATCGCCGCGTACGGGCTGGGTAACCGCCTCATCTCGCTGGTCTACCTCCCTGCGGTCGGCTTCGGCAAAGCGACCAACACGATGGTCGGTCAGAACCTCGGCGCGGGCAAGTCCGAACGCGCCGAGCGCGCGGTGAAGCTCGCGGCCAAGATCGCTGCCGGCCTGATGATCGTGCTCGGAATCGTCGCCGCGACCGTCCCCGAGCCCATCGTCAGGGTGTTCATGGCGACCGGCACCGACGAGGCCGCTCGGACCATCGCCTACTCCGCGGAGTACCTCCGCATCCGAACGGTCGAGTTCGCGTTCATCGGCGTCTTCCACGTGCTGGTCGGCGCGTACCGCGGCGCTGGCAACACCAAGACCGCGATGGCGTTCTCGATGGTCGCGCTCTGGCTCGTCCGGGTGCCGCTGGTGTACGTCCTCGCGTTCCAGACCTCGCTCGGCGCGACAGGCATCTGGATCGGCGTGGCGCTCGGCCACGTCGTCGGCGCGATTGCGGCCGCGGCGTGGTTCACCCGCGGCACGTGGAAGGAAGCGGTCATCGACGACGCCAAGCCCCGCGTCGACACGGAGCCGACGGTGGCCGAGGACTGAGTTGCGCTTTTCAAAACGGTTAAGCCCGCGAGGGCTGAACTGTGAGTGAGGGCGGCTAGTTCAGCGGACGGAACGCTTGGTTCCGGACCAAGAGGTCATGGGTTCAAATCCCATGCCGCCCGTTCGATTCTCGGACGAGTAGAATCCAACAGGCTGCGTTGGATTATTTGTAAAGCAGCTTTGGCGGTCGCTCCTCAGAGACTTATAGAGAAGATGAGTGGCGGTTCCCATACGTTATGGATTCTTCTTTTTAATCGTAGATTTACAAGTAATAGTTCAGCAGCGTCGCTCGAATGTAGTCTGCTGTCTTGTCATCCACCTGCGCGTAAGGCGACGTGAGAACCGCCTTATCTCCGTAGAACTTGACCGACCGCTCTTCCTGCTCGGCCTTGAGCAGTAGACTTACCTCGAAACGCTGCTCCTTAATCCAGTCGTCAAGCGAAGGCTCACTCTTGAGGGACCCCACAGTAAGTTGGCTGTTGGTGAACTCACGGATTGTAAACTCTTGTTCTAATCCAGTTTGGAGGAAGTTAGCGAAGTTGTTCAAGTCCATCAAGACGCCCTTCAACTCGTAGAATTCGAACTCGAATCGGATACTGATACCGATGCTAGAGAGTTTTGCATCAGCGGTCGTCTGAACGTCAGAGTCCATCATGGAAGCACTATCTGGAATAAGATCGAACGTAATCACGAAAGGGTCGTGGTCAAGGTACCGAACGGTCGCCTCTATCTTGTGACCGCTTTCGCTGTCACTCACTTTACGGATATCATCGATTTCGACGTTATCTTTGCTAACCGGCCTGCAGTTCTCAACTGCGACTTCAACTCTGTCTTTTGCTTCAGAAATAGTGACGTCTTCTCGCGTGTAGGCTGTATATTCGAAATCCGTCTTTATTTTCTTGAATTTCGTTCGATACTTCTTGTATTCCATTTTCCCCTTGTCCCAGAGTCTGTCGAAGACTCGCCGATTCACCAAGCGAGCGCAAAGGGTATCGAAGAGTTTACCCCCAACTACAGCCGCAACGGCCAGTAGAGAAAAGCTCTCCAGAGTCGAGATGAGTGCCGGGAGATCCATTCAGTGTTTAAATTGTGTCGTCAAGGTATTTATTGGTTTGTCCGACTCAGTCGCTGTAATCGAACAGAGTTGACTGTACATCGATGTGGGGGATGATGTAGTCTTGAATCAAGGTCAAATACGTTCGCAAAGTCATGTTGTTGTGACTTCGAATGAGTGCATCACTTGTAATCATCAATACTTTGTCCCCATCGCTTCCGGTTTCTCGTGTAGACATCATCTGAGCATGTACACTTCCTCGCCGCATCTCCTCAGTGTACTCCGGTTCGCTACCGTATCCTTCCCCCGAAATGTCCTTCCCGTCGATTGTTGGTTGAGGATACCCCTTGAATTGGGTAACAATCAGTTTGTCTGCTAAGCGGTCCGCAATCTTGTTGATAGATCTTGGTTTTATCCCTGCCTCCGAAACCAATAGATTCAATTTCTCCAACTTCTCTTTGATCAGATGAAGAGCGTTTTTCACGAGGGCTTGCCGACCCACCATCACAAGATAGTACTCGCCATCTTCTTCTATGATGTTGAACCGCACTCTTTCCGTATCTAGAATGAGGATTTGGTCGTCCCGGTAGCTCACATCATGAGCATCATCAATGACGATGAAACCAGTAGCTGCATGGATATCTTCACGGTTAATGTACTGAGTGTCAAGGATTGTGGTGAGTATCCTAACCTCACCTCCAGAGGTTTTGAAGGGCTCTGGAATCGTTATATTTTCATTATCCCTATATTTGTCGGGAAGTGGGCTGTAAAGTTTCGTCCCATTCAGGTCCTCCACGATATTTTTTAGATCAATTGAGCCATTCTTACTCGATAGTCGAAAAATCGTTCCAGAGTAGCTACTCTGGGTTAGAAGGGGGTCTTCAGTGGTGCTAGTATTCCGGGACATAAGTTGGGGTATTATATTCGAGATTACGATTAAAACCTTATAACTTTTTGTTATAGGTGTGAGAGCAAGAGTCGTATTCTTAGCTACTGGCTCCAGAAAATTTCCCGCCTCGCTTGAACGCATTGGTAACTCAATCGTCGTAGTTAATTTGCCGAACCCTCTCTGTGTGTAGTCCTTTGGAGGGTTCTGTACTGACATGTGATTTCATAAGGCAAGATTTCACTTCAAATCGAGCCGTATCCGGAGTGAAAGTGGAAGTGATCCTCTTTACTGCTATTTCGTCACAAATACCCCCAATCGACCCAATCGCTCAGTAGGTTTCGACATCGAGACCGTCGATTCGCTCGAAGTAATCGCTGTTTCGAGTGACGACCGGCTCGTCGACGAGCAGCGCGGTCGCGCCGATGAGACTCACGCAGACGGCGGGGAGCGTGACCACGCGCCCGGGGTAGAAGACACCGGCGCGTCCCCACAAAACGTCGGTTTGGCAAGTCACGCTCACAACCGCGGGGTGCTTACGTATCCGCCAGTCGTCGATTCCCTGAGGTGGGGAAAAATGACACACGACAGACGAGAGTTTCTACAGCTCGGCGCGCTCGCCGGATTCGGCGCGCTGGGAGTCGACAGGATCGCGGACGTTCCGATTCGCTTCGAACAGGACGACGAGGACGCCGACGGATCTGACTGGCCCGGCATCGACCTCCGGGTCACCCAAGAGTCGGGCCGGACCTCCCAGTGGGTCCTTCCCGGCAGGCGACAGCTCAGCGAGTACGTCTTCGGGACGCCGGAGAATCCGCGAATGACGAGCCAGCACTGGATCAACATCGCGGAGGGACCGGTCGCGGAGCTGCTTCGGGAACAGCCGTACCAGGTCGGGCTGCCGGAGGAGTTGCGGGAGACGAACGCGGACGGCACCGAGTACACCGTGGCGTCGATAAACACAGGGTACAGCGACTCCGCGGAGGAGACCGAGGGGGAGCTCGACCTGACCTACCAGGATCGACAGCCGTGGGACACGCCGGGAGAAGCCGGCGACACGCGGGACACGGCCGAGGTCACCGCGCGCTTCGCCGATCCGGCGGGCAACGAGTACGAAGCGGTCCTCGATCACGTCGTCAAGCCGCCGTTCCCGCCGTGGGAGACGGGCGGCGGCGTCGTGACCGGGACGTGGCTGCACGGGATCAGCGGGACCGGCACGCCGCTGATGCCCCGCATGTTCGCCTACGCGGCGCTGTGGGGCGTCGGCGCGCTGCGGGTGAACGGCGAAGTAGTCGCCGACGGGCGAGTCATGCACTTCATGACGACCGAGAACGTCCGCAAGGCCGACAGCTACGCGCTGGCGCTCGACGAGGAACTGCCACTCTCCGAGGACGAGCGGTTCCTCGGCCACCCGCATCACACGCACCTGTTCCTCCCGCCGTTCGAGGCGACGCCGGAGGGACCGGTCCCGAGCCCGGTGCCGACCGCGTTCAAACTCCCGAACGGCGAGACGCAGCCGTTCGTCCACTACATGTGGGACGAGGACGTGATCGAAGAGATCGTCGTCCGCGGGTCGGGGTCGGAATCGGAGTCAGAGTCGGGAACGACGACGACCGAACGCGCGGAGACGACGACTGCAGAACGGTACTAATCCGGGCCGCCGATCCGATTCCGCCGCGAGTGGCGGACGGAGTCGAAATCGTCCGACACCCACAGGAAGCGGGCGCTTTTTAGTCCATCCGGCCGAGTACGACCGTGTGAACGCCCAGACTCACGGGAGCGAACGATGGCAGAGATAGCACGAATCACGGTGTTTCCGGTGAAGGGACTCGACGGTATCGACGTCGAAGCGACCGAGGTCCTCGACGGCGGGACCCTGGAGTACGACAGGGAGTTCGCGCTGTTCGACGCCGACAGCGAGGTCCTGAACGGCAAGCGAACCGACCGCGTCCACGAGCTGCGGGTCGACTTCGATCCGGCGTCGGCCGAACTCGCCGTCGAAGCGCCGGACGGTGAGACTCGTCAGTTCGACCTCAGCGAGGACGAGGACCGCGAGCGCGCCGGGGACTGGTTCGGCGAGTTCTTCGGCGAGGACCTGACGCTTCGGCGCGACGCGTCGCTGGGGTTCGTCGACCGGCGGGAGATGGGCCCCTCGGTCGTCAGCACGGCCACGCTGGAAACCGTCGCGTCGTGGTTCGACGGGATGACCGTCGACGGCGCGCGCCGCCGACTCCGGGCCAACGTCGAGGTGGCGGGCGTCGAGCCGTTCTGGGAGGATCGGTTTCTCGGCGAGGACGCGCCCGCGTTCGAGGCGGGCGGCGTCCGGTTCGAGGGCGTCACGCCGTGCGGTCGGTGCGTGGTCCCCGAGCGCGACCCCGACACCGGCGAGCGGCTGGCGGAGTTCCGCGAGCGGTTCGTCCGAAAGCGCGAGGAGACCTTCCCCGACTGGGCCGACGAGGAGGCGTTCGACCACTTCTACGCGGTGATGCTCATCGCGCGCGTTCCCGAAGCCGACCGGGGCGGGACGGTCCGCGTCGGCGACCCCGTCGACGTGAGCGACTGATCGCGTCCGGCTACCCCCAGATTCTTCGCCCTCACTCGCTCAGTTCCGCGATCAGCTCGCGCGCCCGACCCTGCCGAACGTCGTCCTCGCTCACCATCCGGGCCGCGATCTCGTCGACTAGCTCCTCGGACGCGCCCGCCTCGGCGGCCACGTTCTTCGCGTGGAGTTTCATGTGGCCCGACTGGATGCCCTCGGTCACGAGCGCGCGCATGCTCGCGAGGTTCTCGGCCAGCCCGAGCGCGGCGAACACGCCCGCGAACTCGTCGGCCGAGTCCACGTCGAGGATCTCCATCGCGGCCTTGCCGGTCGGATGGCTCCCCGTCGCGCCGCCGACGGTGCCGACCTGTATCGGCACCTCGATGCTGCACGCCAGCATGCCGTCGTCGTCGACCTCGTAGCTCGTGAGCGGGCCGTAGCCGTCGAGCGCGGCGTAGGCGTGAGCTCCGGCTTCGAGCGCCCGCCAGTCGTTGAGCGTCGCGGTCGCCAGCGCGTCGATGCCGTTCATCACGCCCTTGTTGTGGGTCGCCGCGCGGTAGGGGTCCCCGACCGCGAACGCCCACGCGTCCACGATTCGGTCCCGGGCCGCCTCGCCCGTGAGGTCGGCGTCCTCGCGCTCGAACTCCGCGGGGTCGACGCGGCAGGTCGCGCGGGCCACCCGGTGGTCGGCGAGGTTCGAGAGGATGCGCAGCGACACCTCGCCGCCGGTGATCTCCTCGACCACGGGGGCGACCCCCTCGGCCATCGTGTTCACGGCGTTCGCACCCATCGCATCCTGGACGTTCACGACGAGGTGCGTGACGACCATCTCGCCCGTCGGGGTGTCGACCACGCGGACCGACACGTCCTCGCAGCCTCCGCCGTGGCTCACCAGCACGCCCTGATCGTTGGCCGTCTCGATCAGCTCGTACTGGTTCTCCAGCAGGCGAATCCGCGCAGCCCGCGGGTCGGTCACGTCGAGCGCCTGAATCTGGGCGAGCATGTACGGCCCCGACACGGATGTCGAGAACCCGCCGGTCTCCCGGGCCATCCGCGCGCCGTGCGAGGCCGCGGCGACCACGCTGCTCTCCTCGACCGCCATCGGAATCAGCACGTCCTCGCCGTCCACGACGAAGTTGGTCGCCACGCCGAGCGGGAGCGTGACCGACCCGACCACGTTCTCGCTCAATCTGTCCGCGAGTTCGACCTCGTGGCTGTCCCGCAGCGCCTCGCTGGCCTCGGGCGAGAGGTCGCAGTGCTCGATTATCGTATCCGTCCGCTCGGCCGCGTCCTGCTTGTAGAATCCCGGGATACGAGAGTTCATACCTCCCGATTCTCCCCCGGAGGATAAATGTGGTGTGGACTCGCGCGGGCGGAGAACCGCGAGCGGCGCCCGCGAACAGGTAGCTGACAACCGGACGCGGTCGGCGGCTAGCGAGTGGTTGCAGCCGGTGGACCAGCCACCAGTAGCGCGCAGTGAACCACCCGCCAGTAACGCCCGGCTGATCAACCGCCAGTAACACCCCGCCGACCAAACCACCGGTAGCGCTCGACTGCCCAAACCACCATCCTGGCGGATGAAAGGGCGAGGCGGGCTCGCGCAACGCTTGGTCGCCTCAGCGCGGCCACTATCTGGCGTGCGCGCAGTTCTGCGCGCACGCCAGATATCCCGCTGAGCGACCGCGAGCGTGCCGAGGGCTTTCGAAGACCTGTCTCCCGTCTCGTCTTTCAGGAGCGCGCCGAGAGCTTTCGAAGACACGTTCCCAGATTTCCGGTTCACGGTGACTCTCCGAGCAGCACTAACGAAGCGACGAAAACAGGGAACCGAAAAACGAAAACTCGAATCCTAGCTCCGAGCCTTCCGAACCGCCGCCACGACGCTCACCAGCGCGACCAAGAGACCAACCATGCCCGCGACCTTCCCACGAACGCCGCTTCGTTCGCCACCGATCTCCGGCTCGGGGCCGTGTTCGTACTCCTCGCTCTCGTACTCGTCCGAGTCGCCGCTCTTGAGCCGCCACGCCAGCACCGCGACCCCGACGACCAGCGCGAGCGCGCCGAGGAGTTTGCCTTTGCCACCGCCGGAACTGCTGCTCGAACCGGACTTGCTCGCGCTCTGTGATGCGCCGGGGTATCGGCGCTCTTCGATCAGCGCGGGCTTTTCGAGGTTGATTTCGATAATCGCCATACAGTACGCGTCGTCGCTCGGCTACGAATAGGTTGCGGCTGTGCGGGTTCTGGGATGTCTTCGGGTCACGGAACACCGCGCGCTGCGAATCTTCCAGAAGAAGCGAACTACTACTTGAACCTCGGAGAACCGCACAGCACCGCGACCACCTAGCACAGCACCGCGACCGCACAGCCCGCACCGTAACCGCGACCGCGACTACCCCGCACCACAACCGTGACCGCAAACAGGGAGGTTGTCGAGAAGAAGCGCGCTACTGCTTGCGCCTATGAAGACCGCACCGCGACCGCACCGCACAGCACCGCAGCCGCGAGGAGGGCGACCACTGCGGTTATCGGGCTGAATCCGGGGATACCGCTGCTGTTGTCGGCAGTGGTCTTAGGTTCTCCGGCGGGTTCGGTCGCGCCCGCGGTCGTCGTCTCCCCCGAGGCGGTCCACTCGTCGAGCGTCGTCGATTCGTCAGCGTCCGAGTCGGTGGTAAGCGCCGTCGTGTTCCCGCCAGGGGTCGTCATCCCGTCGGTCGCGAGCCCGCGAATCGACACGGTGCGCTCGGAGAAGTGATTCACCGCGACCGCGACCTCGGTGGCGGCGTCGGCCTGCGCGTCACCGTCGGCTGCCTTGCCGACGAGATACCGCGACTGCCCGCTTCCGACCGCGCTCTCCAGTTGGCTGTACGTCGCGGCCTCCGCGGCGGCCGTGCCGTCGACCGCTACCTCGACGCCGTCCGGAGTGTCGAGCAGCTCCTCCGAGACGCTCGTGAGCAGAATCGTCCCCTCGCTGGTCGTCCGGTTCACCGCGAGCGAGAGTTGGCTCTCCGAGGTTCCGGCAGTCTCGACCGCGACGCCGTCGGCGTAGGTGACGGTATCGACCGTCACCTGCTCGGTCGCGGTCGCGTTCTCGCTCGTTTCCCCGACGGAGCTGCCGTTCGCAGCCGTCACGTACACCTCCGCCGTCGCCGCGCCCTCGGTGATGAGCCGTTCTCGCGTCTCGTCGGCGTCGACCTTCTGGTCGGGGTAGGCCCGGACGACGAGGCGGCCGTCACCCCCGAGCCGCGCGGTCACGCCGCCCTCCTCGTTGACGGTCACGGTGCCATCGCCGACGACGAGGAGGGTGGCCTCGGTGCCGTTCGCAGTCGTGAACTCGATCTGCGAATCGCCGTCCGCCGAGGCGTTCGCGTCCGCCGGGAGGTCCGCGACCGCGTAGTTCGAGGCGTTCCCCGACGCGACCACGAGGACGCCCCGGCGGTTGTCGTGGGCCGCGATGGTCGCACTGCTCCCCGCCACGAAGCGGGCCGCGGAGTCAGTCACCGCAGCGCCGGGCGTCGCGTTCGCGTCGACTGTCGTCCCGGCGAGCGGCGCGCCGTCGAGGTCGGTCACGGTCGACAGCGACGCGTTCGCGTCGACGAGACCGTCGGCCGCGACGCTCCGCTCGGACTCGACCGCCAGCGAATCTAGGACCGTCTCGCCGCCGACCGCGTAGTCGGTCAGGGCGCGGTCGTCGACCCCGAACGAGACGTGCGTTCCGGCGTAGCTGTCGTCCGAAGACTGGAGCGGGTCGCCAGCCGCCGCAGGTGCGAGACTCGCGGTGACGAGGACCGCTATCAGGACGAGTGCGAGTCGCTGCATGACGGTCGGGCGTGAACGCCATCAGTACATAAATTCGTCGTCTTCTTTGAATCCCTCGTCGGGGTTCCCACCGCGACCCGCTACCGCGAGATCCCCTGCCCCTCCTCCGCGATGACGCGCTCGACCTCCTCGCGGGTGATGACCGCCACGTCGCCCGGAATCGTGCGCTTGAGCGCCGCGGTGGCCGCGCCGTACTCCAGCGCGGTCGGCACGTCGTCGTCGGCGAGTCGGCGGGCGAGGAACGCCCCGACGAAGGCGTCGCCGGTGCCGATGGGGTCGAGCGTGTCGGTCTCGATGGCGGACTGCTCGTACGTCTCGCCGGCGTGGCGGGCGAGCGCGCCGTTCTCGCCGCGGGTGACCAGCACCGTCTCGAAGCCGAACTCGTCGGCGAGCGCGCTCGCTATCTCGCTGGGGGTGCCCTCGCGGGCCAGCACCTCGCGGGCGTCGCGCTCGGCGACGATCAGTCGGTCCACGTCCGGGAACAGCCCCTCCAGCGTTTCGCGGGCCTCGGCGGGCTCCCAGAGCTTCGAGCGGTAGTTCACGTCGAACGAGGTGGTCGTCCCGGCCTCGCGCGCGGCCGCCAGCAGGTCGGCGGTCGTGGTTTCGAGGGTGTCGGACAGCGCGGGCGTGATGCCGGAGGTGTGAAAGGCGTCGGCCTCGCGGACGCGCTCGACCGGCAGGTCCGCGGTCGTCGCGGTGGTGACCGCCGCGCCGGTGCGGTCGTAGATCACGTTCGTCCCGCGGGGCTCCCCGCCGTACTCCAGGTAGTACGTGCCCTGCCGGCCCTCGTCGGTCCACGCCACGTCGACCGCGACGCCGTGGCGGGCGAGCCCGGAGACCACCCGCCGCCCGAGCGGCGAGTCCGGTAGCTTCGAGGTCCACGCGGCGTCCGCGCCGAGTCGCGCCGCCGCGGCCGCCACGTTGCTCTCCGCGCCTGCGGCCCGGAAGTCGAGCCGGTCGGTCGCCTCCAGTCGCTCGCCGTCGGGCGGCGAGAGCCGGAGCATCGTCTCGCCGAACGTCACGAGATCGGTCATACCTCGTTGCTCCGGGGGCACGGCCCATAATTTACTCGGTCACGGAAACGCTCCGGCGAGGCTTTCGCGGACACGCACCGGTGAGCGTTCGGAGCAGAACTCGGAAAGGCGACCCGTCACTTCTTGGTCTTCGCTACCGTCTCGTCCGCCCGGTCACGATGGCGCTCGACGCGAACACCGATTCGGGCCCTCTCACCCGGGGGAGCCGCGCGCTCGGCAGATACGTCAATCACGGGAACCCGCTGGTCAGGTTCGTCTCGCTGTGGCTGATCTGCGCCACCCTGTTCGTCGCGGCGTGGTACGTCGGCTACCACCTGCTCCCCGCGGACTGCTCCGGTCGGCGAACGCCGCGAGCGCGCTCCCCGAGTACGCCGGCTCCGTGCGGGCGGAGTTCCTGACGATCTTCGCGTGGAACCTCGCGGTCGGGGTCCTCGTCGTCGCCGCGAACGCGTTCCGGTCGGTCGGGACGCCGATGGGCTACCTCGTCGTGGCGGTCAACTGGGTGCAGGGCGCGCTGGTCTGGGGCACCGACTCGCTGGCAATCCAGACCGGGCGGCTCGAACCCGGTCTCTCGACCGCGCTCGGCCGGAGCGGCGTGTACGAGCTCACCGCCTTCGTCGCCATCGCGGTCGCCACCCGCGGCGTGATGGTGTACCACCAGCAGTCGGGCCCCCGGTGGAAGGAGAAGTTCGAGCGCGTGCGCTCGCCCCGGGACTGGACGCTCTCGCGGAGAGAGGCGACCGTTCTCCTCGCAGGAATCGCCCTGCTCGCGGTCGCCAACTACCGCGAGGCGGTGATGATCGCCGAGGCAGTCGGGTAGCCGGTTCCGCCGTCGGATACTCTCCGAGCGTGCAAGCGGAGAGGAACGTCGGCAGCGATTCCGCCGACCGGGTCGGCCCGCCAAAATTGCCGCCATCGCGGCGAACGGTCAGAAGTTGCGGGTGTCGGTCGTGCTAAACGACCGGGCCCCGTAGGTGCGGACGACAATGACCGACGACGACCGCGGCATCCACACCCGGAGCCTCCACGCCGGCCAGGACGCCGACCCGACCACCGGAGCGCGCGCACCGCCCATCTATCAGACCACCTCCTACGAGTTCGACGACGCCGAGCACGCCGCGTCGCTGTTCGCGCTCGAAGAGCCGGGCAACATCTACAGCCGCATCATGAACCCGACGAACGCGACGCTGGAGGAGCGCCTCGCCAACCTCGAAGGCGGCGTCGCTGGACTGGCGACCGCCAGCGGGATGGCCGCGCTCGACCTCGCCACGTTCGTGCTCGCCGGGAAGGGCGACAACGTGGTCACCGCCTCGTCGCTGTACGGCGGGACGTACACCTACTTCACCCACACCGCGCCCCGCCGGGGCGTCGACGCGACGTTCGTCGACACCCTCGACTACGACGCCTACGACGAGGCCATCGACGAGGACACCGCGTACGTCCACCTCGAAACTATCGGCAACCCCGCGCTGGTGACCCCCGACATCGAGCGCATCGCGGACATCGCTCACGACCACGACGTCCCGCTCGTGGTCGACAACACGTTCGCCACGCCGTACCTCTGTAACCCCATCGAGCACGGCGCGGACATCGTCTGGCACTCGACCACGAAGTGGATCCACGGCAGCGGGTCGACCGTCGGCGGCGCGCTCATCGACGGCGGCACCTTCCCGTGGGAGGACGGCGACTACCCGGAGATCGCCGAGGAGAACCCGGCCTACCACGGCGTGAACTTCCGCGAGCGGTTCGGCGACGCCGCGTTCGCCTACGCCGCCCGGACCCGCGGCCTGCGGGACCTGGGCGACCAGCAGTCGCCGTTCGACGCGTGGGTCACCCTCCAGAAGCTCGAGACCCTGCCGCTCCGGATGGAGCGCCACTGCGAGAACGCGCTGGAAGTCGCCCGATTCCTCGACGACCACGACGACGTGGCGTGGGTCAACTACCCCGGACTGGAACACCACGAGACCCACGCAGAGGCCAGCGAGTACCTCGGCGAGGGTGACTCGGGCGGCGGCTACGGCGGGATGATCACCTTCGGGCTGGAGGGCGGCTACGACGCCGGTCGCGCGGTGACCGAGGAGACGGAGCTGACGAGCCTGCTGGCCAACGTCGGCGACGCCAAGACGCTCATCATCCACCCGGCGAGCACGACCCACCAGCAGCTCACCGAGGAGGAGCAATTGGCCAGCGGGACGACGCCCGACCTCGTGCGGCTCTCGGTGGGCATCGAGGACGTGGCGGACATCGTCGCCGATCTGGAGCAGGCCATCGAGGCGGCGAGCGAGTCGACCTGAAGACGGCTACGGTGGAGTCGACGCTTCCTCGAAAGCGACGCTCGGCTCCCGTCTATCGAATCGTTTAACTCTCGGAGCGGACACGCGGTCGTTGGAAGACTGATGAACACCGGAAGCGACGAGGACGTCGCGGGCGAGGACGTGCCGGACGACGTGCGGGACGCGCTGTTGACGATAGCCCACGGTGCGGTCGTGACCTCCGGCGGCGTGTCGGCCCAGCGCGCGCTCACCGCCGCCACGGAGTTCGTCGTCGCGCGGGGGCTCGGCCCCGTGGCGTACGGCGTGTATGCGCTCGCGTGGCGCATCGCGCAGTTGCTGGTCCGGCTGGTAACCTTCGGGAGCGTGCCGACCCTCCAGCGGTATCTGCCGGCCTACGAGGACGACCCGGAGCGTCGGTCCCGCGTCGCGGGGCTGGCCTACGCGACCACGCTCGGGGTCGGCCTACTCGTCGTGGCGGGCGCGTGGACGCTCGCCCCGTGGATAGACGCCGCGACCGTCGACGACCCGGCGTTTTCGACTGCGATGGGGCTGTTCGGGACGCTCGTCCCGCTGCTCGGGCTCGTGATGGTGTGCGCGGCGGTGTTCCGCGCGGTCGGGTCCGCCCGCGGTGAAGTGATCTTCAACAAGCTCCTCCGGCCCGCCGTGCGACTGGTCGGCGCGGGGGCGGCGGTGGCGCTGGGCTACTCGGTGGTCGGCGTCGCGGGTGCGATACTCGCCTGCACCGTCGTTCTCGTCGCGGTCGGGGTCCCCGCGACGATTCGAGCGACGGGCGTCCGACCGTCGCTGCGCGGCGTTCGGAGCGAGGCCCGCCGGTTCTACGACCACGCGGCACCGGTGGCGATGAGCAGCCTCGGGAAGGTGTTCCAGAACCGCGTCGACGTGCTGCTGGTCGGTGCGCTCCTGACGGCGGTAGCGACGGGTATCTACAACGTGGTCCTCGTGCTGGTGTCCATCGCGTGGATACCGCTGCTGTCGTTCAACCAGCTGCTCCCGCCGGTCGCCTCGGACCTCTACGCCGACGACCGGATGGACACGCTCGACGCGGTGTACTCGTCGGTAACGCGGCTCATCGTCACCACGGTCGTTCCCATCCTCGCGGTCCAGTTGGTGTTCGGCCGGGAGCTGCTGGCGCTGTTCGGGACGACGTACGTCCGGGGGTACGTCCCGCTCGCGGTCTACCTCGGCGGCGTGTTCGTCGGGAGTGCGGTGGGCGCGACCGGCTGGCTGCTCATGATGACGGACCACCAGTACGCCCGGATGGCGCTCGACTGGCTGCTCGCCGCGCTGAACGTCGCGCTGACCTACCTGTTCGTGCGCGAACTCGGGCTCGCGGGCGCGGCGCTGGGCACCTCGCTCGCCATCACGGTCCAGAACTCGATCCAGGTCCTCCTGCTCAGGCGCTTCGAGGGGCTGTGGCCGTTCGACGCCGCGTACCTCAAGCCGGTCGCGGCGGGAGCCGTCGCGAGCGCGGTGATGCTCGGCGTCCGCGAGTCGGTCGGCGGACTCCCCGCCGTGGCGTTCGGCACGATTGCGGGGGTAACCGCCTACGTCGCCAGCTTGCACGTACTGGGGGTCGACCCGCGCGACCGGATCGTCGTCCGAGAACTCGCACGGCGCTACCGCGACGACGCGACCGAGGCCGTGCCCTTCTGAGCGTCGCGCGCCCGTCAGCTCGTTTTGTACGCTACGTTTCGTCCCCACGCCGGAACTACTCCGCCCGCCGCCCCGCGTGGCCCGGATAGTCGCGCTCGAACCGGTCTTCGATCTCGCTCTCGCTGAACTCGATTATCACGGGGCGGCCGTGCGGGCAGGCGTAGGGGTTCTCGCAGTCGTCGAGCGCCGATAAGAGCTCCACGACCGACCCCTCCCGGAGCGACGTGTTACCCGTGATCGAGGGGTAGCACGCCAGATCCGCGAGCAGGTCGTCGGCCACGGCCTCGACCGTGTCGCCGCGGTCGTCGGGGTCGGTGGAGACGAACTCCGCGAGCGCGTCCCGGAGGAGTTCGGGGTCGAGCGTGGCGTCGAGGACGGTCGGCGCGGTCCGGACGACCACGGTTCTGGCATCTTCATCTCGCTTCTCTGCTCGAAAGCCCAGTCGCGCCAGCGCCTCGCGGTAGTCGTCGAACACCGCGGCCTCGCCAGCGGTAAGTTCGAGTTCGACCGGCCGGGCGAGCATCTGGGCGGTCGCGTCGTCGGCGAACGCTCCCCGGAGCCGCTCGTAGTTGACCCGCTCGTCGGCCGCGTGCTGGTCGACCAGCACGAGCCCGTCGGGCGTCTCGGCGACGAAGTACGTGTCGTGGAGTTGGCCCAGTAGCCGCATTCGTGGGAGGCTGTCGAACTCGGGCGTCTCGGCCGTCCCGCCAGCGAGCGAACTGGACTCGGTCGGCGCGTCGAACTTGCGGGCGGGGTCGCTTTCGTCGGCGGTGGCGGTCCCGCTGTCCTCAGCCGTCCCGCTTTCGTCGGCCGACCGGCTATCCCCGGCCGACCGGCCTGCGGGCGTG
>NZ_KZ859511.1:108934-110278 GCF_003382685.1 Halorussus litoreus | reverse complement strand
GCGCCCCACGACTCCGAGTCGTCGGCCGCGCCGGCGCGCGATAGCTCCTCGTGGAGCCGGTCGAGCACGGTCCCGGCGTCGCCGACGACGCCCACGTCTGCCTCGACGTTCTTGCTGATTTCGGCCGGGTCGATGTCGACGTGGACGAGCTCGGCCTCGGGCGCGAACGTCTCCACGCCGCCCGTGAGCCGGTCGTCGAACCGGGTGCCGACCGCCAGCAGCACGTCGCAGTGGGTGGTCGCCATGTTGGCGTAGCCCGTGCCGTGCATGCCGACCATCTCCAGCGCCAGGTCGTCGTCCTCGGGGAACGAGCCCACCGCGGGCATCGAGGTCGCGACCGGGACGCCGTATCGCCGGGCGAACGACCGCAACTCGTCGGTGGCCTCGCCCTTGATGACGCCGCCGCCCGCGAGTATGACGGGTTTCTCCGCGCGTTCGAGCGTGCGCGCGGCCGCGGCGACCGCCGAATCGTCGGGTTCCAGCTGCGGGTCGCTGGTCGCCGGCGTCTCGGCCTCGCCCGGCTGAGTCGTCGTCTCGCTCAGCGTCACGTCCTTCGGCAGGTCGACCAGCGTCGGTCCCGGACGGCCCGTCTTCGCGTAGGCGAACGCCTCGCCAACGGTGTCGCCCACGTCGTCGGGCGACTGCGCGAAGTAGTTCGTCTTGGTGACGGGTGCGGTGATGCCGGTGGTGTCGGTCTCCTGGAACGCGTCGTTGCCGACGAACTCGGTCGGCACCTGTCCGGTCAGCGCGACCATCGGATCGGAGTCCATCCCGGCGTCCGCGATGCCGGTCACGAGGTTGGTCGCGCCCGGCCCGGAGGTGGCGAGACAGACCCCGGGTGTGCCCGAGACGATGCCGTACGCGTCGGCGGCGTGGGCCGCGGCCTGCTCGTGAGCCATCACGACGTTCCGCAGGTCGGAGTCGAACAGCGCGTCGTAGACGGGCATGATCGCACCGCCCTGCACGCCGAACAGCGTCTCGGCCCCGGCGCGTTCGAGCGCCGCGACGACCGACTCCGCGCCGGTCGAGACGCCGCCGTCCGCTGGCTCCGATTCCGTCTCGGAACCCGCGCCGGACGACCCCGAATCGGAGGCCTCGGCATCGGTCGCCTCGCCGACGAACTCCTCGCCGGTCGGGTCGTCGCCGTCGACTGTCGGTGGTGCGTGTTCGCTCACGCGACATCACCTCGCCACGCTGTCGGTCGCCACGCGTTCGTGGGCCAGGTGGCCGGAATCCGCTCCATCCCGGTCGTGATCGGAGTCAGGCCGGTCGTGATCGGACCGCAGCCAGTTTTGGCCGCCGGCCACGCACCGCCCGGGGGGGTCGCGGGGGGGGGCGGGGTGG
>NZ_KZ859511.1:49297-108924 GCF_003382685.1 Halorussus litoreus | reverse complement strand
GCGCGTCTGGCCACCGGCTTCTTTTGACGCCCCCCTTCCCGTTCCCGCCGGCGCCCCCCCCACGGCCGGGTGCTGTCGCGGTGCGGTGCTGTTTCGGCGTGCCGCGTTGCTCTGCGGGCTGTGCGTCTGGGTTCGTGGGTGTCGGTCGGGTGTGTTTCACTGTCGGTCGAGCGCGTGCTGATAGGTTCTGGAGCGATGCGGACGGAGTGGTTCGGAGAAGGGGTGGTGTAGGGGCTAGACCCCTACAATAATCAGCTCGCGCTCGACGGTCCCGCTGGTTCCGAGGGGCTGACCCGGAGTGGTGCAGGACTGTCGCATCCGTATATGGACCGTTCCGACCCGTGGGGTGATAACCTTCGCCATCGTGGCAACGTTTGTGCGAACCTCGCGTGACCCGCACATTCTCTTTCGCAGACACGGCCGACTGTCGACGCCAGCGCCCGAAACGACGACTCCACCGCCCTGAACCCGCCACGCGCCGCTGGCCGGGAGAGGCGAATCGGGCGGTCGCCATCAAGCGCTCGCCTCCGCTTCCTCGCGCGCCACGCCGGCTTCGCGGGCGAACCGCTTCAGGTCCCGCACCGTGACGCGGTTCTTGTCCGCGCCGTAGTCCTTGACCCGCCGGGTGACCGTCCGGACCTCCTCGTCGCTCGGGTCGAAGCCGCAGTCCTCCAGGCGCTTGCGGACCGAGTTGGTGCCGGTGTGCTTGCCCAGGACGAACTCCCGCTCGACCCCCACCATCTCGGGGGTCATCACGCCCGGCTCGAACGTGTCGGAGTTCTCGATGACGCCCGCGGCGTGGATGCCGCTCTCGTGGGCGAACGCGTTCGCGCCGGTGATGGGCTTGTTCGCGGGAGTCGGCACGTCGCTGTACGCTTCGACTGCCGCCGAGATGTCGGCGATGCCGGTGGTGTCGATGCCGGTGTCGACGCCGTACACCGACTCGACGGCCATCACGACCTCCTCGTAGGCCGCGTTGCCCGCGCGCTCGCCGATGCCGTTGACCGACACCTGGACCTGCTCGGCTCCCGCTTCGAATCCGGCGATGGCGTTGGCCGCGGCCATCCCGAAGTCGTCGTGGGTGTGGACGTCGATGCGCGCGTCGGTCCAGTCGGTGAACTTCGCGATCAGTTCGCCGAACCGGGTCGGCGTGGCGACGCCGCAGGTGTCGGGCACGTTGATCCAGTCGACGCCGACCTCGCTGACGGCCTCGACGATCTCCTGCAGGAACGCCTCGTCGGTCCGCGTGGCGTCCATGGGCGAGAACATCGCCGTCGCGCCCGCCTCCTTCACGCGCTCGACGGCGTCGACGGAGCGCTCGACGACCTCCTCGCGGGTGGCGTGCATCGCGTCCTCCAGTTGCACGTCGCTGGTCGACGCGAAGACGTGGACCAGCTCGACGCCGGAGTCGAGGGCCGCCTCCACGTCCTTGTCGACCACGCGGGCCAGCCCGCAGGTGGTCGAGGTGGTGCTCGCGGCGATGTCGCTGACCGCCTCGAACTCCGCGTCGGAGTTGACCGGGAACCCAGCCTCGATGACGTGGGTGCCCATCTCGTCGAGAGCGGCAGCTATCTCGCGCTTCTCGTCGTACGAGAAAGAAGTCCGCGGTGCCTGTTCCCCATCCCGCAGCGTCGTGTCGAATACTCGTGCAGAGTCGAATTCTGTGTTATTGGCTAGCGTGCCATCGAAGAACTCGACCCGCCCGGCTGGTACCGGACGAATGCGTGTCGTTGTCGGACATCGTACCTCCTTCTGGGAGTGTTCCGGTATTTAAACCTACCGCTGCGACAGGTCGGCGGCGAGCTATCGGGGAGTCTGTGACAGGGTAGCTAGGCCCGAAACCGCACGACACAAACGGCCTGAATCGACTGGATACTCCTAAGTCGACCTTAAACATGGATTTCTAAGGAGATTTTTTATCGAAGACCACGGGTCTTGCTTGTCCTCGTTTAGGTGGGAAAGAATATCGCGCGCGACTCCGGCTTATCCCCTGCTCGTCGATGAGTCCGAGTTCGTGTGAAGATGGTCCGATTCATCGTAGAAGATCGCGATGCCGGTCTACATACCCGGGACCATCAATTGCTCGAATGGGAGCCCGATCTCCGTTGTCGGATTCGTCAATGAATAGACGCCAGTCTCCCCCAAGAGGGAAAGACGGCCGCTGCCGGCGCTGTAAACGTCTTGCAGGCGCGGTACGTCGGCGGACTCCCAGACGCGCTCGCCGGAGTCCCGGGCGACTGCGTACAGCCCCGACGTGTCTTGGAAGTAGACGTGGCTATCCGTGACGGCCGGCAGCGTCGTGAGCGGGTGGTCGAACTCGACCAGTAGTTCTCGGGTCGTCTGCATCTCGCTGGACGACGGACTGTCCGGAACCAAGATCTCGAAGTAGCCACCCTCGCGCCAGACATCGCCGGTAACGGCGAATATCCGTCCGTCGTGGAACGTTTGATACCGACGCTGCCCGAGGACGTGACTATCGATCCTCACGCTGTCGAACGGTTCGGAGGCGACTGCTGAGAAAGCTTCGGGCAGCGCTCCTTCGAGCGGAAGGTACGCGTCCTCTCCATCCGGCGACAGCGGGATTCCCCAGAGTGGCCCGTAACCGAACGGACTTTTCCCTCCATCAAATTTGTTGATGAAAACGTGAGTGTCGGTCTTCAGGGGAACGACGCCTGACCTGTTCTTCCCACCGAAGACCTCCTCGTAGGACCATTCACGCAGAACCGACCCGGACGCCGCATCGAGGAGGTACACGTTTCTGGGGAGGGATCGCTCCCAGACTGCAACGACGTCCGGAGTCGCCGCGAGGACGGTCAACGACGAATCGTTCGGGGCGTCGAACTCCCATCTATCGCTCCTGCTACCGCTTATGGGGGTAGCCCTCAGCTTCGCGCGGTGATCATTCCATCTAGTGCCGTATACCGTGCCGTCAGCGACCCGTCCAGGATGACGGATGGAATTATCAATCCCTGTGTCGGTCGTGAGGTCCTCCCCGTTGGTGCCGTTGAGTACGCTGAAATTGTAGTCGGGCCCGGATACGGCAGGCCGCCCGTCTACGAGTACGTGGCCGTCTTCGGCAGGTTGTATCGCTACCGGATAGAACGGCGGGTCGTACGTCCACGAGAACGTTCCGGACTCGGGGTCCACTTTGTGGACGGAGTCAAAGGTTTTGACGAGGAGATCCCCATCGGGGTGTCTCTCGAAGCCAGCAGTCCTCGGAAACGACTGGCGTTTCTCCGAGTCAGTCTGCCTGACGTCGATCCCGAGGTGCCAGTCGCCGTTTGCCGCGCGCCGGAGCCCGGCAGCGATGAGAGCCCTCACTCGTACTGTCGAGCCGTTCAACACTGGCTTCTCAACGGACAGCGGTGAGGTGTGCGCTGATTCAAGCCGCTCAGTGGTTTGTTGCCGTTTCTCATCGTCAGAACCTTGATACCGCTCGTCGAAGCCCAAAAAATAGTAGAATGCTTCTGCGTTCCCGACGGCAGCTTCGAACGTGTACCGATCCCTTGCGGGCCATACCCATCGAATCGGCGCATCGCGAACCGAGGGGGCGTAATCGGGCACCGCATCGATCGAAGTGACGGTTTTTGAGAGCACGTCCCGAAGCTCATCACTCGACTCGTGGTACCGCTCGCGCTCCCCCAACTTCGCGTTGAGAGTCCGTCGAACGGCCGAACGTGTGGTGCCGAGTACGAGTGTTTGTTCCCCGAGCGCGATGACGGAATCTGTCCCGGATAATCCGGTTCGGTACGTTTCGAACTCCTCGGAATCCACCCCGATCGGTTCGAGCCCCTCGTCACCTTGGGAGCGGTCCTCGGCCTCCGACCGAACTGCTGTTCGGTCAATATCGCCTTCGATGACCACGACCGGCTGGCTGCCGTGCTGCATGAGGAGATACTCGACCTGCCGCGGGGAAAGCGACTCCCAGCGGTCGAGCGGAGCAATGATCTCTGCGATGGCGAGCGAGTCGAACAAGTCCACTCGTCCCCGGGGCTGCGAAGCCAGATACTTCGGAGAGACATAACTGATGGCAGGTTCTCCGGATTCTGGTGCGGCGATCCACTCCGTCCACGCCGGCCAGTCTGTGTCTTCGAGCAGGGAATTGTCGACTCGTGAACGAAGCTGGGAACAGCCGGCAACGCCCGAGGCAATCGCGAGGCCGCTAGCCAACACGGCCCGGCGCGGAAGCTGAGTCATGACGGGGCGGAAGAAGGGCTATAATAAAAATCTGAGGTTAGAGACACCGAAATACGGCGCGCAGAGCAGCGGCCGAATCCGACAGATAGCGACACGACAAGCTGCGACGATCTCATTTCAGCAGAGTCACACCCATCTATCGGCTCTCTCAGTAGCGGTCGTGTCGAATAAATTGGATTCCAACAGAGCCGCCGCCTCCCCTTCGTCATTCACCGTCGTTGCTGTCCCCGGCCTGCGCGTTCTCGCGCACCGCCGAGGGTCGCGGTGACCGCTGTCGTCGCCGCCAGAACGCGACTGCTCCGACCACGGGAACCCCGAACGCGAGCAGGTACGGCGTCGCGTAGGCGAGCCCCACGGCGAGGCCACGCGCGACGACCACCACGCCGCGAGCCGAGGAGACGAACGCCGAGAGCAGCCCCGTCTCGTACCACTTGTCCGGGTCGACGGTGGCGCTCGACTCCGGCTCGGGTTCGTTCAGTCCGACCGTCAGCGTGGAGTAGGCGACTCGCTGCCGGAGGGACTCCCGCTGGGCTTCGAGGCGTTCGATCTCGGTTTGAACCTCCGACAGGCGCTCTTGAATCTGGAGCACGGTCTCGGTCTCGTTGGCCTCCTCGTACAGCTCGCGGAGTTGGTCGCGCTGGTTTCGGAGATTCTCGAGGCGAGCCCCCAGATCGACCAGTTGGTCGGTCACGTCCTTCGTGCCGGTCGAGGCCTCCCGGACCTCGCCCGCTCGCTTGGTCTCCTCGAGCAGCGCCGAGAAGTTCTCCTTTGGGACCCGGAGGACGAGTTCGCCGGTGGTCCACGACCGGTTCTCGCGGGTGTGGACCTGCTCGCCGGTGTCGCTGACGAACCCGCCGTACGCCCGAGTTCGCTGGGTCAGGTTGCGCCGGGTCGCGTCGTAGTCGTCGACCGTCAGCGCCACCGTGCCGGTTCTGACAAGCGCTCGCTGACGGGTCTGTCCGTCCTGTGCGCCGTAGTCGGCGCTTCCGGCGCGCTCGCCGTCGCCGCTCTTCTCGGCCGCGGTGCCCTGGTCTTGGACGTCCTCCGCGGCCGCGGTGGCCGGTGCGCCGCCACCGCCGGCGTCACCGCCCCCGCTGCCCGAGCATCCGGCGAGGGCGACCAGCAGGACGAGCGCCACGGCGATCAGCCAGCGTCGTCTATCGCGTGCCATGCGTTCGACACGACGCCGAACCGTCCTAAAGCTACGGATGAGTGAAACGACCGTTTGAGCATCGGTCGGCCGTCAACTGCGACCGTCGTCGGCCGACCCCTCCTGAAAATGGTCGGGCTACTGAAACGCGGGCAGCACCTCCTCCTCGTAGCACTCGAAGAACGACTCCTGATCCGGGCCGATCTGGTGGACGTACACGTGGTCGTACCCCGCGTCGACGAACTCCCGGATGCTCTCGACGTGGGCCTCGGGGTCTGGGTCGGTCACGATGCTGTCGGCCTCGCGCACGTCCTCCTCCGAAACCAACTCGGTCGCCTGCTCGAACAGCTTGTGGGTCTCCAGTTCGGTGGCGAGCTGGCCGGGCAGAACGCTGTTTCGCCAGTACTCGTGGGCGGTCGCGACGGCCTCGTCCTCGTCGTCGGCGTAGCAGACCGTGAGCTGGCTGAACGTGGGTCCCTCGCCGCCCGCCTCCTCGAAAGTCTCGACCACGTCCTGCGGGCCGACCGACCAGAAGCCGTCGCCGAAATCCGCGGCCTTCTTCGCGGTCTGTGGGCCGTACGCCGACACGCAGATCGGCGGGGTCTCCTCGGGCGTGGTGAACAGTTTCGCGTTCTCGACGGTGAAGTGGTCGCCGTGGCGACTCACCATCTCGCCGCTCCAGAGCTTTCGGATGACGGCGACCGCCTCTTCGAGCATGTCGAGGCGCACGCGGTGGGGCGGCCAGTGGTCCCCGAGCACGTGTTCGTTGAGGTTCTCGCCGGTGCCCACGCCAAAGTAGAACTGCTGGTCGCTCTCCTCCAGCATCGACGCGACCGTCGCAGTGGCCTGCGCGGCGAGCGCCGGGTGGAATCGCATGATGGGACAGGTCACGCCCACGCCCACGTCCACGTCCTCGGTCGCGCGCGCGACGCCCCCGAGCGTCGACCAGACGAACGGTGCCTCGTCTTGCTCGCTCAACCACGGGTGGAAGTGGTCCGAGATCGAGACGAAGTCGAAGCCGAGCTCCTCGGCGCGGACCGCGTGGTCCACGAGGTCGTTCGGCGGGTGCTCCTCGCTGGAGAGGGTGTATCCGAGTTCGACCATGGAGATGGCACGGTGGTAGTCGGTAAGGGGGTTGTGGCTAGCAAACTGGCTATCCCGATCCGGAACCGACACCAAATATTTTGACGACTGAGAAAACGGATTTCAACACTTGTTCTGCATCCTCTTTGAGTAGTTCCTCTGTAGTTGGAGCCTTCGCCTCCGGTTCTTCACGGATGTTTTCTCTTACCCGGCCTGAGAAAGTGGTTTCGTCTGTTATTGGGCGGAAATGAACAAGTGGATTTCTGAGTTCGTGTAACTCATTCAGCGCTACTCCTTCTACATCGTCAGGAGCAACAATATCGTTCTCCTCAAGGAATTGTACAGCATCGCGATACGATGGCCGGTCACCTTCATCAAATTCGCCAGCACTGTATGCAAGCCCACAGATAGACTGTTCAAGAAATGACTGGCCCATGATTATGGCTCCTGAGAAGACTCCGTCAATATAGCAGAGTTGAGAATCCTCGTAGAGAATCAGAGCTTCCTCACCACCAAACAAAACTGTCCCGCCGGAAAACGTTATTCGATGTTCCGAAATCCATGATGCCCGTTCAATCATCCCTTCTCGGCGTGTTTCAATCAGTCCGTCTACGTACGTTTCCGCATCCATGTCTCTAAAAGATGTCTTTCCACCTATTATAACCGCTCCCAATAAATGTCATATATTTCACTAATTGGGTTCTCCCGATATACAGCAGCAATACAGGCTACAACTGTCTGACTACCATCAGCGTAAGAACGGTAGGACATAACTTAGGAACTACCTATCCACCGACCCGAGCACGATGTCCAGACTCCCGAGCGCCGCGACCAGGTCCGGCACGTACTCGCCCTCCGCCATCGCCTCCAGCGAGTGAAGGTTGTTGAAACACGGGCTCCGGATCTTGAACCGGGCGGGCTGGGAGGTGCCGTCGGCCCGGATGTACACGCCCATCTCCCCTTTGGCGGCCTCGACCGCCCGGTAGATCTCGGTGTCGTCCTCGGGCTTGAGCGTCCGGGGCACGTTGCTCTGAATCGTCCGCTCGTCTTCCGGCCAGTCCTCCAGCAGGTCGAGACACTGCTGGATGATCTTCGCGGACTCCTCGACCTCGCGCAGGCGGACCATCAGGCGCGAGAAGTTGTCACCGTACGGTTCGGTGACCACGTTCCAGTCGAGTTGCTCGTAGTAGCCGTACGGGTCGTCCCGGCGCAGGTCCATGTCGACGCCCGACCCGCGCGCGACCGGGCCGGTGCAGCCGTACGCCTTCGCCTGCTCCTCGGAGATGATGCCCGTGTCGACCGTCCGCATCTGGAAGAGTTCGTTGTCGGTCAGCAGGTCGTGGTACTCCGCGACGTGGCGCGGGATCTGGTCGAGGAACTCCCGGATCTTGTCGAACCAGTCCTCGCGGGGTTCCGGAACGTCCCACACCACCCCGCCGAGCCGGAAGTAGTTGAACATCATGCGCTGGCCCGTCAGATCTTCGAGGATGTTCTGGACGATCTCCCGGTCGCGGATGGAGTACATGAACGTCGCCGTGAAGTCGCCGTAGACGTCGAGCGCGAACGTCCCCACCGCGAGCATGTGGCCCATGATGCGGCCGAACTCCACCGACATCGTCCGGAGGATCTGGGCGTACTCCGGCACGTCGATGTCGTTCAGGTCCTCCGCGGCACGGGCGTACGCCCACTCGTTCGGGAGGTTCGCGGTGTAGTCCCACCGGTCGGGGTACGGCATGATCTGGTAACGGTAGTTCTTCGTCTGGCACATCTGCTCTTCGCAGCGGTGGAGGTAGCCGATGTCGGGCTCGACGTCGGAGACCTGTTCGCCGCTGAGCACCGTCTTGAGATGGAGCACGCCGTGGGTCGCGGGGTGATGGGGCCCGATGTTGAGGAACATCGTGTCCGACCCGGAGTCCGAGTCGGCGTCCTCCCCCGACTGGGACTCGGTCTCGCGCTGGGTCTCGGTGAGCGGATTGACGTGTTCCTTCAGCGCGACCACCTGGGGCTTGTCCTGATCGTAATCGCGGGCCAGCGGGTGGCCCTGCCACGTCTCGGGCAGCAGGATGCGCCGCAGGTCCGGGTGGCCCTCGTACGCGATGCCGACGAGGTCGTACGCCTCGCGCTCGTGCCACTCCGCGGTTTTGTACACCGGCGCGGCGCTCTCGTTCCGGGGGTCGTCCCTGCCGGACGGGACAACCACGCTGACCTCCTGTGACGGGTCGTCGTACTTCTTGAGGTGGTAGATGCTCTCGTAGCGGTCCTCGTACTCCTGTGCGGTAAGCAGCGAGAGGTGGTCGAACCCGGCTTCGCGCTTGAGCCTTCCGAGCACCTCCTGTACGTCGCCGGGCCGTATCACGAACCCCTCGGCGTTGAGATGGCTCTCCCGTCGGATGACGCGGTCGCCGAGCAGGTCCTCCAGCGCGTCGTAGTCGACGACGCCGGGTTGCTCGACGGTTTCGACGCCGGGGTCGCTCTCAGAGGCGTCGCTCATCGGCTATCACCGACCTTCCCTGCCGACGGCCACCAGCCCTGGTCGGTTTCGTTTCTCCGCGGGCTCCCCATTCCCATAGTGGTTCGAATGAGCGTCGAACGACAAAAGGGCTAACGGCTGCTCGGGTCGGCACCGTCGGCGAAAGAAAGCGAGTTCGGACGGCTCAGTACGAAGTCGGCCGACTCCAGTACGAAGTCGGCCGACTCCAGTACGAAGTCGAGCGACTCAGTATCGGCGCTCGGACTGGTGGCCTTGGCCCTGCGACGTCTGACTTCCCCGGCCCCGCTCCTCGTCGCTCTGGCGACCCTGTTGCTGGTCCTCGCCGCGCATCATCGTCTGCTGGAGTGGACTGAACCCGCTCTCGGAGCTTCCGCCGTACTGGTTCTGGCCCTGCTCGCGGTGGCCGTGCTCTCCGCGGCCCTGCTGACTGCGTCCGCCGCGTTGGCTGGACTGCTCGTGCTGGCCCCGTTGGCCGTGCTGGCTGGACCGACCCTGCTGGCCGTGCTGACTCTGTTGGCCGTGCTGGTCGGACTGGCCACCCTGCTCGTGACCGGTGTACTGGCCGCCGCGGCCGCCGTGCTGGCTCAGGCTGTGGACGCCGCTCTCACCGTGGGACTGTTGGCTGCGGCCCTGATTCTGGCCGACGTCGTGGCGCTGGCTCGACTGGTGACCCGACTGGCCCTGCTGGCCGCCCCGGCTGCCTTCTTGCGAGCCGAACCGGCGGCTTCTACCGCGGCTCTGCTGGTCGCGTTGGCTCTGCTGTCTGCCGCCGTGCTGGCTCTGCTGGCCGTGTCGTCCCTGCTGTCCATGTTGGCTCTGCTGGCCCTGCTGGCCACGTGTCAGATGTCGGCCCTGCTCCTGAATGTCGCGGCTGCCCATCTGGTCTCGCCCAGTCTGGTGCTGTCCCGTCTGCTCGTGGCCGCCGGTCTGCTGGGAGCCCTGCCGACCCTGTTGACCGTGCTGACTCTGTCGGCCGCCCCGGCGCTGTTGGCCGTATCGACTCTGCTGGCCGTGCTGACTGCCTCCGCGCTGGGTCTGCTGGCCGTGCTGGCTCTGCCGACCGCGCTGTTCTCCCCTTCGTCGATCGCGGCCGCCTGAGGAGTATCGGCCCTGCGACTCCGCGTCGCTCTGCTGGCCGCGTTCCTGTCGATTCGTCCCCCAATCGCTGCGATTTTCTCGTGCCATAATTAAATCCCCCGTGGAGTTTCAGCACGGGACTGTCCTTATGCGTATCGGGCGGATTCTGACAATCAATTTGCCGACGTGAGCCGGAGAACGCTGGCGCAGGTGGGCACGCTTAAGGCGAGCCGTCCATACCTCTCGAACATGCAACCACGGGACCTCTCCGGACACGCCGTGTATCAGGCCGGACGGGGCGTCGAGGAGGTCGCTCGGGAACTCGGACTCGACCCAGACGACCTCGTCAAGCTCGCGTCGAACGAGAACCCATTCGGCCCGAGCCCCGTCGCGGTCGAGGCCATCCGGGAGGCCGCCGGGTCGGCGAACTCCTACCCGAAGGCCTCCCACGCCGACCTCGCCGAGAAGCTGGCCGACCGCTGGGACGTCGCGTCCGAGCAGGTGTGGCTGGCCAACGGCGGGGACGGCGTGCTCGACTATCTCTCGCGGGCGATGCTCGCGCCCGACGACCGGGTGCTCGTGCCCGACCCCGGCTTCGCCTACTACGGCATGAGCGCCCGGTACCACCACGGCGACGTCCGCGAGTACACCGTCTCGAAGGCCGACGACTTCGCGCTCACCGCCGACGCGGTGCTCGACGACTACGACGGCGAGCGGGTGGTGTACCTCACGAGCCCGCACAACCCCACCGGCGGTCGGTTCGACCTCGACGCGGTCGAGACCATCGCCACCGAGACCGACGAGCAGACCCTCGTCGTGGTCGACGAGGCGTACGGCGAGTTCGCCGACGCGCCGAGCGCGGTGGACCTCCTCGACGAGCGCGACGACGTGGCGGTGGTCCGGACGTTCTCGAAGGTGTACGGGCTGGCGGGCGTGCGCCTCGGCTACGGCGTCGTCCCCGCGGAGTGGGCCGACGCCTACGCCCGGGTCAACACCCCGTTCGCCGCGAGCGAGATCGCCTGCCGGGCCGGGCTCGCCGCGCTGGACGACGACGAGCACGCCGAAAAGACGGTCGAGACCGCCGCGTGGGCGCGAGAGTACATCTCGAAACACCTCGAAGCGCGAACGTGGGAGAGCCACGCCAACTTCGTGCTCGTGGAGGTCGGCGACGCTAGCGCGGTCGCCGAGGAACTCCAGCACCGGGGCGTCATCGTCCGGGACTGCACGAGCTTCGGCCTCCCGGAATGCGTCCGAGTCACCTGCGGAACCGAGGCCGAGACCGAGCGAGCCGTCTCCGAACTCGCCGAAGTGCTCGCGGACCGCGAGGAGGAGCGAACCGACCACGAGGAGGAGGTGTCGGGATGAGGGTCGCGGTCACCGGGACGCCCGGTACGGGCAAGACCAGCGCGGTCGAGGCGCTGGAGACCGAGTCGGCGTCCGCGGAGTTCGACCTCGACGTTGTCCACCTCAACGAGCTCATCCGCGAGGAGGGCCTGTGGGACGAGCGCGACGAGGACCGCGACAGCCTCGTGGCCGATCTCGACGCCGTGGCTGAGCGACTCGCGGACCGCGAGGACCTGCTCGTAGAGTCGCACCTCGCTCACCACCTCGACGTGGACAAGGTGGTCGTTCTGCGGTGTCATCCCGAGGAACTGGAGCGACGGCTCACCGAGCGCGGCGAGTCCGATGCGAAGGCTGAGGAGAACGCCGAGAGCGAGGCCCTCGACGTCATCCTCTCGGAGGCGGTGAGCGAGCACGGCGTCGAGAACGTGTACGAGCTCGAGACGACCGAGCGCGACCCCGACGCGGTCGCCGACGAGATACGGTCCGTCCTCGCGGGCGAGCGCGACCCGAGCGCTGGGGAGGTGGACTACCTCGACTACCTATGACGCTCGATCAGTTCCGCTCGGTCGCCGACCGCGTGCTCGGCCCGTTCGTCTCGCTGTCGACCAGACTCGGGCTGACCCCCGACACGGTGAGCGTGGTCGCCTTCGTGCTGGCTGGCGGCGCGGGCGCGGCGTTCTACCTCGGCGGGAGCGACCCGGTCTGGTACCTCGTGGCGGCCCTGCTTGTGTTCCTCAACGGCTGGCTCGACCTGCTCGACGGCGCGCTGGCCCGGGAGCTCGGCACCGACTCGAAGGCCGGCGACCTGCTCGACCACGTGCTCGACCGGTACGCGGACATCGTCATCATCGTCGGGCTGGCCGCGGGCGTCGGCCGATTCGCACTCGGGCTGGCCGCCGTTACCGGCGTGCTAATGACCTCTTACCTCGGGACGCAGGCCCAAGCAGTCGACCTCGACCGGGTGTACGGCGGACTGCTCGGCCGGGCCGACAGGCTCGCGCTGATGGGCGCGACGGGCGTGCTCGCGGCGTTCGTCTCCGCCGAGGTGGCCGGGCTGTCGCCGGTCGGCTGGCTGCTCGTCGTCTTCGCGGTCGTGGGCCATCTCACGGCGCTCCAGCGGTTCTACTACGCGTGGCTGGAGTTGTCGTAGGTCGATTCAGTTAACTTTTTAAACCTTCTTGCAGTTGAAAACAATTGTGCGGCTGCATGAGTGACGAGCGACCAGGAGAACTCGGAATCAACGTCGACTTAGACGACATTCTGCCGGCGAACAGCCACATAACCATGGAGGAGTTCCTCGAGACCGCCGAAGAGGTCGACTCGCTGTTCGAGCTGACCCGCGAGACGCGGCTCTCCCGCGAGAAATGCCGCCGCATCCTGAAGTACTTCGAGCGCGACGACGAGGTGAAACAGGGCTTCGGATTCCTCAGGGACAGCGAGTCCGACGACGAAGACGACGACCTGCGGTAGCCCGTGATCGTCGCGGTTGCGAACGGGCCGTCTCACGACTCCGGCGGGGACCACCAGCGGCGTGGAATTTAAGAGTGGTCGAGAACTACCTGCGGGTATGGTTCAGTGTGAGATGTGCGGTGCAGAGACGGGGGCCCCGAAGACCGTCAAGGTCGAGGGGGCCGAGTTGGAGGTCTGTGACAACTGCTCGGACTTCGGTACCGAGGTCAAGACCCAGGAGACGAGTTCCACGTCCACCAAGTACTCGACCTCGTCGTCGGGGAGTTCCTCGTCGTCGTCCTCTTCGGGCGGGTCGTCGAGTTCCTCCCAGACCCGGCGCTCGGACATGTTCGACGACATGGACGAGCTCGCGCAGGACTACGACGAGCGCATCCGGAGCGCCCGGGAGAGCGCCGGCTTGAGTCAGGAGGACCTCGCCGGCGACCTGAACGAGAAGGCCAGCCTCATCCGCAAGTTAGAGCGGGGCGACGTGCTCCCGAGCGACGAGGTCCAGACGAAGCTCGAGCGCAAGTTCGACTTCTCGCTGACCGCCGGTAGCTCGGCCGACGAGGACGAGGAGTGGAGCGGCGGCAGTTCCACCGGCGAGTACACCCTCGGCGACGTGGTCAAGCGCAAGGACTGACGGTTGCGACCGGCGGTGCGGTGGTTCGCGAAACGGCCCTCCGCGTGAATCCTCGAAACGCGTTCGCGAGGCCGGCGCACGCGTGCGCCGGCCTCGCGAACGCAGAGTCCCGGACTTCTTCGAATGCTGCTCGGTCGACCCGAACAGCGATTGTCGCGGTTGCTCGACAGTAATTACCCCACCGCCGAGAACCAATCTACATAGTGGTACGTGGGGATCGATACTCACACTGACGGAAACGACGGCAACGGACACGTCAGTCGAGTATATATAACGTGAACGAAGGGTTTATGCCGGGTCTCCCGGATGCACAACCTGTTGCAATGAGAGATACAAAACTCACTCGGCGGAAGCTCCTCGCGGGCTCGGCAACGGCGGTCGGTGCAAGTGCTGCAGGTTGTATCGGCGACCTCACCGGCGGTTCGGGCGACGATGGCGGCGACGGCGAAGAGTACGACGTCGGCTACGGCGAGTTCGAGACCACGGTCAACTCCTCGACGTTCCCGACCGAGGAGAAGCTGTACATCTACTGCGTCCAGTCCGGGTGGATGAACTGGCCGTCGGTGATGGAGGCGTTCGACGAGAACTACGGCGTCCAGCTCAACGACGACGATCGCTCGTCTGGCGAGGCGCTTCAGGACGCCCGCTCGGTCGCCCAGAACCCGACCCACTCCGGGTTCAACGGCGGCTACACCTACAACATCCAGGCCCAGAAGGACGGCCTGACCCAAGCGTACAAGCCGGCCAACTGGGACAAGGTGCCCGACGACGCCAAGACCGAGGACGGTCACGTCACCGGGACCCGAAAGGTGACCACGGCGCTCACCTACCGCAAGGACATCTACGAGGAGCGGGGCCTCGACGAGCCCGAGACGTGGGAGGATCTGCTCCACCCCGACATCATGCAGGACCTCGCGCTCCAGACCCCGCAGGCCGCGGTCGGCCTCGCGGCGGCGCTGTCGGTCAACAACGCCCGGGGCGGCTCGCTCGACGACGTGCAGCCGGTCATCGACTACTACAACGAGATCCAGGAGGGTGGCGCGGAGTACACCGACAACTTCCTCGCGCAGTTCACCCGGGGCGAGTACGCCTCGTTCGTCCGGTACGACTACTCCGGGCTCGACCTGAAGTACAACAACGACGACGTGCCCGAAGAGAACGTCGGCGTCGCGCTGCTCGGCGGCGAGAACGGCAACAAAGGCGCGTTCAACGCACTGTACGGTTACGCCCTGCTCGCGGATGCGCCCAACCCCGAGGCAGCCAAGCTGTTCATGGACTACGTGCTCTCCATCGAGGGCCAGCAGCACTTCCTCGACGCGTACGCCCGGCCGATCCGGGCCTCGGAGATGGACATGCCCGACGAGTTCCCCGACCAGAGCCGGTACGACGAGACCGAGTTCACGGTCGACCAGCAGGAACTCATCGACAAGCAGGAGGACATCATTCAGGAGATCACCCGGGGCGCTGGGCTGTAAACGATGGGCGCAGACGCAGACGTCGCGGGGCGGGGAGTCCTCGCGCGAATCGGTGGGACGCTGTCGTCGCTGGTCTTCCCGGTGTCGGAGCGACAGCGCGAGCGGCGTCGAATCGTCGTCCTCTGTCTGCCTTTTCTCGCGCTGTTGGCGTTCTCGGGCGTCTTCCCGCTGACAGAGATGTTCCGCATCAGCTTCTCGGAGGCGCGGCTGACCACCGAGGGGTTCACGCTGGAGTACTACCGACAGCTCGTGGTCGATCCGTACTACCGGACCATCGCCGTCAACACGCTCTGGTTCGCGGCCGCGACGACCGTGGCGTCTATCGCGGTCGCCGTGCCGGTCGCCCACTCGCTGGAGAAGTACGACCTGCCCGGGAAGTCGGTGATGCTCACCGTGCTGTCGTTCCCGAACAGCCTGCCGGGCATCGTGGCAGCGTTCATGATCATCGTGCTGTTCGGTAACACCGGCATCATCACCAACTTCATCGCGGCGCTGTCCGGGCAATCGCCCATCGACCTCGCGATAGCGACCAGCGTCCTCGGGCTGTTCTTCGCGTACCTCTACTCGATGATTCCGCGGGCGCTACTCCTGCTTCGGGGGACGTACGCCGAGGTCAACACGGACGCCGAGGAGGCCGCGCGTAGCCTCGGCGCATCGCCGCTGAAGACGTTCTGGTACGTGACGCTGCCCCAGATCAAGCCCGGGCTCATCGGCGCGTTCGTGCTCGTGTTCCGGACCGCGCTCGCCATCTTCGGCACCATCCTCATCCTGAAGAGCCTGCTCGTATGGACCCTCCAGATCGACCGCGAGATCGCCCAAGGGTTCAACATCGCGCAGGCGTCGGCGATGGCAACGGTGTGGTTCGTGTTCGTGTTCGCCTTCACGCTGCTCGCGCTCAAGTACACCAGCGCGGAGGTGAGCATCTGATGGGCTCGCGCTTCGAGTCCGGCAGCCTCTCGGCGCGCTACGGCCGCCAGTTCGTGACGCTCGTGCTGGCAGCCACGCTCGTCTTCCTCGCGCTCCCGGTCGTCCTGACGTTCGTGAGTTCGTTCGCGGGCGAGTGGGTCGGCGCGCTCCCGAGCGGCTTCGTGACCCTGGAGAACTGGAACGACGTGATCGTCGGCACCGGCGTCGGCGCGGACGCGTCGGTGGGCTCGTCGCTGGCGTACAGCGCGGGCCTCGCGCTCGCGGGCGTGCTCATCAACCTGATCGTCGGCGTGCCCATCGCGTACGCCGTGGCGCGCTACGAGTTCTGGGGTCGCGACTGGGTCAACGTGTTCGCCATCCTGCCGCTCGCGCCCGGCATCATCCTCGGCATCGCGTTCCTCCGGACGTACCCGGACCTCTCGACCTCTGGCATCGCGCTGGTCATCGGCTACTCGCTGCTGAAAGCGCCGTACATGGTGATGGCGGTCCAGTCGAGCTTCCAGTCGATGGACCTCCAGCAGATCGAGGAGAGCGCGCGGTCGCTCGGCGCGTCGTGGCCACGCACGTTCCTCACGGTCATCGTGCCGAACGCGAAGGCCGGGATCATCGCGGGCTCGATCATCTCGTGGACGCTGGCCGCGGCGGAGTTCAACTTCTCGTACATCGTCTACTCGCGGGGGACGCCGCCGCTGTCGATCTTTTTGTTCAACAACATCACGAACGCGTCGTTCCTGAACGCCGCAGCGGCCGTGTCGGTGTTCTTCCTACTCATCGCGCTCGTGACCATCTCGCTCCAGATCGTCGGCAACCGCGGTGCGGTCAGGAGGCTGTAAGCTATGTCGGATGTGAAACTTCAGAACGTTACGAAACGGTTCGACTCGACGCTCGCCGTCGACGACGTCTCTCTCGAGATCGGGGACGGCGAAGTACTTGGTATCGTTGGGCCCTCGGGCTGTGGCAAGACGACCAGCCTGCGACTCGTCGCGGGGTTCGAGACCGCGACCGACGGTTCGATCCTGTACGACGGCGAGGACGTGACCCACGTCCCGCCGGAGAACCGGAACGTCGGCCTCGTGTTCCAGTCGTACGCGCTGTTCAACAACATGACGGTGCTGGGCAACGTCACGTTCGGCCCGAAGATGCAGGGCGTGGGCAAAGCGGAGCGCCGCGAGCGCGCCCAGGAACTGCTCGACCTGCTCGACATCGGCGAACTGGCCGACCGCGACCCCCAGACGCTCTCGGGCGGCCAGCAGCGCCGTGTCGGACTCGCGCGAGCGCTGGCCATCGAGCCGCGCATCCTGCTGCTCGACGAGCCCATGACCGGTCTCGACGCCAAGCTCAAGCAGACTCTGCGACAGGAACTCGGCGACCTGCTCGACGAGCTGGGCGTGACCACGCTGTACGTCACCCACGACCAGGAGCAGGCGATGTCGATGTGCGACCGCATCGCGGTGATGAACGAGGGCGTCGTCGAGCAGGTCGGCACCCCCAGCGAGGTGTACGAGTCGCCCGAAAACGAGTTCGTCGCCAACTTCGTGGGCACCTCGAACCTGCTCCAAGGCACGATTCGCGACGGTCGCGTGGACTTCGGGTTCACGGAACTCGACGCCGAGGGGCTTCCCGAGCGTGACGACGCGACCATCGCGGTCCGGCCGGACGACTTTACGGTCGGCGAGGGGCCGATAACCGCCGAGGTGCAGAACCTGTTCTACCTCGGCGAGAAGGTCCAGGCGCTCGCGACGCTCGACGACGGGACCGAGCTGACGCTCGAACTCGACCGCCACCGCGACAGCGTCTCGGTCGGCGACGCGCTCGCACTCGACATCGACGCCACCCACCTCCACGTGATACGGCAATGAACGCGGACTCGGGGGTACGGCAATGAGTTCGGGCCGAGAAACGATTCAGACCAGCGTCGAGGGAGCCGTCGTCGACCTCGACGGGACGTTCTACCGCGGCGACGCGCTGATCGACGGGGCTGACGACGGCGTAGCCGCGCTCCGCGACCGCGGCGCGTCCGTACTGTTCGTCACCAACAAGGCCATCGACCGGCGGGCGCGCTACCGCGAGAAGCTGGTCGACCTCGGCGTCCCCTGTACGCTGGAGGACCTGCTCACGTCAGCGACCATCACAGCGGACTTCCTCGCGCGCGAGCATCCGGACCGAGCGGTGTTCGTCGTCGGAGAGGAGCCGCTCCGCGAGGAACTCCGCGCGGAGGACCTCGCCGTGACGAGCGACCCGGAAGAAGCCGGCGTGGTCGTCGCGTCGATGGACCGGGAGTTCGACTACGCCACCCTCTCGGACGCGCTGGCCGCGCTCGACGACGACACGCCGTTCGTCGCCACCAACCCGGATCGGACCTGCCCGGTGGCCGACGGCGAGATCCCCGACGCCGCGGGGATGATCGGCGCTATCGAGGGCGTCACCGGCAGGGAGCTCGACCGGGTGCTTGGCAAGCCGAGCGCGACCACCATCGAGGCCGCGATGGGTCGCGTCTCCGACGCCACTGGCCACGACCGTGCCGACCCCGCTAACTGCGTGATGGTGGGCGACCGGCTGGAGACCGACATCGCCATGGGCGACCGAGCGGGCATGACGACCGTGCTCGTGCTCTCGGGCGTGACCGACCGCGGCGACCTCGACGACGCCTCGGTCGAGCCAGACCACGTGATCGAGTCGCTGGCCGAGATCGAAGAGGTGTTGCCGTGACCGATTCGGTTCCAGCTGCGCCAACCGCCGACGAGGACGCGCGCCCGAGACTCATCGCCCACCGCGGATTCGCGGGCACGGCCCCGGAGAACACCGTCGCCGCGGCGGAGCGGGCGGCGACCGGCCCCGGCCGCGCGGCGATGATCGAGGTCGACGTGATGCCGACCGGCGACGGCACCGTGGTCTGTTTCCACGACGACCACCTCCACGACGCTGGGGGAAGCCGCGGGATCACGGACGCCCAAGGCACGGTCTGGGAAACGTCCGACGCCGTTGTGCTCGACGCCGAAGTTCTCGACAGCGGCGAGACGGTCCCGCGACTCGCCGACGTGTTCGAGGTCCTGCCGGACGAGGTGGGCGTGAACGTCGAGCTGAAGAACCCGGGAAGCGACGCGGTGCGGTTCGGCGAGGCGCTGGACGCCGACGCGCTCGCCGACCAGCGAGAGCTCTGGAACCCGTTCGTCGCGGACGTGCTCGCGGTGGTCGAGCGCTACGACAACGACGTGCTGTTCTCGTCGTTCTGCGAGGCCGCGCTCGCGGCGGTCCGCGACGCAGCACCTTCCATCCCGGTCGGCGTGCTCGCCGGAACCTCGCTCGCGGACGCGCTCGCGGTGGCGGACCGCTACGACGCCGAGGCGGTCCATCCGCCGTGGGACCTCGTCCGGGGCACCCCGTTCGCCGGCCGCGCCGAGCACCTCGACGACCCGCCGGAGGTCGATGTCGTAGCCGAAGCACACGACGCCGGACGGGCGGTCAACGTCTGGACGGTCGACACGTGGTATCGCGCCGACCAACTCCGCCGCGCGGGCGTCGACGGCCTCATCGCGGACTATCCGGGGCTGTTGGACTTCGGGAACGAGGCGTAGTTGGACTGTCGGAACTCGTTTTTTGAGAAGATCCTGGCCGGAGCCTGTGCTCGATTAGCGTCAGGCGTACGCGGGAAGAAAAAGACGACCAGCACGCACGAAGCCAATCAGCAATCGTGAAAAGAAAACTCGGGCGCTTCCGACCGAACGACCGGCCGAACCGTTCGTTTCGGTTACTGCTGCGGGCTGTAGTTCGGCGCTTCGTCGGTGATCATCACGTCGTGTGGGTGGCCCTCGGTCTGGCCCGCTGACGAGACGCGGACGAACTCGCTGCGTTCCTTGAAGCTCGGGATGGTCTCCGCGCCGACGTAGCCCATGCCCGACTGCATCCCGCCGACGAGCTGGTGAAGCTCCGATTCGAGGCTCCCCTTGTACGGCTCGGCGGCCTCGACGCCCTCGGGCACGTACTCTTCGTCGTCCTCGGGGTCGTCCTTGAGGTAGCGGTCGCCGTCTCCCGATTGCATCGCGCCGACCGATCCCATCCCACGGTACTGCTTGTACTTCTTGCCGTCGATGGTGATGACCCGGCCGGGCGCTTCGTCGGTCCCAGCGAAATAGGAGCCGAGCATCACCGCGTCCGCGCCCGCCGCGATGGCCTTGATGGCGTCGCCGGAGTACCGGATGCCGCCGTCTGCGATGACCGGCACGTCGTGCTGGCTCGCCACGTCTGCGACCTCCGCGACGGCGGTGATCTGGGGCATCCCCGCGCCCGAGACGACCCGCGTCGTGCAGATCGAGCCCGGGCCGATGCCGACCTTGATGCCGTCGGCGAAGTCGACCACGTCCTCGGCGGCCTCGCGCGTGCCGACGTTGCCGACCACCACGTCCGCGGCGACCGACTCGCCGATCTCGCGCGCGCCGTCGACGACGTTCAGGTTGTGAGCGTGCGCACAATCGATGAAGAGCACGTCCGCGCCGGCCTCGTCGGCGGCGACGGCGCGGTCGGTCTCGAAGGGGCCGACGGCCGCGCCCACGAGCAGGTGGCCGTCGTCGTCGCGGGCGGCGTCGCCGTACTCGCGGCGCTGGAGGATGCCCTGCATCGTCACGAGGCCCGTCAGGTGGTCCTCGTCGTCCACGATGGGGACGCGCTCGATCTTGTGCTCGTACATGAGTTCGAGCGCCTCGCGAGCGGTCACGTCCTCGCCGGCCGTGACGACCTCGTCGGTCATGGCTTCGCGGACCTCGTCGCGGTCGCCGACCTCCAGATACGGTCGGATGTCGGTGCCCGAGATGATGCCCAGAACGGTCCCGTCCTCGTCGGTGACCGGCGCGCCAGAGACGCCCTTCCGATCCATCATGGCGTCGACCTCCCGGACGGTCTGGTCGGGGTCGGCGGTCACCACGTCGCGGATGACGAGTTCGTCCGCGCGCTTGACGCGCTCGATCTCGGCGACGGCCTCTTCGGCGTCCATGCTCCGGTGGAGCACGCCGAGGCCGCCCTGTCGCGCCATCGCGATTGCGAGGTCGCTCTCGGTCACGGTGTCCATCGCGGCCGAGAGGACGGGCACGTTGATCTCGACGTTGGTCGACACCCGGGTCGAGACGTCGGCTTCGTCGGGTTCGACGCGGCTCTCCTTGGGTCGGAGCAGTACGTCGTCGAACGTCAGTGCCTCGGGGACGCGGAGCTTGTCGGTGAACTGTCCCGTTCGGCCAGAATTACTCTCCATGTAAGCCGAAGGTAGCCCCGGGTCAAAAACGTTGCGAGATAGTGGAACGCCAGCCCTTCTCTCCGTGCGTGATGTACACAGTCGTGCATTCTGTTCGTGTCTCGTCTCTCGTCTCTCATCTCTCGTCTCTCGTCCCGAGTTGTCGCGCGGTTTGGAGTCCGCTCCGTCGTGATCGGGGTAGATCAGAACGCATCAGAAAGCCGACTTCAGGAACTCGTGATTTTTTGGTGCGTAAAATTAGGATCTCTCGGCTCTTATTTATGCCGAACCGCGTCATTTCTGTTGATTGGGGTTCTCTCACACGCAACGTTTATGCTCGAAACCCGTTTTGGAACGTGTATGGACTCTACCAGTCCCATCGCCCACGGCATTGCCGGCCAGCCGAACGCCGACTCCGGCAGCGCGTTTAAATCCTTCTTCGGGATGGGCTTTCTTACACTGGTAGACAACTGCTTCGTGGGACGGCGGCGGCGTTGCTGGCTCCAGCGGGACGCGAGCGACCCGACGCGCCACCGTAGGTACCACGAGCATCATCACCGTTCGGCCGATGGTCACGGCCGGGCCAGCTAGTCGGGATGAGCAGTTCACAGCATCCGGTCGCGCTCCGCCTGGAGCGACAGGTGGGCGGCGCGACCAAGCTCCTCGCGACGGTCATGTGCCTGCCGCTGATCGACGGCATCTTCCCCGCACTCGTGCTCGCGGGCGAACTCAAGGACCCCGTCGGCATCCTGCAGGTCGGCCTGCTTGTCTTCGGCGGGAGCGCCACGGTCGCGGTCATCCTCGCGGAGATGGACGGCACGCCCCGCGAACAGGCCAAGACGGTGCTCGCGGTCGGCGTCGTCCTCATTTCGGTCGCCGCGGTCGAAGCTGCGTTCGCGCCGACCATCGAGAGCGGCCTCGACCTGATCATCTTCGAGCGCTTCGCCGCGCTCGTGATGGCCGCCATCGCGGCCAAGACCGCCAGCGCTCGCATCGGCGAGTACCTGCCGGGTCCCTCAGTCGTCGTCGGCCTCGGCCTCGTCGCCAGCCTCGACCCCTCCGGGTTCGAGGTGGTGATGGTCCCCGACTACGGCCTGATCCTCAGAGCGGTCGCGGCGGCCGGCTCCGGCGTCGCGTTCGCGCTCGGGGTCGCGCTGACCGCGCCGTACCTCCGTGAGGTCGTCGACATCGACCGCTTCCGATTCGGCAGCGCGGTCGCGCTGGGCGTTCTCCCGCTGAGCATCCTCGGACTCGCGCCCGAGAACGCCCCGCTGGCGGTCCTCGTGGTCACCAGCCTGCTCGCGTACGACCCCGGTCCCGTCGAGGACGCGGCGGGTGAGGCCCCGAACGATGCAGTCGCCACGGACGGCTCCGGCGACGACGACGAGGAGTCGGTCATCGACTTCCCGGCGTCCGAGGACGAGCGCGAACCGTGGCTCTGACTTCCTGACGTTTCTCACGGAATATCGACCTTCTCCCCATTTCGGCTGGTCGACTAACCATCCCTGTTTCGGCTGATCGACCAGCCACCTCCCTGGCGGACTGAAAGGGCGAGGCGCGGTCGCGGGCCGCAGGCCCGTGGTCGTCTCTGCGGGCAACTATCTGGCCGGGCGTTGCGGAGAGGCCAGATATCCCGCAGAGCGACCGCGAACGCGCCGAGGGCTTTCGAAGACAAAGTTGCGGTTATTCTGCAGTCGAGTGTCCTGACGACTTTCGAGGATACGTCACCCGATGGATTCGCAGATTCGCACTCCATGACTCGCACTGGTTCTAAGACTCAAAAATCATCGTCTCTGTAGACCTCGTATCGGACGGGAAAGCTTACCCGACCGGACCGCCTTCGTCCCGGCATGGCCGACAATCGCGTCGTGCAGGGTCGCATGGTGACGCCCGAGAGCCTCGCCGAGTTGATCGAGGGCGAGGACGTGATGGACGCCGAGTCCATCGCTGACGCCGACCGCGAGTGCCCCGACTGCGGCGGGGACGTGCTCGAAGTGGGCTACATGCCGAGCGTGACCGAGTTCGTCACGGGCTGGAAGTGCCAGGACTGCGACTGGGCCGAGACGGACCGCGAGTGAGTTCGAGAGCCGAATACTGACCGAGATATCAGCTGGTGAGGTGTTCAAATCCCACCGACACCACTTCTTTCGACAATGCCGGGGACCCCGCAAAATCGAAATCCCTTTACGGAGCATGGACCAACAATTTCCTGCGGGGTCGTGGCCAAGCCAGGGATGGCGACTGACTCCAGAGGCCACGCGCCCGGGACGAGACTCCAGCTGATATACCGAGCGGCCGACTGATCATCGGCTCGCGACGACGACCCTCTGGAGTTCCGAGGCGCACACACCGGAGATATCAGTCGATCGGGGGTTCAAATCCCTCCGACCCCATACTATATAAAAGTAAACCGGCATTCCTTGCCGGTTTTACGTCGTCACTCACCGAGAGAAACATCGCCGTCCTCCCATCGGGGTGGTCCGCGTGAGTATCGAACCCGCCGCAGACGCCGATCTCTCGGTGTGCAACTTCTGCGGGGAGTACATCGATAGGCCCGCCAAAGACTGTCCTGCGCTCGACGACGGGAGGTGCCAGCCGTGAGACGATTCTGCCCCACCTGCGGTGGGCGGATATACGTCGATCGGAGCCGTGGCGGAATCACCCGACGCGTCTGCGAGAACGGCCCACACTCGGCCGAGGAGGTGACTGGTAGCCCATGAGTGTCGACCGGGCTCGCAACTCAGCACTGAACCGCATCGGTGAACCACCAAAACTCCGGTTCCCCGACGACTGGACTCTCAGCACGAGCTGGAAACGCGCTCAGGCCGCACCCGCCGAGTGTGGCCCTGCCAATCCGTCCGAGTACGACGTACTCATGGGGTACACCAACTCGGACGACCTCGCGCATCACCGCGTGCTGTTCGCACTTCTCGACGGATCGCTCCGGGCCGAATGTCCCTGCAAGGGATACACGCATCGCGGCTTCTGCGCTCATGTCGCCTATCTCTGGTGGCGCTGGGTGCGCTCCGACCTCGCGGTTACCGACCTCGATACCGGCGAGACGCATCTCTCTCCACCGTGGTGGCTGTCGATTCCCGACCGAGAGGCAGGTGATTCACGGTGACGGCAACGCACGCGGGGACGCGCGCGAAGCCCCTTTTCGCAACCCACACAGGGGCGTCCTACATACTGTCTCTCCCCCATCGGTTCACCTCGCTATCCCTCGATTTCACCGCGTCATGCGAAACCGGTTCACGTCATACAGGAGGTGACTGGTAGATGCCTCAAATGGAGAGCGACGAGAGCAACACGAAGCGAATCACGATCCGCGCCCCGAAGAGTCTCGTCGAGGACTACGACGACGTACTCGACGACCACGACACCGACCGAAGCAAGGACATCCGCCAGCACATGCGGCGAACCGTGAACAAGCCCCAGACCGACGGTGGTCGACAACCCCCGACCGACGACGAGGCGCTGGCGAAGGGCTACGAGGCACTCCGTAAGGCAACGGCCGGCAGTTCACTCCCTATGCGGGAAGCGAAGAGCATCATCGCATCGCAGACGAACATCCCGAAGGGTAACGTCTCACGCCGCGTTCTCAAGCCGCTCCGAGAACGCGGCTACCTGTCGCGGCAGGGTGACCCCATCCAAGACCCTTGGATCGAGGTGCGTTGACGATGGCGAACTGTGAGAACTGCGGTGTGTTCGTAACCGAGCAGTTCGCTCAAACGTTCGGAGACAACGCGGGGACCGTCCACGCCTGTCCCGAGTGCAAGGGCATGACGGCGGTGAAGCGAGGAGCCGGAGCGAACCCCGACTACGAGCCACGGTCGGCCAACGTCAGGTAGAATCTACCGATAGAAGCCTTCTTTAGGTTGCTAAGTAAATTATTACTGGTTTTAGTTGCGAGGATTTAACTATCCGTAGATTGTCGTCGACAGTATGGAATCTATCGACGTATCGGTTCCATCCGTCCTGAAATCCAGAGTCGAGAACGCGTACGGCCCCCTCGGTTACTGCAACCGAAGCGAGTTCGCCCGAGCGGCCATGCGTGAGAAACTGGCCCGCGAAGAAGGCCGCCTACCCCCAGAAGCTACCGTGACCGCAACCGCCGACGCCGTCCCCGCTGACGCGTAACCCTCCTGCTGTCCGCCCACAGTCGGACGCTACCCCGACGAATTCGACTTTTTAGCACGTCTGTCGGGTAAACTCGGGTGCATCATGACCCAACTACGGTGCCCCGAGACACCCGAAGAATGCGGACGAATCGGGTCTCGGGGGATGTGGTCTCACCTTCACAACAAGCACGGGTGGGACAAGGACGAAGCGACTCAGTGGGTTCGCCGCCAGACGGGTGGCAGTGACGACGACGAACCTGATTCGGGTGTAGCTGCAGCCCCCGACGACGAACCCGAGAATAGGAGCGAAACACCCGACAGTCCACCGAATCAGGGTGATAGCGAGTTTGAATTCAACAACGAACCGGAAGACCCCGAGAGAAGTCCAGAGCGCGACGAAGACGACGGTTCAGGCCCCGAAGAGGATGCGGTCGTAGTTCAGGAAGAGGGGTCCGAGAAGCTATCTCCCGACGGATTCGACTCTCGGAATCGCCCCGAAATGTCCCCACCGGAGGACGCCGATCTTCCCGAAGACGTTACCCCCGACGACTTCGAGCCGGAGGAGTCCGGCTCACCCGAACCGAAACGCCCAGCTCCGGAGCAAGAAGACGACGACGCCGACGAATCTGGAGGTGTCCTCAGCAAGCTCAGGAACCGAGGGAGTGACGACGAAGACGGCGCCGAGACGGAATCGCAGTCCCGTCCGGAGGAGATCGTCGACGAGGCGGACGAACCGGAGGAACGTGAACGTCGGCAGAGAGTATTGGATGCGCTAAACAACGAGAGCGACGAGGGGACCAGGGACGAGACACCCGAGCAACAGCCGAATCAACCCGAAAAGACCGCTTCCGACCAGACGACCGACCTGTCCCCGAAGCCCGCACAGATGCAGAACGGTATGGTCGTCGACGAGAAGCTGTTAGAGACGCTTTTCGGTGTTCCGTTCGACCAAGCCGCCAATCTCACGGGATGGGACGGATGGCGACTTTCACCCGAGGAGAAAGAGGCGAACGCCCGTCTGTTGCGGGCGTGGGCCGACGAGCAGGACATCGATCTCGGACCGGGCGTGATGTTCGCCATGTCCCTCAGTTCGACTCTCGGAACCCGAGCACTCGGGTACCGCCAGTACCGAAAACAGGAGAGTCCAGACGAACCCACCCCACCGAGTGACGACGAGCGACAGGCCGAGGAGCGCCAGCCCGACCCCGCCCACGACGCCACGGACTCGGCCCCCGTGAGCGAGACTACTCAGACTCAGCAGACAGAACAGTCCGAAGATCAGTTCGACTTCGACCAGCCAATCGGCCAGCAATCGGCCGGAGCCTAACAATGATGCAGCTCATGGAACTCATCGAGACCCTGCAGAACAGCGCCAACGAAACAGACGAGGAACGAGCCGACCGACTCGCCGTACTCGCCGACGAACAGGACGTTTCCCCCGAAACCCTCTATCACATCGAGGAAGAGTTAGACACCCTCTTCACCGATGGAGCGACGGAAACCGACCTCGACCCCGACGCGTGGATAGCGGACCTCGCGGAAACGTTCGCTCCGCTTCTACTCGGACAGGACGTGGAGGGAGAGCAGCTACTCGCTATGTTTGGAGGGTACGAGACCCTCCAGCCTCTTGCGGTGCAAGGTCTCGTCGGAGCGTCGGCCGAGACCGCTGCAGCCGCCAAGTACCTCTACGACCTCTACCGAGCCGAAGGCTACTACGAGGATGCAGGTATCGATCCGGAAGCCAACTGGGCCGAATCTGACGAACCCATTCAGGTCGTCGGTGAACACGTCCGGAACTCCGCTATTCTCGACTCGGACGATCTCCCCGGTACAGGAGGCGCATAGGATGTGCGAACCCGGCACCCACCAGATGCGGTGGGACGACCACGCCGGGCAGGAGCGGTGCGCTCGGTGTGGAACGCTCGACGAGGACACCGCGACCGGGGAGGTGGTTGGCCCGTGAACATCGACTACGGCGAGGTGACCGCCATCATCGGGCAGAAGAACAGCGGCAAGTCGGTCCTCACCGAGTACCTGCTTACCCAGATGGACCGGTTTGTCGCAATCGATCCGAACTACGAACACGGTCCGCCCGGCTCGACCGCCGTCGAAGACTACAGCGACGTCTGGCGACAGTGGATGAACGGTAACACCCGGCAGGTCGTCAGGGACAACCGCGGGGCCATCACCGAAGAGCGCATGGCCGAGTACGTCCGTGCGGTCGGCCAACTCCAGAACGGGTACCTGTTCCTCGACGAGATGCACAACTACACGTCTGCGAACTCCTGCCCCGACCCCATCAAGAAACTGGCGAGCTACACCGTCAGCCACCAGAACATCGGGTTCGTCTTCGCCGTCCACATGGCGAAGGACATCCCGAACAAGGTCTGGTCTCAGATAGACAACTACATCATCTTCTCGTATGGCGATTCGTGGGACAAGAAGATGCGAGAGGCGAACATCCCCGGAAAGCGAAAAGTCCGGAAAGGCGGCGAGATAAACCCGACCTCCTACCAGTTCCTCACGTACGAGAACAAACTCGGCGGCGATTCCGAAGTTCGCGGTCCGGTTCCGGTTCCCGACCACCTCTCGTAATCCGCCCACCGGCCGCCTCTCGGCATTCCTCAGTCCGGCGCTTATCCGACAAATTCGACTTTCAAGGCTCAATGCGCCAGATTATCGAACGCATGGCGTCGCAAAACCCCAACGATTCGAGCGGGTCGACCTCGTCTGACCTGCTCGCCCGACTGAAAGGACTCATGACAGACAAGATCGGCATCGCGCTCGTGCTGGCCCTCGTGGCCGCCGGTGCCGTCGGCTACGTGGTGATTCTCTGATGACGCTCACCAGCAAAGAGACCACCGCGCTGGTCTCGTCGTTCGTCGCGGCCGGCCTTCCGACCACGTTCCAGCTCGCCGATGGGGGTAACCTCGCGGCCTCGTTCGCCAACGCGGTCTTCGAGGGTGACCGCGACGCGGCTCGCATCTGGGGCGGTGCGCTGTTCGCGCTCGCCGCGCTCATGCTCGGTGGCGCGGCCGTCATCGGCCCGCTGAACGGGACCTACGGCCAACTCTCGCTGGCTGGCGGCGTGGCATCGCTGATGCTGGGTATCATCGTCGTCGTGGAGGGGGGACAGTAAGATGCCCCAGCAGGATGAACTCTCGTCGTCGTCCAAGCACGTGGAGGCGGCACAGAACGACCGCACGCTCGACACACCCTCGCCGGTCCAAATCTGGACTGTTCCAGAAGCTCAGCAGTGGATGATCGAAGAGGGAGACTCGGCGGTCATGGAGGCTGAAACGACCGCCGACAACAGCGGTCCGGCCGGTGCAAACGACGACCCCGCGCTCGGGTCGCAGTTCGGGCTGGCCTACCGCGAGAAGGACGCTCCGATGAACCAGTGGCAGGTGTTCGCCATCTGGACCATCGACGCCTTCAACCAGCTGTCCATCGCCAAGCAGCAGGACGGCCGGGCGTCAGACCGCCGCCTCATCGAGTTCGACGACCGCGCCATCGACGAAGGCGTCGACACTCTCACCTTCGACCCCGACGACCAGATCGGGCTCGTCACCAACTGTGACGACGAGATCGACGCCGACGCGACGTACTTCAACTACGACATGACCGTCTACCGGAACTGAGGTGAGAGAGCATGGCCTACCCTGAAACTCTCACCGAATCCGATTTCGACTGGACCGCGAACCGAGCGGGCGAGGAGACCGCGGTCGCCACCCACACGGTCGACGACGACCGGGTGTTGATGTGCGACCTCCGGAAGCCCCTCATCCTCGCGCTCACCGTCAAGCAGACGGTCACCGTCGCGGCCGACAGTACCGAGACCAAGTCGCTCGATCCGGAAGCGCCGCGCGTGCCCTATCTCCCGGACCCGACCACCGGCGAGTACAACCGTCAGGCCTACCTCGTCGGGTTCTACGACGAATCGGGCGACGGGAACAAGGACACGCTCGTCACCGATTCGACCACCGTCCACTACGACGGATTCGGTGACGACGACGATTTCGTTCGGGAGGTCACTCTCACCGAGACCGGCGGAAGCCAGACCGAGGTAGACCTCTACACGGTCGTTCGCGCCGGGTTCGCGCGTATCCGACGCCGGAGCGCCGAGCGAGACTCGTCGAGCGATCAGCTCCACCGTGAAGACGCGATTCGGTGGGCGTTCACCAACCCCGACGAGCCCGAGGGCAACCGCGAGATCGACTGGAACAACAGCAACTCCGGTCTCAACGGCGTCATCGGTCCGGAGCAGCACGTCGACATCATGTTCTACGACGACCACGAAGTCCTCACAGTCCCCGGTGACGACGACCCGGACCCGACGAATCTCCGGGTCGCGCTTCCGTTCCAGAAGCGCGAGCTCCGCGAGGGTGAGACGCCCGCACAGGTCCGCGAACGGGTCCGGCAGAGCATGGCGGACTAACCCCTTTCCCTCCTACCATGTTTACTGGCAAACCCAAAATCGACGGCGAACAGCCCAGCGTGACCGACAGCGGTGGCGAGACGCCCGACAGTCCCGAGAGCGACGGGGGTAATAACGACACGTCGACCATCTCGGGACTCATCGCAACCGCACGCACCCTCTCGGAGATCGTCTCTCCGTTCGCGGGCCTCGCAACCGCTATCGTCCACGCCATCACCGCGTACAAGTTCTTCAGCGAGGTGGCCTGAATGGAGCGAAAAGCGTACCTCAGTCTGTTCGAGGACGTGCCCGCGCTCGACCCCGACGCCGAGGACGACGAGCAGAATGTGGTCGAAGCGTCGATGGAGATGGAGCAGGACGGGACGATAGAGCAGATCTGGGCGCGGAACTACATCGGCCACGACTTCGACCTCCGGTATCAGTTCCTCGTCAAGCACGACGGCAACGAGCGGTCGCTCATCGACCATCTCGGCAAGGAGTTCCTCACTGGCGACGACGACACCCACGATCCCGACCTCCGGGAAGAGGTGCAGGAAGGCGACGAGATAATCATCCGAGTCGAGAACACCGAGACGGAGTACCTCTATCACGCGAACGCGGCCGTCTCGGTCGACTACGAGGCCGGCCTCATGGGCTTCATCGAGACCGTGCTGGATGCCCTGCCGTTCGGAGGTGAGAACTGATGGGGTACAGGGAGAACAGCCGCACCATCCGCGGGACGAATGGCATCGTCGCCACGTCCACGACCGGTGTCATCCAGACGAACAACTACGACGTCGGTGGGTCGTTCGCGGTCAACCCCAACGAGGGCGACACCTACCCGACGACCTTCGACCCCGCGGGCTTCACCATTCAGTTCCTGAAGGTGCTCGAAACTGGCACCGCCATCCGGATGGACATCACGACCAAGACCGGTGACCAGATCGAGGACGTGCAGCTGCGCGGCGCGGCCTTCGAGGAGGAGTCCATCGAGATGGATTCGGTCACCTTCAAGGACCCCGACGGAACGGGCGCACCGACCTTCGGCTACTACTCGGGTGAATAGCGATGGGCAACGTCGACACCACCAAGCGAGAAGTCGAAGGCCACGAAGCGAAGGCCAACCCGCACTCCGACTCGGCGGCCGCCTCGGACCTCTACACCGACGACGACGCCCGTGCCGCGACCGACGGCCAGATCGACGCCGAGACCGTCGACGGCCTTCACGCGACCGAAATCACGTCGAGCGTCAACTACGTCTCGACCACCGAACCCTCCAATCCCAGCGAGGGAGAAGAGTGGTTTGACCCGGACGCCGATGCGGTGTACATCTGGGACGGCAACGCGTGGCTGGAGGAGACGATATCCGACCACCGCAAGCTCTCGTCGGTCCAGCCCGGCCAGCACCGGAGCGATTCGAACATCCGGAACGTCATTGCGTCAGGCAATGCAATCCCGTTCCCCGTATACGCGACCGAGGGCGATCTCCCGAGTGGGCTGTCGGAGGGTAGTGTTGCCTACGTCAGTAGCACCGGCGAGCTGTACGTGGAGGACGGTACCTAATGGTCTGGAATCGCGTCGATGAAGCGGCGATTACGGTGCAGAGCGACGCCGACGGTTACAGCGAGGGCGTGACGGTTGTGGATGGCGATTCTGTCCACGTCGATACGCATGCGACCGCCTCTGCGTCTGCTTCTCCTAGCGTGATCGTGCTGGAGTATGGACCGTTCGAGATGTATCTCGATGATGCCGTCAGTTCGGCCAATCTCGAAAACCGCCGTTTGCGGCTGGATGAGATGATTAATCGCAACACTGACGAAACCTTCGTCCAGCAAAGTTGGGTTCCACAGGGGCATACAATAACGGCTGAGGTGACTGTGGAGAACGGGACTGCTGGGGACCAAGTAGAGGTTGACTTTGATGGGAATGTCGTTGGTGGAGATGGAAATGGGACATATACTGTCCCGTTCACCGTCTCCGCCGAAATGGATGACCTCGTGGGTTTCGAGGTGCAGTCAGTGTTCGGGAACTCCGAGACTTACGCTGACGTGACGTTCCGGCTCAAGAAGAACGTCTCGGCGAGTATCGACAGTACGGGCGTCGTGACGGAGGATATCCACAAATGACGTTCCCGTACGAATCCATCCCGGACAGCGCCGTGTTCGCCCCCCATCACTTCCATTACGCCGTGCTGGCGGCGCTCGTCGTCGCGGCTGTCGTCTGGGACAACTTCCCCCGGCGCGAACCCGTCACCGTCGTCAGCGGCCTGCTGGCGTCCGAGTTCGCCTTCTCGCTCATGTGGCCGTGGTACCCTGTCGTCGGCGCGGCCCTCTCGCTGCTCGGGCTGGCCGTTGCCACGCTCTCGGTCACGCACGCGGTCGCGGTCCTCACCGTGAACCGCCTCGGGTGCGACTGGCCGCGGCCCTACTGGGCGATCTTCCCGCTGAAGGCCGTCGTCGTCCTCGCGCTGCTGCTGGTCGCGTGGGACGATCTCGCCAACCACGCCTTCGGCGTCGCGACTCCGCTGGATAGCATCTGGAACGAACACATCTACCCGCACATGGCCTAAGACACATGAATTCGACAGCTTCACGGACGGCAGACGCACAGAACGGAGGTGGTCGACGTGGCGATGAGTGACCCGTCGCTCGTCGCGGTCGACATCCCCGACGAAGCCCCTCCGAACAACACCATTCAGGTCGACGTGACGGTCAAGCAGGGCGGTCCCGACCCGTGGGCCAGCCACGGATCGTGCCCGACGAAGAAGCTCGACATCGCCGGGTGGAAGACCCCGGTCCGGCTCAAGGTCGACGGCGAGCAGGTGGACGAACGCGAGCTGTGTCTCGCCAGCGGCAACAAGCGCACGGTCGCGCTCAGCACGTCCATCGGCGAGACCGGAAACCACCGCATTACTGTCGAAGCGGTCGCTGTGGGCGGCAACGCCTACGATTTGCAGGGCCGCAAGGAGCAGGTCAACGACGACATCGCCGACCAGATCGCCATCGAATCCGACGCCAGCGACCCCAGCAAGCCGAGTCCCGTCGATTCGCTCAAACGGATGCTTCAGCAGGTCGCCGACGAACTCGGCGCGACGACGACGACGCTCGGCGCGGGAATCGGTATCGGCGTCCTCCTGTTGGTGGTGGTCTAAATGGTGATGACAGGTCCGCCCCGATTCGACAACGGCGGTGGCGGTGGCGACTCGCCGGACGCCGGAGAGCCCGGCAGTGGGTCGGACGGCCCCGGCGGTGGCCCTGCGCCCGGCCCGATTGACGACGACGATGGCGGTGGCGGCGGAGGCGGCGGCGGTGGGAACGAGACCCCGACCGGAGGCGGCGGGAGCGACCCCTACGTCCCACCCGACGACCGGTCCGATCCGCCCGACGATGACCCGCCGGACGTGGATCCCGCACCCGTCCCGGCCGACCCGACCATCGAATCGGTCTCGGCCCCGAGTCGCGTCAGCAACTCCGGGTCGGCCACGATTGAGGCGACCATCGAAAACCGCGGCGACGAGACCGCCGCCGACGTGGATGTGAGCTTCGACGTTGGCGGCCAGACGGTCCTGAACGTCACCAAGACCATCGGGTCGCGCTCCACGAAAACCGTCCGAACGACCGTCACGCACCCCGACCTCCTGAGCTACGGTCTCGGGGGCGAATCGGTGGACGTGTCGGTCCACGTCGCGGGCGGTCCGGACTGGGGCTCCCGGACCGAGAGCGCCGGCTCCATGTCCGTCGACGGTGGCCGCTCCGGCGGCGGCGCTGGCGGCGGTGGCGCGCCCGGTTCGGGTGACGGTCCAATCCCCGACGACGGCTCGGAAGATGGCAGTCCGGGCGGCGGTGGCGGTGGCAACGGAGGCGGTGATTCCGGCGGCCCGGTTCCGGTCCTTCAGGGCGTCGGATTCACGAACGTCAACATCAACAAGGACGGCGAGACGACGATTCGCTCTCGCGTGAACAACATCGGCGAGAGGGCCGCGAACAACGTCGAAGTCCGGTGGTCCGTGGGCAGTACAACCATCGGGCGGGACAGCGTGAACCTCTCGGCGGGCGAGGAGAAGGCTCTGTCGACGACGGTCAACTGGGAAGACCTCGCGGCGGTCGGCGCGGGCGGGTCGACGACGATCCGCGCGTCGCTGGTTGCGGCCGCGTGGGACCAGCAGACCGCCACGGGAAGCGTGAGTGTCGAGAGAACCGACGAGAACAACGCACCGGGCGGCGAGATGGGCGTGCCCATGCTCCCGGCGCTGGGTGGCCTCTCTCGGACGCAGACCAATCTCGCGGCCGCTGGCGCGGTCGTCCTCCTGCTGGGGGTGGCACGATGAACCCAGCACGTGCGCTCGGCCAGCTCGTCGGTGGGCTGGTCGGCACCGGCGGTGGTCCGCTACTCGCGGGCGTCGTCGCGCTCCTGCTCGTCGTCGTGGGGGTGCTACTGTAGATGTGCGTCGAGTGCAAGGTTCTCTCGGTGGCCGACTGGCTGGCAGGAAAACCGGTTCTCGCGGGTGGACTGGCGGCCCTCGCGCTCGTCGTCGTGGGGGTGTTGGTCCGGCGATGAGCGAGTTCACCGATCTCGTCATCCGAGCACTGGATGGGAACGTGATTCTCTCCCTGCTCATCCTCGGCCTCGGAGGAATCGACGTGCTGCAGACCAAGTACATCGGCTCCCGGTTCGACCGGCAGGCCGAGCGCATCGGGCGGCTCGAGGCGGCCCACATCGAGACCGACGGCGGACGTACCGAGCGACCGACCAACTCGAACGAAAGCGACTGACAGACACCATGAGCATGGAAATCCCGACCATCGCACCCGAGACCATCGTGGCATTGCTAATCGGCCTTGCCGTGGATTACGACTTCGCCATGCGGCGGATTCGCGGCTACGGCCGGTACTGGCTCGCAAAGCTCCCCCAGTACGAAGAATCGCCGACCGACACGCCGACGCGCACCGACACGGCCCGGCCGGAGGACGGTCGCTGATGCCCTCGGCGGCGGCCCGGCGGCAGGGCATGAGCGCCGAAGCGTCGGCGGCCACGAAGTACGACTGCCGGGTCGTCGGCGAATCCAGGGAGTACGTCGATCTCATCTCCGAGCAGAACGGGACCTACTACCAGTGCAAGAGCGCAGTGTACGAGAAGGCGAACGGACGGCCGGGCGTCGTGCGGGTGAACCTCCATCATCTCCGGTCGCTCCGGCGCGAGAGCCACCAGTGCGGCGTCGTTGTCGTGCTGTATCCGTCCGTGGGGTCGGACGGGTGGAGTCCGCTGAAGATTACGCGTGTGTCGGTCTCGGAGGTACTGGACATTGTGGATGGGCGGTGGTATCCCGAGACCGACGAGTACGAGATTCCGTGGAGTGTCCTACTTTAAAACCAACTCTACAAACTGTTCAGGCGTATCTTTTTACAAAACAATTTTAACAGTCTGCTCTTATGATTGGATGGGAAGATGAGCAAACGAATTAAAGACATGCCTGACGGTGAAGAGATGGTTGATGAGCATCTAAACGAGTTGTGGAATGAAGAGGAACCTGAGCCCTCCGATAAAGAAAAGATTCTTGAGTTCTTTCGAGAGAACGACTCTAGACCCTATAAACAGGGAATTGTCGAAAGTCGGGTTCTCGGCATTGCCCAAATAACCATTGATGATTTCAATGATATGCCAGAATCTATTCCTTCTCTGCCAGACCACGTTGAAGAGAGCTTAGACGAAGAGAAACGTGAGAAGTACATGATCACCGAGATGGCAGAATTCCAAGCAAACAGAGCCCGAGTAAGAAATCTTCTGGAGGATTTAGTTTACGAAGGTAAGTTAGAAAAGAGAGAGCTTCCGCAGACTGGCATTTACGGTGGTCTCTTAGACAAAATGAACGCATCTGTTGATTCTTCAGATGAGATCGACGAGGTTGAAACGGAAAACCAACAAACAGAAACGTTCTATAAATATTCTGGAGAGGCAGAATAGATAATTTACTCGCTACCAACCGACCACGCTAACTCCGCTTCAACAGGCAACTCCTCGGTATCCAGAATCTCGGCGATCTCCTCGGACGTGACGCTCCCCTGCCTCTCAGCGGTCGCCATCAGCTCGACGAACGCGCCGTTCGGCATCGCCACGTTGTCCCCGGCCATCTTGATGTAGAAGTCGGCCGCTCGATCTATCGCCTTGCTCTTGGTGTTCTCGCCCGTGGCTTCGAGGAGGGCGTCCATCCGTCGTTCGCGGGAGTCGTTCATCCGGAGGCGCATATTATTGCACACACCACCCAGAATCCTAGTTTTTTCGGGTGACTGAAACGGCGGTCGTATATAAAGGGGGCCGCGTAGCGGGTAGATCGACGACGACGAACTGGGGAGCAGGTGGTCGCGGGGAGTTCGATTTGCACACGGTGGGTGCGCCAGATGTGTGCAATTTCGGGGAATCGTTTCTGTGTTCTTGCAACCCCGTGGTTTCATCGATATCCGCCAATTGTCTCAAGAAGCTTGCTGATACTGTTAGTCAATTAGCTGTCTATTCCGCATTTAATGCGCGATTATCCAATTCTTTATTTATTTCCGTTATGCTCGGTTGTCCATCATCCAAACGGTCCATATAAGCAAGTAGTGTTTTAGCATAGACTACTCTGGCTCGCTTTACGAACTCTCTGGGGCTAAGACCATCTTGATTTTTAAACCTGCCATGATTTATTATATCATCTATTTTCTTATCCTTATGTACTATCTCTCCGCGAACAAAATAAAAGTTTTTGAAAAACTTCCAGATTTCATCTTTGGTTAAAGGGAGTCGGTTCTCAAGCAGGAATCCAGATCGAAGTTTCATCCTAAAGGTGTAAGAAGACTGTTTACCCAGTCCCCTCAAAAGGGTCCCTTCAAACCCGATAGCACAGTCAACCAATCTATCCTCTGGATAGATATCCGAGTACATCTCATCAAATCTCCTAAGAGGGCTTGAAATCTTTGTATCACGCTCGCCATTGAGAAAGTCTGAGTATTTATTCCAAAATTCTTTGAATTCTTCTACCTCTTCGTCTGCGATTGTGTACTCTCCTTGTTCTCCAAATTCGAACGTCTCAGTCATATAGCCGGTTTCTGGGTTTAATTCAGAAGGGCCACACCCAGTAATATCTGGCACATTTTTCCTCTTTTCCAGATATGCAGATTCTAATTTGTATGTTGGGCCACCGTAGACAGATGTAGCCTTAGGTTTAAACAATCTAAGCCCCCGACACAACGATTTTATCACTTGTCGGGACAGGACTCCCTTTGCTCCTCCCTCTATCTCAAGCTCTAATTTGTGGCTGACCGTGGACCTTTCCGCGTCAGCAAAACCCCTCAAATTTTCCCCGTTTTCGTATGTAAAGACTCCGGCCCAATCCTTTGGAGTCATCCTTGTTATTTTCAATTCGTTAATCTCAACTTTATGTGGGGAGTTCACAAATGTGAACTCTATAGGGAAGTCAATCCTGTCCTGTTCTGTTGAGAAGTTTGCTAATGGGCAAATGTATTTTTGTGTCCGAGGTTGCCACTTCTTTACATTCTCATACCTCTCGAAAACCCTCTCAAATTCTTCCTCAGAAAATGAAAAGCTACCTTGATAATTGGCTATAGCACCAGCAATCCCAATCACCGCTTTCTTGTATGATTCTATCCGTTGGTCTTGTGATGGGTTTTCGACCCTTTCGATGATAACCTCCCCGTCCTCTTTTTCCATTTTTAAGAGTGCAGACGATTTATCATCCTCCAATTCTTCATCAAGGCTTTTCGCAGCCTCGTAAAGTGGGTCGCCTTCAAACTCCCAACCTTCCATTACTTTAGATGGTGTGGAGATGGTTTCTCTCCGAACACCCACGTTTCTAATTACCGTATTTTGATACTCAGGTGCGGTGATTTCCTCTTCGTCTTCCGGATCCGGAACATAGATACTTTCTACTGGAATATCTCCTTCGTGGCGTTCTCCAGCTTCTTCAATTACGAACTTCACACCCTTTCTGACGTCGTCTTTACTTTCCATATTTTAATCGTAATATTCGGCTTTGTTATTTAGCTTTCTTCCTATTTCTCCCTCAACCTCGGTTTCCTTCGTTCTTTCTCGGTGGGTTCCAGGTTGGCATTTTACTTGCCATTTTCCCACTTCATCTCGTCCACCTTCTCGCGGACGGCTTTCTCAACAAGCTCCAGTCGCTCTTCGCGCTAGTAGGACTCGTAGACTTCATCAAAAATTGGATCGATGTGCTGGCGCGGGCAACCAGTATCGCTACCAGTTGATACCGGCAGCAGCGAGTTCCCGACGTGCATCTTTGATGGTCTTCCGAGTATGGAACATCACGAAGAGAGTGCCAATGACCCCGAAGTTAAGAGTCAATGCGCTTATGAGCGCCCACCATGGCTTTTTGACGAGAAGGTAGCCGAGCGGGGCGATTAGCGAGGCGACCATCGTGACTGGGATACTACGACCAGCAATCTTCTGAAGCCTGTAACGCTCTTCTTCAGGGATTTCGATTTTGCTATTCCCCGATGATGTTGTTTTCCTTGGACCTGCTGCACGGCCAGCTTGCCGTGCCACCGATTTGTCGCTCGACAGTACATAGGCAATTGGTGCGCCGACGATGGCCAGAAGCAGAAGTACCATAATCTCCATTCCTCCGGGAACTGGCCCGAACAGTGGTATGAACATCGTTATTTGAACCCTTATTCCCTACACCGGAGGATGTTCTTAAAAAATTAACTGACTCACTTGCCATTTTCGTGCTTCATCTCGTCCACCTTCTCGCGGACAGCCTTCTCGACAAGTTCCAGTCGCTCTTCACGCTGGTAGGACTCGTACACTTCATCGAGAATCGGATCGACGTGCTGTCGCATCCGGATGGAGTGACGTATCCATTCGCTTTTATTATCCCCGTAAGATAGTTCGTTTTCTATCGCTTCATTCATCTCGTCCGGAAGACTGAGGCTGGTTTTGGCCATTGTCGTTGGTCGTAGTTACTACGTTAATTACTTAATACTCATGGAGGTGAGCGGGTAGCAAGTACTACTAGAATACCAGATTATAGACTACCTACTACAATAGTAAGTACTAAGTAATCTACGAATATAGGGGTTGTTGCAATGGCGCTGAAAACAAGCCTGTCGTTCTCCGTCCCAATCCCTTGGGTCGGGGACATCAAAGATCGAGCCGAGGAGAAAGGATTCGGCAGTGTCTCGGAGTACATCCGGTCACTTGTCCGTAAAGACATCGAACAAGACGACGAGACGAAGATTGCTCTCGCCAAAGACGGGAACGGTGACCTGAACGAAAAGGGGGCCGCCTAACATGTCCAGTGCCCGGCTGGCCCCCGAATCGGGAGAGGGAGCGAGCGACCAAGAAACCACCGACAGTGAGGCAGGTGAGGGTCCATGAGCGGTGCCGTGAAGGCAGGACCGTCTGGCGTTCCCGAGGACTCGCGCGACGACGAACTCGCGCCCGAGACCGACGACGACGCGGCGGTCTCGATCCTCACCTACGGCGACCCCATTCGGTCGCTGGCGCGGCTCATGAAGCCCATCGCCGACGAGTACCGCATCCACTTCGACGACGACGGTCTCACCGCCCGCGCGGTGGACCCGGCGAACGTGGGCATGGTCGACCTCCACGCGCCCGCCGAAGGCTTCGACCAGTACGAGCTGCGCGACGGCCACACCTTCGGGCTGAATCTCGACCGGTTCCGCGACGCGGTCGGGTGGGCGCGCAAGCGCGGCGGTGACGGCGACCCGGTGGCTATCGACGTGTTCCGCGACCCAGCGCGGATGCGCGTGACCGTAGTGCGCGAGGACCAGCAGATGAAGCGAGAGACCGAGTGGTTCGGCATTACTCCGAGCGATATCCGCGACGAGCCGACCATCCCGGACCTCGATCTTCCGCTCACCGCGCGGCCCGGCGTCGCGCCGCTCCGCGAGGCGGTGAAAGCCATCAGGTCTACCGAGGAGATGGCCTACGTCACCTGCGACGACGACACCTTCCTGCTCGCCAGCACGGAGGATGGACGCGTCGAGCTGGCCGAGGACGACGACGAGAACGCGGCACAGACGATCTCGTTCCCGAACGCGGTCACCAGCGACGACACCGACGCCCGCTCGTCGGCGTTCTCGTTGGACTACCTCGACGACATCACGCTGGCACTCGACAAGGCGAAAGCCGACCGCGTGACCGTCCGGTGGTCCGAGGAGTTCCCGACCCGGCTCAAGTTCGAACACGACGACTGGGGCTTCGAGGGCGAGTACATGCTCGCGCCGCGCATCCAATCGGAGGACTGAGGATGGCGGGCCAATCGGATTTCACGCAGTTCACCAGAGACCTCACCGGCCTCTCTCGGGCCGAGCGACAGGCGTACCTCGCCTGTGCTGAAGGCGAGACGGGCGTCCGCGAGTTCGCCCGCGAGACCGGTCGGTCGCCCGGCACCGTGGGCAACCTGCTCGGCCGAGCGCGGGACAAGCTCGACGACGCGGGGGGTCAGACGTGAACCCCAGCGAACTCTCGCCTCGCGACGCCTGGAATCGGTACGTCGACCGGCGTCGCCCGGAGACGACCGAGCATAGTGCTCAGTCGTTCTACTACCGGCTCAAGCAGTTCATCGAGTTCTGCGAGGAGGAAGAGATCGAGCAGGTCGGCGAGTTCAACGGCTGGATCTTCGAGACCTACGAGACCAAGCGCTCCGGTGACGACATCGCTACGATCACGCTCCGGGGCGAGATGCAGGACCTCAAGCTGTTCGTCGAGTATCTGGAGCGCATCGAGGCGGTCGACGACGGCCTGAGCGAGAAGGTCCACGTCCCGAACGTCACGGCCGAGCAGGAGAGCTCGGACAAGAAGCTACCGACCAGTGCGGCGAGTAGCGTTCTCCAGTACCTTCGTCGGCACGAGCCCGCGTCTCGCCGACGCGCTTTGCTGGAAGTGCTGTGGGACACAGGCTGTCGTCTCGGCGCTGTTCGCGGGCTCGACGTCCGCGACTACCACCCGGAAGAGGAGTTCATCGAGTTCCGCCATCGTCCGAGTTCGACGCCGCTGAAGAACAAGAGCGACGGGGAGCGCCCGGTCGCGCTCTCGAAGCACGTCGTCTCGGCGCTGGACAAGTATCTCGCCAGTAGCGACCGGTGGGAGAAGCACGACGAAGACGGCCGGAAGCCGCTGCTTACGAGTCGGCAGGGGCGGCCGAGTCAGAACACCGTCCGCTGCTGGACCTACCAAGTGACGCTCCCCTGCATCCACTCGGAGTGTCCGCACGACCGCGACCCCGAGGACTGCCAGTGGACGAAGCGTAACCACGCGAGCAAGTGCCCGTCGTCGCGGTCGCCTCATCAAATCCGAACGGGATCGATTACGTGGCAGCTCGACTGCGGGATACCGCCGGAAGTGGTCGCGGTTCGGGCGAACGCGAGCGTGAAGACGATCAAGAAACACTACGACAAGGCGACGCCCCGAGAGCGGATGGAACGGCGTCGTCGTCGATACATCGAGAGGCTCAATCTATGAGCAGCAACAGCACCCCCGAGAAGCAGGCGCATCGGCACGGTAGTTGGGCGGCGGAGTCGGGTATTTCATACCCCTCCGACCCCACTTTTGGCGGTTCATTACACGGCAAGTTTCTACTCTGTTACTCTCTCCCCATCACCTCCGGTCGCTCCGTTGTGAGGGCCATCAGTGAGGCGTCGTTGTCGTGCTGTATCCCTCTGTAGGTTCTGAGGGGTGGAGTCCGCTGAAGATTACGTGAGTGTCGGTCTCGGAGGTGGTGGACGGGCAGTGGTATCCCAAGACCGACGAGTGCGAGATTCCGTGGCCGTCAATCATTCACTACCTTAACGGCTCTCCTGCCTTCTTCAGAGTTTATCGGATAGTTTTTCTGCGGTATTTAATCCTCTTTCTACGTCGTTGTATCCCATCTCTTCATCTAAGAACATACGATTCATTAAATCGTGGAGTACCATGTTCCTTAACGACCTAATTCTCGACATTTCGCTTGTTAACCCGTTTTCAATAACTCCTGTTCTCAGGAGTAGTTGCTCTCTTTGTTCTTGATTCATTCTTCTTTCAAGAAGTCTATCGGTTTGATTACTATCTTGGTATTCTTCCTCAATTAGCTCCTTCTTCAGCAGTTCTATACTAATCTCTTCAACCATAGCTGATAAGAGGGAAAAGAAAAGAACATATTCGTCAGAGAGGAATCGTATTGTGGCCAATTGAATCATAAAATCATATCTCTCAGTACTAGGAGTCATGCCACGGCTTTCACTCCACTCTTTGATTTCCTGATGAGTTTCTTCTATGTCCGAGGCTAAATCTTTCAATGCAATCATACCTGATACCTTCCCGACCTCTTTCTTGAGCAATTCGCTGTTTTCTGTATTTATTATCCCTGAGAAAGCTAGTTCGGCTTCTTTAGAATTCAGATTTATATTTAAATTCTCTAAATCTTCCTCTTCTATTTGTTCAACGGCCTTCTCTAATTTCGTTGTGGTCTTTTCCATAGAGTCCATCCAGTCATCGTATTTTTCGTATTTCTCCGTCATGCGTTATAGCCAGACAGAATAGACTTATAACAATATTGCTCAACGAAGTTAGTCTATCTGTGGGTGTCAAATGTTCGTTTTTCTTAGTAGAAACGTTCATTGAAGCAGCCTATCCGGACTTCTTCATCAGGGATTATTGATCACCCCAAGTTGCCACAACATCCACTACCCTCCAACCCTTCCACACAACACCGAAAATGACACCACAGACCCTCGCCGCGTGGCTCGCCAAACACAGCAACGCGCCGAAGACAGCCCTCAAGCCCATCGCCACCAGACTCGGCGTGCCGACGAACTACCTCGGCGCGGCGCTGTTCGCGGGCCAACTCGTCTACGAGAATCAGGACCGAATCGTCGAGTACACCAGCAAGGGCACCGTTTCGATGGGCGAGTTCCTCCACGCGCAGGCCCGCCAGCGCTACGGTGAGGACCATCCGCTGACCAAGCACCTCGGGGAGAACGTCGACGCGATCAGCGAGGCGTTCGAGGGGACCGAGGCGGAAGCCCGCACTTTCGCCGAGTTCTACCGCCAGTACAGCACCGTCGAGCGCGAGCATCGCCTCCGCGACCAAGTCGACCGGGAGGCGGTCGGTCGCGGCGTCGAATCCCTCGCGGACCGACTGCCCGGTCGCGATACGATTCCAGACTTCCCTGGACCCTTCGGTTCCAATGCCGGCGATGCCGACGCAGACGACGAGGCCGACGAACCAGTCGAGATCCCGGTCATAGACGCGAAGTGAGCGTTCAGAGATTGATTTTTCGGAGGTTTCACGCGCGACGCCGAAACTCGTGGCGGGTTTTCGAAAGCCCGCGGCGCGCTCGACGACTCCGACACTGACAACGGGGCCTCGAAAGCCCTCGGCGCGCTCGCGGTCGCTGTCGGGATATCCAGCGCGCGCAGAACTGCGCGCGCTGGATAGTGGCCACACACAGACGACCAAGTAGAACGCGAGCCCGCCTCGCCCTTTCATCCGCCAGGACGGTGGTTGATTCACCGAGCGACGCCGGAATCTATCCGTCCTCGTCTGAACCTTACTCCTACTCCAACCGCTCGGACGCCAGTTCTGCACCCTCCGACAGCGCCGCCAACTTCTTCCACGCGATTTCGGGGTGGACGAAGTCCGCGCCCAGCACTGTCTCGAACCCGCAGTCCGCACCGGCCAGAATCCGCGAGGGGTCGCCCACGACCTCGGCGAAGCGCTCGATCTGGTTCGCGATGCCGGCCGGGTCCTCGACGATGTTGGTCTTCACGTCGATGACGCCCGGGACGATAGTCCAGCCGTCCGGAAGCGGATACTCCTCGAACGTCTCGAATTCGTGGCGGTGCCGGGGGTTGGCCGCCTCGACGATGAGGCCGCTCACGTCCGCCTCGTAGAACAGGTCGACCACCTCGTCTAGCGCCACGTCGTGGTGGTGCGGCCCAGGGTAGTTCCCCCAGCAGGCGTGCATCCGGACCTGCTCGCTCGGCACGCCGTCGAGCGCGCGGTTGATGGCCTCGACGTAGGTCCGGACGTGTTCGCGGAACTCCCCGACCGAGGCGTCCTCGAACGTGATGGTGAACGCCGCGAGCAGTTCTGGCGCGTCGATCTGGAGGGTGGCCCCGCTGTCGGCGATGAGCCGGTACTCGGTGTTGAGCGCGTCCGCGAGGTCGAACAGGTAGTCCTCGGTGGTGTCGTGGTACTCCGAGTCGGTAAAGCGCAGGACCGCCCCCGGCGACGGCGCGGTGTGGAACCGGTTCGCGAAGGAGACGCCCTCGCTCGCGATGGCCTCGTCAAGCCGGTCCAGCTCGCGCCGGAGTTGTTCCTCGCCGACGTACTCGATAGGCCCCGTCAAGATGGGCCCGCCGATGTGCTCCTTGTCGCCGAACAGCTGTTCGGCGAAGTCCGGGAAGTCAGCGAGGTCGGCGGGCAGGTCGCGCTCGGCGAACTCGTCGCCGTAGCCGGTGAGCCGCTCGGTCACGCCCACGGAGTAGGCCAGCCGGCCCTGCTCACCGTTGTTCGCGACGTCGATGCCGGCGTCGGCCTGCCGGCGGACGACTTCCCGGACGGCGTCGGTGACCGCGGAGTCGAACGCCTCGTCGTCCACCGACTCGGGGTCGCTCAACAGCTTCTGAAGCCCGGCCGGTCGCGGCAGGCTCCCCACGTGCGTGGTCTGGATGTCGGTCATCTACTTCGACAGTTGCACGACGGGTGTGTAATATCTGACGTAGTGGCAAAACTCACTCGCACTCGACGGTGAGTCCCCGAGTTCACGGGTGCCTTCGCGCTTCAACGCCGTTCACCACGCTCTGGTTGTAAACAGAGGCTTTTTCGGCCGGTCCGGAACAGTGTCATGATACCATGGCACAGGGAGCGGGAGAGCGAACGCCGTCCGACCCGGGCGAAGCGCCGACGCTGATCGACTGCGACGTCCACCAAAGCTGGGCGTCCGACGAGGAGATCCGCCGGCACCTCCCGCTGGAGTTCGACCGGTACGGGGTGAACCTCCCGAACCTGCTGTACAACAACCCCGGCGGCGTCATGCGGGAGGACGCCGCACCCGCCGAGGGCGAACTGCCGGGGACGACGCCCGAGAACGTCGCCGCGGAGCACCTAGACCCGTACGGGATCGACTACGCCGTTCTGACGGGTCACGCGACCAACCTCGCGCTCCTGCCGAACCGGAGATACGCCGCCGCGCTCGCGCGGGCGTACAATGCGTGGGTGCAGGAAGACTGGCTCCCGGCGGACGACAGACTGCTGGGTTCGATTCTGGTCCCGCCACAGGCCCCGGAGGCGGCGGCCGACCTGATCCGCGAGTTCGGCGAGGACGACCGGTTCGTGCAGGTGTTGATGAACACCGCCTCCCCGCGGCCGTACGGCCAGTCGTTCTACTGGCCCATCTACGAGGCCGCCGCGGAGATGGACCTCCCGGTCGCGATGCACCCCCACCACGACGGTCTCGGCATCAGCAACCCGCCGTCGGGCGCGGGCTACCCGGGGTCGTACTTCGAGTGGCACAACATCCTTCCCGCGGTTGTGATGGGCCAACTCAACAGCCTCGTGACGGAGGGCGTCTTCGTGGAGTACCCGGACCTCGACGTGGTCTGCATCGAGGGCGGCTTCGGCTGGGTGCCCCACCTGCTGTGGCGCATGGACAAGAACTGGAAGGGGCTGCGCTCTCAGACCCCGTGGCTCGAACGCCCGCCGAGCGAGTACGTCATCGAGCACGTCCGGTTCACCAGCCAGCCCATCGAGGAGCCCGAGCGGCCGGAACACCTCCGCCAGATCTTCGAGATGATGCACGCCGAGGAGACCCTGCTGTTCTCCAGCGATTTCCCCCACTGGGACGGCGACTCGCCCGACCACGGGCTCCCGCCGCTCGACGACGACCTCGAATCGCGCATCTTCGCCGAGAACGCCCGCGAACTCTACGACCTCCCACGGTAATCAGAGTCGAGCATGAGCAGACACGTCATCTGTCCGTCGTCGGAACTCGAATCGGGCGAGCGACGAATCGTGGAGGTCGAGGGCCTGTCCATCGGCGTGTTCAACGTCGACGGCGAGTACCACGCGCTCAACAACGCCTGTCCGCACCAGCTTGCGCCGCTCTGCGAGGGCACTATCTCGGGAACCACCGAGTCCGACGGCGTCGGCGAGGTCGACTGGGTCCGGGACGGCGAGATCGTCCGGTGTCCGTGGCACAACTGGGAGTTCGACCTCACCACGGGCGAGTCGGTGTTCAACCCCCACGAGGTCAGAGCCGGTACCTTCGAGGTGGACGTGGAAGCGCCAGCGGACGCCGGAGCGCCCGACGAAGCGTGTGCCTGCGACGCCGAGTCGTACGGCACGGAACTGGCGGGCGACGAACCGCCGGTCGAGACTTACGACGTGGACGTCGAGGACGAAGCCGAGTTTGGAGAGGAGATGGTGGTGCTGCGGGTGTAGCGCGCTACGCGAGTGATTCCTTGTCCGTGTCGCTCGCGACACCGTAACTTTCTCCCGTCGCCGACCGAATTTCCCGTCGATGAAGTCGCCCGAACACGCCGCGCTGGGCGCGCTCGCGTCCGGTGGGCTGGTCCTCGCGCTCCCCGTCTCGGTCCCGCTCGAAGCCGCCGGGTTGGTCGCGTACGGCCTCCTCCTGTCGGTCTTCGTCGACCTCGACCACTTCGTCGTCGCGCGATACCACGCGGGCAACTGGTCGCACCTCCGGCGGTGCGTGACCGACCCGGTGTTTGCGTTCACCGAGCAGGGGCAGGTGTTCGACGGCATGGACACGCGGACGCTCGAAGTCCACCGCCTGCTGAGTCACTTGTTGATCGGTGGGCTGCTGGTCGGTGGACTCGCGCTGGTTCGACCGGTGTACGCGGTTTTTACGGCTTGCGTGCTCTACGTCCACGTCGTCGCGGACCTTCTCAGAGACGGGGAGATAGTCTGATTTTCGGATGTTGTGGAGGCTCGATTCGGGATTCTGGGAACAAGAGAACGTGAATCATAGACGACCGGCACGCGCGAGCAACGCGCGTGAGGGACGAGTGAACGAGCGTAGCGAGTGAACGAGGAGGCTGGGGAGGTGTGAGGCTGCGGCTCTCATGTGTAGAGGCAGTCGCTAGCTTCACCAACTAGAAAGCGAGAGTGAAGAGTACAGCGAAGCTAGCTACTCCCGAGGCATTGGAGAGACCGCACCGCAACCGCAGCGCACCTTCCCCAGCCGCCTACAGTCCTCGCTTCGTTGCGGTCCTCAGCGCTCGCGCGATTTGGCGCGACATAAACCGCGCCAGCGCGCGCCGAGGTGGAATCAGAAGCGTCGTTTAGAGTGTCGTTTACTTCAGTTTTGGAAATTTAATAGAGACGTCGATATTTGTGAAGGAATCCATTACTTGGCGGGTAATATTTGTCAAAAAGTTTGCTCTGCGTTGCTCATGTTCCAGCTTCCGTCGTCCCCTTGCTTGCTTGAAATTCATCCGTATCTGTTCGGCCTCGTCAGTAATCTCCTGCCGAACCTTTCGGAATTCCTGTTGTGTGAATGGTTCCTTGCCATCTATTTGGGCAAAAGTGGGATTTATCAATTGGCCCGGGCGATATTCAGTCTTCAGAGCTTCAACCTTATTTCGAAACTCTAATTCAGCTGTTCTGATATCTGAAATTGCAAGTTCCTGAAGCATATCAACTGAATATGTTTCGTGCCATCTCTCAAACTTGTCCTCTACCCTTGGTGGAGGGATATCCGGCTTTTCCTCAAGCCATGATTCTGGAATATCTCTTTTGACCATACTGCCCTTTAACATTGACACATAAAAAGAATTTGCGGGAATTCAGGGACTCTGCTCTAAGTGAGCATTTGGATTTCAATGATGGTGGATAAACGTACTCAGTAAGGAAAATCCCGTCGTTTAATTTCCAAAACAAGCGGGGTTCAGATTGCGTTTGACCTTACGGGTTACGCAGTTCAGTCGTCGCTCTCGATCTTGATGTCCGCCGAGAGGCCCTGGGCCATCTCGATGTCCTTCGAGTTGTTCAGGGTCCACGCCGTGCGCTCGGTGACGGCCTCGATGGCCTCGCGGGCGCTCGGGTAGCCGTTGCCGGACTTCTTCACGCCGCCGAACGGCAGCTGGACCTCAGCGCCGATGCAGGGCAGGTTGGCGTACGCCAGCCCGATCTCGGCCTCGTCGCGGAACTGGTTGATCTGGCGGTAGTCCTCCGAGACGACCGCGCCGGCCAGCCCGTACGGCGTGTCGTTGTGGAGCTCCATCGCACGGTCCATGTCGCCCGAGTACTCGACGAGCGCGACGTGGGGTCCGAAGACCTCCTCCTTGAGACAGCGCAGGTCCGGGTCGTAGTCGACCTCGTAGACGAACGGGCCGACCCAGTAGCCGTCCTCGTGGCCCTCCGGAATCTCGTCGTCGTCCAGCTCCGCGCGGTCGACGAGCACGTTGGCGCCCTCCTCACGGGCGAGGTCGTTGTACTTGTGGAACTTCTCGACCTGCTGTTCGTTGACGACCGGACCCATGAAGGTGTCCTCCTCGAGCGGGTCGCCGACCGACACCTGCTCGGCGAGTTCGACGTAGCGCTCCTTGAACTCGTCGTACACGTCCTCGTGGACGATGAGGCGCTCGCTGGAGACGCAGCGCTGGCCCGTGGTCTTGAACGAGGACATCACCGCCGAGTGGACCGCAACGTCGAGGTCAGCGTTCTCCGTGATGACGATACCGTTCTTGCCACCCATCTCGCAGGCCGCGAGCTTGCCGGGTTCGCCGCCGACCTGGCTGGCGATCTGCTGGCCGACCTCGCTACTGCCGGTGAACAGCACCGTGTCCACGCGGTCGTCCTCGACGATGGCGTTGCCGGCGTCACCGAACCCTTGGACCATGTTGAACACGCCCTCGGGGATACCGGCGTCGACCATCATCTCGGCGATGATCTGGCCGCACCACGGCGTCTGCTCGGCCGGCTTCCAGACGACCGTGTTGCCCTCGACCAGTGCGATGGCCATGTGCCAGAACGGGATGGCGACCGGGAAGTTCCACGGCGTGACACAGCCCACGACGCCGCGGGGTTTCCGGCGCATGTAGGCGTCCTTGCTCGGAATCTCCGAGGGGACCACGTCGCCGTGCGGGTGACGGGCGTTGCCTGCGGCCCACTCGACCATGTGTGCGGCCTCGACCACGTCGGCCTTCCCCTCGGAGATCTCCTTGCCGCACTCCTTGGTGACGACCTCGCCGAGTTCGTCCGTGCGGTCCTTGAGTTCGTGGTAGACGTCCCAGAGGTACTCCGCGCGGTCGATGTACGAGAGGTTTCGCCACTTCTCCTCGGCGGCCTCGGCGGCCGCGAGCGCTTCGTCGACGTCCGTCTCGGTTCCACGGTGGAACTCGCCGAGTACCTCCTGATTCGAGGGGTCGACGCTCTCGAACGTCTCGTCGCCGGTGCCGTCCGTCCACTCGCCGCCGATGTAGTGGCCGTACGTCTGCTCGCTGGCTTGTTGGCTCATGTTCGGCCAAATTTTCGGGCCGCCAAAGTAAAAAGGCACCCAATTCGAGTCAATCGAGCGGAGATGTCACGTCTGCGGAAATCACGCCCGCTCGGCCTCGGCCACCTTCTCGACCTCGCCCTTCACGCTGGCGGCGTCGAAGTCGTGGTCCGGTCGGATGTTCACGAAGTCCAGGAACTCCCGGGCCGCGAGCAGTTCCGGCGGCGAGTAGTGTTCGAGCGCGGCCGACACCGCCGCGCGAGTGCCGATGCGCGGTTCGAGCGCGGCGAGCGCGCACGCCAGATCGTACGACCGGGCCTCCTCGATGGCGTCCTCGCGGACGCTGGTCGCGTCGATGAAGTACACCTCGCCGTTCTGGACCAGCACGTTCTCGCCACGGAGGTCCCCGTGCGCGAGCTGGTTGTCGTGCATCATCGCCAGCGCCCCGAACAGGTCGGGAGCGACCGACTCGGCCTCCGCGTCCGACAGCCCCTCCAGCGTCCGGAACTCGGGCAGGTACTCCATCACGAGTACGCCCATCCCGTCGACCTCGAACGCCTCGACCGGCGCGGGGACGTTCACGCCGATCTCGCGCATCCGGCGGGTGGCTTCGAGTTCGTGTTCACACATCTCCAGCGGGTCGTCGAAGTGCTCGAAGAACCCCTCCGTGCCCGAGGAGAACGCCCCGAGGTTGCGCGCCCCGGTGAACAGCGCGTGGACCAGCGAGTTCTGGTCGGTCACGATCTTCACGAACCACCGCTCGTCGACCACGCAGGGTGTCGACAGCCAGTTGTCGGCGTCGAGGAACTCCACGCGGAGCTTCGGCTGGTCGTACCTGCGGGCCATCTCCGCGAACACCGCTTCGAGGCGGTCCCACTCGATGGTGCCCCGAACCAGCCGCCGGATGCTCATCACTGGCGAGTAGGCGACGGGCCGACAAAAAGCCACTTGCCCTGATAGCTACGCGGGGCCGTCCACGCGACCGGCGATTCAGAGCAACGACAGGACGACCGACCCGAGGTAGCCGACGCTGGCGAGCGCGGACAACACGAGCGCCGCGACGACGAGTGCCGTCCGGGCCGACGGCCGGGCATCGGTCTCGACCTGTCGCCGGAGCCTGTCAGGCACCGACGACCACCATAGCTCCAGCCCGCCCCAGACGAGGCCGACGCCGACCAGCGCGAAGGTCGCCAGCACGTGGTAGAAGTCCATCCACCACGGGAAGAAGTAGCCGAGCAGGCCGTTCTGCACTTGGATGGGGACCGCCGAGCGGACCCACTCCTCGAATCGCTCCGCGGGACCGGTCGGCGGCTCGACCTGCCGCGATTCGAGGTCGGCGGCCGCGGCGCTCGGGCCGCCTGCGCTCTCGTCGCCAGTGCCGAGGCGCTCGGCCTCGTAGGCCCGGTCGACCGGCACGCTCCAGACGATCTCGCCCGTCTCGTTCACCTCGAACACGCGGTCGCCGATGGTGTCGGTGATGAGCGTGTTGCCGTTCGGCAGTCGGTCGGCGTCGCGCGACCACTGCATCTCGTCGTCGGACCAGACCCACGACCGCTCCCACTCGGCGTCCGCGCCGTCGCCACCGTCGCCGTCGCTCCCGTTCACCCGCTGGTACTCCACCACTCTGTCGTTCTCGGAGTCGGCGACGACCACCGCCGGACCGCCGCGCTCCTCGGGGATGTAGTCGGGGTTGTGCTGCTCGCGGAGTACGTCGTAGTCGTCTTCGCTTCCGAGGGTCCAGTTCTCCTCGATGCCGGTCGAGCGATTCACGAACGCGACCTGATCCTGGTTGCGCAGGTCGACCATCACCCGGCCGTCGTCGAGCAGTTCCACGTCGTTGAGGTGGACCCAGTCGCCGTCGTACGCGCCGCCGCCCGTGATGGGCAGGTCGCTCTCGGCGGTCCACGTCCACTCCCGGACGCCCGAGTACGTGTTCACGACGAATGCCGCCTCGTTGCCGATGTCGCCGACGAGCAGGTGGCTGTCGTTTATCACGTCCACGTCGTGCCACCGACCGTCCTCCATCCGGTGGCTGTACAACCGGGTCTGCTCGCCGGTCGACATGTTGAGACGCTCGACCACGTTGCGACGACAGTCGCCGCGGTCGGCCAGTAGCGGCCCCTCACCACACACCGATTCGTTCAGCCACTCGGTCGCGATGTAGGTGACGGTGTGGGAACCCTGCGGGCTCGGGTCCACATCCCAGTAGGTACTGTACCGCTCGGAGTGGTAGAGGACGCTTCCGTTCGGGTGGAACGCCACGATCCCGCCCGGGGCGTCGCGCATGTCGCCCTTCTGGACCGTGACGACCGTGACGCCGCCCGTCGGTTCGGCGATCTGCTCCTGTTCGGCCGCGGGCACTCCCGCCGACCGGTCGTATCGCTCGTTGGGCGACTGCCCGGAGGTCACGAGTCCGGCCGTCAGTCCGAGTACCAGTCCGAGGACGACCACGGCGAGGACCACTCGAATCGGGGTGCGACGAGTCACGACTCGCGGGTTCGTCCGTGGGTATTAACAGCGTTTCGACATACCTTCGGCCCCGGTTGCGGAGACTTTTTACCACCGCTTGCGCAAGATTTGCGTATGGATTTCGGCCTCCCCGACGAGCATCGGATGATTCGGGACACGGTACGGGAGTTCTGCGACGAGGAGATCGAACCCGTCGCCCAGGAGATCGAAGACGAACACCGCTTCCCCGAGGATATCTTCGACCAACTCGCGGACCTCGACGTGATGGGCGTCCCCGTGAGCGAGGAGTACGGCGGTCTCGGCGGCGACCAGCTAATGTACGCTCTCGTGACGGAGGAACTCGGCCGCGTCTCGGGGTCGGTCGGCCTCTCGTACGCCGCGCACGTCTCGCTGGCGAGCAAGCCCATCGAGCTGTTCGGCACCGACGAGCAGAAGGAACGCTGGCTCCGCCCGCTCGCCGAGGGCGAGTATCTCGGTTCGTGGGCGCTCACCGAGCCCGGCTCCGGGTCGGACGCCAGCGACATGGACACCACCGCGGAAAAGGACGGCGATGAATGGGTGCTCAATGGTACCAAGCAGTTCATCACCAACGCGAACGTCGCGGGGAGCGTCCTCGTGAAGGCGGTCACCGACCCCGGCGCGGGCTACGACGGCATCTCGACGTTCATCGTCGACCCCGACGAGGACGACGGCTTCGAGGTCACGACCGTCTGGGACAAGATGGGGCTGAACGCCTCGCCGACCTGCGAGATCAAGCTCGACGACGTCCGGCTTCCCGAGGACCGCCTGCTCGGCGAGGAGGGCGACGGCTGGGACCAGACCAAGAAGACCCTCGACGGCGGCCGCATCTCCATCGCGGCGCTGTCGACCGGGCTCGCACAGGGCGCGTACGACGCCGCCCGGGAGTACAGCACCGAGCGCGAGCAGTTCGGCAAGCCCATCTCGAAGTTCGACGCCATCCGGAACAAGGTGGTCTCGATGGACCGGAAGGTCGAGCGCGCACGCCTGCTGACCCACAGGGCGGCCTGGAAGTACGACCAGGGCGAGTCGGTCAGCCACGAGAGCGCGCTCGCCAAACTCGACGCCAGCGAGGCCGCCCGCGAGGTGGCCGAAGAGGCGGTCCAGACGCTCGGCGGCTACGGCTACACCGAGGACTTCGCGCCACAGCGGTTCTTCCGCGACGCGAAGCTGATGGAGATCGGCGAGGGGACGAGCGAGATCCAGCACCTCGTCATCGGGCGCGAGATCGGACTGTAGAACGGTTCGGCCGAAACGATTGCTACGAGACTTCCGAGTGTACGACGTTTTCGGGAACTTCTGAGGACAGTCGCGTCTCGACCTTCAGAGCTCCACCGCCTTCTGGTCGGTCAGCGTCGGGGGCACCTTGTGGTGGTAGGTGACCGCGCCGGCAGAAGTGATGACCTTGATCGTGAAGTCCTCGCTCTCCTTGAGACCGTGCGAGTCGTCGGTCAGCGCCGCCGCGTCGAGCGTGATTCGGAACCGGTCTTCCTGATTGACGAGCACCGGCTTCGTGTCGTCAATGTCTTTGATCGTACTGACGGTGAACGCCGAGTCAGTTGCGCTGTCGCCCGCCGTGAGGATGGTCCCGTCGTCGGGGCCGAGCCACTCCACGGTCGCGGTCGAGAGATTGATGTCGCCCGCGCCGGAACTCTTCATCACGGTCAGGTTCACGAGGTGGACCGAGTCGTCGTTGCCCACGACGCCCACCGTACTCGCCACGCGCACGCGGTCGGTCACTTGCGCGCTGGACTCCTGACCGGTCTGCTCGGACTTGCTCTGGAGGAAGCCCGCGGTGTTGATGAGCACGCCCGCGGCGATGGCGGCCACCAGCACCATCGCGATGAACACGATGAGCGTGCCGATCCCCACCTGACCGCGGTCGGTCGATTCCGTGTCGAACATGGTCGATAGGAATTATTTTCCGAGCCTCAGATGATAAAACCCCGATACCGTTATCACAGATGAGAAATAGGGCGAGATAACCGAACATCTGGCGTCTTAATGGCTGTGAGGACGATATACGAAACCCACTGACAACAGATTGATCTATCCGCTACCTCGAAAGAAAACGTGGTCGACCGGCACGGCTCGGCGAAGCACCGCGACGCTCGCGGCGGGACGAGGATGCAGTGCAAAATCAGGTTATTTTTTCACTGGTCGTGGACAACGTAATCGATAATGACCGTCGTACTCGTCGGCATGGAGATACTGAGGGAGATCGAGCTACTGGCCGAGGCCGTCAGGGAGCGAGGAGTCGAACCAGTCGTCACCGACGTGCGGGACTGGCCGGGCGAAACACCGCTGACGTTCACTCCTTCCGACGGTGAGGCTACCCTCGGGACGCCGTTCGAGTTGGACGACGTCGAGGGTGCGTACGTCCACGTTCACGCCCTGTTCCACCAGAACGACGTGGCGGTTCGGGAGGAGTTCCGGGAGGCGGAGGAGATACAGCCGATACTCAATCAGTGGCGCGAACACCGCAGTCTCTTCGAGAGCCTCTGTCGGGAACTCGAATCCGAGGGCGTCGACGTGCTTCCGAAGCTCCGCAACCACTACCTCCAACAGCGCAAGCCGTGGCAACTCGCCCGGTTCGAGGCTGCGGGGCTACCGGTCCCCGACACCCTGTTCACGAACGACCCCGACGAGGTCCGTGCGTTCGCCGACCGCCACGACCGGGTCGTTTACAAGCCGGTCGCCAACGGTGCCCCTCCCGCGGAGCTCACGGCGGAGGGACTGACCGACGACCGACTCGCACGGCTCTCGACCGCTCCGGTGCAGTTCCAGGAGTTCGTCGAGGGTGAGGACCTTCGCGTGTACGTGCTCGACGGCGAGGTCGTGGGTGCGATCCGCTACGAGAGCGAGAACTTCTCGTTCAAACTCGACCAGACGGAGGGCGAGGAGGTCGAAATTGCGCCAGCCACCGTCTCCGGGGCCGTCGAGGACACTGCGGTGCGGGCGGCCGAGGCCGTCGACCTGACGTTCGGCGCAGCCGACGTGCGCCGAGGCCTGAACGACGAGCACGCGATACTGGAACTGAACGAGGCCCCGGCGTTCGCTGCCGCCGACGTGGAGGCCGACCAGCGGGTGACCGAAGCACTCGCCGACTACCTGACCGACACATGAACGTGGAGAGCCAGCGACGCGACGCACAAGTCGGGTACACGTGGGGGCAGGCGGAGGGGACGTACTTCCTCCGGAACTCCGACGGAGACCTTCAGGGCGTCTCCGAGAACGCGATTCGACTGCTGGAGGACATGGCGGACGGCGACGTTACGAGGGAGGATCTCGACGGCGGTGCCTTGAACCTTCTCGACGGACTGGTCGACGACGGGTTCGTCCGGCTGGACGGGTCCCGCGTCGGACGGGTCGTTCGGCCCGAGGACGTCCGGCTGTGGCCGCGGGTCCTCGCGTTTCTCGCGCTGTTCGGAGCGATACTGGCGTTCCACGCGGATCAGGCACCCACGGTCGAAGAGTTGCGGAGCTTGTTGACGCCGATCCGGGTGACGATCCTCGTCGGGCTGACGATAGCGTCGATAGTCGTCCACGAAGCCGGACACTACCTCGAGAGTCGACGCCACTTCGACCCGACGATACGACTCGGGTGGATCAACGCTGTCATCCCGGTCGTCGTCACGGAGACGAACGGTGCGTGGACGCTGCCGAAGAACCGACGGCGATGGATAAGCCTCGCCGGTCCGTTCACCGAACTGGCGTGGGTCGGAATGCTCGTGGGCGTGTACCACGCGCTGTTTCCGGAGAGTCTCGCGCTGAACGTCTTCATTTTCAGCAGCCTCCTGAGTATCGCCTTCAGTATCAACCCGCTGGTTCACGGCGACGGGTACTGGCTGCTGGTCGACACGTTCGACCTCGTGAATCTCCGAAAGCGGGGCATCCGGCATCTCCGCAACCTGCAACCGTCGCTGGCTGCGGCGTACGCCGTGGTGTCGTACACGTTCACCGTGATCATGTTCTTCGTCTCGGTCGGCGTCATGTACTTCCTGTACGGGCTCGTTGGCATCGCGTGGCCCACCGTGGTCCTCGTCTTCGTTCTCTTCGGTCGCTTGGGGCTCTGGGATGCGGTCGTTCCAACTCGGCTGCGGAGTTCGTAATGACGGGGAGCGTTCCGGAACTCGTAGGACGGGGAGTTTTAGGACTCGTAGTGATGGGGAGTGTTCTAGGACCCGTAGTGATGGGGAGCGTTCCGGGATTCGTCGGACGGTGCTGCTCCGCTACTTGTAACTCGACCTGCGAAAATAATACGCCACTGCGGTTCGGTTCTTAGACGAAGATGTCGCCGTTGGGTCCGGTCTTGTACAGCGCGTTGGTTCGTTCTTCGAGGTCGATCTCGTCACTCTCGTCGAGAGCTTCGATGTAGTGCTTGGACATGAGTCCGTTAAACGATAACACGGACCGAAAGATAAAGATTACGATTCCAAGTCTAAAAATAAACCTAAGCATTAGAATACTTTCAATATATTTTTCACTCATAGAAAACGGTCGTAAACTCGGGACGGAGCGGAGAAAGTACCAATCCGCGACGAATACCGCGAGTTTAGGGCCAGTTGCCGCCTTCCTCGTAGGCGTCGACCACGCGCTCGATGGCGACCGCGTACGCGGCGGTGCGCATGTTGGACGCACCCGTCTCCTCGTAGGTCTCGACCAGATTGTCGAACGCGTCGGTGATGACGCGCTCGAGTTCCTCGTTGACTCGCTCCTCTGTCCAGTAGAACCGCTGGCGGTTCTGGACCCACTCGAAGTACGAGACGGTCACGCCGCCCGCGTTCGCGAGGATGTCGGGGAAGACGTACGTGTCCGACTCGGCCAGCACGTCGTCGGCCTCGGGCGTGAGCGGGCCGTTCGCGGCCTCGGCGATCACGTCCGCCGACACGTCCTGCGCGAGGTCGCCATCGATGGCGTTCTCCAGCGCGGCGGGGACCAGCAGGTCCACGTCGAGCGTGAGCAGGTCCTCGTTGGAGAACTCGTCTTCGGCCTCGGGATAGCCGACGACGCTGCCGGTCTCGTTCTTGTGGTTCTTCACGTCGACCGGGTTGAAGCCGACTTCGCGGTAGATGGCTCCACTGGAGTCGGAGACGGCGACCACGTTCGCGCCGAGTTCGTGGAGGAGTTTCGCCGTGATCCAGCCGGCGTTGCCGTACCCCTGGACCGCCACGTCAGCGCCCGCGAGATCCTTGTCGAGGTAGTCGAACGCCTCGCGAGCGGTGAGCATGGTCGAGCGTCCGGTGGCCTCGACGCGGCCCTCGCTGCCGCCGCTGCTGGGGGACTTGCCCGTGATGACGCCCGGCTCGGTGGTGTTCTCCAGCGTCTCGTAGGTGTCTTTGATCCAGTTCATCTCGCGCCGGCCGGTGTTCACGTCGGGCGCGGGGATGTCCCTGTCCTCGCCGATGAACGGCCGGAGTTCCGTCGCAAACGACCGCGTGAGCCGTTCGAGTTCGGACTCGCTGAAGTCGGCAGGATCGATTACGATGCCGCCCTTCCCGCCGCCGTACGGGATGTCGACCACCGCGCACTTGTACGCCATCCAGCCCGACAGCGCCTTGACCTCGTCGCGGGTGACGCCCGGGTGGTAGCGGATGCCGCCCTTGTACGGGCCGCGGTCGCCGTTGAACTGCGACCGGAACGCCTTGATCACCTCGACCGAGCCGTCGTCCATCTCGACCGAGAGGTTCGTCTCCAGCACGCGCTCCGGGTGTTTGAGACGGTTCAGCACGTCCTCACCCGCGTCTACATACGACGCGGCGTCGTCGATCTGCTCCTGCAGGCTTTCGAAGGGGTTCGCTTCGGACATCTTCGTACTCAACTCCCGCGTTCCCGTGAATAAGGGTGGCGGAATTATCCACTATACCCCTTTAGCTCATATAAATGTGTTTAAGGTCGGGGTTATGAGTTTAATTTGTTCGCCGACGGCGGGATTTCCCCGTCGAACGGTCAATTCTCCTTCGAGCTAACGATTCTCTCCGGCCGCCTCGGCGTACGCCAGCACGCGCTCGGCCTGCGAGATCAGCGGCGCGTCGACCATCTCGCCGTCGACCCGGAAGACGCCCCGGCCCTCAGCGTCGGCTTCCGCCTTGGCCGCGAGTACGCGCTCGGCCCACTCGACGCGCTCTGGGTCGGGCGTGAACGCCCCGTTTATGGGGTCGACCTGCGCGGGGTGGATGGCCATCTTGCCGTCGTACCCCAGCTTGATGGCGAACTCGGTCTCTTCGCGTACCCCTTCCACGTCCTCGATGTCGGTGTAGACGGTGTCGATGGCGTCCACGCTCGCCGCGCTCGCGGCGAGCACGACGTGCTCGCGCGCGTGGAGGACTTCTGTTCCCCCCTCGGTTCGGGTCGCGCCGAGGTCGGCCGCCAGATCCTCCGCGCCGAAGACCAGCGCGTCGACCGCCGGCACGGCCGCGATCTCCTCACTGGCGAGCACCCCGGCGGCGGTCTCGACCAGCGCGAGGACGGGGACCTCGGCGTCGCGCTCGTCGAGCAGGTCGGCCAGCGTCTCGGCGTCCCTCGCGGACTCGACCTTCGGAGCCATCACGGCGTCGAGGGTCGCGCGGACTCGGTCGGCGTCGCCTCCGCCATCGGAAATTTCGCTCGCGTCGCCGAGCACGCCCTGCAGGTCGTCGTCGGCAGCGATGCCGGTCGGATTCACGCGGACGCAGACCTCGGCGTCGGGGTCGAACTCGGGGTCGGCGAGCACGTTTCGGACCGCCCCCCGCGCCTCGGCCTTCCGTTCGGGAGCCACCGCGTCTTCGAGGTCGAAGACGAGAACGTCGGCTCCCGCTCCGGGCGCTTTGCGCATCATCTCCGGGCGGTCGCCCGGCGTGAACAGCACGCTTCGACGTGGCATACTCCCGAGTTCGAGGACGCGGACTTTCAACCCCGCGGAACGACGTGGATCGGCCGCTGGTCAGCGCTCCCGACAGCCCTCAGGAAGCGAGCGACAGCCCTCGGGCAACGAGAGCGCGGTGACAGTCCCGCCGCAGTCGGCCACGAACGCGGCCCCCTCCGCGACGGTCACCGGACCCACTATCGGCGCGGTCGCCCGGTACTGCCACAGCACGGTCCCGTCCGTCCGGTCGAGGGCCGACACTCGCCCGGCGTCGTCTGCGACGAGCAGCGCCTTCCCGGTCGTCGTCGGGGACGCCCAGACGCCGCCATTCAGGTCGGTGCGCCAGTCCGTCGTCCCGTCCGCGGCGTCGAGCGCCCAGACCGATCCGTCGGTGCTCGCGACAAAGACGGTTCCCTCACCGACAGCCGGTGCGGCCCACGCGCTCGCACCGAGGTCGGCCCGCCAGCGCTCGCGGCCCGTGTTCGCCGAGATGGCGCACACCCGGCCGCCGTCGACCGTTCCGACGTACGCGGCGTCGTCGGCGATGGCGGGCGCGCTCCGGACGGCGGCCGCGGGGTCGAACCGCCAGCGCTCGCGCCCGTCGGTCCGGTCGTGGGCGAACGCGCCGCCGTCGAGGCTGGCGACGAGCAGGCGCTCGTCGTCCACCGCGAGCGAGCAGAGCGCCGTCGAGGCGTTCCGGAAGGTTCGGAGCCGGGAGCCGTCCGCGGCGTGGAGCGCGGTCACGCGCCCGTCCGCGGCCGCGACGAACACCGTTCCGTCGTCGACTCGCGGGGCGGCCTGCACGCTCGCGGTCGCAGAGAACTCCCATCGCGACTCGCCCGTCTCGGCGTCGACCGCGAGAATCCTGCCTGCGTCGGTTCCGGCGTAGACGACGTCCCCCGCGGCTGCGGGCGTTGGCGCTGTGGTCCGACCCTCGGTCCGGGTCGACCAGCGTCGCCGTCCGTCCGCGGCGTCGAGGGCGTGGATCGAGCCGTTCGCGCAGCCGAGGTACGCAGTGCCGTCCCGTACGACCGGTGGAGTCTCGACTCGACTGGCGACTCGAACCCGAAAGCGAACGCGAGGCGAGTCCCCGGCTCGGCCGATTTCTGCGGAGGGAGACCGTGTGACTGACTCGTCGCGCACCGTAGCAGAGACGTTCCCGGCGGACGGTCGCGGGGGGGGGGGGGGGGGGGGCGGCGGGGCCCAGTCGCGAGCGGCCGCGC
>NZ_KZ859511.1:0-49287 GCF_003382685.1 Halorussus litoreus | reverse complement strand
GGACGGTCGCGCTGACGCGAATCGGTCCGAATCGGACCGATTCGCGTCAGCGCGACCGCTCGGTGGACCCGACCCCGCCGAATTCGCCGACTTAGCCGGACCTGCGCGTACGTTCTCCACGGCGATGCTCCCGCTCTCGGGTTCGACTGTTCGCGGTTGCGCCCACTCGAACCGGCACGCGTCGTTCGACATGATAAGCCTGGGCTGTGACGCCGTTACCACGAGCTAATCCTCACGTACCCTTGGTTATGCACCGGTTACGACACTTTCAGGGGTCGCCTGTGAGTGTATTCGTCGCAGCTCCGCTCGGTGTCGGAGCCATTCGTCGTGGCCCCGTCCGGCGTCGCCGCCGAGCGAAATCGCGGGGATTTTTGCCGCGGCGCGCCGCCCGACCACGTATGACCGGACTGTACTACGAGGAGTTCGAGGTCGGCGAGACCTACGAGCACGAGAAGCGACGGACCGTCAGCGAGGCCGACAACCAGCAGTTCTGCGACATGACGATGAACCAGCAGCCGCTCCACCTCGACGCCGACTTCGCCGCCGACACCCAGTTCGGCGAGCGACTCGTCAACGGCCTCTACACCATGAGCCTCGCGGTGGGGCTGTCGATCCCCGAGACCACCGACGGCACCATCGTTGCGAACCTGAGCTACGACGACGTCGAACACCCGAATCCGGTCTTCCACGGCGACACCATCCGCGCCCAGTCGACCGTCACCGACAAGCGCGAGACCAGCGACGGCGAGCGCGGCGTCGTGACGATGCGCGTCGAGGCGTTCGCGGTGAACCGCGGCGAGGACGGCACCGAGGCCGACGGCGAGACGTTGGTCTGCGAGTTCGAGCGGACAGTCCTCTCGCTGAAGCGCGAACACGCCGAGTGAACCTGTGGTCTGGTTCCCCGACTGCTCGGGACCGACCGTGAGGTAGTATCGCGGACGGCGAGAGATCGATGACCGTCGCCGCGAGTCGCATCCTTTCCAAGTCGAATCGGTCGTTACGGCGTTACTGCGACCGGTCAGAACGTCACTGGTGGACCCGAGCCTCGCTACGGACGCCCCTTATTTACCCACATACAATTTGCGAAAAAATTAACTTGTTAGAGGAGCTAACTCGCTTGTATGGATAGACGAACCCTGATGAAACGGGCCGGAACCGTCGGCGCTGCTGCCGTCGGCGGATCGGGACTCGCCTCGGCGAAGTCTTCGGAACCGACCCACGTCGCGTGGACGTTCGAGGACGGGCGCGAGGAAGTGATACCGAAGTCCGAGTTCGAGCGCCGGTCGGACACCCCGTCGTTATCGGAACTCGACACTACCGACGACCCGGGTGACCAATGTTGTTGCTGCGTGAATGGCCTACCGTGTACGCCCTGTTACGTTTGCGTGTGTTATTAGCCTGCTAACATCCCGTGCCTGACTCTCTGCAGAATCGTTCCGTTTCGTACCCACTGGCCAGCCTGTACGGCGAAGAGTACGGACATCCGGATCCAGTGTTCCACGGCGACGTCGTCCCTTCCCAATCCTGTCAGGTAACGACCGCGTACAGCGAGAGATTCACCAGCGCGGCCGCCAGCCACGGCACCGCGAGCCCCGCAGGAACCAGCAGCGCGTGTCGACCCGTGACCAGCCGTCGACAGGCGACGCCGACCCCGACGGCTCCAAGCTTCATGCCGACCATCGCCGCGAACCCGAACCGGTGGATGGCGGTTCGCGCGACCGGGTTCGACTCCGTCAGGCCGATCTGGAGGCCGTAGTAGGTCGTCAGCAGGTCGGCGAGCAGTCCCACTCCGACGAGAAGCCAGAGCGCTCGCTCGACTCGCCCGACGCCCGACAGCGTGGTGATCGCGCGATTCCGGGTGGCGGTCAGCGTCGAGGAATACTGTGGGTCAGAACTCATAGGGGATCAGAACGCACGGTCGGTCACCGTCGCGGCGCGTCGTCACGAACCGGACCACGACGGGACCGGCTATTGTTATACGGCTCTTTAGCGACCGACACGCGGGCTTACCGGCGCATACGACGTGGTTGGACGTGATGAGCCAGCCCGCATCGACCCTCTCTCTCCGCCGCGCGGACTCACACAGTCCTATTTTATTTCGCGAAAGCAATAGAAACTCTAGAATACTGGCTTTGAGCGACAGACTAGAATTTTATTATCTCTCAGTTATTGTATTTTTGTGCTATGCAACGAAGGCAACTCCTCAAAGGTATCGCGGCAGGGAGCGCACTGACCGTCGGCATGGGTTCCGCGGCCGGTCGACGGCCAGCGAGCCGCCGAACCGCAGCCGACCTCGACGCGGTCCGCGTCGTTCGTCGGGACGAAGTCGTCCGGCGAGTCGAGGATCCGAGCGAGGACGACCTCGCCCGGCTCTGGGACGAGATCGGCGAGGACGAGTACGTGAGTACGCCGGACGACTGCGAGATCGTCGAGTGCTGTAGCGACTGTTACGACTGCTGTATGTGCGGTACGTACTGCTAAGTCCGGGCACCACCTCAGTCGAAACAGTCGGAGCCGCCCGACTCCGCGTCGCTCGGGCGGACTCCGCTTACAGAATCGTTCCGTGCTTCTTGTCCGGAAGTTCCTTCTCGATGCCCTCGTAGAACGCGAACCGATTCTGCAGTTCGGTTCGGAGCGTGCTCGGCGGCACGATCTCGTCGATGACGACCTCGCTGGCCATCCGATGGACGTCGATGTCCTCGCGGTACTCCTCGCGAAGTTCTTGCTCCATCTCCGCGCGCTCCTCGGGGTCGTCGATCTCCGAGAGCTTCCGGGCGTAGACTGCGTTGATGGCGGCTTCCGGTCCCATGATGGCGATCTCGCCGGAGGGGAGGCCGAGCACGCTCTCGGGGTCGTATGCCGGGCCGCCCATCGCGTAGATGCCAGCGCCGTACGCCTTCCGGACGACGACGGTCTGCTTGGGCACGGTCGCGGAGGACGTTGCGTAGATGAACTTCTTGCCCTTCTCCAGAATCGCATCCTTCTCGACCTGCGAGCCGGCCATGAAGCCAGGCGTGTCACAGAGATAGAGCAGCGGGACCTCGTAGGCGTCGCAGGTCCAGATGAACTCCGCAGCCTTCTCTGCGGCGTCGGGGAAGATGGCCCCTGCGCGCTGAGCGGGCTGGTTGGCGACGATGCCGACCGGCCGACCGTCGATGCGCGCGAACGCGGTGATGATCTCCTTTCCATACTCGGGCTTGAGTTCGAAGTAAGAATCCTCGTCGACCACGCGGTCTATCAGGTCGGTCATGTCGTAGCCCTTGTTGGGTTTCTCGGGCACGATGGAGTCGATTCCCTCGGGGGACTTCACGGGTGGCTTGCCCTCGCTCTTCGGAGGGGTATCGTCGGCGCTGTCGGGCAGATAGCTGATGAGGTCGGCAACCAGTTCGCGGGCGTGCTCCTCGTCGTCGGCCACGAGGTCCGCGCTCCCCGACTCTCGGGCGTGCACGTCCGGGCCACCCAACTCTTCGAGTTCGATATCCTCGCCTGTGACCATCTGGACCATCCGCGGGGAGGCGATAGCCATCGCGGACATGTCCCGGACCATGATGGTGAAGTCCGCGAAGACCGGGGTGTAGGCCGCCCCGGCGATGCAGGGGCCGTACAGCACGCAGATCTGTGGCACGCGTCCGGAGAGCATCGAGTGGTTGTAGTAGTACTTCCCGATGCCCTCGCGGTTGGCGAAGAAGCCGGTCTGCTGGTCGATGCGACCCCCGGAGGAGTCCATCAGGTAGAGCACGGGTTTGCCGGTCTTCAGCGCGCGCTGTTGCATCCGGAGGAACTTCTCGACGCCCTTCTCGGCCATCGACCCGGCTTTGACGGTGAAGTCGTTGGCCATGTAGTGGACCTCACGGCCCTCGAACTCGGCCGCGCCGGTCAGGAGGCCGTCGCCGGGCAGTCGGTCGTCGTTGCCTTCCTCGACCTCCGGGCTGTCGGGGTGCCACGCGTCGAAGTTGGCGAACTTCCCGTCCTCGAACAGTTGACCGTCCTCCCCGAACCAGAGGTCCAGTCGGTCGCGCACGAACAGCTTTCCTTGCTCTTCGAGGCGCTCCTTGTACTTCTCGGGGCCGCCCAACTCGATGTCCTCGATCTCCTTCCAGAGCGCTTCCTCGCGCTCGGTCGGTCCGAGGTCGTCGGTGGTGTCGGTCCCCTCGGTTGCGGACGCTCCGGAATCGCCACCGGTCGCCGACGGCACGACCGGCGATTCGCGGACTGCGGCGGGCGAGTCGGCGTCGCCCACGAACACCGACACCTCGTCGCGGACGTGCTGGGCGAGCGCTTCCGCGATGGCGGAGGCTTCCTCGTCGGTCGCCCCGTCGCTGATGCGTACTTTCATACGCCCGAGTGCGTCCAGCGATTTCAAACCGTTTTCCCTTTGGCTCCGGCAGAAATTGATGTCGTCCGGGTGACTTCTATTGTTATCCGTGACGACGTGCGGTTGAGAACTTGCAACTCGTCTCTCGAACGGTTGATTTTCGATTCCGGCGCGCGCGAGACGAGGACCGCAGGCCGGAACGAAGTGGAGGCCGAGAACCGCAGGAGGTCGGGGAGGTGTGAGGATGCGCTGCTGTGCGGTGTCTCATATACCTCGGCAATAGCTAGCTTCACGCTGATTTTCATTGCTTCGAGTAGGCTAGCTACTGCTTGCGCCTCGGCGTGACCGCAACCGCACCGCGACCGCACAGCACGGGCAGAGCAAAGCTCTGCAGAGCCTGTCCTCGCGTCGCTCGCCAAGACGCCAGCACGCGCCGGAAGCGAAGGAGAACCCAGCGCGCGTCAAGATAGAGGAGCAGCGCACGCGAAGTAGAACGGCCAAAACCAGTACACTCCGGATGGAGTGAAAAGCCGACTCCTCTCGGGCGGTAACTACTCAGGTGTCGTCCTTCTGGACCGTCTCGCGCCCGATGAAACGGGGGCGCTCGTCGATGTCGAGGAAGTTGTTCACGTCCTCGCGGGCCTCCTTGGCCTTGCCCTTGTCCGGGTCGTAGTCTCGCGACCCCTCGCTGCCGAGCGCGTCGTGGAGCTTGTCGAGATCCTCGAAGTAGAGTTCCGCGATGCCGTCGAACTCCGCGTTCTCGGGGTCGGTCGGTAGCACCGTGGCGTACCGGACCACGCCGTCGATCTCGCGGGCGATGGGCGTGTGGTTGGTCTGCCAGTAGTCGACGAACTCCTCGTGAGTCATCCCCTCCTGGCGGACGAGGAACGCCGAGTGCTTGTACAGGCCGTCCGTGTCGCCGTCGACCTCGTCCTTCTGGACGATCTCCTCGCCGATGAATCGCGGGCGCTCGTCGATGTCGAGGAAGTTGTCCACGTCCGCGCGGGCCTGCGCGGCGACCTCTTTGGTCGGGTCGTAGTCTCGCGAGCCCGGCGAGCCCAGCGCGTCGTGGAGGTCCTCGAGGTTCTCGAAGTAGAGTTCGGCCAGCCCGTCGAACTCCGCGTTCTCGGCGTCGGTCGGCAGCACGGTCTGGTAGCGCGTGACGCCCTCGATGTCCCGCGCTATCGGGGTGTGTTCGTTCTGCCAGTGGTCGACGAACTCCTCGTGGGTCATCCCCTGCTTGCGGACGAGCAGCGCGACGTGCTTGTACATAGTTGTACTGTCGGAACGAGCGATGATAAAACACCCGGAGCGCGGTCATTTCCACGGACCGAGACGTTCGACCGGCGTCCGACCGCCGTTTCACCTACTTTCATTATCTCGCTCGAAGTACCTTCGCCCATGAGTTTCTATCAGCGCGACTTCATGGAGGGAACGCGCGGCACGATGGGCGTCGACTGGGAGGAGCGCATCGACTTCCAGCGCATGCGACGCGAGCGTAAGGAGCGGGCGCTCGAACGTATGCGTGAGCAGGAGCTCGGAAGTATGCTCCTCATCAACGACCCGAACGTCCGGTACGTGACCGGGTTGGCGATGACCGGCGGGAGCGGTGCCGACCACTACACCCTCCTGACCGAGGACGGCGACGTGGTCCACTGGGACACCGCCGACCACGCGAGCAACCAGCGATTCAACTGCCCGTGGCTCGACGACATTCGGTACGCCGCGCCGGGCCTCGGCAACGTCCCGCGAGCCTCGGGCAGCAACTCGGCCCGGAGTTGGCTGAAGGGCAAGATGGCCGACCTCGTGGTCGACGCGATGGAGGAGTACGGCGTCCAAAAGGAGCCGATGGGCATCGACGTGGGCAACGCGGCCCTGATCTCGAAGTTCGAGGAGCGCGGCGTCGACGTGCGGACGAGCGAGTGCACCCAGGCGATGGAGGACGCCCGGAAGGTCAAGACCCGCGACGAGATCGAGTGCCTGCGAATGGTCGCGGCGCTCTGCGAGGCCGGGTTCCAGCGCATCACGGAGACCGCAAAGCCCGGAATGCGCGAGTCGGAGGTCTGGGGCGAGGCCACCAAAGAGCTGTGCCGACTCGGCGCGATGGTCCAGGGGGGATACGTCACCTCCGGGCCGAACACGTGGCCCAAGCATCAGGCCAACACCACCGACCGCGTCATCCGGCCGGGCGACCTCGTGTACGCCGACTTCTACAACATCGGTTTCATGGGGTATCGCTCCTGTTACTACCGCACGTTCAGCGTGGGTGAACCGACGGAGGCCCAGCAAGAGGCCTACCGGAAGGCCCGCGACGACCTCTACGACGTGCTCGAACGCATCGAGCCGGGGGCCACGACCGACGAGATCTGTCAGGGGTTCCCGGACGAGGAGGGCGAGCATATGGACTGGTACGGTGCCGAGGACTTCTGGGAGATGACCACCAACCACTGGGCGCACGGGCTGGGCCTCCAGCTGTACGAGGTCCCACTCATCTGGCGCGGGCTCTCGCCCGACCACCCCATCGAGATCGAGGAGGGGATGACGATGGCTGTCGAGACGATGCGGCCCGCCGACCGGCAGGGCGTCCGCGTCGAGGAGATGGTCGTCGTGCGCGAGAACGGCGTCGAGATCCTGAGCCAGTGGCCGGTCGAGGAGATCACGACCATCGAGCACTGAGAAGACCTTTCAGACGAGCGGTCCGCGACTGCCGACTCACCACCCCCGGTGTTCGAGCCAGTCGGCGAGGCGCATCTTCGAGTCGGCGAGTTTCCTCGGTCCGGTGGAGACGTACGCGACTCCCGCGGGTCGTGGTCTAAACCGTTGGAGGAAACGCGTCCCGTCTGATTGCTACCCTCACTCCGTCCCCTCCTCGGGCGGCAGCACCGTCGAGATCCGGGCGTTCTCCTTCAATCGGATGCCGCCCGGAGCGACCGAGAGAGGCATTCGACCAAGTTCCGAAAGTTGCAGCGTCGGGTGGAACGCGCCGCGCTCGCACATCGCGGTACGGGTTTGGACCGTAAGAGGTCTATCTGCCGTGAGGTTCTCGTTGTACTCGACGAGGTACTGGCCGCCCTCCAGACGCCACCACTGGTAGTCGTCCTCGTCGTCGCGCCACACCTTTTCGTGGGCCGAGACGTTGGGACGTTCGAGTTCGTCCCCGCCGAAGTCGACCCGTCCGGGAGTCTCGACGCGGAGAACTTCCGCGACCGTCAGATCGAGACCGCGGTCGGTCACCTGCGTCCCCTCGTGGAGCAGTCCGTCGACGAGCGTCGTGAGCTGGCTCGGGCGCATGATCTCTCTCACGCTCGCCACCGGCAAAAGTACGGGCCTCGCGCCGATTCGATTTCGAAGCTATCGAATATCCGGCTCTGTTGAGATCCTATACTTTAGACATATTATCGCTTGAAACAGCTGGTCTCTGAGCAGTGTGTATCGTCCATTAGATATATGTGTTCACTCGCTTAAAAGAACATATGAGTACTCTGTGGCAAGTTGGATATATCATAGCCGTCGTCCTTGGCCTTACATACGCTATAATTCCGAAGAGAATTCACACGTTTGGATTTGAGTTCCTTCGGCGTTCATCTTCCGACAAATCTGAAGAATCCACCCCTGTTTGGCTTTATCGCGGATTAGGTGTGCTATTTTTGTGTATCGGCCTAACAGGATTCCTCTAAGCGGTAGTTCACCTGTACTGACCACAGCCGGTCAGAATGTATCACTCCCGAAGGATTTCAACAGAGCCGAATATCCGTATTCAGTATCAATACCATATATAAGATATGTTATAAATACGTTAATCAGGTATCGCAAGTTGGTATGTGGTAGCACGACAATCAACCTGAAACGTGACCGAATCGTCGTCGCCGCGCTCGGGTTCTCCTCGTGATGCTCGCGGCGATGTTCGTGGGCGGTACCGTGGGACAGATACTCTTCTCGTACACCATCACCTCCTTCTTCGGCCTGTAGGTCCTGTTGGGCGTCCAATCGACCGCCGAACGCAACGGGTGGCGGCCGTTTCTGCTGACGATGGGTGCGCTCGTGGGCGTGCTGGCGGTCGTGTTCGCGGCGCTGTGGCACTTCCACCACCTGAATCCGGCGTACACCGACCCGGTGTACTGGCTCGGGTTCCCGCGCGCCTAAATAAAAAATGTAGCAGGAGATGAGAAGTAGTCAGAACTCAAAGACAGTCCTGAAGCCGAACCCGTCTCCACGCTTACGGAATCGAAGCCCGTTTATCTGCCTCGCGTCTATCCCCGGCCATGAAACCGCCTGGAGCCGACACCGTCCTCGTTCGTCACGCCGACGTCGGCGTGAAGAGCGGGAAGGTCCAGACCGAGATGGAGCGTCGGCTCCGGGACAACATCGAAGCCATCGTCCGCGACCGCGGGGTCGACGCCACGGTCGAGCGCCGGTGGTCGCGCATCTTCCTCCACAGCGACGAGGAGGGCGTCGAGGCCGCGACCGAGGCCGCCAGCGACGCGTTCGGCGTCCAGTCGGTCAGCCCCGCGGTCGTCGTCCCGCCCGAGGAAGACGCCATCGTGGAGGCGCTGGCGCGGACCGCCAGCGAGTACGCCAGTGCAGGGGAGTCGGCAGACGCCGCGGACGATACCTTCGCAGGCGACACCTTCGCGGTGGACGCCCGGCGCGCGGGGACCGCGGACGCTCACCCGTTCACGAGCAAGGACCTCGAAGAGTCGGGCGGCGCGGCCGTCTTCGCGGAACTCGACGACCCGGAAGTCGACCTCGACGACCCCGACACCACATTCTACGTGGAGTGTCGCGAGGACGAGGCGTACGTGTTCACCGAGCAGCGCTCCGGTCCCGGCGGGCTCCCGCTGGGCACGCAGTCGACGGTCGTCGCGCTGGTCAGCGGCGGTATCGACTCGCCGGTCGCGGCGTGGGAGATCATGAAGCGCGGATCGCCCATCGTCCCCGTCTACCTCGAACTCGGCGACTACGGCGGCCCGGACCACGAGGCGCGCGCGACCGAGACGGTCCGGCGGCTGGCCGACTACGCGCCGAACTACGAGATGCCGCTGTGGCGGGTGCCCGCGGGCGACGTGATGGCGCTACTAGACGAAGAGGTCGGTCCCGCGCGAATGCTGGTCTACCGGCGATTCATGTACCGCGTGGCCGAGCACGTCGCCCGCGCCGAGAACGCGACGGGCATCGTGACCGGCGAGGCCATCGGTCAGAAGTCCTCCCAGACCACGCGGAACCTCGCCGCGACGAGCGTCGCCACGGACCTGCCGATCCACCGACCGCTGCTCACGATGGACAAGGCCGACATCACCGACCGCGCGCGAGAGATCGGCACGTTCCGCGACTCGACGATTCCGGCGGGCTGCAACCGTATCGCGCCGGACTACCCGGAGACGAACGCGACGCGTGAGATCGTCGACAACGCCCAGCCCGAGGAGCTGTACGACCGCGCGAAGGAGGCCGCGGAGAACGCGACGAAAGTCGACTTCTGAGGTCGCGAACTGGGTCGGTGGTCGGCGGCTCGCGCTGTAGTTCATCGTTTCACCGTGGCGTGCGCTGATGTGGCCTTTCGGCCCAGCGCGCGCTGGTTTCCCTTCCGCCGGGTACGAGCTGGTCCACCTTCCGCCCGGCGCGTGCTGGCGGACCCTCGTGGTCCGCCAAAACGCGCGAGGGAGGCGGTCGCGTTCATGCGACCGCCGAGGCTGGGGGGTCTGAGAGGCTCTCGCGGTGCGGTTGTGGTGCGGCGCAGTGCAGTTGCGGCCTCCCCTAGGTCGAGGCAGAAGCTAGCTCTACTCGTCCTCCCCAGTTCGACAAGCTACACTCCCCAGACTTCTTGGGTTCGTTCTGATGTCCCGATTCTACACTGTCGACGCCTGAGGACCCACCGAAGAACGAAATCGCTTTACCTGACTGCCCCCATCCACGAGGTGTGACTCGGGTCTGTCTCGTCGGCACGGAGGATGTGGACCTTCGCGCCGAACTCGTCTCGCGGGAGACCGCCCGCGAAGCCCTCGCGACCTACGATCTTCAGCAGCCGTACCGCAACACCGTGGCGGTCGAGACCATCAGCCTCGGTGCCGCGGTGGCGCTGTGCAACGACCTGAACTGGTACCTCGTGCGGTTCGCCGCGGACGCGCTCGTGCGCGAACCCAGCGTGAGCGACTCGGAGTGGCTCTCGCGCGAACTCGCGGCGGCGGTCCGCGACGGCGAAATCGACGCCGAGGAAACCGACGAGTACCTCAAGGTGTACGGGCTGACCGAGGACGGGGAACTCGTCGAACCGATGTACCTGACCCGGCGGGACGGCGAGATTCCGGACTACGACCTGCGGGAGGTGGCCGACACCGTGGTCGTCCGCGTCGCGGAGTCGGAGTTCGGCGGATAGATCAGACTCAACCGCTAGATCTCGGCTTCGCCGACGTACTCGGCGAGTTCGTTCACTTCCTCGCGAATCTCGGACGCTGCCTCGGCCCGGCAGCCGAAGCAGACCCACTCGCGGTACTCGCCGCCGTCGTCCCGTTCCGGTCGAGAGCGTCGTTGCGGGTCGGCGACCGGCGCGGCGTCGAGCGCGCGGTCCGAGAGGCCGGTCTCGACCGCGACGAGACCGCGGTACTGGGTCGCGTCGTCGACGCTCGTCCGCTGGATTTCGCAGTTGCGGCCCTTGTACGTCCATCGCTTCGCGGTCTGCCAGAGTAACATCGTGATATCGCTCTGGCTACGTCGAAGCGGGGACTACCAAGTACTTTCTGGTAGCTCTGGCGGAGAAAAGAACGATGATTGTAACTGATCGAGTATCCCCGGGCTACTCGAACATCCCGGTCGAGAGGTAGCGCTCGCCGCTGTCGGGGAACACGGTCACGACGAGCGGGCAGTCGTCGTAGCCGTCGATTTCCCCGCCGTCCGAGGCCAGCAGTTCCTCGACCTCTCCGGGGGCCTCCGGGCAGTTCAACTGCGGTTCGGCGATGCGCTCGGCGACCCGTTGGGCCGCGAGCGCGGCCGCGCCCGAGGACTGGCCGACGAGGATGCCCTCCTCGCGGGCGAGCCGCCGGGCCTCGCGCTCGGCGTCCTCCAGCGCGACCGTCTCGACCGAGGTGAGCAGGTCGGTGTCGAGTACGTCGCTGACGAAGCCCGGACCCATCCCCTGGAAGTCGTCCGCGCCGGACTCGCCCGTGGAGAGGACCGCGTTCCGTTCGGGTTCGACTGCGACGACCTCCATCTCGGGGAACTCCTCCAGCAGTCGGCTCGCGGTGCCGGTGATGGTGCCGCCGGTGCCCACGCCCGCGACGACGGCGTCGATCTCGCGGCCCTCGACCTGTTCGAGGATCTCCTCGGCGGTAGTCCGGTAGTGAGCCTCGGCGTTCGCCGGGTTCTCGAACTGGCCCATCTGGACCGCGCCGTCGGTGTCCGCGATCTCGGTGGCACGCTCGCGGGCGTCGTCCATGTCGCCCTCGACGAGTTCGAGGTCCGCGCCGTAGGCCTTCAGGAGTTGGCGGCGCTCGGGCGACTTCGAGGCGGGCATCACGATCGTGAGGTCGTAGCCCCGCGCTGCCGCGGCCACCGCGAGCCCGATGCCGGTGTTCCCGCTAGTCGGTTCGACGAGGCGGTCGCCGGGCGAGATGGCTCCCTCGCGCTCGGCGGCCTCGATCATGGCCCGAGCGGGCCGGTCCTTCGCGGACCCGCCGGGGTTGAACCCCTCCAGTTTGGCCGCGACGGTCGCGCCCTCCGGAGCGGCGGTCCTGACGAGGGGCGACCCCACCGCGTCGAGGATGGACTCGTCCATTGATTCTCGCTACGCACTCGGCGTATAAACGAGTGACGCCCTCCGGCAGTTCGTGCCGGGAAGTTTCCAGAACGGAACCGGACTGGCCTTTAAATGTCTATGTTACGTGACGGGGTCGATTTATGGGGGGTAGGAGGTTCGAATCTACCGATTACAGTTCCGTCGGGTGGCGAAGGTTTATAAACCAAAATCGGACAGAGTACACTGCTGTTTTCACTTTCACCGCGCGGGGCAAACCGTCTTACGTACCCGGCCCCAAACGACCGGCAAGAATGGAGGCGCGCGAGCTGTTGGCGCGCGGGGGGTTCGACTACGACGCCGAGACGGTGGCGCTCGACGACGCCGACGTGCTGGCGTCGCTGGAGCCGGAAGTCCGAGAATGGTGGATCGAGCAGTTCGGCGAGTTCGTCCCCGAGAACGGCGGCCTGTTCACGCCGCCGCAGAAGGAGACCATCCCGCTCGTCCGCGACGGCGAGAACGCGCTCGTCGCGTCGCCCACGGGCTCGGGCAAGACCCTCGCCTCCTTTACGGCCATCCTGAACGAGCTGTTCCGCCGGGAGCGCGAGGCCGATGACGGGCTCGACAACTCGGTGTACTGCCTGTACGTCTCGCCGCTGAAGTCGCTGGCCAACGACATCCACCGGAATCTGGAGGTCCCGCTGGCAGGCATCCGCGAGAAGGCCGAGTCCCGCGGGGCCGACGTGGGTGAAGTGCGCCACGCCATCCGGCACGGCGACACCGACTCCAGCGCTCGCCAGAAGATGCTCGAGGAGACGCCCCACATCCTCAACACCACGCCCGAGACGCTGGCCATCCTGCTCAACTCCCCGAAGTTCAAGCAGAAACTGGAGACCGTCGAGTACGTCGTGGTCGACGAGATCCACAGCCTCGCGGACGGCAAACGCGGCACCCACCTCGCGGTGAGTCTGGAGCGACTGGAGAACATGGCCGAGTCGTCGCCGACCCGCATCGGCTGCTCGGCGACCGTCGAACCGCTCGACGAGATCGCGGAGTTCCTCGTCGGCTGCGAGACGGACGAGCAGCCAGCCGACGAGGAGCCGCGAGCGACGCCCCGCGACTGCGAGATCGTCGACACCCGATTCGTCCGCGAGTTCGACGTCGAACTCCAGTGTCCGACCGACGACCTCATCGACACGCCCCGCGACGTGGTCAACGCCCGGTTCTACGACCAGCTTCACGACCTGATCGGCGAGCATACCAACACGCTCGTCTTCACGAACACGCGGTCTGGCGCGGAACGCGTCCTCCACGAACTCCGCGAGCGCTTTGGTGCGTACGACGAGGGCAACTCCGGCTGTCACCACGGTAGCCTCTCGAAGGACGCCCGCCAGTCCATCGAGCAGGACCTCAAGGAGGGCAGCCTCGACGTGGTGACGACTTCCACGAGCCTCGAACTCGGCATCGACATGCCCCACGTCGACCTCGTGGTGCAGATCGGGTCGCCCAAGTCGGTCGCAGCCCTGCTCCAGCGCGTTGGGCGGGCGGGCCACCAGCTCGGCGAGACAGTGACGGGACGGGTCGTGGCACTCGACCGCGACGAACTCGTCGAGTGCGCGGTGATGCTGAAGAAGGCCGAGGAGGGGTTCGTGGACCGCGTCTTCGTGCCCGAGGAAGCGTACGACGTGGCGGCCCAGCACGTCTACGGAATGGCGATAAACGACGTGCGCCCCGAGAGCGAGGTCCGCGAGACGCTCCGGCGGGCGTACCCCTATCGGAACTTCGCCGACGACCAGTTCGAGACGCTGTTTCGCTATCTGACCTCCGACTACGACGGCCTTGAGGACAAGAACGTCTACGCCAAGATCTGGCGCGACGAGAACGACCCGCCGGACGGCGAATACCACTACCCCGAGTTCGACGTTGGCGAGCCTTTGATCGGCAAGCGCGGCCGACTCGCCCGGGTCATCTACATGACCAACATCGGGACGATTCCGGACTCGTTTACCTGCGACGTGTTCACCCGCGCCGACGACGAGTGGGTCGGCAACCTCGACGAGGAGTATCTCGACACCCTCGAGAAGGGCGACGTGTTCGTGCTCGGCGGACAGAACTTCGAGTTCCGTTACCGGCGCGGGTCGAAGGTGTACGTCGACTACACGAGCGCTCGACCCACCGTCCCCTCGTGGTTCTCCGAGCGACTGCCCCTCTCGTACGACCTCGGGCGCTCGATCCTCGAATTCCAGGGCGAACTCCTCGAACGGTTCGAGAAGCGGGGCAAGCCCGCGGCCCGCGTGTGGCTCCGGCAGTTCCCGCTTGACGAGAACAGCGTCCGGGCCATCGCGCGGATGTTCGACGAACAGCGCCGGTACGCCGGTCCACAGAGCGTCAGCACCGACGACCGACTCGTTGTCGAGGTCGAACTCGACCGCGACGAGTACGAGCGCCACTACTACGTCCACTCGAACTACGGCCGGCGGTTCAACGACGGCCTCTCGCGCGTGGTCGCGTACCGGTGTGCGAACGCCGCCAACACCAACGTCTCGGTCGCGGTCGCCGACCACGGGTTCACCGTGTCGATGCCGCTCAACCGGAAGGTCGACGTGGCCGAGATACTGCGCGACGTTCCTCCCGACGAGGTCCGAAGCGACCTCCGGGCCGCGCTCGGCGGCACCGAACTCCTCCAGCGGTACTTCCGCATCAACGCCACTCGGTCGCTGATGATCCTCAAGCGGTACAAGGGCTACGAGAAGTCCGCCAGCGAACAGCAGGTCTCCAGCGAGATGCTGCTCGGGTTCGCCGAGGATCTGGAGGAGTTCGCGGTCATCGAGGAGACTTACCGGGAGATCATCGAGGATAAGCTGGCCGTCTCGGCCATCGAGGACGTGCTCGCCGACGTGCGGGCAGGCGAGGTGTCGGTGGTCCAGCACCGCGTCGACACACCGACTCCGAAGGCGTTCGGCCTCGCCACGCTGATGGCCAGCGACGTGGTGCTGGCCGAGGACGAGAGCGCCGTGCTCCAGGAGTTCCACGAGCGCGTCCTCGACGAGATCGGCGGCGAGTACGGGGACGCGGGCAGTGCGTCGGTAGCGAAGTGATAGCAATCCCTCTTCGGTGCCCGACCTCGTTCTTTCTTCGAAGCTCGGCCCCGATACTTCTTCGAGCCCCGAGAGTGTCGAACTAACGTTCCTGGTTCGCTGACGAAAGTGACTTCTTTCCGGTCCGTTTTCGTGATACCGATGACCGCTATCGAACAGGTGCGGTTTCTCGCCGCGTCCGAACACCGCGCCGAGGCGCTGCGATCACTCGTCTCGGCACCGCGCTCGCCCGCGGACCTGTGTCGGGCCCACGACGTGTCGCGCGCCACGGTCCATCGGACGCTCGACTCGTTCGAGGAGTTCGGCTGGGTTCGGCGTGGCGACGACGGCTACCGCGCGACCGCCGCGGGCCGCATCGTCCTCCGGCGGTTCGAGCAGGTCCGGGACACCGTCGCCGAGGTAGAATCGCTGAGTGACTTCCTCGGGGAGTTCGAGCGCGCCCACGACCTCCCGATGCCGCTGAACGACTACCGCGTCGAGACCTCGACGCGCACCGACCCGCACGCCGCGACCGAGTTCTTCATCGAGGCGGTTCCGACCGACGCGTCGCGGCTCGACGCGCTCCTGCCGGCAGTGGTGCCCGCGTTCAACCGAGCCTGTGAACCCCTCGTCGAACGGGGCGTCACAGTCGAACTCGTCCTCCCGGAGTCGGCCGCCGAAACCTCCCAGCAGTCGTACCCCGACGACTTCGAGCAAGCCCGCGCGCTCGACTGCCTGACGCTGTCCATCTCGCCCGAGACGTTCACCTTCGGGCTCTCGGTGTTCGACGACGACGTGTTCCTCGGCGGGTACGACGACGGGGGCCACCTCCGAACGTGTCTCCACTCGACCGACGACGATCTCCGTGAGTGGGCGCTGTCGGTGTTCAAGCGGTTCCGGGACGACGCCGTCGTCGAGCCGACCACGGACGCCTGATTCGGCTCGGCGTCGGACCTGACTCGGCTCGGCGTCAGGTGAGCGTTTGCACCGTGAAACCGACGCGGGCCGCGTTTCGGACCCTGAAACGATTCCGGTCGGTGATTACTCTACTTGTGGCGGGGAACGTGGGACTGCGCCTCGAAACCGTTACCTGACATCTTCATTTTTCTCGCCGTCGAAGAACGCAGTTCTCGTCGCCGAAGAGCCCATTGATCCCCAATAGCTGCATCCTACCCCCGCCACTTTACCCCCTCGACGAAACTCCCTATCGAAAGCTATCGGTCACCTAGATGTCCACGGCGTAGCTCTCGCGCTCCTCCGATTGGACCGCGAACTCGGCGAGCAGGTCCGCCGCCGCGTCGAGATCCTCGGTGTCGATTACTTCCACCGGCGTGTGCATGTAACGGTTTGGCAGGCCGACGTTCAGCGAGGGGATGCCGCCCTGCGAGGTGTAGAAGGCGTCCGCGTCGGTGCCGGTCGCGCGGCCGGAGGCCTGCAACTGCACGGGGAGGCCGGCCGCGTCCGCGGCCTCGCGGGCGACGCGCACGACCTTGGGATGGTTCGACGAGCCGCGGGCGACGACAGGCCCGCCGCCGAGTTCGACCTCGCCGTGTTCGTCCTCCTGATCGCTCAGGTCCGGCGAGTCGACCGCGTGGGTCACGTCCACCGCGAGCGCGGCGTCGACCGACAGGTCGAAGCCGACCATCTTCGCGCCCTGTTTGCCCAGTTCCTCCTGGACCGTGCTGACCGCGTAGACGGTGGCCGCCGTGTCCCGCTCGGCCGCGCGGCGGGCGGCCTCCGCCGCGACCCAAATGCCCACGCGGTTGTCCATCCCGCGAGCCGCCATCCGGCTGCCGGCGAGTTCGCGGATTGAGGTCTCGACGGTGATGGGGTCGCCCACGTCGACGAGTTCGCGGGCCTCGGCCTCGCTCTCGGCTCCCACGTCGACGTGCTGCTCGGTCACGTCCTCGATCTCGTCCTCCTCGGTGTCTCGCAGGTGGATGGCGGTCTGGCCGACCACGCCGGGGACCACGCCGTCGTCGGTGTGGATCTCGACGTGCTGGCCCTTCGTGACCGTACGGTCCGACCCGCCGACCCGCGAGGGGTGGACGAACCCGTCGTCGTCGACGCTACTCACCATCAGGCCGATCTCGTCGGCGTGGCCCGTGAATGCGATGGCGGGGGCGTCGTCTCCGCCGTCGATTCGCGCGACCGCGTTGCCGTACTCGTCGGTCCGCACCTCGTCGGCGAACTCGGAGACGTACTCCACCCAGCAACGCTGGACGGCCGTCTCGAACCCGGACGGGCTCGGCGTCTCCAGCAGTCGTTCGAGGAACTTCCGGTGGTTCTCGTCCATATCCGGAGGAGTCGCCGACTGATAATGAATCCCACGAACTCGGTCGTCGGTGGGGATTTCGCGGGGCTTCAGGGGCGGTTAGAATGCGTTCTCGGCGCGCGCGAGACCATAGAATTTTATCGGCTACCGGCGAACGACGAACCATGCCGTACAGCTATCGACCCCACCACTTCGAGGACTTCGAGGAGGGCCAGACGTTCGAGAGCGTCGGCCGAACCGTCACCGAGTACGACTTCGTGCAACACTCCGCGTTCGCGGGCGACTGGACCGAACTTCACACGAACAAGGAGTACGCCGAAGACGAATACTTCGGCGAGCGCGTGGCCCACGGCCCGATGACGTTCGTGCTCGCGACGGGGTTCGTCTACCGGACCGGAATCTTGGAGCGGACCGTTCTCGCGTTCCTCGGGATGAACTACATGGACATCCCGAACCCGGTCCACATGGACGACACCATCAGCCTCGACATGGAGGTCATCGAGACCAAGGACATTTCCAGTCGAGACGACGCCGGGTTGGTCGTCATCGACACGACGATGACGAACCAAGAGGACACTGTGGTCTTCGAGGGCGACATGAAGTTCCTCATCAAGAAGGAAGCGGAAGGCGAGTAGCGCCGGAGCTACGGGAACCGAGAAATTTCCGCGGAAATTGCGGTAGTTCGGTCGGTTCTGCGATTTGGTCAGTTCTGCGATTTGGTCAGTACCGTACTCCAGTCGGGGTCGCGGTTTGACCGCGATTACGGTTCGACCGCGACTACAGGAACGCGAACTGCGTCGTCCATCGCTTCGTGCGACCGTTCCTCACGTCGGTTGCGGTTCGACCCGTTCTGATCTGGGATGGTACTCTCATAGTAACACGTCATTCGACCGGGAGGTATATGAAATTTCTCCGATAGAGGGCCTCATGGGATTGATTTGCAACCGTGACGGTCGTTGTCGCCGCGAACGCTCTCTTCTCGGCGGTGTCAGTTCGGGCGATTGCATCAGTCTTGGCGGTTCCGAGACGCCCGAGTGATACCCCGGTCGCTCGGACTGAGCGGGATCGTGTCAGCCGTAAGCAATCCCCACGGGGAATACCGAATACAGTCCTACGAATAGGGCCATACATCGGATATTGTCTGACTATTTTGCTATTATACAAAATCTTATCTGTGTAGGCGAGGTCCATCGACGTATGCCCAAGGACTTTCCGCTCCCGGACGACCTGCCGGTACCTGAAGACGACGGAGCCGCCGACCATCTTCGGGGGAGGGAACTGCCGGACCTGTCACTCCCGGCGACGGACGGCACGGCCGTCACCCTCGACGATTCGCCGGCTCGCACAGTCATCTACGTCTATCCGTTGACGGGGCGGCCGGACGAGGACGTGATTCCGGACGGGTGGGAAGACGTGCCGGGTGCCCGCGGCTGTACGCCCGAGTCCCGCGGGTTCCGGAGTCACTACGACGAGCTCCGCGATGCGGGAGTCGGGGAGGTGTTCGGCCTGTCCACCCAATCGAGCGAGTATCAACGCGAGGCCAGGACCCGTCTGGACCTCCCCTTCGAGATGCTCAGCGACGCCGAGCGGGAGTTGACGAACGAACTCGACCTGCCGTCGTTCACCATCGAGGGAGACGACTATCTGGAGCGGTTGACGCTGGTCGTCACGGATGGGCGTATCGAACACGTCTTCTATCCGATCTTCCCGCCGGACGAACACGCGAGCGAGGTTCTGGAGTGGGTACAGGAGAATCCTCGCTGAGAAGACGAGTGATGGACTCGACTTCGAGACGACGATGCTAACGCGATTCGACACGCGACGCGTCCGGTGGGCGATGTGGGGCGTTCTCGCGTTCGGGTACTTGCTCATGAGCTTCACCCGGGTCTCGACGGCGGTGCTGGCGGAGTCGCTAACCCGCGCGTTCGACATCACGGCGACCGAACTCGGCCTGCTCCACTCGTCGTTCTTCTACTTGTACGCCGCGATGCAGTTGCCCGCCGGATTGCTCGCGGACCGATATGGCCCGCGCCGCGTCGCTGGGGCGGGCACGTTCGTCATGGGTCTCGGTGCCGTCGCGTTCGCGACGAGCAACTCCTTTTTCGTTGGCTTTCTCTCTCGCGCGCTCGTCGGTCTCGGCGGGAGCGTCATCTTCCTCGCTATCCTCCGGTTCGCCGTGACGTGGTTCCGGGCCGACGAGTACGCGACCGTGACGGGCATGACCATCGGCGTCTCGGCCCTCGGCGGCATCGTCGCGACGACTCCGCTCGCTGTGGCTGCGTCCGTCGTCGGCTGGCGGGCGTCGATGCTCGCCGTCGGGGCGTTCTGCGTCGTCAGCGCCGTCGTCATCCTCCTAACGGTCCGGGACCGACCAGGCGATTCGGTCGACGAGGCGTCGTCCGAACTGGCCGCCGATGGTGAGACCACGTCACTCCGCGCGGACTTGCGGTCCGTCCTCGGCGGCCCGGACGTGTGGGTCCTCGGCGTCCTCGAGTTTCTGATTCTCGGCGTCAACTTCACCGTCGTCGGCCTGTGGGGCGTCCCGTACCTCGTCCACCTCTACGACCTCTCCGTCGCGCGCGCATCGCTGTACGTCCTCGCGGGCAACGTCGGCCTCCTCGTCGGCTCGCCGCTGTTCGGGTGGGTTGCAGACCGCATCGGTGCGCACACCGGACTGGTGTTGGTCTCGACGCTCACGTTCAGCGTCGTCTTCGCCACCCTCACGGCCCTCGGGACGCCACCGCTCGTCCTCGTCGGCGTGCTCTTCTTCGCGGCAATGTTCGTCAACGGCGGGGTCTCGCTCGCGTTCACCGTCGGGCGTCGCCGCCACTCCGACGAGGTGAGCGGAACGGTGAGCGGGACGATAAACAGCGTCGGCTACTTCGGTGCCGCGGTCGTGCCTGCGGTGATGGGCGTGGCGCTCGATGCCTTCTGGACCGGGAAGACGGTCGACGGCACGCCCGTCTACTCCTTCGTGGGCTATCGCGTCGCGTTCGGTATCGCCACGGTCGCCGGCGTCGTCGCTCTCGCGTGTGCGCTGTGGATTCACCGGACGCGCCAGCCTTCGACTGGAAGGCGAGCGTGACGAACGCACACTCGGACCAGACACGGTCGTATCGCCCTCGACGATCAGCACGATTTCTTCGCACTATTTTTCACGCCACTCCACCAACAGTTTCGCATGACCGAACTCGAGGTCGTCGCCGACCACCCCGACGAGTACCCGATCATCGACACCCACTGCCACCAGCCGACCGAGGAGTTCCTCCACGACGCCGGCGGGCTGATGATGGAGGACGCCGCGGACAAGTTCGGCGCGAGCATCGAGACCGACACCTACGACAGCCTGATCGAGGAGTACCACGAGGTGGGGATCGGGAAGGCGATCCTGCTCGGCTGGGACGCCGAGACGAACACCGGTAATCCGCCGGTGCCCAACGACTACGTGGCCGAGGTCCGTGACGAGTACGAAGACTTCTTCGTCGGGTTCGCGAGCGTGGACCCGCTGAAAGACGACTGCGTGCAGGAGGCCGAGCGCGCGGTAAAGGACCTCGACCTCTCGGGGTTCAAATTCCAACAGATAGCGCAGGGCTTCGACCCGAGCGCCCCCGAACACGAGGACCTGTTTGCGACCATCGAAGACCTCGGGGTCCCCGTGGTGTTCCACGGCGGCAACTCCACGCTGGGCGCGGGTGCGCCGGGCGGACGCGGGCTCAAGATCAAGTACGGGAACCCGATGCTGGTAGACGACCTGGCCGCCGAGCATCCCGACCTCCAGATCCTGCTCGCCCACCCCGCCTTCCCGTGGGAGAAAGAGCAGTTGGCCATCTGCCAGCAGAAGGGCAACGTCTACATGGACCTCTCGGGGTGGATGCCCCGGTACATCGACGAGCAGGTGCTCCACTACGCGAAGACGCTACTTCAGGACAAGGTGATGTTCGGCACCGACTACCCGATGATCGACCCGGAGCCGTGGCTCGACCAGTTCGCCGAACTCGACTTCCCGGACGAGGTCCAGCGCAAGATCCTCTGGGAGAACGCCGAGCAGTTCCTCGGACTGTAAGCTACTGGATGGAGCAGTCTCCGTGTCGGGCAAGCCGTCACAGAAATCGGTTGGGGGCAGTACGACTGTCGGAGTCCGCCTCAGCACGGGATGGACGGGAACTCCTCGCAGGTACAGAACGGAGTCAGGCTGATCTTGAACATCTAATTCTCACCTCCGGCAGAACGTTCGACAGGGTTTTACTTAAGTATTTTCACTAGCAATATTAAAATATAACCTGAGATTTAGAAATAAAGGAGTTGTGGGTGAACCCGAACGCCGTTCGGAACGTCTAGCGACCATCGCTACTCCCACAGAGCGAGTCCAAAACAAAAATCAGTCGTCGCGCTACTTACAGAACGGCTGGGTCAGGTCGTCACAGTTCTAACCGTTCTGGGTACCCACGTCGCTGCTCGTGATCGGACCGGTCGCCGTGATCGGACTCCCCGTTATCGGCCCGTCGGCAGTGATCGGTCCGTCGGCAGTGATCGGTCCGTCAGCGGTGATCGGTCCGTCAGCGGTGATCGGTCCGTCAGCGGTGATCGGTCCGTCCGCAGTTATCGGGTTGTCGGCGGTGATGGGGCCGTTTCCGGTGATCGGTGCGTCTGACGTGATGGGTCGGTCGGCGGCGTCTGCGCCGAACGCGGTTACGGGCGACGCGGTCAGACCGAACGCGACTACGACTACTGTCGATGCGAGGACGAGTTTGTACGTTGTGTTCATGCGGGTTTCCTCCATTGGACGGCAGTTTGTGAACCGTCTTGTTTTCAACAATCGGCCTGTTGAAGAATAAGTTTAATGGCCAAGATAGTGTATAAATTATCTATTCCGTATTCGCCAGGAACATTCAGTCGTCGTGCGATCGCGTGGGCGATTCGGCCACGTAATCGCGTTCATCAGCACGCACGTTCGTCTTCCGCGCTGGCTCGGCGTTCTCCGCTCACTCGCCGTCCGACCCCTCGTCGTCGACGACGGTCGTCCCGTCGTCACGCGCGTCGTGAAGGGCTACCTCGTGGCGAGTGTGTCGGACGTGAGTCTCGGCCCACCGAATCGCTGCGTCGCGCGCGAGCCGTTCGGCCTCCTCCGGGCAGTTCCGACACTGCGCGCGCCACGTCGCAACCTCGTCGGGGAAGTGGCCCGTGTGCCTGCGGTGGTCGAGCGCGAACTGCTCGACGGCGTGGTTGCCGACGCCGAGGTCGGCGACCTCCTCGGCGAGATCCCACTCTCGGTCGCACCGCTCGCACGTTATCGTCGGGGCCGCTCCGAAGTCGTCGTCGGCAGTCGAATCGTGGTCGGACACGCACTCGCCTACTCGCCACGGACATTTCAATGGCGTCGTCGAGCGCGGGCGGCCGCGGTGGACCGCGGTAGCCGCCGCGGTCCACCGCGGCCGCCCGTAGCCGAGTGTGGTAGAACGGACGGGCCTCAGTCGAACTCGGGGTCCCGACCCTCGAGGAACGCGGCGACGCCCTCTTCGTGCTCGGGCGTGGCGTACGCCTGCGACTGGACGACGTTCTCGTAGTCCAGCGCCTCGCGCCAGCCCCGGCCCGCGTTCTCGTGGATGGCGCGCTTGGCGAGGCCGATGGTCCGCGTCGGGCGCGCTCGTAGTGTGTCGAGCAGGTCCGCGACCCGTTCGTCGAGTTCCCCTTCGGGAACCGCCTCGTTGACGAGCCCCATCTCGGCGGCCTCGGTCGCGCCGAAGAACTCGCCGGTGAACGCGAGTCGCTTGGCGGTCCGGAGCCCCACGAGCTGTGGAAGCAGGAAGCTCCCGCCCGTGTCGGGGATCAGGCCCACGCGGACGAACGCGCAGCTGAACGACGCGGACTCGGCGGCGTAGGCGAAGTCCGACACCGCGGCGATTGCGAGCCCCGCGCCCACGGCGTCGCCGTTCACCTTCGCGACGATGGGGACCCGCGCCGACAACGCCTCCTCGACCACGCGCCCGAACGTCTCGGTCACGCGCTCGTAGGCTTCCTCGGGCGTCTCCTCGCGCTCGGCCATCGACTGAACGTCTCCGCCCGCGCTGAACGCCGCGCCCTCGCCTGTGAGGACAATGGCGTCGTGGGCGTCCGGGTCTGCCTCGGCGAAGACCTCGGCGAGTTCCTCGGCGATTTCGGGCGTGAACGCATTCATGACCTCGGGCCGGTCGAAGGTGACGGTCCTGACGCCGTCCTCGTCGGTGACGTGCATACGTCCACGGTCCGGTGCCACGACGATAAGGGTAACTCACGACGGTGGCGCGCGATAGGTCGCCGGCACGTGACGGGCCGATGTCGCAGGCGACCGAGCCACCGAAACGCCGAAGTCCTCGCCCGCCGAGGTTCGACCGATGAACGTCGACCTGTTCGGTCGGACCGTCGAACTCGACGCCTCGCGGCTCGACGCGTCCGAGTCGGACGCGTCGATCCGCGAGCAGGTTCGGGAGTACGCCGCGGGCGAGCGCCGCGCGTTCGACCTCGCGGTCGCGCTCCCCGACGGGTTCACCGGCGCGGTGATGGCCGAGATGCAGGCGATCCCGTACGGCGAGACGCGAACCTACGGCGAAATCGCGACCGCGCTCGACACCGCGCCGGTCGCGGTCGGCCGCGCGTGCGGGAACAATCCCGTCCCGCTCGTGGTTCCCTGCCACCGCGTCGTCGGAGTCGACTCGCTCGGCGGCTACTCGGCGGGCGACGGGACCGCGCTGAAGGAGCGACTGCTCGCGCTCGAAGGCGCGCCGGTCGTGGAGGAAGTCCGTAACGACGCCCACCGCAGCCCGGGCAGTTCGTGACGGCCTTCGAACCACTCGGAATTCGGCCACAATAATTAAGCTAGTACTGTCGAGAAACACGAGTGCTGTCACACCGGTTGCGCCGTGGCAGGCCATGACACATCAGCCGTCCGGCCCCGTCATCCACTCTCGGTCCGTCTGCAACGGTCTGAGCCGCGAGTTCCTTGCCCTCTCTCTCATTTAATCCGGAAACATATCTGCTGAACGGTAGATTTATAATTGTTTTCGGATACGTCGTCTCACGTGAAACTCGATCGCCGCACCTTCGTCGGAACCCTAGCGACGACGCTCGGTCTTGGTTCGGGGGCCGCAGGGGCTGAATCGACGAGTCGATCGGGAAGTCGCCATCCGTGGCCGACTCACGGCGGGTCGAACAGGCGAACCAGTTACCGACCGGACCTCTCTCCGCCGATGCAGGACCTGAACGTTGAATGGGAGACGCCCATCGGGACGCCGGGCAACCAGAGCGAGGACCACCGCGAACCGATAGTCACCGAGAACTACGTCGTTGCGCCGGGGTTCTCGAAAGCGGATTCGGGAAACGAGCCGGTCGTAGTGTCCGCGCTGGACCGCGAGGACGGTTCGACCGCGTGGACGGCGCGCGACGCGAGCGAGGGCGACAACGTCTCGACGATAGAGACGCTCGGTCAGACCGTCGTCGACGATACGGTCTACGTGACGCGCACGACGTACACCTTCATGCCCTCGGTCTACGCTGGCGCGAGCGTGTATGCCGTCGACCTGTCAGACGGACGTATCAAGTGGAGCGCGTCGGGGGACAGTCAGGAAGCACCCTTCGCGGGCGCACCCCTCGTGTACGACACCGAACAGGGCGACCGCCGCAGCGAACCGCCCGACAAGGTCATCATCGGACAGTCGTATCCATTCGACGGCCCGCTACTGGCCTTCAATCGTAACGACGGGAGTCGAGTCTGGAACTCGAAAGAGCAACCCGGTGGGAAGGGGTACGCCGCGACGAGTTCGCCCGCCTTGGGTCAGGACAAGGCCTACATCGGGTCGTGGAATCGCGGCGTCCTGCAGTTCAACCCGAACTCGATGAACACGCCGACGGGAGGCGTGAACGTCGCGCCGTTCAGTTCCGACCGAAGTTCAGTCTCCCTTCGGGTGTCGGTGACCCCCTCCCAAGAGCCCGACGACCCGACCGAGATAGTGGACGCCGACGGAACTATCGTGGCAAACCGCTCGGACGTGGTCAGGGCGTACTTCGTCGCGGACCCCGACGGTACGGGCGACCCATTCACCCGTCGGTGGGAGTTCGACCTCCACGATAACGACATCCTCTCGGTCTGGGAGGGCGAACACTCCGTCCTCAACGGCGACCCGATTCAGACGAAGAACCGCGTGGTCGTCCCCGTTGCGTCGGAAGCGGGAGTCACCGGTCGTCTGCTCTGCTTCGGCAAGCGAGAGGGGGAGCTACAGTGGAAGACGGACTTCGAGCAAGCGGTCTGGTGTGCCTCTGCCGACCGCTTCTTCGTCTACGCTTGTACGGGACGGAAGTTGGTCGTCGCGGACCTCCGAACTGGAACCGTCCAGTCGGAGGTCGAACTCGGCAAGTTGGGTATTCGCGGTCCGGTTCTTACGGACGAAGGGCTCTACGTATTGGCGTCGGACGAACGGAAACTGGACTCGGATCACTACGTGCTCAAGGTCTCGGGAACGCGCACGGAGATGACCACGAGGACCACGACCACGGCGACGACGACTCGCCAGACGACCGACGGAACCACGACGGTGGAAACCACGTCGGAGAAACCGACGCTGACGTCGAACGAGGACGACGAGTCGGCGACTGGCGTGCCGGGCTTCGGAATCGGAACCGGAGCCCTCGCCACCGGTGTCGGCCTAGCGACCGCGTGGTACCGCTCCCGGACGAACGGCGACGACGAGGAGTAGGACGGCCGCGCGGCTACTCGAACTTCTCGAACGGCTGCTCGCAGGCGTTGCAGTAGTGCATCGACCGACAGAGCGACGGCCCCTTCGGGTGCTCGCGCTCGGTGTCGGTCGAGCCGCAGTAGGGACACTCCGCCCCCGACTCCTCGCCCGACGTGTCGACGCTGGGGTCGAGTCCTCTCATGGTTCGTTGTCTCTCATCGTGAGTCACACGCTCAGTCCGAACTCCCGCAGGTCGTCCTTGCCGTTCTCGGTCACCATCTCGACCGACCACTCGGGGCTCCAGACGAGTCGGAGGTCCACGGACTCGACGCCGTCGACGCCCGACACGGCCGCCTCGATTTCGTCGGTCAGCATGTCCCGCGCGGGACAGCCGGTGTAGGTCAGCGTCATCACGACCTCGGCGTGGTGTCCCTCGTCGACTCGCTCCGTGGCCTCGACTCCGTATATCAGTCCGAGGTCCACGACGGAGACGGGCATCTCGGGGTCCTCCACCTCGTAAAGGGCATCCCAGATATCGGCTTCGACGCCCTCCGCGCCCTCGCCGGTCGCGGGCACCTCGTCGGCGACCGAACCGCCGGCGGTGTAGTCGGTGTACGCGCAGGCCGACGGCTCTTCGAGGGGGTCGATCTCCGCCACGTCGGTGCAGTCCCCGTCCGGTTCGAGGCTCGGGTCGAAGTCGGTGTCGAAGCTCATGATTCGGTAGTCACTCCGCCTCGTCCGGGTCGGGCATTATCTCGTGGGCCTCGGTGCGGCCGAGTTCGCGGTACGTGCGGGTCATCTCGTCGTGGAGGTCGGGCCAGTCGTCGGTGTGGTCGCCGTCGCGGCCGCGGTGGTCGGGCAGGAACGACTCGGGGTCCTCGCGGACGCCCTCCGGCGTGTCGAGGCCGAGCGCGCGGAGGAACGGGAGCACGCGGTCGAACCACTGCTCGCGCATCGAGTCGAGCGAATCGGTCCGAATACCGAGGTCGTCGATGCGAGCCTCCACGTCCTCGTCGACCGGTTCCCAGAGCGCGAGCGCCGCGGGGAGCAGTCGGTCGACCGCGTCCTGCAAGCGGGCCAGCCCCTGCTCGTCGGCGGCGAGTCGCTCCAGCCAGTTCTGGGCGTGCTCGCGGTGATAGTCCTCCTCGCCGAGCACTTTGCCGACGCGGTCGGCGATGCGCGGGTAGGCAGTCCCGTCGAGCGCTTCGAGCCGGAGCGCTTCGGCCTCGTCGTAGAGGTACGAGCGCACGATGGCGTCGGCCCAGTCGCCGTCCTCGAACGGGAGTTCGGCGAGCGTGGCGTGTCGGAAGTCGGCCGGGTCGCGCTCGAAGATGAGGTCGGCCTCGGTCGCGCCGAAGTCCTCCAGCAGGTCGTACCAGAGCCGGGCGTGACCGAACTCGTCCTGCGCGATGTTGGCGAGCGCGAGGTCGGATTCGAGGGTTGGCGCGCGGACCTGCCACTCGGTGTAGCGCTCGGCGATCACGAGTTCGTCGTCGGCCAGCCGGTAGAGGAGGGTCTCGACCGCCTCGCGCTCGTCGTCGCTCAGGTCGTCGGGCATCCCGAGACCGGTTCGCTCCGCCTGTTCGGTCGATTCAGCTTCTTCGGCAGCCATCAGTCGTCACCTCCGCGGGCGCGCTTGGCCTCGTCGGCCTCCTCCTGCTCGCTCTCGGAGTCGGCGACCTCCTCGGCGAACGCGGCGTCGAGGTCCTTGTAGCCCATCACCCACCGATACGACTTGTCGGTGGTGCCGCCGAACTTCGCGTCCTCGGTGTCGACCTCGCCGATCTCCTCTTTGGGCGCGACCCAGAGGCTGTTGGTCGGCTTCCGGCGACCGTGCTGGATCTGGGCGAACAGCTTGGCCATCTCCCGGTCGGGCGCGTGGACGTTGCCGCAGTGGGTGTGATACTCGCCGGCGTCCTCCTGTCGGAACACTTCCCAGATCATGGTCAGTCTGCCGCCTCCGGAGTTGCGTTCGCACCGGCGCTGGCTCGCTCCCAGTCGTCCAGACTCTCGCGGACCCACTCGACGGCCTCCTGGGTGCGCTCTCGCTTGCCGATCTGCTCGTGACTGCCCGGCGAATCGTTCTTCGCGATGGTGAAGAACTCCTCCCAGTCGAGGTCCTCTTCGACGACCTCGTAGGTGCCGTCGCCGTTGTCCCGGATGCGCGGTTCGTCCGGGATTTCGAGCCCGTACTTCTCGGCCTTCGGCACGTAGGCGTTGAGGAAGGCGTTGCGCAGTTCGTCGTTGGTCATCGTCTTCAGGCCCACGTCGGCCGAGAAGTCGTGGTGGGTCGACTTATCGTCGGTCGGCCCGAAGAACTGGATGATGCGGGGCCACCACTCGTCGAAGGCGTCCTGAAGCATCTCCTGTTCTCTCTTCGACCCGGTCGCCAACTCGCGCATGATGTCCTCGCCGTGCTTGACGTGGAACCCCTCCTCGAAGCACACCTTGTCCATCGCGTGGGCGTACGGCTCCCAGCTCGTGCGTTTGAGCGTGGCCTGTCGGCGCATCGCCGCGCCGTCGACGAAGAACGCGATCATCGGCACCTCGGCCCAGCTCTCCATCGGGTAGTGGAAGCAGTTGAGGAACTTGCCCTCGCCTTCGGCCAGTTCGTCGAGCATCTGCTCGCGGGACTTGATTCCCAGCGATTCGGCGGCCCGGTACAGCAGTTGGCCGTGGCCGATCTCGTCCTGCACCTTCGCCGAGAACGCCAACTTTCGGTCGAGGCTCGGCGCTTGCCGGATGAACGGCCGTTCCAGATACGCGCCCATGATCTCGCTGTTCGCGTGGAACTGGATCATCCGCGTGGCCGCCTTCCGGTACTCCTCCGGAAGGTCGTCTTTGGGACTGAACTCGCGCGGTCCCGCGCGCTGTTTTACCGCTTCGATGTCCATGCTCGGAAACTCGTCCCCGACCGGCTTACCGATTCACCCGCCCATAGACTGCTTTTATGTACTTTGCGCGTGAAAGACGATTATGAATCCGCGTCGAGGGCTTGCCGCCACTCCCCCGCGCTCGGCCGATGAATCCATCGGGAGCGCGCCGACTAACCTACCCACCAGTAGCACTCCGGCTGAGCAGACCACCGGGAGCGCGCCACTCGGCCAACCATCCTCGGGTGGGACTGAAAGGGGGCGCTCGCTCGCGTCCAGTTTAGTCGCCTCAGCGCGGCCACTATCTGGCGTCTGCGCGAGCGAAGCGAGCGCAGGCTCGTCAGAGCTTGCCTCTGACGGCGCGCGCAGTCCTGCGCGCGCCAGATATCCCGCTGAGCGACCGCGAGCGGGCGGGGGCTTTGTGAAATACGTTCGTCACAATTTTGCTGTTCGCTTGCCGGTCAGCTCCGAATCTGAACCATCGAATTCGATCGTTCCATCATGATCGACGAATGCCTCGTCGTCGAATTCAGCGTCACGGGCGACGACTGCCCGCTCGCAGATGCGACCCGCGAGACCGGCGCGACCATCGACGCCCGACCGCCGCAGCTCCGCCGCGACGGCTACGCACTTCTCCGATTCTCGGCGGGCGAAGGTGCCGACGACCTCGCCGCGGTTCTCGACGCGGACGAGCGCGTGCGATACCTCCACGCCTCGCGGACCGACAGCCGGACCAACTTCCGCTGTCTGTCGAAACACCCCTGCGTGGTCCACGAACTCGGCGACGCCGGATTCATGGCCGAGACGCTCCAATACCGCGAGGGCGTAGAGCGCTACACCGGCGCGGTCGTCGGCCACGACGTGCTGCAGGGCGTGCTGGCTGCCGCGGCGGAGACGGTCGGGGTCTCGCTGGAGCGGGTCTTCCCGCTCGGCGACGAGGACGACGACGCGGTCGCACAGCGCTGGGACCTCACGCCGGCACAGGAGGTCGCGCTCCGGACCGCGCTGGAGATGGGCTACTTCGCGGTCCCGCGGGAGACGACCGCGAGCGAGGTGGCCGCGGCGGTCGGCATCAGCAAGTCGGCGTTTCTGGAGCGGCTTCGGCGCGGGCAGGCCACGCTGTTCGGACAGATGTTCCAGGCGTAGCTCGGGGAGTCGACGGGCGAGCCGACTCAGAAACTGCTGTCGGCGTGCTCCCAGTCGTCGTAGTACTCGCGCTGGCGCTCCGTGAGTTGGTCGATTGTGACGTCGAGCGTGTCGAGCTTCCGGTCGGCGACCGCGCGGTCGAGCCGGTCCGGGATGGCGTAGACGCCCGGCGAGAGGCGTTCGTCGGCCGTGAGCATGTCGTGTGCAGCTACGAACATCATCGCGAACGTGGTGTCCATCACCTCTGCGGGGTGGCCCTGACTGTACGGACCGGTGAGATTCACCAGTCGCCCCTCCGCGAGCAGGTCGAGCCGTCGGCCCTCAGGCAAGTGATATCTGGTGACTCCCTCCTTCGGGTGGGAGATCGACTCCGCCATGGCTTCGAGGTCGTCGACCACGATCTCCACGTCGAAGTGCCCGGAGTTGGCGAGCATCGCGCCGTCACTCATGGCCTCGAAGTGCTCGCGGCGCAGCACGTCGCGGTTGCCGGTCGTGGTGACGAACAGGTCGCCCTCCGCGGCGGCCTCGCCCATGTTCGTGACGCGGTGGCCGTCCATGTGCGCCTCCAGCGCCTGCCGGGGGTCGACCTCGGTGACGACCGTCTGTGCGCCCATGCCGCGGGCCTTTCGGGCGACGCCCCGGCCGCAGTAGCCGTAGCCCGCGACGACCACGGTCTTCCCCGAGATGATGCTGTTTGTGGAGATGGCGACGTTGGTCAGCGACGACTCACCCGTGCCGTGGACGTTGTCGAAGAAGTGCTTCATCGGCGTGTCGTTGACGCCGTACACCGGGAACTCCAGCACGCCCTCCTCGTCCATCGCTTCGAGGCGCGTGACACCTGCGGTGGTCTGCTCGCCGCCGCCCAGCACCTGCTCGGCCACGTCCGGATGTTCGGCGTGTACCTTCGCGATGAGTTCACAGCCGTCGTCGAGGACGAAGTCGGGTTCGCGTTCGAGCAGCGCGTGCTGGGCCTCGTCGAACGCCTCGTCTGACATCCCCTCTTCGGCGAACGCGGTGATGCCCTCGACCGAGTCGAGCGCCTCGACCACGTCGCCGTGCGTGCTCTGGGGTTCGCTCGGTGCGAACAGCACCTCCGCCCCGGCAGCGCGAACCGTCTCGATGAGGACGCCGGTGTTGGATTCGAGGTGCGACGCCACGGCGACTGTGTAGCCGTCGAACGGCTCGGTCTCGCCGTACTCGTCGGCGAACGAGGCCAGCACGGGCATATGGTCGCGAGCCCACGCCAGCGGGTCGGCGGCGTCGGTCGCGTGGGAATCGTCCGTCGCGTCGGAGCGGTCGTTGGTCATGCCGGAGCAATTGCGGCCGAACTGGATAAATGTTGCACGTTGGGTTGTCCCGGAACTATCTGTTGGTGGCGCTGCTGAGCTATCGATTCTTGGCGCTGCCGAACTATCGGTTGCGGTGCGAACGCCGCTCGCCTGACTGCGTCCGGAACCGCACCGCATTTGTGGACGCATTGAATCGGAGACGGTATGTCCGATTCCGAACGCCCGTCGAACGACGCCGAACGGTCGACCACGGCCTCCGGGCGTGCGCTGGCGAACGCAGAGCCCGCGGCCACCGACAGTGATATGGTCGCGACACAGCTCTCGAACATCCACCAGACGCTCGAACTCATCGCGCTCCTGCTCGCCGTCCTCCTGCTCAGTGCGGGTTCCATCGGTGCCATCGCCGGCGGCTGCGCAATCGTCCTGCTGGTCGGAAACGCCGTCTTACGGGCGTTCGAGTGATCGGGACGGCCCAGAACCCCTGCTCCCCCGACTTTCGCTACCCCGTCTTGTACACGCCGCGGGCGTCCGCGACCTGTGCAGCGTCGTCGTCATCGTCCCCATCCTCCACGGCGTAAACATCCACGTCCACGACGCCCACGTCGCTCCCGCAGCGGACGACGTCGGCCTCCGCGCGGAGATCGCCGGTCCCGGCTTCGAGGTAGTCGATGCGCATGTCGATGGTCGGCACCGGCTGGTCGACCAGCGAGACGAGCGCGGCACCGCCGACGGTGTCCGCGAGGGTGAACGTGACCCCGCCGTGGGCCATCATGCGGTCGGCGTTCCACGACAGTTCCTCGCGCATCTCGACCCGGCCCTCGGCGTGGCCGTCCTCGACGGTGGTCACTTCGACCCCGAGCAGGTCGGCGAACGGCATCTCCTCGAAGAAGCTCTCGACGTCCATGCTCTCTGGTTGTGGTTGCGACCGGCTTAAGGATACTTTTTTGCTGACGGTTATACGAATCTCTCGAAATTGGAGCCCTCGAAACCAGAGGGTGAGAACGTTCTACGAATTACTTCGAACGGAGGGGCTAGCTACTGCCGAGGCATATGAGAGACCGCACCGCGTCCGCACAGCACCGCACCTCGTCCTCCCCAACCGCTTGCGCTTCTCGGCCTTCGGCCTGCGATGCTCAGCCCTCGCGCGTTTTGGCGCGACACAAGGTCGCGCCAGCACGCGCCGGGGTGGAAGGGAAAACGAGCGAGTGCTGCCGTGAGGAGGGACAAGGTTAGCGCGCGCCGACTGACTCGTGAACCCTGCTCCACCGACCCGAACCAACCACCGAAACCCCGTGCCGACGAGTCCAGTGACGTAGGTTTAAACGCGATGACGCGCAAGCACCGGGTATGACCGACGAAGGTGTCCGCTCGACCGGCTGGTTCGCGGGCGTCGAACGGGACGACGTCGAGGCGGGCGCGAGCCGGATCCGAGAGGGCCGCGCCGACGCTCCCAACGACTGGCCACGACTGGCCGTCGAGGCGGGATTCGCCGACGACGAGGACGACTACTACGCTGCGCTCCACGACGCCGCTGTCCGAGCCGCGCGCGAGGCCGCGGCCGAGCGCGAGCGGGCCGACGACCAGCAGCTGGTCCACGCCGTCCGGGCGATGGACGACCTCACCGAGCGCGCCAACGAACTCGCCGAGCGCGTCGCCGAGTGGGCCGGGAGCCGCTACCCCGACGCCGGAACCGGAGTCGACTACGCCCGGGAACTCGCCGAGCGCGACCCCGAATCGCCGACCGACGAGCGACTCGTCTCGCTCGCGCGCCGGACCGCCAACCTCGCCGACGAGGCCGACCAGCTCCGGTCGTTCGTCGAACGCGAGACGCCCGAGGTCGCGCCCAACCTCGCCGCGATGGCCGGGCCGACGCTCGCCGCACGACTCGTCTCGCTCGCTGGCGGCCTCGACTCACTGGCGAAAAAGCCCTCCGGGACCGTGCAGGTCCTCGGCGCGGAGGACGCGCTGTTCGCTCACCTCCGGGGGCGCGCGCCCTCGCCCAAGCACGGGGTCATCTTCACCCACGAGTACGTCCGCGGGACCCGCCCGGAGAAACGCGGATCGGCCGCTCGCACTCTCGCCGGGAAGCTGGCCATCGCGGCGCGCATCGACTACTATTCCGGCGAGCGCAAGCCGGAACTCGACGAGGAGTTGCGCGAGCGCATCGAACGCATCCGGGCCAAAGGCGAGGCCGTCGACGACGGAGCCACAGCGAACGGCGGAGGTGACGAGGAATGACGAACCAACTTCCGAACGGCGTCACCCGCCGCACCTTCGACGGCAGCGAGCGACTGGCGACGCGAGGAACGCCGGTGTACGGCGAACCCACCGACGGCGACTGGCGAGTGTGGGACGCCGGCCGGTCGAAGCTCGGCGCGATGCTCGAAAACGACCTCGACCTCGGGCTCTCGGGCGGCGAGACCGTCCTCTATCTCGGTGCCGCGAGTGGAACGACGGTCAGCCACGTCGCGGACTTCGCCGGGCCGACGTACGCCGTGGAGTTCGCGCCCCGGCCGGTCCGAGATCTGGTCGGGGTCGCGGCGGGACGCGAGAATCTGATTCCTCTGCTGAAGGACGCCCGCAAGCCCGAGACGTACGGCCACGTGGTCGAGGCGAACGTCGACGCCATCGTACAGGACGTGGCGACCCAAGGGCAGGCCCGCGTCGCGGTCGAGAACCGACGGTTCCTCGGCGACGACGGCCGGCTGCTCGCGGCTATCAAGGCCCGGAGTGAGGACGTGACCCGCGAACCTGAGGCGGTGTTCGAGGACGCGCTCGACGACCTCCGGGAGGCCTACGAGATCCTGGACACCGGGCGGCTGGAGCCGTACCACGACGACCACCTCGGCGTGGTGGCTCGGCCGCGATGAATCCGGAAGCGTCGACGTAACAGCCCGACAACTGCCCGACGACCTCCCGCCCGGTCTCGCCGGGTTCGGAACTATTTATACGGCGGGTTCCGAAGCTCCGAAAAATGGACTCCGGTTCCGCCGAGAGCTTCGCGGAGATGGGGACGCTGGGCATCGAAGAGGAGTTCTACGTCGTGGACGAGCGGGGCCGTCCGACGTCCGGAACCGACGAACTCGTCTACGAGCGCGAGCCACCCGAACTGCTGGAGGGGCGGCTCGACCACGAGCTGTTCAAGTGCGTCATCGAGACCCAAACCCGGAAGATAGACCGGCTCGGGAACGCGAACGAGGAACTCCTCGCAGTCAGAGACGCGTTGGCCGACCACGCGAGTTCGGCCGGGTATCGCATCGCTGCGGCGGGCCTCCATCCGGGTGCGAAGTGGCGCGAACTCGAACACGCCGAGAAGGAACGCTACCGCGCCCAACTCGACCGCATCCAGTATCCACAGCATCGGAACACGACCGCGGGGCTCCACGTCCACGTGGGCGTCGACGACGCCGACAAGGCCGTCTGGATCGCTAACGAGATCCGGTGGTACCTCCCCGTGATGCTCGCGCTGTCGGCCAACTCGCCGTACTGGAACGGCTTCGACACCGGGCTCCAGTCGGCCCGCGCGAAGATATTCGAGGGGCTGCCCAACACCGGGATGCCGACCGACTTCGACTCCTACGAGGCGTTCGCAGCGTTCGAGGAGACGATGCTCCGCTCGGACTCCATCAACGACCGCGGCGAACTCTGGTACGACGTGCGACCCCACACCGGCATCGGAACGGTCGAGGTCCGAACGCCCGACGGACAGGCCGACCCCGAGCGCGTGCTGGCGTTCGTGGAGTACGCCCACGCACTGGTCGAGGACCTCGCCGCGCGGTACGAGGACAGCGAGGACGGGTATCGCCACCGCCGGGAACTCCTCGACGAGAACAAGTGGCGCGCGATGCGGTACGGCCACGACGCCGCCTTCGTCCGCCGAGACCGCGACGGCGAAGTGGACCTCGGCGAGGTGGTCGACCGCGAGTGCGAGCGCCTCGGCGTCTCGGGCATCCGGGACATCTACGACGCGGAGAGCGGCGCGGCCCGACAGCGACGACTCCGAGAGGAGGAGGGCGTCGAAGCGCTGTTCGAATCGCTGGTGCTTGACGGAACGTAGGTCGAATCGCTGGTGCTTGACGGAATTCAGGTCGTGGGGGCGCGCCGGCGCGCGCGCGCCGGGCGCGCGGGGGGGGGGGGGGCGCCCCCCCCCGTAGTTGGCGGCAGGGGATCGAACGTTACACAAATTTCGGACCGACGCCGAGAACCCGGGAAGCACCGCCCGTAAGCAAGGTTTTTACGCGTCGGCGGCTTTTGTCCTCGTTGAAAGGACATGTCCGGGGAGAATGCAGACGACGACCGACCAGCGGTGAACGTGGACGAGGACGCCGTCGAGGAAACCGAGATCGACGACGTCGACGACGACGTGAAAGTCGAAGAGGAACTCGAAGTCGACGAAGAGGGCGACGTGACCGAGGAGGTGACGGTCGAGGACGAGACGACTGGCGAGGAGACGGTCGCCTTCGAGGAGGAAATCGCGAGCGGCGAGGAAGCAGACGGCGAGGAGACGGGCTCCGAACGCCTCGCCAAGGGGCGCGAGCGCCTCGAAGAGGAGGCCGACCGCGCGGTCGACCAGTTCGACGACGGCATCGTCGACCTGCTGTCGTGGGTACTTGACACCGAGACGCGGGCCCGCATCTACGTCTATCTCCGCCAGCATCCCCGCAGCACCAGCGAGGAGATCGCCGAGGGGACCGGCCTCTACCCGAGTACGGTCCGCGAATCGCTCGCGGAACTCCACGAGGAGGAGACGGTCGAGCGCCGCAAGCGCGAGAGCGAGGGCGCGGGCAACAACCCGTACGAGTACACCGCCATCGCGCCGAGTGACCTCGTCTCGGGCATCGTTGGGCAGATCCAGGACGAGCTCAACACCGTGTTCAACCTCGACGACCACATCGGAACCGACGAGACGAGCGAACTCGGCAAGGATTCCGGCGAGTCGACCGAACCGGTGAGCATCAGCGTCGAGGACGAGGAGCGCGACCCGACGGAGGGCGGCGAGTCGGCCGGCGTTGACGAGCCGGGCGACTTCGACGATTCGGCCGACGACGAGTCGGTCGACGGGGCGTAGTTCGGTCACTATTCCGAAGCCACTAAGCCTCGGGGTGCCCTTCGCGGGGGTATGAAGGTTGCCCTGGGCGGGACCTTCGATCCGGTCCACGACGGACATCGCGCGCTGTTCGAGCGTGCGTTCGAGCTGGGCGACGTGACGGTCGGGCTCACGAGCGACGAACTCGCGCCGAAGACCCGCCACGAGGACCGGTACGTCCGCCCGTTCGACGAGCGTCAGGCGGACCTCGAAGACGAACTCACGACTTTGGCCGACGAGTACGGCCGGGCGTTCGAGGTCCGCGAACTGACCGAACCGACCGGCATCGCCACCGAGCCCCAGTTCGACGCGCTGGTGGTCTCGCCCGAGACGAGAGACGGTGCGGAACGTATCAACGACATCCGCGCGGACCGCGATCTCGACCCGCTCGAAATCGAGATCGTCCCGCACGTCCACGCCGAGGACGGCGACATCATCTCCAGCACCCGCATCGTTCGGGGCGAGATCGACGAACACGGCCGACTCACGCCCGAGCGTGACGGCCGGGACGCCGAACGTGACGACCAGAACGCCGAACGCGACGGCCAGGACGCCGAGCGCGCGTAACTGTTCTCGCAATTGGGTCGGACTTCGTCACTCGGTCGAACTTCGTTCCCGATCAACCCAATCGCTCGCCGAGCGATGGCGCGGCGACGACGCCAGCCCCGGTGAGCGCGGTGCCGAGGAACGTCGCCGGGTAGGACGGCTCGACCGCGTACACCACGGCGAAGAGCGCGCCCGCGGCTCCGAAGATGGCGAGGCCGAGCGCTACCTCCCGGTGGCTCGACGGCTGCGCGGGAATCCCGTCGCCGACCGTACGCCACGCGAGCCAGCCGCCGAGCGCGCCGCCGATGGCGGCCACGCTGTCGAAGCTGAGGCTCACGAGCAGTCCGAGCAGCCCGACGGCGACCGCGACGCCCAGCACGCGCCCGGGGTCGGTTGCGCCGTCGGAGAACCGGTAGAGCGCGAGGAGGGTCACCGCGCCGAGCGCCGCGCCGACGATAACGTCGACCGCGTAGTGGACCCCGAGGACGAGCCGCGAGAGCGAGACGAGTGCGACGACCGCGGCGGCGACGCCGAACCGGGCGCGGGCCGTCCCGCGGTCGAGGACGAGCGCGAAGCCGCCCCACACCATCGTCGTCCCGAGCGCGTGACCGCTGGGAAAGCCCGGGCCTTCCGCGGTGGTCGCGTTCTCTAACAGCGCCGCGAGCGCCCGGGGAACGGCCTCCAGCGCAGGCGCTTGGCCGGCACCGGACGGTCGCGGGAGCAGAAAGACGTGCTTGAGGACGCCGATGAGCGCGACGTAGGTGAGCACGAGCGAGAGGACGAACAGGCCCTGTCGCCGACTCACGCCCCAGCGCGGCACGAACTCGCCGCCGACGTAGAGCACGCCGCCGAGGACGAAGAGGAACCAGACGTCGCCGAGTTGGGTCACCAGCCCGAACAGCACGACGAGTAGCCACTCCCCGTGGTTCGTCAGCAGTTCGGTGACTCCGACGCCTCGGCCGGCGCGCAGCGCGGCGTTCGTGAGCACGAGATGTGGTCGAAACCACGGACCGCTCCCGTGGTAGCTCTTACGGAGGAAACTACTCGGTCACCACGACGGCGGTTCGAGCCCGGCCTCGTCGAGCAGATCCTTCCAGCGCTGTTGGACCGTCAACCGCGCGACCCCCGCCGCGTCGGCGACCTCGCTCTGGGAGCGCTGGTCGCCCTCGATGAGCGCGCCGGCGTAGAGGCTGGCCGCGACGACCGCCAACCGGGAGTCGGCGTCCCGCTCGCTCGGGTCGTCCCACTCCGAGACGGTCGAGAGGAACAGGTCGGTCGCGCGCGAGCGGGCCTCGGTCGCGAGTTCCAGCCGGTCGGCGGCCTGCTGGAGTTCGGCGAGCCAGCGCTCGTTCTCGACCTGATCGCGGGCTCGATACACGCCGAGTCCTTGTGAGGGCACCGTCTTAAGCCCGGCGGGACCCCCAGCGAGTCGGGTCGGAACGACAGTTTCTTGTCGCCCTCGGCGGAACTGGCAGGTGGGCGCGGGTTGCCAAGCCAGGCCAACGGCGTAGCGCTTAGGACGCTATCCCGTAGGGGTCCGCCGGTTCAAATCCGGTCCCGCGCACTGAACGAATTTTCGAGCGGAGCGAGAAAACGAGTGAGAGAGCAGGACGGATTTGAACCCTGCACGTCGCAGCCCGGAAGCGCAGCGAAGCGAGCATCCCGGACCGTCTTGCTCCGGTTCAAATCCGGTCCCGCGCACTACGACCTTTTGCTGCACTCAGTCGAGGCGAGCTGTTCGCTCGCCTCTCCTTCGCTGGCAAAAGCTCGACCAAAAACACTGCGGTCGTCCCGTTGGTCCTCCCTTGGGCCGCTCGCTCACGTTCGTTCGCTCGCGGCGAATCGCTGCGCGCGGGTTCTCCGAACCGCTCGCTTGCGAATGCTAGCCAGAGGAGAACGAATTTTCGGGTGAATAGCGATCTACCGACGATATCGTCGGTCCACGCAGCTCACAGCCGGTACCCTTTTAAAGAGGCCGTCCGAACCGGTCGAGAAATGTCGAGCCTCTCGGACGCGTACGACCGCGATAGCCGCGAGCGGTCGGTCACGCGTGCCCTCCTGCTGCTCGCCGGCAGCGCCGTCGCGGCGGTCGGGTTCACCGTCACCGCGGCGAGCCTGATCGCGGGGCTGGGCGTCCCGGCGGCGACCGCGCTCGAGGTCGCCGCACTGCTCGGCGGCGCGCTCCCACTGGCCGCGTTCCTCGTTCCGCGAGCGCGAGCGAGCGCGGCCGGTGGGCCGCGCTCGCTCGCGCTCGCTGGCGTGGCGGCCGTGGCCGGGTGCGCGGGGCTCGCACTGTTCTGGGTCACGCTCCCGGCGGGCTGGACCGGCGACCTCGCCCGGTTGTCGCCCGTCGCGCTCGGCACCTACGCGGCCGGACTCGTCGCCGCGTTCGGGGCGCGACTCGCCGCGGACGCCGAGGAGTCGGATGGTGGGGGCTCGCGCCGTTCCGGCCGGACTCGCTCGGAGTCGGCGTCCCGGAACTCCGATTCACTCGGTAGCGTCTCGTCAGCCAGCCGCTTTGGTGGCGACGACTCAGAGCGAGTCGCTGGCGGCCGGAGCCGAGTCGCCGACAGCCCGAGCCGGGTCGCCGACTCCGGCGCGGTGACCGCGCCGGAGTCAGCGACCGGCGGGGACGGTCCGCCCGCCGCAGCGGTCGGCGACGGCGGCGAGCCCGACGACGACGTGAGGTTCTTCGACGACGAGGAGTCGTGACTCGTCGGTGGATGGACCTTGGTCTACTCGTGGTTGACCTCGGCCGACTCCTCTGCGAACTGGTAGCTGGTGGCAGACTCAGGTACCGAATCACCGCCCCGACCGAGGTCGCGCTGGCGAGTGACCGCCCGATTCGGTGACACGTACCCCCACAAACCTTTTCTCCGGCCGATGAGTCGTTTTGGGTAATGGCCGACGTGGACGAACTCCTGACGGATGTCACCGACGACCCCGACGCGATCTTTCTGTTCTCGCCGAGCGGTTCCTACTACGATCAGTACGCCGACCTCGACGCCGACGCGAACGTCGTCGTGGTCGCGCCCGAGAACACGGTCGGAGCCGACGCGTTCGTCGAACTCCCCCTGCAGTTCGACGACATCCGAGAGCGGGTCCGCTTCGGCATCGAAGGGGGCATGGAGCAGGGACTGGTCGACGACGGCGACGTGGTCGTCTGCACGCTGAGCATGTTCGAGGGGGGGACCGACACCGTCACGCGAGCGCGGGCGAGCGACTCGATGCACTCGGGGGTCTACGACCTGTTCGCCAACTCGCGGGCCGACCCGAGCGTCATCCGCGACGTGTTCGGGGTCGCAATCGAACTCGGCAAGAAGGGTCAGAAGGGCAAGCCAGTCGGCGCGCTGTTCGTGGTCGGCGACGCCGGCAAGGTGATGAACAAGTCCCGCCCGCTGAGCTACAACCCGTTCGAGAAGTCCCACGTCCACGTCGGCGACCCCATCGTGAACGTGATGCTCAAGGAGTTCTCGCGGCTCGACGGAGCCTTCGTCATCAGCGACGCGGGCAAGATCGTCTCGGCGTACCGCTACCTCGAACCCTCCGCCGAGGGCGTCGACATCCCGAAGGGGCTGGGCACCCGACACATGGCCGCCGCGGGAGTCACCCGCGAGACCAACGCCACGGCCATCGTGCTCTCGGAGAGCGACGGCCTCGTCCGGGCGTTCAAGGGCGGCGAACTGGTGCTCGAACTCGATCCGGAGGAGTACTGATGGCGGCGCTGCAGTTGGACTGGAACCTGCTCCTCCGCGAGGAGTTCCAGTTCGTACTCGCGCTGCTCATCCTCGTCGCGGGCGGGATCGCGGGTTACGTCATCGGTCGGCTCAACCATCGGATTCTGACGGCGGCGGGGGTGCCGGAGGCCGTCGAGCGCACGCCGTTCGAGCGGACCGCCCAAAGTTTGGGCACCGACACGGTCACGCTTGTCGCCAGGCTGAGTTCGTGGTTCATCTACGGCGTGGTCGTGCTCATCGCGCTCAACGTGGCCGAACTCCTGAACGCCAGGCTGTTCTGGAGCGGCGTGCTCACGTTCATCCCGGACCTGTTCATCGCCATCCTCGTGTTCATCGTCGGCTTCGTCGTTGCCGACAAGGCCGAACTCGTCGTGAGCGAGCGCCTGCGGTCGGTCAAACTCCCCGAGGTCGGCATCGTCTCCCGGACGGTCAAGTACACCATCGTCTTCCTCGCGGCGCTGGTCGCGCTCGCGCAGGTCGGCGTGGCGGTGACCGCGCTGCTCATCCTGCTCGCGGCCTACGCGCTCGCGGTCATCCTCTTCGCCGCGGTGGCGCTCAAAGATCTCCTGCGCTCCTCGGCGGCGGGGGTCTATCTCCTGCTCAACCAGCCGTACGGCATCGGCGACGAGGTTCGCGTGGGCGAGGACCGGGGCATCGTCCAGGAGGTCGACATGTTCGTCACACGCATCGAGAGCGACGGTGAAGAGTACATCGTCCCGAACAGCCGGGTGTTCGAGGACGGCGTGGTCCGAATCCGGGACTGAACTGTGCCGGGAACGCCCGACCCCGTTCTCGGCAGTCGACTCCTCACGGTCGCCGTCGCGGCCCTTCTCGGAGCGGCCGTCGCGCTCGCACCGGTGTTCCTGTCGTTCGCGCTCCGCGAGTCGCGCGCCGGCCCGACGGCGCTCGCGGTCGCCGGCGGACTGGCGTACGCCCTGCTCTGTCTCGGCGCGTGGGCAGGCGCGCGACTCGCGACCGACGCGTTCGTCTCCAGTATGGTCGCCGATCCGCTCACTCTCGTCGGATGGCTGCTCGGCGGACTCGTCGTGTTCGGCGCACAGGCTGGGATTCCGTACTACCTCTACGCGCGCTGGAGACTGGTCGTCCCGCTCGCGGCGCTGTTCGGGGCGACCGTCCTCGTGCTGTTCGCGTTTCTCGGGGTTCGCGGGGAGTCCGACCCGCTCGCGCTGTACGTGCTGTTCTTCGGCCCGATGGTGGTTCTGGGAAGTAGTGTGCTCGCGCTGGCCGAGTTCGGGGTCCGACGGTACGTTCTCGGCTGGATGTGAGTGAGCCGTGGTATACGCGCAAATGACCGACGAGAAGGGATATCCGACGGAAATAGCTCCCTCGTCGTCTCTCAGGCCCGACAGACGGCCAGCATGTGCTCGGAGAAGTCCACCGCAGTCCGGTCCTCGCGGAGCGTCCGGACGAGCTCGCGGACAGATTCGACCGCCTCCTCGTCGGCCTCTGCGAGTTCCCGTTTCATCCGGTTCGCGACGTTCTCTAAACCGACCAGCGTTTCCACCTCGAAGCCAGCGGCTTCCAGTTGGGTTTCGAACTCGTCGGCGCGGAAGCCGTGACACTCCGCCCAGCCGTCGCCGTCGGCGTACTCGGCCGTGCGCTCGGCGGTGTAGTCGCCGTCCTCGGCGATGGGTGCGAGCAGGCCGTGCTCGTCGTCGAGGCAGAACTTGAGGATGTCCCGAAGCATGGCGAAGCGGCCGATGACCGAGACGAAGACGGGTGCACGCGGCTTCGCCACGCGCCGGAGTTCGGCCGTCGCCGTTGCACGCTCGTCGTCGTCCACGACGTGGCTGAGGGGGCCGCCGAGACAGCAGACCGCGTCGAACGAGTCGTCGGCGAACCGGAGGTCGCGAACGTCTCCTCGCTCGGCCGCGACGCGGTCGGCGACGCCGCGCTCGGCAGCCTTCTCGCGGGCGAGTTCGACCTGTTCGGCCGAGAGGTCTACGAGCGTCACGTCGTAGCCCCGTTCGGCCAGCCAACAGGCGTACCGGCCCGCCGCGCCGCCGGCGTCGAGGACGCGAACAGGGTCCGACTCGTCGGTTCGCGCGGCAGCGTCGGGCAGATGTTCGGCAAGATAGTCGGCCGTGTTCTCGAACTCCATCCGGGTCACGGGGTCGCGGTCGAGGCGTTTCCACTCGCGTTCGGCGAACTCGTCGTAGTAGGTCTGGGGGTCCATGCGTCCCGTTTCTACCAGACCAATGAAAAGCGACTCGGTGGTGTGGGCCACGGTATCGAGGTCTCCGCTACGCGGCCGACTCGCCGTCGGACTCCCCGTCGCCGTCCCGTGCTGGCGTCAGGTAGTAGCCGTACGGCACCAGTACGACCCCGAGCGGGCCAGCCGCGAGGAGTGCGACTCCCGTCAGGACGCCGACGATAGGGTTCCCGACGACGCTCGCGAGGAATATCGCGAGGACGCCGACACCGACGCCCCCGCCGACGAGCGCGGCGTACCGCTTGCGGCGGAGCGCCACGCCCGCGACCAGCCAGAGTGCAACCGCAAGGGCGAACGCCGGTTCGACTCCGTAGTTGATCAGCAGGGACCCCGACTCGGTCGTCGCCGTGACGAGCCACGCCGTCGGGACCGCGAGTCCAGCGACTAAGAGCCCGCACCGGCCGTCCAGCGGTCGGTCGCCCCGGCGGGCGAGCAGCGCGAGCAGGCCGAGCGCGACGCCGAGGTACGCCCGCCCGGCGCTCGTCAGCACGAGGACGAACGGCGTGGCGAACAACTGGAGTGTAGTGCGCCCGGGGTTCTCCAGTCCGATGACGTAGTAAGTGCCGTCGTCGACGACGACCCTGTCCTCGACGACGAGGTCGTCCTCGACCTCGGCTCCGTCGACGACCCGCTGTGCGGCGGGGGAAGCCTGCTCGTACGGAACGGCTAGCTCGGACAGCGCAGTCTCGGCCGCGACCGGTTCGGTTCGGATGGTGACCGAACTGTCGTTCGCTCCGGTCGTGGCGTTCCACCGGTAGTACGACCCCTCGTAGACGGCGTACCGGTAGTCGGTGTCGTCGAGTGCGACGTACAGCTCTGTCGGGTGGTCGTCGCCGTCGTAGCGCCCGGTCTCGAACGCAGTTTCGACCGCGCTCCGGGACTCCGGCGGGTCGTCGTTCACCAAGGACTCGGCGTCGAGGACGGCGTGGACCCGCGACGCAATCGCGTCTGAGTCGTCCGCCGACGAGACTTCAGTGGCGACCTGCGTAGTATCGATTTCGGTGGCGTGGACGGCGAACAGCGACGACAACGCGAGTCCGGCGACGAGGAGGGCGACGACGGCCGCGACCCTGCGAGACGGAAGCATACGTTCGGGTCGCCTGCGACGACTCTTATTCTTTTCACTTCCGAGTCACTTGACGCTTCGCTTCACGTCTGAATCACTCGACAGACCGTTTCTCCCGCATCATCCGACGCCTCCTTCGTCCGGGCCACTCCGCATCCAGCTCGGGCTCGACCTGGAACCGACAGAATGAGGTATCCCACCCGAATATTTGCCGGCAAGAATGTTCGACAAGGTAGTCGTCGCCAACCGCGGCGAGATCGCGGTCCGCGTGATGCGGGCGTGCGAGGAGCTTGGTATCGACACCGTGGCAGTGTACAGCGAGGCCGACAAGGACTCGGGGCACGTGCGGTACGCCGACGAGGCGTACAACGTCGGCCCGGCCCGGGCGGCCGACTCGTACCTCGACCACGACGCAATCGTCGACGCCGCGCTGAAGGCCGACGCCGACGCCATCCACCCCGGCTACGGCTTCCTCGCGGAGAACGCCGAGTTCGCCGGCAAGGTCGAGGAGACCGAGGGCGTGACGTGGGTCGGCCCCTCGGCGAGCGCGATGGAGCAGCTCGGCGAGAAGACCCACGCCCGCAAGACGATGCGGGAGGCCGACGTGCCCATCGTCCCCGGCACGACCGACCCCGTCGAGGAGCCCGAGGAGGTCACCGAGTTCGGCGACGAACACGGCTACCCCATCGCCATCAAGGCCGAGGGCGGCGGCGGCGGTCGCGGGATGAAGGTCGTCCGCGGCCCGGAAGAGGCCGACGACCAGCTCGAGTCCGCCCGACGCGAGGGTGAGGCGTACTTCGACAACGCGAACGTCTACCTCGAACGCTATCTGGAGAATCCGCGCCACATCGAGGTCCAGATCGTCGCCGACCATCACGACAACGTCCGGCACCTCGGCGAGCGCGACTGCTCGCTCCAGCGCCGCCACCAGAAGGTCATCGAGGAGGGTCCCTCGCCCGCGCTCACCGACGAACTCCGCGGGGAGATCGCCGAGGCCGCCCGCCGCGGTGCCGACGCCGCGGGTTACACCAACGCGGGCACCTTCGAGTTCCTCGTCGAGGAGGACACCGAGCGCGAGGACGGCGAGCTGTTGGGTCCGGACACCAACTTCTACTTCCTCGAAGTCAACACCAGAATCCAGGTCGAGCACACCGTCACCGAGGAGCTGACCGACATCGACATTGTGAAAGAACAGCTCCGGGTCGGCGCGGGCGAGGAGATCAGCTTCGACCAGAGCGAGGTCGAACTGGAGGGCCACGCGATGGAGTTCCGCATCAACGCCGAGAACGCCGCCGAGGAGTTCGCGCCCGCGACGGGCGGCCAGCTGACGACCTACGACCCGCCGGGCGGCATCGGCGTCCGGGTCGACGACGCGCTCCGGCAGGGCGACGATCTGGTCACCGACTACGACTCGATGGTCGCGAAGCTCATCGTCCACGGAAGCGACCGCGAGGAGTGTATCGCCCGCTCGCAGCGCGCGCTGGCCGAGTACGACATCGAGGGCATCCCGACCATCGTCCCGTTCCACCGGCTGATGCTCACCGACGAGGCGTTCGTCGCGGGCACCCACACCACGAAGTACCTCGACCACCACCTCGACCCCGAGCGCATCGACGAGGCTCAGGAGAAGTGGGGCACCGAATCCGGAGGGGCCACGGCCTCCGACGACGAGGAGGTCGTCGAGCGCGAGTTCACGGTCGAGGTCAACGGCAAGCGCTTCGACGTGAACCTGGAGGAGCGCGGCGCGGCCGCGATTCCGGCGGCGGGCGACGCGAGTGGCAGCAGTTCGGGCGGCCAGAAGCCCCAGCCAGCGGGCGGCGAGGGCGGCGATAGCGACGGTAGCGGTGCCGCCGCGGACGCCGAGGGCGAGAGCGTCACCGCCGAAATGCAGGGCACCATCCTCGACGTGAACGTCGCGGAGGGCGACGAGGTCGCGTCGGGCGACGTGGTCTGCGTTCTGGAAGCGATGAAGATGGAGAACGACGTGGTCACCTCGCGGGGCGGCACCGTGACCCAAGTCGCGGTGAGCGAGGGCGACAGCGTCGACATGGGCGACGTGCTGGTCGTCGTGGAGTAACGACTGTCGGTCGTCGGTAGTCGTTTTCCGACGCCTCGTTTTTCCAATAATCCGCACTGGGGGACCGAGTCCACCGGGACGCACTCGGTGAGACCGTCCATCGGGATCGCCCGGCCGAACAGGCCGCGCAGGTGGGACTGAAAGGGCCGTCCGCTCGCGTTCATTTTAGTCGTCTGAGCGACCCCTATCCGACGCAACTACGTCCGTCGGATATGTCGCTCAGCGACCGCGAGTGGGCGGGGGCTTTCGGAAAAGAAAACATCGAACCGTTCGCTTCGCCGGCGAAAAGACTCGCAGCGAGCGTAGAAACAGACACAAAAACGCCTTACTCCCGCCCGCAAGCACACCATTCTTCTCCCTCGACTGAGTACCCCTTCGCATGAACGACACGCGCAGGGCCGTCCTCGACCGGCTCGCGGACGGTCCGGTTCCCGGCCCCGCCCTCGCCGACGACCTCGGCGTCTCGCGCAATGCGGTGTGGAAGCACGTCGAGGCGCTCCGCGACGCCGGATTCGAGATAACGAGCGACGACGCGGGCTACGCCCTCGAATCGGTCCCCGAGTACGGGGGAGCGGCGGTCGAGTTCGGCCTCGACGCACCCTTTTCGGTGGAGTACCACGACGCGGTCGCGAGTACGAACTGCCGCGCGCGGGAACTCGCCCGCGACGGTGCTGCGGACGTGGCGGTGCTCGCCGACGAGCAGACCGGTGGGAAGGGCCGACTCGACCGCGAGTGGTCCTCGCCCTCGGGCGGCGTCTGGCTTAGTCTGGTACTTCGGCCCGACCTCCCGCCGGCCCACGCGCCAGCGCTCACGCTCGCGGCCGCGGTGGCGGTCACGGACGCGGCGCGCGAGGCGGGCGTCCCCGCCCAGATCAAGTGGCCGAACGACGTGCTCGTGAGCGAAGCGAGCGGAGCAACGCGCGAATCGACTGCCGAGACCGAAAGCAACGCCTCGGAAGAGACCGCAGACCGCGGCGGGCTGAAACTCGCGGGCGTCCTGACCGAGATGGAGGGCGAGGCCGACCGCGTCTCGTGGGTCGTCCCCGGAATCGGGGTGAACGCCAACGTCGCGGCCGAGGCCCTCCCGGCGGACGCGACCAGTCTACAGAACGAGGTCGGAGAGATCGACCGCCGGGCCTTCGTCCAGCGACTGCTGGAGCGGTTCGACGACCTCCGCGGCGACCCCGAGGCCACGGTCGCGGCGTGGCGCGAGCGGTCGGCCACGCTCGGCCAGCGCGTGCGGGTGGTGACGCAGAACGGCGATGTGGTCGGCGAAGCCGTGGACGTGGCGGTCCCCGGCGCACTGATCATCGAGACCGACGAAGGGCGCGAGCGGGTCCACGCTGGCGACTGCGAGCATCTCCGGCCGGTGTAGTTACTCGACCGCGACTTCCCCTTCGTCGGCCGACTCGCTCTCCGACTGTGCCTCTGTCCCGTCGAAGTCCTCGTCCTCGCCGTCGACCTGCACCGTCAGGACGGGGACCGAACAGGCGCGGACCACGCCCTCGGCCACGCTGCCGAGGAGGAGGCGGTCGATGCCGCCCCGGCCGTGGGTCCCCATTACCACGAGGTCACAATCGTTGCCCTCGGCGAACTCCACGATGCGCCTGCTCGGCGACCCATCCAGCACGTGGGTCGCGACCGCGACGCCGTACTCGGCTCCGATGTCCTCGACGCGCGAGAGCGCGGTCTCGCCCTCCTCGCGCAGCACGTCGCCGACGCCCTCCCACGAGGTCTCCATCGGCAGTCCGGTGAACGTCGCCGAGTTGACGACGTAGACGGCGTGGAGTTCCGCGCCGTGGGCGGCCGCCAGTCGGGCGGCGTGGCTCACGGCTCGCTCGGTCCCGGCTGAGCCGTCGGTCGGCACGAGAATACGGTCGTACATCTATTTGTTGTGTGATAGCACGCCACGGGGCTTAACTGTTTCCTGCGACGTGTCGGTCGTCTGCCCCGGAGGTCACAGCACCACGCGCTCGACGTCGCTCGCGCCCGCACGGCGGACCACCGCGCGGACTGCGTCCTGCGCCCCGGCGAGGTTGTCCGAATCGCCGTCGAGCACGAGGAGTTTGCCGGGACGGCCCTCCTCGATCACGCCCCAATCGAGGCCCGCGATCTTCGCCCCGTTTCGGGTCGCCATCCGGAGCACCTCGGTCGCGCTCACGTCGGCGAGCTTCGCCGCGAACTCCATCTCGCGGAACATCGACGGGCTGTTGAGCATCACGTTGTCGGTGCCGAGCGCGACCGTGGTCCGGTCGACGAGTTCCGCGATGGGCGGGACGCCCACGCCGGTCACGAGGTTCGAGCGCGGGCAGACCGCCACCGGGACCTCGCTGTCCTCGATGCGGTCGAGGTGGAGCGATTCGGGGTGGACCACGTGGACGAGGAAGTCGGGGTCCAGGTCGAGCGCGGGGTTGATGTCCATGGCGTCGCGCTCGCCGGCGTGGATGCCGAACAGCTTGCCCGCCCGGGCGGTCGCGGTGCGCTCCCGCGAGAACTCGCCGTCGCGAGCCCCGCTCGCGCCGAACCCCTCGCTGGCCTCCATCGCCTCGACGGTCTCGCGGCCCAGAATCACGGGCTCGACGTCGAGGCCTTCGACCGCTTCCCGGAGCGCGTACACGCCTTCGACGCCGCCTTCGCGGAATTCGAGGAACGACGCAGTGCCGGTCTCCTGCATGAAGGTCGCCGACCGGTGCATGGCCGCGACCTTCTCCTCGCGGGAGGCCTGCCGGAGCAGCCGGTGTTTGAGCCCGTCCGGCGGCGCGACGAGTTCGTCGAGACTCAGCCCGCCGCCGGCTTCCTTGGCGATAGAGTCGCCGATGTGGGTGTGTGCGTTGACGAACGCCGGAATGATAATCTGCGAGGAATCGACCGACGCCTCCTCGACCGCGGTGATCTCGCCGTTGCCCTCCGCGTCGTCCTTCACGACGACCCGGCCTTCGACCGGCTCGAAGTCGGGACCGCGGAGGACGGTTCCCTCGACTATCATGTGTTCGGGACGGGCCGGGACGCCCTTGAAGCTCCCTATTCGTTCATCGCGAGGCGAGGAGGATGATCGGCCCGTCGACCAGTCGGCGGTCGGTGATCAGCGGTCGGCGGTCGGCCGACCAGCGTTCGGCGCGCGGGGGGCCGCGGCGCGTTT
>NZ_KZ859510.1:47698-111577 GCF_003382685.1 Halorussus litoreus | reverse complement strand
ACCGCTTCAGGGCGGCTTTCTGACCGGCCCACCGCCAATAATAGCTCTGCCGACGCGTCCGAATAGCTCCCGTACCGAGTACGGAACGATTAAGAGGGGCCACTGATACCACCTGCCACGTCGATGTCCGCGCCCTCCAACTCCTCCGAATCGCCCGACCCGCTCGAATCGCCCTCCGAATCGGTCGACGCGACCCCAGACTCCCCGAGCGCACCCGAGCAGTCGGACTCGCCGGACGCGTCCGGCGAGTCCGACTGCTCGGGTGCGTCCAACTGCTCGGACGCGTCCGACTGCTCCGGGCCCGCCGATTCCGCATCGGCCAGCGACGGCTCGCAGACCACCGACGACCCCCGAACGAACGGCCAGTTCGTCCGGACCATTTCTGCCGCAGGCGGGAACGACGCCGGCGACGTGACCCTCGTCGGCGTGGTCCACGACCACCCCGCGAGCGCGTACCGCGCCCGCGAACTCGTCCGCGAGCGCGACCCCGCGACCGTCGCGCTCGAACTGCCGCCGGTCGCGACACCGCTCTACCGGGCCTACGCTCGCGACTCGGACGCCCTGCCGTCGTTCGGCGGCGAGATGAGCGCCGCCGCGCAGGCCGCCGACGAGTGCGACGCCGAGGTGGTCGGCGTCGACGCCCCGACGCCCGCCTTTTTCGCGCGACTCGCCCGGAACTGCTGGGACGAGCGCGCGTCGCTGGGTACGCTCCGGCGGGTGGCCTCGGGCGTCGCGTCGGTGACGCGCCACGCGCTGGTCTGCCGGGCCGCCGCCGCGGTCGCCGACCGAACCTCGCTCCGCGTGGAGGTCGACGACCCCGTGGCTCACGACTGCGACCGGTCGGACCCGCCGGCCGTGCAGGCCCGTGACGAGTGCGAGCAGGCCCGCCGCTCGCAGTCGCTCCTTCGGGCGTTCGACCCGCCGCGGCCGGTCCGTCTCCGGGACGAGACCCGCGAGGAGTGCATGGCGGCGGAACTCGCCGGGCTCTCCTCACAGGGCGACGTCGTCGCCGTCGTCGGACTGGATCACCTCGACGCCGTGGCCGAACAGATTGCCGAAAAATAAGCGTCTACGCGTCTCTAACCGTCGGTTCCGCGGCCCCGCCTACATCTGGCTTCGCAGGCGAACTTCGTCGTCGGTGATGGTGTCGACCATCTCGTCCTGCAGCGGGTAGGTGTCCTGGTTCCCGTCACCCCAGTCGAGCGACGCCCTGATCCGGTCGCTGACGCCCGCGTCCGGATTTACGTGGGCCATGCTCCCCTCGACTTCCTGGATCATCCCCACTTTCTCGTCGCCCATGACGACGTCCTTGCCCTCGTCGTCCTTGCTGAATTGTGCCATTGCACTCGAACCGATGACGAGGACACGCATGACTACTGTGGCCCGCAAGCGGTAGTTTCAGAACTGGCGGCATTTGCCAGACCCCGCCGACTTAAGCGTCGCGGCGGACACCGTACGAATATGCGCGAGGACTTCCTCCTCCTGAACCCTGGACCGGTTCCCGTGACCCGCGACGTTCGCCAGGCGATGAGCGAGCCGATGGTCTCGCACCGCTCGGCCGAGTTCGAGGCGGTGTACGAGCGAGCCCAGGACGCGCTCGACCACGTGTTCACCCGGTCGACGCTCGACGGCGAATCGACAGCCAGCGACGGCACCAGCCTGATCTTCAACGGAACGGCCACGATGGCGATGGAGGCCGCGGTGGCGAATCTGGTCGGAACGCTCAGCGGTCGAGGCGACGACGGGAAGGTCGTACCGCTCGTCAACGGCAAGTTCGGCCGACGGTTCAAGCGCATCGCCGACCGCTACGCCTCGGTCGACCCCGTGGAGGCGACGTGGGGCCACTCGCTCGACCTCGACGCGGTGGCCGAGACGGTGGACGACGACACCGACGTGGTGACGATGATCCACAACGAGACCAGCACGGGCCTCCTGAATCCGGTCGAAGCGGTCGGCGAGATCGCCGCCGAGCACGACGCGACGTTCGTCGTCGACGGCGTGACCTCCATCGGGGGCGACGAGTTCCGGGTCGACGACTGGAACGTCGACGTGGCGGTCACCGACGCCCAGAAGTGTCTGGCGGCACCGCCGGGCACCGCCGCGATGTACGCCACCGAGGCCGCACAGGAGGAGTTCGACGGCGACTCCGCGCCGTTCTACGAGGACCTGGACTGGCACCTCCGGAAGGCCGACTCGCATCAGACCCCGTTCACGAGCGCGGTCCCGCTGTTCCGGGGACTCGCGGTCGCCGCCGAGAACATCGTCGAGGAAGGGATGGTCGACCGCATCGAGCGCCACCGTCGCCAGTCCAGCGCCTTCCGCGAGGCGTTCACCGCGATGGGGCTGGAACTGTTCGGCGAGCGCAACGACGCGACCGAGTACTCGAACACCCTGACCGCGGTGGCGCTCCCGGTCCACACCCGCGAAGACCCCGACGCGTTCTTCGACGCGGTTGAGGCTCGCGGCGTCTCCATCTCGGGCGGGCAGGCCCACCTCGGCGGCGACATCTTCCGCGTGAGCAACATGGGCAACCTCTCCAGCGAGCAGATCATCCGCGGGGTGCGGACGATAGGCGAGGCCTTCGAGGAGACCGGCGAGGACGTGGACAAGGAGGCCGGAATCGCGGCGGCGCGCGAGGAGTTGCAGTAGAAGGACCTGCTACCTGTCGTCGTACTTTCTCGCCCAGTAAATTATCAGCGGCGTACCCACTGCGGTCGGCCACAGCCACGCCACGAACCCCAGCGTTCCGGTGAGGTTGACCGCCGAGACGGCGCTGACCGCGGCGACGAACGCTGCCAGCATCCGCGAGAGGTGGGCGGTCAGCCACTCTTCTCCTCGGTCGGTGGCCCGGAACTGCCGGAGGTCGCCGCCCCCGACCACGAGTCCGATGGCTCCGAACGCGACCAGCACGGTCCCGAAGGACGTCCCGCCTGCGAGTTGTGCGACGCCCCATCCGCCGAGACCGAGACAGGCCACCACGACCGAGACAGCCGCCAGCCAGTCGACGGGCGCGGCGTCGTCCGCGGGTCGCTTCCGGGACAGCACGCGATAGCCCGAGAACGCGAAGTAGCCGCTGAACACCGCCACGAGCGCGAGGAATATCCGGAAGCTCGTCGGCTCGACCGCCAGCAGCAGGAACACCGTGGCGACGACGACACCCATCGACACGACGAATATCTTCCCGACCTGACGGTGGCGGCGTCGGCCTTTCGCAGTCACCAGCGCGCCGATTCCGGCCACGACCGCGAGGACGCCAGCGGCGACGTGCACCCAGAGCGTCCACGTTTCGAGCGTCTTCATTCTCGTTCGTTTTCCCCTGTGATAGATAAAACACAGGTCGGTTCGTCGAACGGTGTCGGAACCCGGCGACCCGAACTTTTCGACCAGCGACTTCGAATCGCGGATAGTGACCGCGTCCAACCCCGACAACCTCGCCGCCCGCCTCGACCGCGTGACCTACCTGCTGGTCGCTGTCGTCGTCCTCCAGCTGATCGACGTGCTCGGACTCGGGCTGTTCGGCATTGGCATCGCAGCGCTCGTCGGACTCTTCGTGACTCTGGTGTCCCTCGCCGACGTAGAGCAGTCCGGCAGTCGCCGGTGAGTCTCTCCACGGGACGTATCAGCCCCGACTCTACCGGCCGAACGCCGACGCCTCGCGCTCCACGTCGACCCGGAGGAACGCCGGAATCGAGACGAACGCGACGGCGGTCTCCATCGCACCTGCGACTAGGAACGCAGCGAGGAAGCCGAACTGGTCGGCGACCGTTCCGCCGACGAGAATCCCCGCGAGGAATCCCAGACTGCCAAACACGTTGAACCCGGCCATCGCGGTGCCCCGTCCCGAGTCCGAGGCGATGTCGGTGACCAGCGCCATCGTGGCCGGAGCCATCAGCGCGCCGATGACGCCCACGCCGACCATCGCGACGCCCGCGGTCGGTACCGTGGGCGCGAGGCCGACCGCGACCACCGCGAGGCCGTACAGCGCCGATCCGGCCACGATGGGAGTCGTCCGGCCGACCCGATCCGAGAGCACGCCGAACGGGTACTGGAGCAGGGCGAACGGCGCGAAGAACAGGCCCAGCATCACGCCGGTCGCAGCGGCGTCGAGGCCGAACGCCTCCCGGAAGTACACCGTGCCGACCAGCGCGAAGAAGCCCGCGGTGAACCGGTCGATGAACCCGAACGCGTAGGGGATGGTGAGCACCGAGCGCTCCGAGACGGTCGCCAGCGCGGCCGCGATGCGGCCCCGTTCGCCACCGCGCTCGGGCGCGCGGTCGGCGACCAGCGCCGCGACGAGGGCGACGCAGACCAGCAGGGCGCTCGCGAGGGAGAGCGGTGCCAGCGGGTCGACGCCGTAGAGCTGGCCGCCGAGCGGCGCGCCCACAGCGGTTCCAAGTCCGATGGCGATGCCAGCCGCGCCCATGTTCTTGCCGTGGCCGCCCTCCAGATCCATCAGCATCGTCATCGACAGCGAGAACGCGCCGATGGTGGTCGCTCCCTGGACCGCCCGGAGTGCGAGCACCTCGCCGAACGACAGCGAGAGCGCCGCGGGGAGCAGTGCGAGCGCGGCGTAGCCGACCGCGCCGCCGAGCGCGCCCGCGACGATGAGCGGGACGCGGCGACCGGTCGCGTCGCTGACCGCGCCCCAGACCCCGGCGAAGACGACGAACGCGCCGAACTCCGCGGCGAGGAACCACATGCTGGCGTCGAGCGTCGTGGTCGCGCCGACGGCCGAGACGAGGTCGGGGACTCCGGGGTAGAGCAACACCTGCGCGAGCAGGACCGCCCACACCACGGTCGCGAGCAGGATTCGGTCGCGTCGAACTGAACTCACGTGAACGTCCGGAACTCGGGCCCGCGCCGTCTTATAGCCGGTGGAGCGCGCTCAGTCTCCGAGTACAATTCGCTCGCGCTCCGGGTCGATTTCGACGCGACCGCCCACCGGAACCGGAACCACGGGTGCGGTGTGACCGAAGTCCACGTCGAGGACGACCGGCGCGTCGGGGTTGTACTCGCCGACGACCTCCACGACGGTCTCGCGCTGGCGCTCGCGGTACTCGGCGCGGGCCTCGGAGCCGAGGTCCTCGAAGGGGCTGCGCGCCTTCGCGCGGCCGACGAGCACGCCCGCGAAGCGTTCGAGCAGGCCGCGCTCGCCCATCCCGATGAGGATTTCGCGCAGGCGCTGAAGTCCCAACTCGTACACGTGCGGGTAGTCGGTCGCCCGGTTGGACCCCGGCGCGACGATGGCGACGCGGTCGCCGGGCTCCAGCGCCGGCGGGACGACGAACTCGGTCATGCCTCCCGATTCGGTGTCGGGTTTCCTATGGGTTTCGGTGGTCCGCGAGCGAATCACAGGGTTTGAGGCACCTCGTTTCCAACCGGCGCGCGTGACCGACCCTGAACTCCTCACCCGCCTCGACCGCATCGTCCTCCTGCTCGCGGCGCTGTTCGTCGTCGAACTGATCGACCTGTTCGGCTGGAGTTCGACCGGCGTCGGCTACGCCGTGCTCGGCCTCGCTGCGCTCTCGTTCATCTTTCTCTGGGGCAAGTCGGTGGTGGGGCTGCTGTTCGGCGAGGGCGTCTGAGTCGGCCGTCGCGGGACGCCGACAGCGGTGGTATCGTCCCCGTCGCGCTCCGCCGAAACCGTGAGTCAGAAAGACACGCCTCAGCAATCCTTGCCGTAACTGGCAGTTATAACATTGTGTAGAAATATGCTTGAGATACATGACCGACAACGCCGGCGAGCCGCGGCCGCCCGGAACCGACCCGGAGGCCGGTTCCGACGAGCCGCGCTTTTCCACGCGGAGCCTCCACGCGGGCCACGGGGCCGACCCCGCGACGGGGGCGCGGGCACCGCCCATCTACCAGACCACCTCCTACGAGTTCGACGACGCCGACCACGCCGCCGACCTCTACGCGCTCGACGCCGAGGGCGACGTCTACTCGCGCATTTCGAACCCGACGGTACGAGCGCTCGAAGAGCGACTCGCCAGCCTCGAAGGCGGGACCGGCGCGGTCGCCACCGCCAGCGGGCTTGCCGCCTTCGACTCGCTGGTGCTCGTGCTGGCGGGCGAGGGCGACAACGTGGTCTGCTCGACCGACACCTACGGCGGGACCACCGCTCACCTGCGCCACACCGCGGGCAAGCGCGGCGTCGAACCCCGGTTCGTGGACACCCTCGACTACGAGGCCTACGAGGAGGCAGTGGATTCGGACACCGCGTTCGTCCACGTCGAGACCATCGGCAACCCCTCGCTGGTGACGCCCGACTTCGAGCGCGTCGCCGAGATCGCCCACGAGGCCGGCGCGCCCCTCGTGGTCGACAACACCTTCGCGACCCCGTATCTCTGCAACCCGCTCGACCACGGCGCTGACGCGGTGTGGAACTCCACCACGAAGTGGCTCCACGGGAGCGGGACGACCGTGGGCGGCGTCCTCGTCGACGGCGGGAGCTTCGACTGGCAGGCCCGCGCCGAGCGCTACCCCGAACTCGCCGGCGAGAACCCCGCCTACCACGACACCGACTTCTCGCGGGACTTCCCCGACGCGCCGCTCGCGACCGCCGCGCGATTCCGCGCGCTGCGGAGCCTCGGCAACCAGCAGTCGCCGTTCGACGCGTGGCAGACCCTCCAGGGGCTCGAATCGTTCCCGCTCCGGATGGACCGCCACTGCGAGAACGCCGCAATCGTGGCGGAGTACCTCGCGGACCACGACGAGGTCGCGTGGGTGGCCTACCCCGGACTGGAGAGCCACGAGACCCACGACAACGCGAGCGAGTATCTGGCGGGGGGCTACGGCGGAATGGTCGCCTTCGGCCTCGAAGCGGGGTTCGATGCGGGCAAGCGCTTCTGCGAGCGCGTCGACCTCGCGAGCTTCCTCGCGAACGTGGGCGACGCGAAGACGCTGGTCATCCACCCCGCGAGCACGACCCACGCCCAGCTGTCGCCCGACGAGCAGCGCGCGGCCGGCGTCTCGCCGGACCTCGTGCGCTTGTCGGTCGGCATCGAGGACCCGGCGGACCTGCTGGCGGACGTCGAACGCGCCATCGAGGACGCAGTCACACAGCCATGAACCGGACGCGAGACACCGCCCACGTCGGCGAGTTCGAGTTCGAGTGCGGCCAGACGATTCCCCTCGACGTCGCCTACGAGAGCTACGGCGAGTTCGAGGGCGACAACGCGGTGCTGGTCTGTCACGCGCTGACCGGCAGCCAGCACGTGACCGGTCCCGCACAGAGTGACAGCTCCGAGGAGACCGACACGGGCGGGCAGGCCGCGGCGTGGTGGAGCGACGTGGTCGGGCCGGGCAAGGCCATCGACACCCGCGAGTATTTCGTGATCTGCGCGAACGTTCCGGGGTCGTGCTACGGCACGAGCGGGCCCGCGAGCGTTGACCCCGAGACGGGCGAGCCGTACGGCACCGATTTCCCGCCGGTGACGGTGACCGACTGGACCCGCGCGCAGGCCCGACTGCTCGACCACCTCGGCGTCGGCCCGCTCGCCGGCGTCGTCGGCGGGAGCGTCGGCGGGATGAACGTGCTTGAATGGGCAAAGCTCTATCCGGAGCGCGTCGACCGGATCGTTCCGGTCGCCACCGCGGCCCGGCTCGATCCGCAGATGCTCGGTATCGAGGCCATCTCCCGGCGAGCCATCACGACCGACCGGCACTGGAACGGCGGCGACTACTACGGAGAGGACCACCCCAACCCGGACGAAGGCCTCGCGGTCGCTCGCCAGCTCGGGCACGTCTCGTACCTCTCGAAGGAGTCGATGGGCCGGAAGTTCGGCCGGCGGTCTGCGGGCCGACAGGCTACCGCCGAGGAGTTCGCCCCCGACGACCCCGCGAGCGACTTCTTCCCCTACCGGGAGGTCGAGTCGTACCTCGACTATCAGGCCGAGACGTTCGCCGACCGGTTCGACGCAAACAGCTACCTCTACCTCACGCGGGCGATGGACGAGTACGACCTCGCCTCGGGCTACGACTCGGACGCCGACGCGCTCGCGGGCTTCTCGGGCGAAGCGCTGGTGATCAGCTTCACCGGCGACTGGCACTTCACGGTCGAGCAGTCCGAGCGTCTCGCGGCCGCGTTCGACACTGCAGGCGCGGACGTGGCGAACCACGTCGTCGAGAGCGACCACGGCCACGACGCCTTCCTCGTCGAACCCGAGCAGGTCGGCCCGCCCATCCGGGACTTCCTCGCGGCGGGCGTCGACGGCCGGGCGGTCAGTGACGCCGACGAGAGCAGGGAGTTCGCGCCGGTCCACACGAGTCTGTTCGGGGACTGAGGACTCCTCCCACTCGGGTCCGAGAACGCCGTCAGTCGTCCAGTATCTCCGTAGCGCGCTCGCGCTTTGCCTCCGGGTCCAGCCCCTCGGCGTCGAACGACCCGCGTGCGACCCAGCCGTCCATCCCGTAGAAGAGGACGTGCGCAGTCCCGCCGACTTCGAGGACCCACGAGCCGACCGTCCCGGTCTTGGGGTTCGAGCCAAGGGGAAGCGGCTCTGTCCAGTCGACCGCGTCGCCGTCGCCGATCCGCTCGACGTCGGACGCGGTCAGTGCGCGGTCGGGCAGCGACTCCAGTACGCTCGGTTCGGACATAGGCGTCGGTTGGCGTGCCGATACAAAAAGGTCCGGCGAATCAGACGCCGTCGCGCCCACCGAGTTGCTCCATAACGAACGAGTAGAACCGGCCAGCCAGCCGGGCGGCACCGACGCCAGTCGCCACCGCCGCGCCGAGGACCACCGTCCAGTACACCGCATCGAACCGCGGGACGACGCCGAGCCACGACGCCGCGTGGACGACCACCGCCGCGAGCCAGACGACGTAGAGCGCGAGGCCAATCCGGGCCAGCATCCAGCGCATGCGCCGACAGTGAGCGCGCTCGCCCACGAATCTTCCGGTCGCTGTCGCTTTTCAGTGGCCGCCGTGGCAAGCTACGCGCGATCAGTGCCACCGGCAACTGGCACGTTACGGTCGGTCCACCGGGACACGGGGGACGTTTCCGACCGCCGATAGTTATGAGGGTCCGAACCCAAGGCGTAACAAATGCGCGTGTTGGTAACTGGTGCGACGGGATTCGTCGGCGGTCGTCTCGTTCCGGCACTCCTCGATGCGGGCCACGAAGTGGTCGCGTTCGTCAGGGATTCCGAGCGGTACGACCCGCCCGAGGGCGTCTCGGTCGTGGAGGGCGACCTGCTCGACCGGGAGAGTTTAGACGACTGTTTCGAGGGCATCGACGCCGCCTACTACCTCGTCCACTCGATGCAGGCGAGCGGTGACTTCGCGGCGCGGGACCGACTCGCGGCCCGGAACTTCGTGGACGCCGCCGAGGGGTCGAACCTCCAGCGGGTCGTCTACCTCGGCGGCCTGGGTGCGACCGGCGACCACCTCTCGGAACACCTCCAGTCGCGGCGCGAAGTCGAGACGATTCTCGCCGAGAGCGAGTTCGAGTTGACCGTGCTCCGGGCCGCGGTCATCATCGGCGACGGGAGCGCGAGCTTTCAGATGATACGCGAACTGGTGTCGAAACTCCCCGTGATGGTCACTCCACAATGGGTCCACAACGACTGTCAGCCCACCGCGATCTCCGACGTGGTGGCGTATCTCGTGGGCGTGCTCGACGTGCCCAAGACTGCGGGCGAGACCTACGAAATCGGGGGCCCGGAGGTGCTGACCTACGCCGAGATACTGCGCCGGACGGCCGAGATCACGGGGCGTCGGCTCTTTCTGCTTCCCGTGCCGGTCCTGTCGCCCAAGCTGTCGGCCTACTGGGTGAGTCTGGTGACCGACGTGCCCGCGAGCGTGTCCCACCCGCTCATCGGCGGGTTGAAGAACCCGGTCGTTGCGGACGACCAGCGCATCCGCGACCTCGTCCCCGTCGAGTTGACCGCGTTCGACGCCGCGGTCGAGCGCGCACTGGCGGGCGAGGAATGACCGACCACGATTCGGACGGCCGGGGTTCGAGCACCCGTAATTCGACCGACGGCGACCCACCGACGCCGGAGTACGGCGAGACGTGGGTGTACGAGAGCATCGTCGGCGCGATACCCGGCCTGCACCTCTCGCCGGTCTCGGCGGTGACCGTCCAGTTCCTGCTGTTCGAGGGCGCGATGCTCGTCCTCGCAACAGTGTACGACCTCTGGTCGGCGGTTCCGGCCGGGAGCGCCGCGGTCGGGGTCGCCGCGGCCGGAAGCTACCTGATGCACGCGCTCGGCTCCGAGCTTCGGGGGCTGTCGATTCCGTCGGCCTACCGCCGACTCCTGTTCGGGTCGAGCATCGAGGTGGTGCTGGGCGTGCTGTCATTCGTCGCGCTCCTGACCGCTCTGCTCACGCGGACCGCGAGGTCGGGCGAGCCGTCGCTGTTGGTCGCGCTCCTCGGTCCCGACCTGCCCGCACCCGCGGTCTACCTCGCACTGCTCGTGCTGTGGGACCTCTGTTACCGAATCGGGACGGGGTGGTGGGCGAGCCTCGTCGGGTTGCTCCGTACCGTCCGCCATCGGAGCGAGTTCGACCCGCCGACCCGGTCGCGTCTGCTCCGGACCGACCTGCTGACCATCGGGTTCGCACTCGTCCAGTTGGGACTGGTCCCGTTCGTCTGGGGCCGGACACTGCTGGTCGCCGCCATCGTCGGCCACGTTGTCGCGGTGACCGTGGTGTCGGGAGCGTCGATACTCCTGCTTCGGCGAGCGTGACAGCCTGTCCCCTCAAAGCCACTCGGCGACTCGCTCACCGGTCTCCAGTCCGCTCCGGAGCGCGGCGTGGACTCGACCCTCGCCGACCACCCAGTCGCCGGCGAAGAACAGGTCGGCGTCGGCCCCGCGGGCCAGCACCTCACGATCCGCGCCCGCGTCCGGGAGCGCGTCGCGCCAACGAACGACCTCGGCCCAGTCGAACTGGTAGCGGTCGGGATCGCCTAACAGTTCCGCGGTCCGGTCGGCCGCGTTCACCGCGATCTGGTCGTCCGGGTCGTCGTAGTGCTCGCGGGACCAGTCTGGCGAGGGCTGGACGACCAGCAGGCTCTCGCCGTCCGGGACGTGGCCGGGCTTGCACTCCTCGCGGCCGATCCAGCCGATGTCGTGGTCCTTGTCCGAGTTCACGAGCGCGTAGTACGGCAGGGCTTCTCGGTAGGGGTAGTGGAGCGCGACCGAGAGCAGCGTCCGGTACGGGACCGCCGCGGCGGCCTCCCGGAGGTCGTCACAGAGTGGAGCGTCCCACGCCGAGCGGTCGAGCAGGTAGGCGGTCACGGGCGCGGGCGGCGTGAACACGAGCGCGTCCGCGACCGTCTCGCCGCCGCGCACGTCGACGCGCCACTCGTCGTCTTCGCGGTCGCCGTTCCGGGCTTCTCGGCGATCGATACCGACGACTTCCGTCCGGGTGCGGACCGTCGCGTCGCTTGCCTCCCGGAGCTGGGCGGCCAGCGCGACCAGCCCCTCCTGATAGGTCCACTTCGGCGAGTCGTCGTCCCGGCCCTCGCTGAGATTCCCGTCGGCGTCGAACGTCCAGACCGGCTCCTCGATATCGACGAGTCCGTCCGCGAGTTCGCCCGAGAGCAGTTCGCTGACGCGGTCGTCGGTGACCCTCCCGTCGCTCTCGTCCCCGTCCTGCCCGTCGCTGTCTTTCGCCCCCTTCGCGTAGTTCGCGCCGGTGTCGTAGACGCACTCTGCGCGACTGCGGGTGGCCGCGCGGCCGCCGACCGACTCGCGGCGCTCGAACACCGTGACCTCGGCGTCGGTTCCGCGGAGGGCGTACGCCGTGGCGAGTCCGGCGACGCCGCCGCCGACGATGGCGATTCGGCTCATTGTCGGACGGTAGACGGCCGAGCGGAAAAGCGTGGGTACATTCGACGCGGCGTGGTATCGACGCGTTCGATGCATCGGCTGCTATTCGACTGCGACCGGTCCGAAAAGGTGGACGCGTCCACCTGTACCCCGTTGGCGGCTTTTTACTACGTCCGTGTAAGTGTTCTGTCAGCGGAAAGGCCGGGTTCTGTCAGCGGAAAGGCCGGGTCGTCTCGGGACGGTCAGTCGAACAGCCCCTCGTCGTCGAACACGTCGCGGAGCCGCTCCATCGAGGCGACCACCACGTCACAGGCGGGCCGGACCGCGGGCTTGGGCGCGAAGCCGACCGCGAGGCCCGCGACCTCCAGCATCGGGAGGTCGTTCGCGCCGTCGCCGACCGCGATGGTCCAGCTGATGGGGATCTCGCGCTCGCCCGCGAGCCGTTCGAGCGCGTCGTCCTTCGTCCCCTCTATGAGCGGCCCCTCGACCTCGCCGGTGAGTGCTCGCGGGCCATGCACGCTCGCGTTTTCCGAGGCGGTTCCCGCCTCGCTCTGCCCGTTCTCGACCGGGAGGCGGTTGGAGACGATCACGTCGACCGAGACGCCCTCGCGCTCCAGCGCGGACTCCACGCCGCGCTCGAACCCGCCGGTCAGGATGGCGGTGGTCACGCCCGCGTCGTTCAGTTCGCGGATGACCGTCCCGGCATCCGGTCGGAGTTCGACCTCGGCGAAGGCGTCCTCGGCGTCGGACTCGGACAGGCCCTCCAGCAGGGCGGCCCGGTCCCGAAGGCTCTTGGCGTAGCTGATCTCGTCGTTCATCGCCCGCTCGGTGATACTCGCCATCTCGTCGGCGACCCCCATCTGCTCGCCGAGCAGGACCGTCATCTCCGAGTCCGAGAGCGTGCCGTCGAAGTCGAACGCGACCAGAGTCATGCCCGGGGATTTGGTGGCCGGGGGCTTGAAACGACCGGAAGGCGCAGCTTGCGTTTCGCCGGAAGGGAGAGCCTTTAACCGCCGCTTCGCCTACCACCTCGCATGAGCCACTTCCCCGAGTTCGAGGTCGTCCCTGCAGTAGATATGCAGGACGGCGAGGTCGTCCAACTGGTTCAAGGCGAGCGCGGCACCGAGAAGACGTACGGCGACCCGGTCGCGGCCGCAGAGCGGTGGGTCGACCGCGCCGCGGGGACCCTCCACCTCGTGGACCTCGACGGCGCGTTCGACGGCGAGCGCGCCAACGCCGACGCGGTCGAACGGATTCTGGACGCCGTGGACGTGGACGTCCAGCTCGGCGGGGGCATCCGGACCGTCGCGGACGCGACCGACCTGCTCAACCGCGGCGTCGACCGCGTGATTCTGGGGACTGCGGCGGTCGAGAACCCCGAGATCGTGACCGAAATTTCGGAGGACTACCCCGGCGCGGTGACGGTGAGCCTCGACGCGAAGGACGGCGAGGTCGTCGTCTCGGGCTGGACCGAGGGGACGGGACTGGACCCCGCGGCGGCCGCGGCGCGCTACGAGGAGCTGGGTGCCGGCGCGATCCTCTTTACCGACGTGGACGTGGAGGGCCAGCTCACCGGCGTCCAGACCGACCGCGTGCGCGAGGTCGTCGAGGCCGTCGAGATCCCGGTGGTGGCGTCCGGCGGCGTCGCCACGCTCGACGACGTGCGAGCGCTCCGCGACGCCGGGGCCGCCGCAGTGGTCGTCGGGACCGCGCTGTACGAGGGCGAGTTCACGCTCGAAGCGGCAAAGTCGGTGTAGGCTCAGGAGGGTGTGAGTAGCCGGTCGTACGTTTTTCGACTACCCACCGCGCTCGGTGAGTCGACTGTCGTTTGCTCGCTGCCTCGATCTTCAACTCGGACGCGCTAGTCTGAACATCCATTCCGGCGCGTGCTGGCGCGGCTTCATGCCGCGCCAAATCGCGCGAGGGCTGAGCATCGCAGGCCGAAGGCCGAGAAGCGCAAGCGGTTGGGGAGGACGAGGTGCGGTCGCGGTGCGGTGCTGTGCGGTCTCTCCTAGGTCGAGGCAGTAGCTAGCTCAGAACCCGTGCAACAGTAATGGATGCTGTCACGAAGCTAGCTATTGCCGAGGCACATGAGTAACCACACAGCACCGCACTCGCCACCGCACCTCGTACCTCCCCAGCCTCCTCACTCCCTCGTTTCACTCGGTCGTTCGTCCCTCGCGCGTTCCTCGCGCGCACCGTGGTTTAAAAAACGAAACAGTGTAGAGAAAGACGAGACGACAGAGCGGAGGATTCGACGAATCAGTTTTCGCGCAGAGGACAACGACCTTGTATCTCCGCGCCAATCCCCGCGTATGAGCGACCGAACCGCCGCAGTGACCCGTGAGACCGCCGAGACCGACATCGAGGTGACCCTCGACGTGGACGGCGAGGGCGACGCCACCGTCGAGACGGGTGTGGGCTTTTTCGACCACATGCTCGAGAGCCTCGCCAAGCACGGCCTGTTCGACCTGACGGTGCGCTGCGACGGCGACCTGGAGATCGACGACCACCACACCGTCGAGGACGTGGCCATCGCGCTCGGCGAGGCGTTCGACGAGGCGCTGGGCGAGAAGCGCGCCATCGAGCGCTTCGCCGACCGGTCGGTGCCCTTGGACGAGGCTGTCGCGGAGGTCGTCGTGGACGTGAGCGGGCGACCGCTGTTCGAGTTCGACGGCGAGTTCTCGCAGGACCGCGTGGGCGAGTTGACCAGCGTGATGGCCGAGCACTTCTTCCGGTCGCTGGCGATGAACGCCGGACTGACCCTGCACGTCTCGGTTCGCGGGGAGAACGCCCACCACGAGATCGAGGCTGCGTTCAAGTCGGTCGCGCGGGCGCTCGACGACGCGACGCGGATCGACGAGCGCCGGAGCGACGTGGCGAGCACGAAGGGGCAGTTGTAGAGCGACGGTCCTGCGGGCGCGCTCAGCCGTCTTCTCCAAGGTAGCGGACGATGCGAGCGCAGCGCAATATTCGTGCGCGGATCCGGCGCAGGAGTCGGGCGCGGCTTCCGACCGGTTCGCAGTACTGGAGTAGTCACTCGCCGCCGTCCCGCGTCGACCCGAACCAGAATCCGAGCGCAGCGCTGGCAGTAGCGACGAGCGCGCCCAGCGCGAGCGCGACGGCGACCGAGACGTGAGCGTCGAGCAGTTCCGTGGTCGCCCCGCCGAGTTGCAGGCCGAGCACACTGCACAGCACGGCCAGAATCCCGACCGCAGGAAAACCGAATTCGATGTTGGAGCACTCGAACACGTCTACCGGGGCTATTCAAAGATTGGTGATATAATCGTTGCGTCCGTTTCAACCGTTCGACAGGGCGACAACTGGAGTTGAACGTCCGACTCGGCCGCGAACCTCCATTTCCGAGCAACACCACTAAGCACCCGGCCCACACACTACCGGTCGATAGATGTTCGACGAGATCATGCGGAAGTTCGAGGGAAGCCCCTCGCAGCAGGCGGTCATCCGACTCCTTCTAGAGCGGGGCTTCTCGGTCAGCGACGAGGGCCGGGTCGTCTCGGGGAGCATCGAGATCCCCAACACCCAGATCGCTCGCGAGATCGACGTGGACCGGCGCGTCGTGGACTCGACCACCGACGCCATCCTCGCCGACGACCAGCTCCGGCGCATCTTCCAGAACATCTCCTCGATCCCGAGCCTGATGGACCTCGCGCCGGTGCTCGACCTGACGGTGCTGACCATCGACGTGACCAGCGCCGAGAAGCCCGGCATCGTCGCGGAGGTGACGACCCTGCTCGCCGAGAACGGCATCTCCATCCGCCAGACCATCAGCGAGGACCCGGAGTTCACCGACGACCCGCGGCTGTATCTGGTCACCGACGAGGACGTGCCCGGCGACGTGCTCAACGCCCTGACGGACCTCGACTTCGTGCGGAAGATCGAGCTGAAGTGAGTGAGGTTCGTGGGAGACGGGGCTGTCGGAAGAGCCACTCCGCCAGAAACAGCCAGACCGAGCGTCGCGGGACGGAACCCCTGAGTAGCCGGACCCCCTACGAGTCGAACGATGGACGAGGAGACCTACCGCACGCTCGCCGAACGCGGACGGGCCGCCTTCGAGATTCGCGGGTCGGAGTTCGTCGGCCACGCCCGGCCGGCCGCCGGCCGCGAAACCGCGGAGGCGTTCGTCGCCGAGATCCGCGAGGAGTACGCCGACGCGACCCACAACGTGCCGGCCTACCGGGTCCGGGAGTCGAGCGGCGATTCGGGCCACCTCCTCCGGGAGTACGGCGACGACGACGGCGAGCCCTCGGGGTCGGCGGGCAAGCCCGCGCTCAACGTACTCCAGCAGGAGGGCGTCGAGAACGCGGTGGTCGTCGTGACCCGATACTACGGCGGCACCAACCTCGGCGTCGGCGGCCTCGCCCGGGCGTACTCCCGAGCGGTCAAGGAGGCCATCGCGGACGCCGGAGTCGTCGAGGAGCGCCCGCGCGAGCAGTTCTCGGTGACGGTCGACTACGACGACTCGGGTACCGTGCGCGGGATTCTCGAAAGCGCGAGCGGGGACGACGGCGTGGAGTTCGACGCCGAGTACGAAGAGCGGGTCGCCTTCGAGATTCGCGTGCCGAAATCCGAGGGCGACCAGCTCCGGGATCGGCTCCGAAGCGCGACCAGCGACCGAGTCGAGTTCGGTGCAGAACGATAGCGCGTTTCGGGCCGACGCGGGAGCGTTCGCGTCCGATCACTGACGAACGTGCCGCGGATTCACTCGACCCAGACGGTCTTCCGGTTGACGAACTCGGTGATGCCGGGTTCCGAGAGTTCCCGACCGTATCCGGACTCCCCGACGCCGCCGAAGGGGACTCTCGGGTCGGATTTCACGAGCTGGTTGACGTAGGTGCAGCCCGCGTCGATGCGGTGAGCGACCTGCTCGCCGCGCGCTCGGTCCTCCGACCAGACGCTCGCACCGAGACCGAATCGGGTGTCGTTGGCCTTCTCGACCGCCTCCTCCTCGCTTTCGACCTCGAACACGGCGGCGACCGGCCCGAACAGTTCCTCGCTGTCGGCCGGACAGCCCTCCGGCACGTCCGTGAGTATCGTCGGCGGATAGAACGCGCCCTCGCGGTCGAGCGGTTCGCCGCCCGTGAGGACGGTCGCGCCCGCCGCCACGCTCTCGGTCACCTGCTCGTGGAGTTCGTCTGCCAGATGCTGTTGGGCCTGCGGTCCCACGTCGGTCTCCTCGTCGGTCGGGTCGCCGACCACGAGCGACTCCACCTCGTCGACGAACCGGTCGAGGAACTCGTCGTACACGTCGGCGTGGACCACGAACCGCTTGGCCGCGATGCAGGACTGACCGCCGTTCTGGTTTCGCGCCTGCGCGCCGACCGACGCGGCGGCGTCGAGGTCGGCGTCGTCGAGTACGACGAACGGGTCCGAGCCGCCGAGTTCGAGCACCGTCTTCTTGAGTTCCTCGCCCGCGGTCGACGCGACGGCGCGACCCGCGGGGCCGCTCCCGGTCAGCGTCGCGGCTTTCACGCGGTCGTCCCGGAGTACGTCCTCGACGAGGTCCGACGGCGCGAGCACCGTCTGGAAGACCCCGTCGGGAAACCCCGCCTCGCGGAAGACCGCTTCGATGGCCTCGGCACAGCCCGGCACGTTCGAGGCGTGCTTGAGGATGCCGACGTTGCCCGCGGTGAGGTACGGCGCGGCGAACCGGAACACCTGCCAGAACGGGTAGTTCCACGGCATCACCGCCAACACCGTTCCGAGGGGTTCGTGACTCGTCTTGACCGTCGTTCCGGGCGGACTCGGATGGTGGTCGTCCGCGAGATACGCCGAGGCGTACTCGGCGTAGTGGTCGCAGAGCCACGCGCACTTCTGGACCTCGCCGCGCGCCTGCGAGATCGGTTTGCCCATCTCTTCGGTCATCAGGCTGGCGTACCGCTCTTCGTTCTCCCGCAGGACGGACGCGGCGTCGGCGAGCAGCGCCTCGCGCTCGCGCAGTCCCCGCTCGCGCCACGACTCGTACGCGGATTCCGAGCGGTCGAGCGCGTCCTGCACGTCGTCCGCGGTCGCGCTTTCGTACGTCTCGATGCGTCGTCCAGTGGCAGGGTTTGTCGAGTCCATGGGTTTGGCCGTCGTTCGAGTGAAAGATTGTTTGTCGGATAGGGTCCGACTACTGCACTAGTTCTGGGAGACAGTACGATCCAATCCGACCGCCAGCCACATAAGTCCCCCTGATTGGTAACCCATCTAGATTACGTTCCAGAACGCGGAGAATCCGAGAAATAGTTCGAAGACGCTCGGTTCCAGTACCGAGAGCGCATCTCTCGCGGCTCAGTGCGGGAGTTCCGGACAGGCGTGCGAGAGGCGACGAAACCGGATTCGGTTTCCCGACCGGTTCGGACAGCGTTCCAAGACGGAGGAAGAGACACACTACTTCCCGGATTCTATCCGCCCTATCGATATGAGATAGAATTTTGTCCCATCTATACTCATTTCTATAGAATATTATTATGGCTTTGAGCCTAGTTCCGCACATATTCCAAATATTGAAGGCGAGAGGGGGCGAATCGATGTCCGAACGATGGACACCGTCCGCAACTACGTCGACGGCGCGTGGACCGAACCGACGGGTACCGACAGTGAATCGGTCGTGAACCCGGCCACCAAGGAACCGCTCGCGGAACTGACCTACAGCAGCCCGGACGACCTCGACCGTGCGGTCGAAGTCGGAAACGAAGCGTTCGAGGAGTGGCGGGAGACGCCGGTCGAAGAGCGCATCCAGCCCCTGTTTCGGTTCAAGCAGTTGCTCGAAGACCACCAGGAAGAGCTCGCCGAGACCCTCGTGAGCGAACACGGGAAGACGAAAGGGGAGGCCATGGGCGAACTCCGGCGAGGGATCGAGAACGTCGAGGTGGCGTGCGGAATTCCGACGATGATGCAGGGCGGCCACGTGTCGAACGCCGCCCCGAACATCGACGAGACGGGGGTCCGGACGCCGTTGGGGACCTTCGTCGCGGTCACCCCGTTCAACTTCCCGGGGATGATCCCCCTGTGGTTCCTCCCGTACGCGGTCGCGACGGGCAACTCGTTCGTACTGAAACCCTCCGAACGGGACCCCCTCGTCGCCGAGCGGATGTTCGAACTGCTCGACGAGGCCGGCTTCCCCGACGGGGTCGTCAACCTCGTCCACGGAGGCGCGGACGCGGTGAACGAACTCATCACCCACGAGGGCGTCGCCGGCGTCTCCTTCGTGGGGTCGACGCCCGTGGCGAAACACGTCTACGAGACCGCCGCGGCGGCCGGCAAGCGCGTGCAGGCCCAGGGCGGCGCGAAGAACCACGTCCTCGTCTCGGACAGCGCCGACGTGGACTTCGCGGCCGAGAAGACGCTCTCCTCGGCGTGCGCCTGCGCCGGTGAGCGCTGTCTCGCCAACGACGTGGTGCTCGTCCACGAGTCGGTGTACGACGAGTTCAGCCAGCGTCTGGTCGAACTCGCCGACGAGATGACCGTCGGATACGGCCTCGACGACGTCGACATGGGCGCGCTCATCACTCCCGAGCACGAACAGCGCGTTCGAGCGTTCGTCGAGGACGCGATGGAGGGCGGAGCCGACCTGCTCCGAGACGGCCGCGACGTGACCGTCGAGGGCTATCCGGACGGGAACTTCCTGGGGCCGACCATCTTCGGTGACGTCGGCGAGGAGATGGCCATCTCGCGCGAGGAGGTGTTCGGGCCGATCGTCGCGCTCGACTCCTACGACTCGTTCGACGACGCGATCGCCCGCCTCAACCGAAGCGAGTTCGGCAACGCCGCGAGCCTCTTCACAGGGAGCGGCGCGGAGGCGCGCACGTTCCGACACGACGCCGAGGCCGGGAATTTGGCGGTCAACGCGGGCACCGCCGCACCGATGGCCTTCTTCCACTTCGGCGGCCGGAAGGCGTCGTTCTTCGGCGACCTCCACGCGCAGGCCGACGACGTGGTCCGATTCTACACCGACGAGACGGTGTACATCGAGCGCTGGCCTGACCAGTAAGCGCTCTCACCGGCACTCAACCGCCGAGCGGGACCCCGCCGAAGACGACCAGCGCGATGGCCCAGTAGGCGACGTAGAGGCCGCCCAGCAGGACGCCGTGCCACCGCTTCACGCGGCCCTCGTAGAAGAAGGACGCCGCGAGCGCGGTCACGACGATCACCGCCGGGAGGTGGAACGTCAGCACCGACGCGGAGATGGCGAGGTCGCTCAGCAGCATGATGACGCCGACGTTGCCCGTCACCGAGAACAGCACGCTCCCGATGACGTTGCCGACGCCGATCTCGGGCACGCCCCGGCGGACCGGTTCGAGCGTGAGCATCACGTCCTCGAACGTGAGGATCAGCGTCAGGACGGTCGCGCCGAAGACGGTCCCCTCGATGCCGAACCCCTCGATAACGACCTCCGAACCGGCCTCCAGCAGCATCGACGCGGCGACGATGCCCACCAGCGCGAGGACGGCCAGCCCGAGCCAGAGCCACCCCGCTGCGGGGCGACCGCGAACGAGGCGGTCCTCCGGGATGTCTGCCACCGAGGCGGACGCAGCGTCTCCGGTGAAGCCGCCGTCGCCCTCGACCGTTGCCGGCCCGGCGGCGCTCTCGACCGTCGCCGACCCGCCGTCCGAGCGGAGTTGTTCGCCGAGGTCGGTGTTCCGGAACACGGGCACGTCCCGGCGTTGTTCCCGGACCAGAATGTAGCCGAACGTCAGGACGAAAAAGCCCAGCAGCGCGAGGCCGTGGACGAACGTCAGCGTCCCGAGGAGGACGAACGGGACGAGCACCAGCGGGGCGAGCGCGAACAGCGCGACGTAGTCGGCCGGCAGGTCCACCGGGAACGGGCGGACCACGGCCGCGAGCGCGAGCGTGACGCCGACGATGGCGAGGCCGGTGCCGAGCGCCGTCCCGAGCGCGGCCCCTTCGAGGTCGCCCGCCGAGAGGACGAGCGCCAGAATCGTGTCGTCGAACTCGAACCCGGTGAAGAGGATGGCGAGCGCGAACAGCGACGTCTTCAGCCCGAGCGCTGCGCGAGTCAGGTAGCTGATGAGCTTCTCGACGCAGGCGGTCAGCAGGAGCGCGCCGGCCAACAACACGAGTACCGCGCCGAGGAGCCCCTGCCCTTCGACGACCGACTGAATCGCTCCTTCGATGCCGCCTTCGCTCTCCTCGCCCGCCTCCCCACCGGCGTCGTCCGCCCCGCCCGAATCTCCGCCGTCCTGCGCGAGCACCGGCGCGACCGGTACCGCGACGACGAACAGTGCGAGCACCACCACCCCGACGACGAGCCGCCACCGTGTCATGGCTCACCGGGACGACGCCGAACTACATGTACCCTCGAATCCGCGTAGACGAGTCCATTGAATAGTTCTACACGCGCGACCGCCCGCAACCGCCGGCCGAGTTGGGACTGCTATGCTCGAAGCGGGACGATTTCCCTCCGCGATACCCCACTCCCGACACACAAAGCATATCGCCGGGAAGGCCGAACCCCACGGCATGAGCGACGCCGCACGCCCCGAAGGGGGCGAGAGCGCCGAGTTCGATGTCGACCTCGACTTCGGCGAGACGGGACTGATTCCAGCGGTCGCCCAGAGCGCCGACGACGGGGCGGTGCTGATGCTCGCGTACGCCAGTCCGGAGGCGGTCGCAAAGACCCGAGAGACCGGGCTCGCCCACTACTACTCGCGGAGCCGCGACGAGCTCTGGCAGAAGGGCGCGAGTAGCGGGCACGTCCAGCGCGTCAGCGACGTGCGGGTCGACTGCGACGGCGACGCCCTCCTCTATCTGGTCGACCAGGAGGGCGGCGCGTGTCACACCGGCCACGAGAGTTGCTTCCACCGGACGCTCGACGGCGAGACGGCAGGCGAGAAACTGTTCGACCCCGACGACGTGTACGAGTGATGAGTTCTACGAACCACCCCCCGACGACCACCTCTCGGACCGACGACCTGCTGGACGCGCTCGAAGCGGCCGACGACGAGTACCACGCAGTCGACGAGCGCATCGCCGACTACGGCGAGGAGACCGTCGAGCAGGTCGCCGACGCCCACGACCGCGCGACCAACCTGCTCGACCGCTACGAGGGCAAGGCCACCGGCACCGGCCGCGAGAACTTCAAGAACTTCATGGAGTTCAAGTCGAACTTCACCTCGCTGGTCGAGAATTTGGCCGACGACCTGGCCGAGCGGGAGGCCTTCGAGGCCGCCAAGGAGCACGTCGACAAGAACCGACTGAACGAGGGCGACTTCGAGCGCGCTCGCGACGGCCTCGCGCCCGCGAGCGAGGTGGCGGGGCTGCTCGACGAGCGCCGCGAAGCCCGGGAAAACTACCGGCAGGTCCGCCGCGAGATCCGGTCGGCCATCGGCGACCTGACCGATGAGGTCGCCGACCGCGAGCGCCTGCTGGAACTCGGCGACGCCGACCTCGACGCCCCGGTCGAGGAGATACGCGAACCCCTCCAGCGCTACGACGAGGCCGTGAGCGATGCGTTCGCCGAGTTCAGGTCCGAGGCCAGCGCTCGCGAGGTGCTCGACTTCGTGGCCGCGACCCGTGACTACTCGCTTGTCGAGTACCGCGAACCGCCCGACAACCTCAAGGAGTACGTCGAGTCGAGCGAAGCCGGGACCGAGACCATCCCGGACCTGCTGAAGTACGCCGGCTACTCGAACTCGAAGCTCGACCACTACGTCGACGACGCGACCGCGCTCAAGCGCGCGGTGGCGACCAACCAGACGTACCTCGAACGCCTCGACGCCAGTCCGCTCCAACTCGACTGGCCGCCGAAGTCGGCCGCCGACCTGCGCTGGCGCGTCGACGAACTCGTGTCGGTCGTCTCGCGGTTCGCCGACGAGGACGTGGTCGCGACCCTGCGGGAGGTCCAGTCGGTCGTCCGCGACGAAGCCCGGTTCGAGCGGCTGCGGACCGCCGCGGAGGCGAAGACCGAACTCTCCGAGGCCGAGCGCGAGAAGGTGGCGAGCGGCGCGGTCGAGGACGAACTGACGGAGTTGCGCGAGGGGAAGGAGCGGTTGGAGGCCGCGCTGGACGAGTACCCGGAGCGGTGATTCGTTGAGTCCGGTAGATACGTTGACTCCGGTAGAAACGACGGGGATCAGGCGTTCAGCGCCTCGACGACGTCTTCGACCGTGAACAGTCGGAGGTCGTCGCGCTCCTCGGCGGCCTCCTCGACCGACCGTTTGAACCCGCGACGGGAGAACAGCGCGTACTGCTCGACCCTGTCCGAGCCGTCGTCGGGCGTCCATCGCAGTTCGTCGACGTGACGCTGGAGCTTCGAGAGCGCGTCGTATCCGAGCGGTGACTGCTGGAACTTGCACTCGCCGGCGATCAGCGTATCTCCCGTCGTCAGTCCGACCACGTCGATATCGTGATCCTCGTACCACCACTGGCCGGTGTCCGTGACGGTGTACTCCGGGTAGAGCGTTCGGAGGGCGGACTGACACAGCTCCTCGAACGGCCTGCTCACGAAGTCCGCCAGCTCCGGTTCGATCAGCGTCTCGAAGGCGTCGTCGCCGAGTTCGTCGTACCGATCGCCGGTACCGTAGACGAAGTGGAACCAGAATCGGAAGAACGGGTCACGGATGCGATACTGGCTCCGTTTGCTCCGCTCTTTCCGTTCGGTTATCGGCACGCGCTGTTCGACCAACCGAAGCCGGGAGAGCCGGTCGAGATACTTCGAGAGCTGGTTGTAGTCGATACCCGTGTCAGCGGCGTATAATCAGACCTCGTCCTTCGCGGCCCGGAGCTTCCCCTCCAGTTCGGTCGCTAGCTCCTCGGCCCGAGCCGTATCTCGGGCCTCGGCGTAGATGCGGACCATCGGCTCCGTCCCACTCGGGCGGGCCAGCACCCACGCGTCGCCGTAGTCGATGCGGTAGCCGTCCAGCGTCGTGGTGTCGGCCTCGCTCCGCTCGGCCTCGCGCTCGGCCGCGCCGAGGATGGCGTCGCGCTCGGCGTCGGTGTCGTAGGCGATGTTGACCCGGACGTTGTGGTAGCCGTCGTACGGCGCGACGACCTCGCTGGCCGGGCGGTCGGCGAGCAGTTCGAGGAATCGTGCGGCGGTGAACGCCCCGTCGCGAGCCAGCCGGTAGTTCGGGAAGAAGATGCCGCCGTTGCCCTCGCCGGCGACCGGGACAGAGGTGCCCGCGTCGCGGAGCTCCCGAATGCGAGTGATGAGGTTGGTCGAGCCGATGGGCGTGAGTTCGAGGTACGCCTCCTGATCGTCGGCCACGTCGACGAGGCGCTGGGAGACGTTGACCGCCGAGACGACCGAGTCGCCGGGGTCGAGTTCCGCGGCCGCGAGCGCCGCGAGGGTGGCGTCGCCCTCGACGTACTCGCCGTTCTCGTCGTAGAAGATGGCGCGGTCGGCGTCGCCGTCGTGAGCGACGCCCACGTCCGCGTCGGTGGCCTCGACGAGTCGGCCGAGGTCGCCGAGGTTCTCGGGGACGGGTTCGGGGTCGCGGCCGGGGAAGTGGCCGTCAGGCTGGCTGTTGGCGGTGACGACGCGACAGCCGAGCTTCCGGAAGAACTCCGGGCTGGTGAGCGAGCCCGCGCCGTGGCCCGGGTCCAGCGCCACGGTGAGGTCGGCGTCGGCGATGGTCTCGCGGTCGACCGCCTCAAGCAGCGCGTCGACGTACGCCCGGCGGACGCCCTCGACGGCTCTGCTCTCGCCGGTCGCGCTCCACGCCGCCGTCTCGAACGTCTCGGCGAGGAACTTCTGCTCGATGCGCTCTAACTCCTCGACGGCGAGTTCCACGCCGTCCGCGCCGACCAGTTTGACGCCGTTGTACTGCGGCGGGTTGTGCGAGGCGGTGATCATCACCGCGGGGACGCCCTCACGCTCGGCGTACGCCTGCAGGCCGGGCGTGGGGACGACGCCGAGGCGGTCGACGTCCGCGCCGACGCTGGCGAGCCCGCTGGCCGCCGCGTCGGCGAGCATCCGCCCGGTCGCGCGGGTGTCGCGAGCGACCGCCACGCGCTCGGTCCGCCATACCGTCCCCGCCGCCTTGGCTACCTTCAGTACGAACTCGGGAGTCAGCGCCTCGTTGGCGACCCCCCGAGTGCCGCTGGACCCGAACACTTTCATGTGCGAGGGTCAGGACCCACGGGCAAAAGTTATTCCGGAGCGCGACCACGAGCAGCGTTCCTCCGGTCGGATTTCTGACTTATTTTCAGATGCGGAAATAGTGTAAAAGTTACTGGTCGCCGCGACCAGGCCGGAGGGCTGTCGTACCGAGGTTTCGCCGACATTCCGTCCCGCGCCCGTGAACCATTCCCCCGGGAACGCGTCGAACTCATCAGACCACAGGATGCGCCGCGCTCGCGCAATACTGCGCGAGCGCGGCGGGGAGGTACGGGGCGCGGTGCGGTTGCGGTGTCGTGCGGGGCGGTCGCGGTACCAGGTGGTGTCGTGCGGTGCGGTCGCGGTGCCGTGCGGTGCGGTTCTCAGAGGCTCAAGCAATAGCTAGCTTCTCGCGAATCACAGAGACGGTAGCTCCCTCTCCGAAATTACGCCGCAAATCCGAAAGCTTTCACGCCTCGCCGCCGCCACTCCGAGTATGGGCATCAGCATCGACGAGAAGCGGGTGTACGACGCCAGCGAGGGGCCGAGGCCCGTCTACGTGGTCGGCGAGTTCGGCGTGGCCCGCGTGGACACCTCCGACGACCTCGTGGGCGAATTCGGCCTCGCTCGCGAGTGCTCGGCCCGCGACGCAGCCGGGAGCGACGGCCGCGTCGCGGTCGCGACCGACGAGGACGTGCTGGTCGGCACCGCCGGGGAGGACGACACCGAGTTCGAAGCGCTCGGAGTCGGCCCGGCGGTCGCGGTCGGCTTCTCGGACGGGGACCTGCTCGTGGCCCACGAGGACGGCCGAATCGAGTGCGGCGACAGTCACGACTGGACCACTCTCGGCGAACTGGACGACGTGCGAGCCATCGACGGCGACTTCCTCGCCGCGGAATCGGGCGTCTATCGAGTCACCGGTACGAGCCTCCGACACGTCGGCCTCGACGACGCCCGCGCGGTCGCGGCCCGCGGCGCGCCGCGGGCCGCGACCGCGGACGGGCTGTACCGGCTCGGCAACGGCTGGCTGGACGAACTCGAGGGTGAGTTCCGGGCGGTCAGCGCCGGAGAGCGGTCGGCGGGGGGATCCGTGGAGGAGTCGACGGAAGGAGTGGCTGGGATTCCCGAGTGGGCGCACGCCGCACGCGCGGACGGCCGCTTGCTCGCACGCGAGGACCGAGGTGCAGACGGGGTCGAATGGCACGAGGTAGAGTTGCCGGTGGACGGCGAGGTCATCGCGCTCGATCACGGCGAAACCGATCCGACGGGCGCATACGCGGTCACCGAGGACGGCACGTTCCTGCTATCGGTCGGCGACGGCTGGAACTACCAGATCCTCGGATTGCGCGGGGTCCGGGGGGTCGCCGCGCCCTGACCGGGGACCGCGACTGCGGCGGCTGAAGTGAAAACCGATTTACCCCCCGGCGTCCACCCCTCGGATATGATCCTCAGCGGCTCCGCCTCGCAGGTGCTCGCGGCGGAACTGGCCGCAGAACTCGGTGTACCGCTCGCGGGCGTCGAGTACGAGCGCTTCCCCGACGGCGAACTGCTCGCGAGCGCGCCCGAGGTGGCGGACCTCAACGGCGGCCGGGCCGTGGTCGTCGCCTCGACTGCCTCCAGCGACGCCCTCGTGGAACTGCTCCAGTTGCAGGACGCCGCCCGCGAGTGGGGTGCTCGCGAGGTCGTCACCGTCCTTCCGTACATGGGCTACGCCCGACAGGACGAGGCGTTCGAGGCGGGCCATCCCGTCTCGGCGCGAGCGATGGCCCGGGCGATCTCCCCGGGGACCGACCGCGTGCTGACCGTCGACCCCCACGAGAACGCGGTGTGTGACTTCTTCGAGGTGCCCGCCGAACCCGTCGGGGCCGCGGGCCGACTCGCCGAACCCCTCCCAGCGGCCCTCGCCGACCCCCTCTTTCTCTCGCCGGACGACGGCGCGCTCGACATCGCGCAGGCGGTCCGAGACTCGTACGGCACGGGCGAGGTCGACTACTTCGAGAAGGAGCGGCTGTCGGGCTCGGAGGTCGAACTCTCTCCCAGCGACGCCGACGTGGCGGGCCGGGACGTGGTGGTCACCGACGACATCATCGCCACGGGGTCGACGATGTCCGGCGCGGTCGAGATCCTGCAGGAGCGAGGCGCGAGCAGGGTGTTCGTGACCTGCGTCCACCCGATGCTCGCCGCCGACGCGTTCTCGAAGCTCTCGCGAGCTGGCGTCGGGGCGATCTACGGGACCGACACCATCGAGCGGCCGGTGAGCGAGGTGTCGGTCGCGCCGGTGCTCGCCGAGAGGTTGTAGGTTCGACTCTTTCGGACTCCCCCGTTCGTCCCTTGCTACCCCGACCGGTACTCGTTCGAGGAGTGTAGTTCTGCTGTCGTAGCCGCCAACAGAGAGGTACTCGGACCGGAGAGTCTTAGTCTCGGCTCGAACAACCGTCAGGTATGCGTGCCGACGAGATCGACCCGCAGGCCGAGCAAGCGGTCGAACGTCAACAACGGATACCGATGCCCCACAGCCGCCGCGGCCTCAAGCTACTCCGTCTCCTCAGCCGCGCGACGGTGTGGATTCAGAACCGCAACGTTCCGGCCGTCGGGGCGACCGTCGACCGGACGATTCCCGGCCCCGCCGGTGACCTCGACGCCCGGCTCTACCTCCCGGACGCGGACGGGCCGTTCCCCACGGTCGTCTTCTTCCACGGCGGCGGGTACGTCCTCGGGAGCATCGCCACCCACGAGTGGCTCTGCCGGCATCTCACGCGCGCAAGCGACTGTGCCGTCCTCTCGGTGGACTACCGGCTCGCACCCGAGCATCCGTTTCCCGCGGCGGTCGAGGACGCCTACGCCGCCGTCGAGTGGGTGGCCGCGAACCCCGACGCGGTGAACGGCGACGGCAAGATCGCGGTCGCGGGCGACTCCGCCGGCGGGGCGCTCGCCGCGGTCGCCGCGCTCATGGCCACCGAGCGCGACGGTCCCGAGATCGAGTATCAGGCGCTCCTCTACCCGGGTATCGGGGTCGAGGAGGGCCAACAGTCCGTCGAAGAGAACGCTGGCATCGTCCTCGACGAGGCCGATCTGGAGTGGTTCCGGGACTGCTACTACGAGAGCGAGGTCCACGAGCGCAACCCCTACGCCGACCCGACGAACGCCGGTGACGTGTCTGGCGTTGCCCCCGCAACCGTCGTCACCGCCGGGTTCGACCCGCTGCGCGACGGCGGCAGGGCCTACGCCGAACAGCTCGTCCGCGACGAGGTTCCCACGCGCTACGAGAACTACGAGGACATGGTCCACGGCTTCATGACGTTCCGCGATGTCGACCGGGCTCGCGAGGCCATCAGGGACGTGGCTGGCGATCTCGCCGACGCGCTCGGGGTTCGCGGGACGCAGTGAGAGAATTGATTGTGACTACACGGGACTGCGAAAACGTGGATGGCAGCCGTCTCAGGCCTCGGCTTCTGCCAGCGGGGCGACCGCGATCTCCATCTCGACGCCCTCGACCTCCCACGTCTTCCGGTGACCGTCCTCGACCGCACCCACCTCGTCGGCGCGGACCTCCTCGCGGACGAGGTCCATGCGCTCGGCCACGAGGTCCGCGACGCGGTCGTCGGCGATGTCGAGGTCGAGGCGCACGCGCTCCTCGATGTCCAGACCCATCTCCTTGCGCATCTCCTGGACGCGGCGGACGACCTCGCGGGCGTACCCCTCGCTCTCGATGTCCTCGCTGAGCTGGGTGTCGACGTAGACGACGCCGCGCCGGTCGCCATCGGTGTCGAACCCGACGCCGGTGACGCCCTCGGGCGTCTCTCGGACGACCTCGACCATCTCGTCGGTGAGGCCCGCGTCGAGGCCAGTCGCGTCCTCGACCGCGCTCTCCAGCGCGGCGAGGGTGGGCTCGGCGACCTCGGCGTCGTTGAGCGCCTGCATGACGCGCCCGGCGTCGTCGCCGAACGCCGGCCCGAGCACGCTCATGTCCGCGGTCGCGCTGTAGTGGAGTTCGCCCCAGTCCTCGCCGGGGTCGACGAGCTGGATCTCGCGGGCGTTCAACCGGTCGGCCAGCAGGTCGCCGTGGCGCTCGACCGCCTCGACGACTCGCTCGTCGGCGGCCGTGACGACCACGCGCTGGACGGGCCAGCGGAGCTTGCGCTCGGCCTGCTGGCGGGCGTTCGACCCGGCCTCCTCGACGGCCCGCAGGAGCGTCACGTCGGTCTCGAGCCGGGCGTCGCGCCAGTACTCGTCTGGCTCGGGCCACTCGAGCATGTGGACGGAGTCGTAGCCCGTCTCGCCCGTGAGCTTGCCGTAGAGTTCCTCGGCGACGAACGGCGCGTACGGCGCGAACAGCGCGACGAGCTCCGAGAGGAGTTCGTGGAAGGTCGCGTACGCCGCCCGCTTGCTCGCGCTGTCGGCCTCGTCCCACATGCGCTCGCGAACCACCTGAATGTAGAACCGCGAGACGTCCTCGACCACGAAGTCGAGCAGCACGTCCAGCGCTTTGTCTTGCCGGAAGTCGTCCCAGTGGGCGGTCATCTCGTCCTCGACGGTCTGGAGCCGCGAGAGCACCCACTCGTCGACGAGTTCGAGGTCGTCGTCCACGTCCTCCAGCGTGGTTTCCTCGGGGTCGAACTCGTCGAGTCGCATGTACGGCAGCGGGAATCGGACGACGTTCCAGAGGATGTTGAGGTCGCGCTGCATCGCCTCGGTCCCGTCCCACGAGAAGCGCATGTCCTCGCCCTGCGGGTTCGCCGACAGCAGGAACAGCCGCATCGGGTCGGTGCCGTACTCCTCGATGACCTCGTGGGGGTCGACGAGGATGCCCTTGGACTTGGACATGCCGCGGCCGTCGGGCATGTTGGCGTAGCCGTGCATCAGCACCTCGTCGTAGGGGATCTCGCCGAGCGCGGCGGTCCCCATGCCGAGCTGGGACCAGAACCAGCCCCGGGTCTGGTCGTGGGCCTCCATGATGAGGTCGGCGGGCCAGAGCTCGTCGAAGTTCTCCTGCTCGCTCGGGTAGTCGAGGGTGCCCCACGACGCGACCGAGGAGTCGAGCCACACGTCGAACACGTCGCCGACGCGGGTGTAGGTCGTGCCGTCCTCGGCGGCGTCCTCCGCCTCGGTGGAGTCCACCGTGATGGTGAGATCGTCGACCGTCCCCTTGTGGAGGTCGACCTCGTCCGGGTCGACGTCCTGATCGACGCGCTCGGCGAGTTCCTCGCGGTCGCCGACGACGATGGCAGTCTCCATACTGCCGTCCCAGTCTTCGGGCAGCCAGATGGGGATGGGGATGCCCCAGTAGCGCTGCCGGGAGACGTTCCAGTCGGGCGCGTCCTCCACGAAGTCCCGGAAGCGGTTGTCCCGCGCCCACTGGGGGTGCCACTCGCTGTCCTCGATGTTGTCGAGCAGTTCGTCTTTGATGTCCGTGATGGTGATGAACCACTGGTCGGTGACGATCTGGATGATGCCGGTGTCACACCGCCAGCAGTGGCCGTAGCTGTGCGTGGTGGTCCCGGCGTGGAGCATCAGCCCCTTCTCCTCGAGGTCGGCGATGATCTCGTCGTCGGCGTCCTTGACGAACTGGCCGGCGTACTCGCCGGCGCTGTCGTCGTACACGCCGTCGCCGTCGACCGGGCAGAAGATGTCGAGGCCGAGTTCGCGGCCGCGCTCGAAGTCCTCCTCACCGTGACCGGGCGCGGAGTGGACGAGCCCCGTGCGGTCGACCTCCACGTAGTCGGTGGTGTACACCTGCAGGGCGTCCTCGCCGTCGGGGTGGTCGGGCACCTCCTCGCGCAGGGGATGGTCGTACGTCCAGCCGACCATCTCCTCGCCGGTGAACTCGGCGTCGACCTCGTAGTCGTCGTAGCGGCCTTCGCTCAGAACGTCCTCGACGCAGGCCTTCGCAAGATACAGGACTTCCTCTTCGCCGTCTTTTTCGGCGCGGACCTGCTGGTAGGTCACCTCGCCGTCGACCGCGACGAAGGTGTTGGCGGGGATGGTCCACGGGGTCGTGGTCCAGATGACCAGCGAGCCCTCGCGGTCGCGCAGCGGGAACTTCACGTAGATCGAGGGGTCCTCGACGTCCTCGTACTCGACCTCGTTGTTCGCGATGGCGGTCTCGCAGCGCGGGCACTGCGAGATGGAGCGCTGGCCTTGCTCGACGAGGCCGCGCTCGTGGGCCTGCTTGAACCCCCACCACGCGCCCTCCATGTACTCGGGGTCGACCGTCTTGTACGGGTTCTCCCAGTCCATCCAGACGCCGAACGACTGGAAGTCCGACTGCAGGCCCTCCAGTTGCTCCTCGGCGTACGACTTGCACTCGGCGATGAAGTTCTCCTCGCCGAACTCCTCGATGTCCTTCTTGTTCTCGAAGCCCAACTTCTCCTCGACCCGCGTCTCGATGGGCAGACCGTGCATGTCGTAGCCCGGCCGGTCGGTCACGTCGTAGCCCAGCATTCGGTGGTACCGGATGTAGGCGTCCTTCAGCGTCTTGTTCCACGTCGTGCCCATGTGGGCCGCGCCGGAGGTGTACGGCGGCCCGTCCACGAAGAAGAACCTCTCCTCGCCCTCGCGGTGCTCCACCGTCTTCTCGTAGGCGTCGACCTCGTCCCAGTACGAGAACACCCGGTCCTCGACGGTATCGGGGTCGTACTGCTCGTCGACCTCACCGAACCTGCTCATATCTCTTCTGTACCTCTACGGAGTTAAATTGGGTTCGGTTGTGCAGTCGGGGCTGTAATCGGTAGCGGGAGCGCGAGACGAGATGGAACGGGACGAATCGAGACGGGATGCGAGACGAAACAGGACGGCCGTGCGATCCGCAGCGACCGACGAACCGGTCGAATCGGACCATCGCGATGCGCTGGAGACGCTCAGGAGTCGATATGCGCGTGGGGACCTCACCGACGAGCAGTTCGAGCGAAAGGTGGAGCGACTGCTCGACACCGAGACGCTGGAGAATGCCGAGGACCGCACGGAGCGCGAGCGATAGTCGAGTCCGCCGTAGCCTCGACCCTGTGGTAGCCTCAACCTTGATACGCCGGGCCGCCAAACACCCCGACAGAGCCATGAGCAACGACGACTGCATCTTCTGCCAGATAGTCGACGGCGACATCCCGAGCCGGACCGTCTTCGAAGACGACACCGCTAAGGCCTTCCTCGACGCAAATCCCCTCTCGCCGGGCCACACGCTCGTCATCCCCAAGGAGCACCACGAGACGCTCGAAGACACGCCCGAGGACGTGGCGGCCCACGTGTTCGGCGCGCTCCACCGACTCAACACCGCGGTTCAGCACGCGGTCGACGCCGACGGCGCGAACGTGGCGTTCAACGACGGCGAGGCAGCCGGACAGGAGGTTCCCCACGTCCACGGCCACATCATCCCGCGATTCGAGGACGACGGCGGGCGGCCCATCCACGCCATCGTCGGCGAGCGCCCGGACCTGAGCGACGCGAAGCTGGACGAGATCGCCGAGAAGATACACAATCAGCGAGACTGAGCGACGACTGCGCCGGGAACGAATCCGCCGAAGCGCACCCTTTTATATTATAGAGAGGTAAGATCGAATTAATGGACGCAACGACTGCCGCGCTCGTCGGTGCGACCGGCGGCGCGGGCACGACCAGACTCGCCGTGGAGCTCGGCGCGACGCTCGCGCGCGACGGCCGCGAGGTCGCGATCCTCGACGCCGCCTTCGCCACCGAGGGACTGTCCCGCCACGTCCCCGACAGGATCGACCCGGACCTGACCGACCTTCTCGTCGCGGAGGCGGACCGCTCGCTCGCCGACGGCCTGCGCGAGCACTCCGTCACCGCCGACCTGCCGGGGCGGCTCGAACTCTGCCCGGCGCACGCACCGTTCGAGCGCCTCGCTCGCGCCAAGACCGCCGACGCGGCCCAGCGATTCGAGGCCCTGCTCGACGACGCCGGCGAGAACTTCGACCACGTGCTCGTGGACGCGCCGCCGGTCGCCGCGAATCAGGCCGTCGCCGCGGTCACGGCGGCAGATCGCGTGGCGGTCGTCGCACCCGCGAGCGAGCGCGGCGTGGACGCACTCGCTCGCACCCGCGGACGGGTGGCTGACGTAGGCGCGAGCGTGGACGCCGTGATCGCGAATCGCGTCGAGGGTGACTGGGATTCGGGCTCCGAGGACCACCCGCTCCGGAGCGCCGACGCCGCGATTCCGGAGAGCGACGCGACGAGCGTCGAGGACGTGCCGGCCAGCGTCGGCGGTTCGGACGCCAGTGCAGACCCCGAGGATGGATTCGCGCCGGCGGTCGCTCGGACGGCCGAGGTCGTCTTCGACGCGGAACTGGAGTTGGAGTTCGAGGAGTCGGGACTGCTCGATCTCGACGGCGAGGAGTTCCTGCCGGACGCGCTGTCCTGATTGTCGGCGTGTCCGAGCGTGATTTCGCGGTCGTTCACGCTACTGCCGCGACAGCAGTTCGCTCGCGTCGCCCGTCGCGCCCGCGAGCGCGTCGCGCTTCTCGACCGCAGCGTCGCCGTCCGGTGCGAGCGCGCCCGTCACGACGTCGCTTGCACCCGGAATCGGCTCGTGGGTCTCGACGAACGCCGCCAGCGCGAACTCCGTCTCGGTCGCGCCGGCGAGTTCCGTCGCCTCGGCTCGCGAGAGGTCGGCCGACAGCCAGTCCCGGACGATGCGGTGGGCGTCGGGCGTCAGCGGCGAGACGCCCTCGCAGCCGAGCAGGTGCAGCGTCTTGGCCGCCGTGACGGGTGGGACGCCCGCGGCGCGTGCGCTCTCGCCGACGGCACTTCCTGCGACGTGGCCCTCGACGACGGTCGCGGCCGAGGCGGCGTCGCATGGGAGGTCGTCGGCGAACTCCGCGAGTCGCTCCCGGAGCCCCGCCTCGCCGTCCGCGGTGGCGTCGACCGACGCGACGCCGCGGTCGCACTGCTCGGTGGTCACCTCCAGCCCGTCCGCGATGTCCGAGAGCGTCACGGTCGAGGGTTGGTCGCTCTCCGACTTAAATTTCGCCCTAACTTATCGTGATTGATAATCTGCCTGCGGAGGAATCGCTACGCGGTCCGCGAGGAGCCTACCGGTTACCGGTAGGTTCGTGGCCGTGCTCTCCTGCGTTTTCCCCGCTATCGTCCGTTCTTTAAATACGATATCGGCCGAAGTTTCGACCGTGATGAGCAAAGCACGCGCGACAGCACGGACGTGCCCCGAGTGCGACGGACGACTGAACTCCGACCGCGACGAGACGGTCTGCGCCGACTGCGGCCTCGTGGTGTCGGAGGACCGCATCGACCGCGGCCCCGAGTGGCGGTCGTTCGGCGACGACGACAGCCACAAGAAGCGCACCGGCGCGCCGCTCACCCGTTCGCGCCACGACCGGGGGCTCTCGACCGAGATCGGTCACTCCAGCGACCTCCGGCTCACGGGACGCAAGCGTCGGCGGGTCGCCCGGATGCGCAAGCACCACGAGCGCGCCCGCATCGGCTCGAAGACCAACCGAAATCAGGTGTACGCCTTCACGGAGATCCGGCGGCTCGTGGGTTCGCTGACTCTCTCGGAGAACGTGCGCGACCGGTCGTGCGTCCTGTTCGAGTCTGCCCAGTCCGAGGACCTGCTCCGCGGTCGGTCATTGGAGGGGTTCGCCGCGGCGGCGGTGTACGCGACCTGCCGGACCGCAGCCGTCTCGCGCACGCTCGACGAGGTGCTGGACGCCGCCCGCGCGACCCGAAGCGAGCTCAAGACCGCCTACGACGTGATGAACCGCGAACTCGGGCTGCCGACCGGGCCGGTCGACCCCCGAGAGTACCTGCCGCGGTTCGCCAGCAAGCTCGGCCTCCCGACCGAGGTCGAGCAGGAGGCGGCCCGGCTGGTCGAACGCGGGTACGAGGAGAACCTGCTCTCCGGACGGGACCCCGGCGGGTTCGCGGCGGCGTGTCTCTACCTCGCGGCGCTCGACACCCGCCATCAGATGACCCAGAAGGAGATCGCCGCGGTAGCGGACGTGACGACCGTGACGCTCCGGTCGGCGTATCAGGATCTGACGGAGTGACGGGCGCGACACAGGACCCGAAGAGTGACGGTCGCGTCTCAGGACTCGCGGAACTGACGGACGTCGTCGACTTCTCGCGCGAGTTCACGGAACCGATCAGCGGGGGTGCTGTCGGGCGCGAGCACCGACACTGGCCAACCCTGTCGCTGCGCGCGCCGGACCCTGTCGTCGTCGGGAATCGCCACGACCGGTGCGCCGAGCGCCTCTCGGACCGAATCGGTCGATTCGGTCCGAGAGGCGCTCGTGATTCGGCAGGCACCCGCGGTCCGATTCAGTGCCACCGCGGCCAGTCCGGCGTCGAGTTCCCGGGCGAGTTCGCGCGTCCGGATGGCGTCGGCCAGCGCGTACTCCCGGGGTGCGGCGACCAGCACCGCAGCGTCGGCCGCCAGCAGGGGCATCCCCGCGTCTGCGGCCATCCCGGCGGGCGAGTCGACGACCACGCGGCCGTACGCCTCGGCGACCGCTTCGACAGTCTCGACGAGTCGCCGCGCGTCGGCCGCCCGCGCACCCGCAAGTGTGCGCCCGCACGGGAGCAGCGCGACGGGACCGTCCTCGCGCACGGCTTCGAGGGGCGCGGCCCGCCCGGCAAGCACGTCGTGGAGGTCGGGACCACGCCCGGCCGCGAGGTCGGCCATCGCGAGGTCGGCGTCCACGACCACGGCGTCGAGTTCCGCGCCGAGGTTGAGCGCGACCGTCGACTTGCCGACGCCGCCCTTCCCGCCCGCGACCGCGAGGATCACGGCGACCTCCCCGAGTCGGCGGGCGAAGGCTCGCTTTCTCGCGAGCGAAGCGCCTCGATTCTATGGGCGACGGCGTCGAGGGCCGCGCTATCGTCGGCCGTGAGTTCGTCGCCATCCCCATCATCGTCGGCCGCGCGCTCTTCGACCGCCGTCAGCCACGACGCCACGGCGTCGGGGATCGCGGACGCGGAGCGTGGCTCGGGGAGCGAGGCGGGCACGGCGTCCGCGGGCGGGCGCGCAGTTCCGAGCGCGCGCACGACGCCCTCGGGCGTGGCCTCCGAAGCGACGGGGCCACCGTCTCGATCCTCAGTTTTTCCTGCACGTTCGGTTTCCCCGGCGCGCTCGGTCCAGACGAGTTCGGCCGGGGGCTCGGCGGGCGGTGCGGGGCAGGCGTAGCCGAGCGCTCGGGTCGCCCCGGCCGCGACGACGCCCTCGAAGCCGCCGTCGTCCCACCCGGCCTCTGGGACGCCCTCACGCCGCGGCGGCCGAATCGGGCCGTCGAGTCGGTTGGCGACTCGAACGCGGCGCGGGGTCGGTGTCGGGTTCTCGACGACGAGCGTCACCAGCGAGACTCCGGCGCGCGATTCGACGCGCCAGTCGAGGTTCACCATGGCCCGGTTTCGTCGCCCCATCGGTGATAAAAATACGTGTGAATCGAGAGTAACACGGGACGATTTCGGGAGCTCAGCTTTCTCGGTATACGCGAACTCCACATTCGACCCCGGCGCGCGCCGGCCTCATCATCCACCTCGGCGCGCGCTGGCGCGCCCTCCGTGGCGCGCCAAATCGCGCGAGGGACGAGCATCGCAACGAAGTGAGAAGCGCAGGAGGCTGGGGAGGTCTGAGGCCCGCGGTCGCGGTGCTGTGCGGTTGCGGTTCTCATATGCCTCGGCAGTAGCTAGCTGCCAATCTCTTCACAACAGAATTAGACGCGACGTCGAAGCAAACTACTGCTTGAGCCTAGGAGTCACCGCACAGCAACCGCACCACACCGCAACCACGCCACAACCGCACCGCATCCCACCGCACCCACGCCGCACTACACCACACCATACCGCAACCCCACACCAGTTCGCGACTCAAACGTTCGTCGCTCAAACCCGAAGTACCGGAGCGTCGAGCCATCGGACTGCCGCCGCGGGCATCTCGAAGGGGTCCGCACCGCGGGCCACCACCACGGGCGCGTCCAGCTCCGCGACGCGGGCAACCGCGAGCGCAGTTCTCACGTCCTCCGAGAAATCGCCCTCGGGAACCGCGTCCCGTGCCGCCTCGAAGTCCTCGCTCACGCGCTCGGCGAGGTGATCACGAGCGGCGCGGCGGAGGTTGCCCGCGCGGTCCTCCAACCGCAGTCGCTCGCGTCGCGTCTCGCGATGCTCGCGCGCTCGCTCGCGGGCGCGGGCCAGCGCCTGCTTGGCGGCGATGCGCTCGGTCTCGACTTCTGAGAGACGGCGCGTGGCCTCGGCGAGGTCGGCCTCCGCGCTCTCCAGGTCGACCTTCGTCTCTCCATAGTCGGCCTCCACGTCTTCGGAATCGTCCTCGACCTCGCGGAGCGCCTGCACGCGGCCCTGAAGCGTGGCGACGCGCTCGCGCCACTCGGCCTCGGCGTCGCTGGCGTCCGCCACGCGCTCGCGGGCTCGCCGGAGGTCGACCGCCGGCGGGTCGAGTTCGGCGAGGCGCTCGCGGACCGCGGCGAGTTCCTCGGCCTGTGGGGCGGCGTGACCCCGCGAGCGCGCGCCGGCAGCGAGGGCGGCCCGCGGCGAGACGCTGACGGTCGCGGTAATCACGCCGACGTGGTCGTGGACCGGCCCCGGGTCCGGGGACTCGCCACGCACGACTCGTGCCACAGCTCTCGGACTCAAGTCGAAATCGCCGTCGAGCGCGCGGAGGTCGACGGCCCGACCCTCACGGACCACCTCACCCCGGTCGGCGTCGCGCACGCGAACCCTCATTCTCGTGACTCGGCGGACTCCCGCAGTTCCGCGTCGCGCATCGACTCGACCGCGGGGTGGTCGGTCCCGGCAGCGAACGCGGCGTACGGAGTGCTCGGGTGCTCGCGGTCCTCGTAGGCCGCAGCGGCGTCCTGGACCGTCTCGGGCACCGCCGCGAACTCGTTGAACGGTGCGGTGCGCTCGACCTGCACGTCACCAGCGTGTTTCGCTCGGAGCCGGAGCGCGAGGAACGCGCCGAGTTCGGTCGCTTCCAGCAGGGCCGCGCGGCCCAAGCGTTGGACGACAGTCTCCTCGTGCCCGTTGCAGACGTTCCGGAGCGTCTGCCGGGCGGCTCGCGAGTAGGTCACGACGAGCAGCACAGGGTTTATTTCTGCGCCACCGGGTTTAAAAATTCACTATCGACTGCGGACGGTCCACCCGTCCTCCTCCAGTTCGACCACCGTGTCGAACAGCGAGGTGAGCGTGCTGACCGTCTGCTGGTCGCACGCGTCGGGGTCGAGGTGGAAGTGGGCGGTCACGTCAGCCGCGTCGAACCGACCGGTCAGAACGTGGAGGAACTTGTACACGGTCTGGAGGTCGGCGTACTGGAGTAGCGCCGTCAGCGAGTCGAAGCACGCGACGGCCTCGTTACCGTCGCCGTCCCACTCCTTGAGGATCTCGCTGAGCGTGATTCCCAGTCCGGTCAGGTCGCCCGGACTGGTCAGCGTCTCCACGAGTTCGTCGCCCGGGCGGGTCGACGAACCGCCACCCGACGCCGCCGAGGCCGACCGGGTAGTCTCGCCGACGCTGACGAACTGCAGGTTCCGGGGTCGCTCCCCGGCGTGAGCGAGCCAGTCTTGGATACAGTCGTCCGGCGAGCGCGTGTAGGTGACCCACAGCACGTCCTGCTCGCGGGGGTCGTCGACCGAGAGCAGGCCGAGACACGCGTCGTCGGTCGCGGCGTGGATCGAGGGCGCGAGCAGCAGGACGGACGACCCTCTCTCGACCGCGTCAAGGACCGGTTCGTTTCCGCCGTGACCCTCGGATTTCATCGGTAGCGTGGGTTCCCGTCAAGACTCCAGCGAGCGTCCGGGTTGAATGAATGGTTCTATGGGAAGCGGGCTTATTTATTTTCCCATCTGAAGCCCCACACGAGTGACGTGTCAGCCCACCTGTTCGAGCTCGAACTCCAGCGATTCGGCGTCCGGTGGGTCGGCGTCCCGTGATTCGGCGTCCGACGACTCGGCGTCGAGCAGGTCGGCTACGCGAGCGCGAGCCTCCGACCGCGACTCGGCCACGACGACGAGGCCGTCCGCGCGGTCGTCGCCCGACGCGCGGTAGGCCGACAGCGTCTCGTCTTCGAACTCGGTGGCGTACGTCCGGAGGACGGTCACGACGCGGCGCTCGGTCGCGTCGAGGTCGGCCTCGCCGGTCTCGAACTCGGCGAGCGCTTCTTCGATGTTCCGGAGGGCGGAGATTCGGTCCATCGTCAGGTCGTCCGCAGGTGGTCGGTCGAGGGCTCGTACACCTCGCCCTTCTGTTTGAGCTTGTCTATCTCGTGTTCGGCCTTCGACTGCTCCATGCCGATCTCGTCGGCGCGGGACATCACCTCGTCGACGGGCGCACCTTCGTCGTAGTCCTCCTCGATCTCGGAGATGAGCTGCTTGAGGTTCTTGATGCGGTCGCGCTGGGTCTTCGAGGTGCCCGTCTCGACCACGTCGGCGTCGAACTGGCCCGTCTCGGGGTCGACGCCGATGTCTTGCAGACACGACCGGGTGATTCGCACGGAGCGCTCGGCGTCCTCGACCTCCACGCTGTCCGAGAGACGCACGCGGGCGCTGGCCTCCGCGAGACGAACGAGGGCCTCCAGCTTCCGAGCGGTTACGGGGACGGGCGCGTCCTCGTCGGCCCCCTTCGTCCGGAGGTCGACGTAGAAGTCCTCGATGACTTCCTTGGCGTCCTCGGTCATCGTCGGGAAGCAGTTGCGCTTCGAGTACGCGATGTACTTGCGCAACAGGTCGGGGTCGATGGCGGGCGCGACCTGATCGGTCTGGCTGTCGACCTCCTCCTGCGTGATGTTGGGCGCGCTCATCTCCGTGCGCTGGGTGTTCAGCTGACCCGCGTAGTTCGTCTGCAGGATGTGTTCGGCCAGCCGGCGGTCCTCCTCCTCGTTGGGCTTGTCGGTGACCGTGAAGATGAGGTCGAACCGCGAGACGAGCGCGGGTTCGAGGTCGATCTGCTCACCGATGGGCTCGTACTGGTCGAACCGACCGTACTTGGGGTTGGCCGCCCCGAGGAGCGAACACCGGGACTTGAGCGTGGCGTTGATCCCGGCCTTCGAGATGGAGATCTTCTGCTGTTCGAGCGCCTCGTGCATCGCCGACCGGTCCTCGGAGTTGTGGACCACCATCCCGCTCGCGACGAAGTTGTGCGTTCCCTCGACCGTCAAGTCGTAGACCTTGGGTTTCCTGCTCGCCTCGATAGCGTCGACCAATCGCTCCACCTCGTCCCGGACTACCCGGATGCGGTCGAGCGCGACCGACTCGACCTCGGGGAACCGATCCGTCTCGACCTCGCCGTTGAACCACCGCGAAACTGTCGACTGTGCGACGTCGAGATCGCGAGCGAGGTCGGTGAACGAGACGCCGTGGCGGTCGATTTCCGCACCGAGCGCGTCCCACGAACCCGTGGACGGGTCGACTGCCAGTAGGTGTCGTCCCATCTCGACGGCGTCCTCGGGCGAACAACCGAGTACGTCCGCGAGTTTCCCCCGGAGCAGCCGGGTCCTGTCGCCGGACGCTTCGGCCGCCGTCGTCTCGACAGCGTCGATGCGCCGCCACTTCACGTCTCCGCGGACCAGCGACCGGAACTGGGCGAGATCCGTCCCTGCCACCGACTCGACGACTTCGTGGAGACGCTCGATGACCAGCTCGCGGAGTTCGTCGCTTTCGCCCCACTCGCGCGAAATCGCTGGTTGGGTGTACGTGGTACCGTCGGCGAGTTCTGCCTGCGAGACGTGATACCGGTCTTTCACCGCGTCGAGCGTCGTCCAGTTGCATTCGCCGGCCAGCGTTTCCATCGTGGTCTCGGCGTCCGCCTTGCGATCCTCGAACGCTGCGAGGATGTTCCGAGCGAGACGGAGCGACACGTTGGCGTCGCCGTTCTCGAAGTTGCAGTACGTCACGTCGCCGATGCCGCATTCGGACTGATGAAGCCGAAGCGACTCCCGGATATCCGCGAGCAGGCCACCGCATTCGGGAATTACGTCGAGTATCGTCCTGTCGCCGGACGACGCCTCGCAGACCGCTTCGAGCGCCGACTGTTTCCTGTCGAGCGTGAACCCGACGTGACGGTCGAACGCGTCGAGCGAATCCGCCGCCGTGATGGCGAGCACGTGAACGTCGCGTCTGCTATCGCGTTCTTTCGTCTGGATCTGGGTCGACACGTCGAACTCCAGCAGTAGGCTCTTGACGCCCAGCAGCAGTTCGTAGCTCGACGAATGTATCTTGACGTTGCCGGTGGCGACGTCGACGCTGCCTTCGCTGTCGGCCAGCGCTCGGACGAATGCCGCCTTCGTGGCGGCCGACGCATCTGTGACGCCCTCGGGGAACGCCTTGTCGTCGTACGTTTCGAGGTTCATTCCGGCGTCGAGGACCGCGTCGGCGTACTCCCGGCCCGACAGTCGAACGGTCTCGACGCCGTCGTCGCGCTGTTCGCTCGGAGGGCGTACGGTCGTGGCGTCGAAAGCGTCGCGACACGCTCGCTCGAAGTCGGTCAGTAGCTGTTCTTCTTTGTTGATGAACCGAATTCCGTAGACGCCCTCGTCGCGGTCGTAGTAGACGTTCCCGTCGCCCGATAGATAGCCGAGTACGGCACCCATCGCGGGCTCCATCCTCGCGGTACTCTCACTCGGAACAGCCCGAGAGGCGACCGTTCCCCCGTCTGCCGCCGGCTGCGAGAGACGACGAGGGACGTACACCCAGTCGCCGGGGGCGAGGTCGGCGGCGGGCTTCTCGACCCGCTCGCCGTCCTCGAGCGCGAAGAACGGATGGTCGCGAGTCGCCGTCAACTCCTCGCCGGATTCGACCGTGACCGTGGTGAGTTCGTCCGGCGCGTCGTACTCGTGGACTGCCGTGACCGGGCGCTTGACGAGTCGATCGTCGTCGGTCATCGTCCACGCCTTGATGCCCACGTCGCGTATCGTCCGGCCGTTCGGGAGTTCTTCGATGGTGCCGGCGTCGGCCGCTTCGCGCGCGACGTCCCGGATGCGCGAGACTCGTCCGTCGCCGAGGTGGACCAGCGTGTCGCCGGTCACGCATCGCATCTTGTCCAGTTCGTCCACTGCCGCGATGCCCTTGTCCGCGAGCACCAGCGCGCCGGCTTCGAGCGACCACTGCTGGCCGTCGCCGAAGTCGTCTCTCACAGCAGCTGCGGTGAGGCCAGCGCTCGACGACCCCTTCCCGGAGGTGTACACCGAGCGCGGCGCGATGTTCTGGACGTACGAGATCATCTGGGAGTTGTGCGAGACGACGTTGTTCGAGAGGTAGTTGTGCGTCCCCTCGACTTCGAGGTCGTACACCCAGTCGTAGTCCGGAGTGACGGTTTCGATGGACGTGATTTCGGATTGGCTTACCCTCGAACCGAGAGTCTGAGTTGGAGGTTGCTGAACGCCAGCCGTAGCCTCGACGCCGCCATCGGTCATAGCTACGGAATTCGCATCGTGAACAGCCACGGAGTCCCCCTCTCGAAGCCCTTCAGCCCGAACTGCCTCGAACGCGCCATCCGCCTGAACGAAGAGCGGATGCGACGGCGTAACTTCGAGTTCCGTCCCACTCGCCGTCTGAATCCGATACATCTCGTCCGGAGCCTCCCGCTTCCAGACCTTCGTCGCGCGCTTTTGAACGAGTGTTCCGTCGTCGTCCATCGACGGAAGCGGAATATCGACCTCCTGGTACACGCCGTCGTCGACCGGCTTCGGGTCGTCGAGGTTGGTTTCGACGATTTCGCGGATGGGCTTCTCGGTCCCGTCCGCGAGCGTGACCTTCGTATCGCCTTCGAGACACTTACCCGTACCGGGGTCACCGATCAGCAGCATGTGCAGGTCGCCCCGAATCCGGGACTCGTCGGGGAGATGCTTCGTCACACCGGAGAACAACTGGAGGATCATCGCGAGCTTCTCCTCGTCGTAGCCGTAGATGGCCGGAGCCATCGAGGCGACCATCTTGTCGTAGATGTCGTCCTCGTTCGAGAGTTCGACGATCTCCTTCTTGTCCTCGTCGGTGATGTCCATCTCCTCGAACTCCTCGTCCTCGATGGTGACCGACATGCCGTCCATGTACACGTCGAACACCGCGGACTTCTCCTGATCGTTGCCCTGCTGTTCGAGGTGGAGGATGCCCGTGACCGTGACGTGGTCGCCGGGCGTCACGTTGCCCGTGATGTCGTCCTCGATGTGCACGTCGATGCTCTGGGGCGTCTCCCCGCCGCGGAGGCCTTCGGGGCTCTCCTGGATGCGGAGCTTCTGGGAGTCGACGAACTCCGACTGGTCGAAGTTGATCTGGAACGGGCCCTGTCGCTCGCAGCCCTGACACTCGTGGGGCTCCTGGAAGTCGCCGCTGCTCTGGGGGATGTAGGTCAGGGTGCCACAGCGCTGGCACTCGAAGGCGGCCTCCTGTATCTTCGGCCGGACGTTGGTCGCCTTCCGGACGATGCCCTGCACGCTCACGAGATTGTTGACGTGTCGCGCGCGGATGGCCCGGATGTCCGTGTGCTGGTCGAGGGTCTCGACGCGCACGTGGGCCTGCCCGAGGCTCACGTCCACCGGGAGGTCGTAGAGCCGCAGTGCCTCCTCGGCGTACTCGCGGTGCTGCTCGGGCTGGGAGATGAAGTCGTCGGCGAGGTCGGCGTCGAACCTGTAGAGGTCGGTCCAGTCGACGAACAGCGAGCGCTGCTCGCCGGGGTAGTTCTGCGCGAGTTCGCCGATCTCGTCGCTGTAGTACCGCCGGTAGAACTGCTCGAAGGTGTCGATGAGTTCCGTATTTTCCGCGCGAGCCATTCACCCACTCTTAGTTCCTCATCCGATAAGAAGTTTCGTGATGCGGACCGGAAGTGGAGCTGTCGGTGCGGGGGAGTTGGAGCGTCGGCGCAGACGTGACGACTGGAGGACGGCGACGCTTGCGAATGGCGACGACGAGCGACAAGTGACCGACTCTGTTACATCGCGTTCCGAAGCAGGACGGTGGGTGGTCCGACCGGCATCACTCACCGCCGCCGCAGCCATGTAGACAAGAATAATTGTACCATTTTGGTTCTAATCGAGTCCCGCGACTCTTTCGAAATACGGATTGTGGGAGCGGCTACGTCCCGGAACTGGCGATTGATAACGGAGAGGATGCAAAGCGAAGCCCCCATCTACGACAGGCGTCGCTACAACTGGTGACCGCACGCACAGTTTCCGATACAGTAGGTCGTTCCCGCTTCGGAGAGTTCGACGCCGAGCGTCGCCAACGTTCCCAACGCGTTCGCGGCGGCGTCCTCCTCGGGGCGGACGGTCGCCGCCGTCGCGCCGTAGGGGTTCGCACCGACCGGAATCGTCGCGGCGAGTTCGCGGCTCGCGTGGTCGATGACTTTCACCTCGTCGTTCGTCTGCACGGGGACGTAGAGTCGCTCGCGGTTCGGTCCCCACGTCCCGACGAAGGCTTTGCCGCCGAGGTCGATGCGCTCGGCCACCGAACCGTCGGCGAGGTCGATCACCGTGACGTCGTTCGTTCCGGGCGTGAACACGTACCCCGTCTCCGAGTCGGGGCCGATCTCGCTCGTGAGCGGCCGCTCGCCGAGTCCGTCCTCGCTCGTCAACCGGACCGTCTCCGTGGGCGCTGCCGGGTCGCTGACGTCCCAGATGCTCTCGGTGCCGGTCGCGCCCTCGTCGTTCTCGACGAGCATCACGTCCCCGTCCCAGCCTGCCGTCGCCATCCACGGCCGGGCGGCGTCCGCATCCCCGACTGTCGGAACCTGAATCTGCGTTTCGAGTTCGAACGCCTCGACGTCGACGACCGACAGCGTGTCGCCGAAGATGTCCGGCACGTAGGCGTACTCGCCGCCGGGATGAATGGTGACGTCGCAGGGACCGGGGCCGTCCCTGTCGCCCCGCCCGCCTTCGTCAGTCCGGTCGATCTCCGCGGTAACCTCCCCGAACGAGTCGGACTCCGGGTCGGCGTCGAGGCGGTACTGGGCGTGGGCCGGTTCGCGTGCGCTCACCACGAGGTGGTCGCCGTCCGGCGTCACCTCCAGCCAGTTCGCGCCCGAGCCGGTCTCTATCGCCGCCGCCTCCGAGAGCGATCCGACCGCTACCGCCCGCACTCCGCGGTCGACGTTGAGCCAGAGCGGGTCGTCCGGGGCGTCGGTCAGCCCCGGTGCGAACTGGTTCGACGGGAACGACGCCGTCACGCCGAGGTGCGGCGTCGCGACGACCTCGTCGACTTCGGCGTCGACGACGCTGACCGTCTTGTCGCCGGTGTTGAACACGAAGACGGTCTCGCTATCCGTCTCCGCCCCTGTCTGCACCGACTCGGAGGAGGTGCCGGTACAGCCGGCGGTCGCGGTCGCGCCGGCAGCCACCGACCCCGACAGCAGTCGGCGGCGCGAGACGTTCCGCGTTCCCGATTGCGCTCCCCGGTTCGGATACAGCGGGCCGCTCTCGGAGTCGTCGGTCATGACTGTCCGTGTTCGAACGGGGGACACTCCTATCAGCGTACTGCCTCCGAGAGTCGTCGTCCCAACGGTCGGCGAGCTACCCTCGACGCGGAACGGACCGGAATGCTAATCGGACTCAGTACGCGGCCGGATCCACCTTCTGTCCGACCCAGACGACGCTCCCGAGGAGCAGTATCGCGGCGAGCGGGAGCAGCGCGTCGAACGCGGTCAGCAGGACTCCAGACGCCTGTATCCCGAGGACGAGGAAGATCACCGGGCCACAGCACGCGGCCCCTGAAAGCAGCGCCGGGAGTCCGGCGACCGCGCCGGCCGACGACGAGGCGATTCCGCACGCCTTCGGTTGCGTCCACGCGAGGTAGGTCAGCGCGAGATTTAGTCCGACCAATCCGCCGAGACCCACGCCGATGGCCGCGTTCACCGGCGAGAGCAGGTACGTCAGCCCGGGGAGTTCGACGCGAGCCACCGGTTCGAACTCCCCGTAGCTCATCGGCTCGAACGCCCGCGAAAGCGGGTCGTCCACGACGAGCAGGGAGACGGCGTCGCCTCGGAACGAGAGCTGCCCGATAGCGATCAGGTACGCGAAGAGATAGCCCACTCCGATTACGACCAGCACGACCTGCGCGTCGCGTCGCCGCAGTACCATTCCGACGGCGACGCGAGTTCGGGAGAGCGCCCCAGTCGCTCGCGTGCGCCAGTTCGCCGTCTCGTCGGCTATCGTCGTCCCGTCAGCCATCGGTCTCCCCACCGTAGACGCGAGTGTTCGGGTAGAAACCAGCCCACGCGAACCACATCACGTCGTAGGCGTACGCGCGGTCGAGCGGGAGGTCGTCGGGCGCATACGCGTCTCCATCCACGACCACTTCCCCGTCGGCCTCGCTCACGGAAACACCGTCCGGGTTGTGGTAGACGTACGCGGTGTCGAGTGCCGGGCTGTAGACGGCGACGACCGGCGTTCCGGCGAGTTCGCCCTCGATAACCCCTCGCTCCCGGAGGGCGTCCTTCACGAAGGCAGTCGCACCGTCCCCCGTCCGGACGCCGATCACCATCTTCTTCGACGGATACCGGTCGTCGTTCCGGAGCCGCTCGAACAGCGTATTACTGCTGGTGTAGTACCCGCCGCGGGGGTTGTAGGTGCCGTACGGGTCACGACCGTAGTCGCGGAGGTAGCCGGTGTCCTCCGAGAGGACCGCCGTCTCGGGATGGCGCGTCTTCCAGTTCTCCCACGTCGTCCAGACGAGCCGAAACTCCCGAAGCGACCGCCCTTCGTGCGTTCCGTCGATGGCCGTCGCCAGCATCTGGGGCCACCGGCTGTCGGTCGCGCGGTCGTACATCACGAGGTTGTTGTTCAGCAGGTTCCCCGACACGCCGAAGGTCGTCTCGCCGCGCTCGAACCCCATCGCAGTCCCCGTGAGCGGGCAGTACGTGACGCTCACCGGCGTCCCGTCGAGCGCGTCGTTCACGATCTCGTGGTGGACCAGCACGTACTGCGGGTACGCCTTGACGTCCTCGCCCTTCGCGACCCCGAACACCACGTCGCCGGGGTCGAGCCGCTGGTCGGCGTCCGCGACGCCGGTGAACGTCGGTTCGTCGATGCTCGGGATGCCGTCTTTCGGTGGCCCGCCCGACAGCACTTCGTCTCGGAGTCGTTCGAACGAGTACTCGACCAGCAGTCGGTCGTCGGCGAGCGGTACTTTCTGGTCGTCTTGGCGTCGGTCCTGCGAAGCTGCGTCCCCGGTGAGGACCCCGTTCATCCCGTACGTGGCCGCTACCGATCCGCCCGCCCCAAGTAGGAGTGCTCGTCTCGAAGTGCGAGCCATACCGGTACCACGTCACTGACCGTCATAGGTTCACGCCGGTCGTGCGCGCCGAGGACACAGTCGCGCGTCCGTTCTCCCACGATCAGCTCGCCGGGCGCGCGCCGAAACACGCCGCGTCGAAGACGGGGTCGTCGATGCTCGGGATGGCGTCTTTCGGGAGGACCTCGCGGACGTTCATCGGCGGAATTTCGAACGCAGAGCTGACAGTACTACTCGTCCCAGTAGATGCCGGCGGAGTTGCGATCGCTCCGGTCGGCTCGCGCCAGTGCCGCCACCTTTTCGCGGTTGACGTTCTCGACGAGTTCGAGCGCCTCGTCCAGCCACGCGTAGAGACCAGCAGTCAGTTGCTGGCGTACTTCTTCGACGTCGACCGGCGAGTACACGTGGACGTGCCCGCCGTCCGTGAGAAGCCGCCGGCGTTTCTCCAGCAGGCCAATGTCGGTCAGGTGGTTGAGTTGTCTGCTGACGGTGCTTCGGTCCACGTCGAGGTGCTCCGCGATCTCTCCAGCGGTGGATTCGCCGTCCTCCATGAGATGGACGCAGATGGTTATCCCCGTCTCGGAGATGCCGAACACGTCCCGAAGCACGACGGCCAACTCCGGGCTCTTGGCCGGCGGCGCCTCCGGGTGTGGTCGGCTCTCCTCGTGAGAATCGGATGCCGAGTCGTCGACCGTGACCTTCCCACAGTGCTGACACTCGTACACGTCACGCCCCGCGTCAGTAGTTCCCATGGACAGGGGTTCGCCGTGGAGAACCAAGTTCGTTAGGTGAGTTGCAGGTAAGTGTAGTTCGCGCGAGCGGTGGTCGGAGAATCCCCAAACACCGGCGGGAAACTACGAGCAAGGCCGTCGATCAGGCCACCGCCGAAGTGCAAGGCAGTCTCATCGCGCCGGAGACCGCCGCGATTCTCGGCATCGACGAGTTACTCGTCAACGCGGAAATCGAGCGGTCAGTCCGCGTTAACTCCCAGTAGGTAGTTCGTTGGCGTCCGTTCTCAACGTGGAACCAGATTCCCATAATGAAAAGTATACTTCTCTTACGTACCGGCAATATGTTCTGTTTCGAGCCGGCAGTTCCGGAACACTCCGCCGGTTGAACCCCGACCGCTTGCGTTTTTCACGGTCCCACAGTCGATGTAGTGGCAATAAGTGTTTCCACCGGCAACCACCGCAAAATTTTGACGGCATGATTCGGGTTTTAGGTCCGTCCCTCCTTCCATCTGGAAGTGAACGACACACCCACTCGCCGGGAGGCGTTGCAGCTTCTCGGTGTCGGTTCAGTTGCGTCACTCGCCGGCTGTTCCGGCGTCCTCCGTAGCGGTGACAGCCAGAACTCGATCCGCATCTCCGGTGGCGTCGGCCCACTGCCCATGGTGCAGGTGTGGGCGGAGGAGTACCGGCAGAACAACGACGTCTCTATCGATATCTCCGGCGGCGGCACCGGCGTCGGCGTCTCCGACGTGTTGAACGACCAGGTCGACGTCGCGATGATGGGCCGCGCACCAACCCCAGAGGAGCGTGACCAAGGCCTCTTCGCGGTCCCGATGCTTCGCGACACCGTCGTCGGTACCGTCAACCCGGAGAATCCCGTTCTCGACGCGATTCAGGAGCAGGGCCTCTCCCGGGCCGACCTGGAAGCCATCTTCACCCGCGAAGTCACGACGTGGGGCGAGGTCGTCGACGCCGAGTCCGACGCGGAGATAACGGTTTACGGACGCTCAGACGCCTCTGCGGCGTACAAGAAATGGGCGACGTTCGTCGGGGACTACACCCAAAGCGAACTCGCCGACCAGACCGACGGAAACTTCGACGGCGACCAACAGGTCGCGCAAGCAATCGGCAAGGAACCCACGGCTATCGCGTTCAACAACGTCAACTACATCTGGGACTTCGAGACTGGCGAACTCTCGGGGAACGTCCGACCGGTCCCACTCGACCTGAACGACAACGACGCCCTCGACGAGAACGAGTCCTTCTACAGCTCCCGCGACGAGTTCCTGTCCGCGGTCGAGGACGGCACGTATCCGGCACCGCCCGCCCGCGAGATGTTCCTCGCCTCGAAGAACGGCTTCGGCTCGACCGCGAAACCGTTCGTCGAGTGGGTCCTCACCGACGGCCAGTCGATGGTCCGGGACAACGGCTACGTGCCGCTGGACCAGAGCCGCCTCGAGGAAGCCAACCAAAAACTCGAAGACGGGGCCTGAAGGGCCAGATGAGCAACGAGAGCACCAGACTGCGCCGTCGGTTGGCCGTGGAAGGGGCGAGCAGCGTCTGGTTTCGCGCCGCGGGCTACTTCGCCCTCCTCGTTTTCGGGGTCATCGGAGCGACGCTCGTCTGGAAGTCCCTCCCCGTCCTCACGGAGTACTCCCTCGTCGAGTTGCTCACGTCCGCGACGTGGGACCCGGCACGGAACAGCTTCGGATTCATGCCCGCTATCGTCGGGACGCTCGCCGTCTCGGGCATCTCCATGGCCATCGGTGCGCCGATAGCGATTCTCACCGCCATCTACCTCGCAGAGTACGCCACCGATCCGTGGAAGACGGTCATCTCCTCGTTCGTCGACGCGCTGGCGGCGATTCCGGGCGTCGTCTTCGGGTTGGTCGGACTCATCGTCGTGGTTCCGTTCGTCGGGGATTACCTCGCGCCGGTGTTCGGCGTGGATAGCGCCGGACAGGGTATCCTCACCGCTAGTCTGGTGATGAGCATCATCGTGACGCCCTTTATCGTCTCGCTGACCGTCGAGTCCCTCGAAGCGCTCCCGCTCGAACTCCGCGAGGCGACGCTCTCGGTGGGGGCGACGGAGTGGGAAGTGACGAAACACGTCCTCCTGCGGGCGGCGGGACCGGGTATCCTCTCGGCGCTCCTGCTCGGCTTCGGCCGTGTCTTCGGTGCGACCATCGTCCCGGCGATGCTCATCGGGAGCCAGACCCTCGTCCCGGAGACCGTCTTCTCGCCCGGACAGACGCTCACGACGATCATCGTCAACGACTTCGGCGAACTGATGTCGCTGCCGCTGACCCAGTCGGCGCTCATCTTCGTGGGCCTGCTGTTGCTCGTCGTCGTCTGGCTCTTCAACTTCGCCGCGATGCTGTTGCGGCGGCGACTCGAACGGAGGTGGCAGTACTAGATGGATCGATACACCGAACAACGAATCGCCGACGGACTCGTGCGTGCCGCGACGGCTATCGTGCTTGCCGTGCTGGTCCTGGTCGTCGGCGTGACGCTCGTCCGCGGCGGTCGCGCGCTGCTGGCGAACCCCGCAATCGTCGTCACGCCGCCCGGTTCGACGTACATGCTCGACGGGGCAGGTGGGTTCCTCCACGCGGTACTGGGGAGCCTGCTCGTCGTCGGGCCCGCGACGGTCATCTCGACAGTGCTCGCGATTTCGACCGCGACATACCTCCAGTCGGACTACTCCAGCGAACGCTTCGCGGAGTACGCCAATCTCTTCTTGAACGTCCTCTGGGGGACCCCGCCCATCGTCTACGGCGTGTTCGTGTTGACGATCATGATCGGGGCCGGCACTCGGGCAAGTCTGCTCGCCGGTATCCTCTCGATTACCGTCTTCCAGTACCCGATCATCACTCGCTACACCGACGAAGCGTTGCGCTCGGTCTCGACCGAGTTGAAAGAGACCACCTACGGACTCGGGGCGACCCGCTTCGAGACGATCCGCGTCGCGACCCGCGCGGCGCTTCCCGGCGTCGTCGCCGGCGTCATCATGGGCTTCGCCCGTGGTATCGGCGACGCCGCGACGGTCCTGTTCACCGCCGGCGGGAGCACCGCCATGCCCGGCGGCCTGCTCGAACCCGCAACGACGCTGCCGATCCTCATCTTCCAGCAGGCGACCTCGTTCAACGCCGAGGTCCGCTCGCACGCCTACGCGGCCTCGTTCGTACTCATCGTGACCGTGTTGGCGCTCATCGGTGCGTCGAAACTGCTCGCCGGGCGCTTCGCCCGGTACACACCAGGAGGCCAAAGCGAATGACCGAGACAGACACCGCTATCGAAACCGACGACCTGCGCGTAACGTACACCGCCGACCAATCCGTCGAGGCGCTGAAGGGCGTCTCCGTCGGGTTCGCGGAGAACGAACTGACGACCATCATCGGTCCATCGGGCTGTGGGAAGACCACGCTTCTAAAGTCGCTCAACCGCCTCCACGACATCGAGCCGAGCGCCGAGGTAGCGGGCGACGTGTACGTCGAGGGCGAGCCCCTCTACGACACGGATCGGCCAGTCCCCGAAATCCGGCGGAAAGTTGGCTACGTCCCCCAGACGCCCACGCCGCTGCCGATGTCGATATACGACAACGTGGCCTACGGGGCGAAACTCCACGACGACTACTCGAACGCGGAGTTAGATGACGTCGTGGAGACGAGCCTTCGGAAGGCGAACCTCTGGGACGAGGTCAACGGTCGCCTCGACGCACCCGGTGCGGGCCTCTCGGCCGGGCAGATACAGCGGCTCTGCTTGGCCCGCTCGCTCGCTGTCGACCCGGACGTGTTACTCTGTGACGAGGTCACCTCGGCGCTCGATCCGGTCTCCGCGAAGGAGGTCGAAGACACCCTCGAAACGCTCAAATCGGAGTACAGCATCGTGATGGTGACCCACAGTATGGAGCAGTCTCAGCGTATCGCCGACACCGTGGCCTTCCTCTATCTGGGCGAACTCGTCGAGAAGACCGGCGTGGAGACGTTCTTCGAGGACCCCGACGACGAGCGCACCGAACGGTTCGTCGCCGGTGAGACAATCGTCGACACTCCGTAGTCGACCTCGTCGAGCGTATCCGGCGCTACGTCCCGAAACCCGTCGCTGCAGACTGAAGTAGTCAGTCGGCGGGCCGTCACCGTAGCCCGTACGCTACGGTCGGCAATGCAGTGGGAAGAAAGGGGGAGAGGGAACCGAGGCGACAGGGCACAGGGGAGGTGTACCGGTCATGGTCGCTGACACTATGGGGGACCTGCCGCCATCTCGGAGTCGTCGCCTGATAGGCATAAGCTATTCGATAGATGTTTTCGCAGACACTACGCGAAGAATCACACCACAGCTCGGGCAAGAACTACGTGATGGCCGGAACGAATTCACATCACGATAGTCACGCCCCACCGAGAGACGGCGTCGGTCGCCGAGTCAGAGTTTCTCGGCGTTTCGGGCTTGGTCGGCGCGCCGGTCAGCCTGCTTCATTCTGTTCCGCGCCGCGTTCGAGAACGACTCCGGCAAATCGTCGCTCGCGTCGTCGATCCGACGCTCCATCCGCTGGAGGCGCTCGGCGACCGTTTCGAGTTGCTTGTCGGCGTTGGCTCGGTCGTTCTCGCGCGCTCGCTCGGCGGCCCGCCGTGCGGCCTCGACGATGGCCTGGAGGGCGCGTTCGAGCCCTCTGAGGGCGTTCGACGAGCCGCCGCCTTGCTGGCCGGTATCGTCGTTGTTCCCCTCCTCGTCACCGCCCGCCCCATCACCGTCCTCCTCGTCGGCGAGCGCCGCGACCTCCGCTCGCGTCTCCTCGGCGACGTCGACCACGAACGTCGAGAGCGACGCTTTGCCGGTCTCGGGGCGCTCGATGCGGACCGCCGACTCGCTCTCGGGGTCGGGGTTCACTCGGTAGGCTCCGACGGCGTCGTCGCCGTCCCGGACCTCGGTGGTGTAGGCTCCGCCAGCGTGGACGTAGACGGTATCGCGCCCGTCCACCGGTGATTCGTAGAGGCGACCGGCGAAGTCGTCTTCGAGAGCCACCGCCGCGAGGTCCGTCTCGGCGTCCTCACCGCCTACCTCCAACTTCGTCGCACGGTCGCGCGCGACGAGCGGGATCTCGCCGCCGATACCGGCGGCCGTGGTCGCCTCGTCGTCCGACACCGACACGCGTTCGCTGTGTGGCGCTCGACCAGCGCCGTTGACCGTCAATCGATGGTCGCCGGCGGGGACGTCCTGCACGACCGCGATACCCGTGAACGTCGGGACCGCCTCCGGGTCGCTCTCCAGCAGCGCGACCGACTCGACGGACGCCTCGGTCGTGGTCAACCCCTCGTCCTCCGGCGCGTCGTCGGCCGTGACCGCCTCCGTAACGCGGGAGACCACGGTGTTTATCGGGGCCGCCTCGCCGATGGCGTCGTAGCGGTCGGCCAGCGCCGTGCGGTGGTTCGGGACGGAGATGTCCGCCGCCGGGTTCTCGAAGCGAGGCTGGCCCCACGGCGCTCCCGTCGTCGTGATGTGGCCCGACATGGCGTCTTCGACGGCGTCCGGGACGGCGAACTCGAAGCTCAACTGTGGTCCCGTGAAATCGGCGATCCCTTCTATTTCGCTACTCGGGAGGAGGTCGTAATCCACGTCGGCGTCGGCGTCGGTGTCGCGCTCGCTGTGCCGGAAGACGAGCCCCGTCTCGCGTGTCGGGAGGTCGGTCGGCGCAGACGACAGCGCGTCGAAGGACCGAACGGTCAGACCTGCGGGGACCAGCGACTCGCGGGTGACCGACGGCAGGCGGTCGTGGTCGTATATCGGCTCGCCCTCGAACTCCGGGACGACGTAGGGGAGCCGCGACCCCTCGTCGCGCGGCAGGCCGTACGCGAGCGGGATCTCGGCGTCGGCGAGGTCCTCGATGCCGTCGATTGCGGTGTTCGTGATGTCCGCCAGCAGGTCCTCGACGCCGATCCGCTGGAAGCGGTCGGCGACGTCGTTGACCGAGAGCGTGCTCGAATGGGAGCCGAGTTCCGTGAGGATGCGCGGGACGCGCTCTGGGCCGGGGTCCAGAAACTCGTTGTTGGGAACCTTCCGGGAGTGGGAACTGGCGACGTACAGTTGGGGTTCGTCGGTCTCCGTGTCGACGAAGACGTGCAGCACTTCCCAGTCGTGCCAGTGGAAGTTAGTCGTGAACTGGTCGAACACCGAGTAGAACCAGAACTGGACCACGGCGAGAGGCGACTCCTCGTACTCGACGGCGTGGTAGAACGCGGTCGGGTTCGGTGGACTCCCGTCTTCGAACCGCTCGTGGTAGCCGTCGAAGGCGTCGAATCCGGTGACGATTGTCTCGCCGTCCCGCTCGCTGGTGTAGGGCCGGGGGTCGGTCGGGAACCACGGCTCGTTTTCGTCGAAGTACAGCGTCGGGGCGAACCGCGTCGCCAGCGCTCGGGCGGTGTCCTCGTCCACCGGGGTCGTCGGACTGTCACTGCTGCGTTCGAGTGCCGAACAGCCAGCCAGACTCGCTCCACCGGCCGCGGCGAGCGCGCCGAGGACGGTCCGGCGGTCGACGTCGAAGGTCGAGTCGTCGCAGGTCGGATCGTCGGTCACGCGTTCTCACATTCCATCTGCGGGACCGCGACCGATACGTGCAGACTCACTCCTGTACTAGACATAATTCGGAATGAGGCCGTTCTCTCAATAACCCACCGTATTAATTCCCTGACGTAACTCTGGCACGAATCGTCCGGATTCGACCAGGAGCAAGACGTTCCTGCTCGCTCCCTTCGGTCGCTACGCGGGCGTGCGACTTGCAGGATTCGAGTACGGAGTTACCCATTCTGCTGACGCAGCGGATGCTCGCGCACGCTACGCGGCGCTCACGGTTTTTCTCGCCGGAAGTGGGACCGCCCGGATTCGAACCGGGGTTATCGGCACCCAAGGCCGAAAGGATACCAAGCTACCCCACGGTCCCGCATGTCCCTGTAGCGCGGGAAGACCTGTAAAGGGTTTCGTTTGTGCCGGGGTCGGAGTCGAGTCCTCACACGCCCCAGAAAAAGGCGATCCCCAGCGTGGTCACGATGGCGAAGACGAGCTGGAGGGGTGCGCCGACCCGGAAGTAGTCCGTGAACTTGTAGCCGCCGGGACCGTAGACGAACAGGTTCGTCTGGTAGCCCACGGGCGTCATGAACGCGGTGGAGGCCGCGAACGTCACCGCGAGGACGAACGAGAAGGCGTTCGCGCCGAGTTGGGCCGCGGTCTCGGCGGCGACCGGAATCATCAGCACGACGCTGGCGTTGTTGCTGACCACGTTGGTCAGAAGCGCGGTCACGACGTAGAACAGCCCGAGTACCGCGAGCGGGGGCAGGAGATCGCCCGACAGCACCAGCAGGTCGGCGACGAGGTCGGCCCCGCCGGTCTGTTCGAGGGCGATTCCGAGCGGGATGACGCCCGCCAGCAGGAAGATGACGTCCCACTCCACGGCGTCGTACACCTCCGCGGGTTTGAGCACGCCAGTCACGACCATCACGAGTGCGCCGGCCAGCGCCGAGACCATGATGGGAAGCAGTTCGAGTGCGGCCAGTCCGACCACCGCCGCGACGATGCCGACCGCGAGGGGGATCTTCGACTCGCGGTAGTCGGGGCGGTCTATCTCCTGGGCCACGATGAAGTCGCGGTTGACGTTCAGCCGCGAGATACTGTCGGGCGTGGCCTGCACGAGCAGGGTGTCGCCGACCTGCAGGTCCGTGTGGTCCATGCGCTTGCGGACGTACTCCGGGCCGCGTCGGAGCGCCAGCACCGTCGCGTCGTAGCGGTCCCGGAAGTTCGCGCTCGCGAGCGACTCGCCGACCAGCGACGACCGCGGCGCGACGACCACCTCCACGAGGCTCCGTTCGGGGTCGTCGCTCCCCAACTCCTCCTCGGTCACTTCGACCTCCGGCAGGAGTTCGAGCCCCTCGGCGTCGATGAGGTCGACGAGCGTGTCCCGGTCGGTCCGGAGCGCGAACACGTCCTCGGGCTGGATCTGCTTCGGCCCGAGCGGTTCGGCGAACGACTTCGTCCCGCGGATGAGTTGGACGACGTCGACGTCGAACTCCGTGTCGTCGAGCACCTCCCTGACGGTCTGGCCGACCAGCGGGGAGTCCTCCCGGACGACGACCTCGGTCAGGTACTCCTCCAGCCCGAACTCCTCGGTGAGGTCCTCGCGGGGCGGGATGCGGGCTGGCGTCAGCCACCGCCCGACCGTCATGAGGTACGCCGCGCCCACGAGCGACACCACGATGCCCAGCGCCGTGAACTCGAACATCGAGAACGCGTGAAGCTCGCCGAACGCCGCGGGGTTCTGCTCGGCCAATCGGGCCGACAGGTCGCTGGCGAGGATGTTGGTCGACGTACCGATGAGCGTGAGCGTCCCGCCGAACATCGAGGCGTACGAGAGCGGGAGGAGGAGCTTCGACGGCGAGGTCTTGCCCTCGTGGGCGAGGTCTGTCACCATCGGCATCAGGATGGCGACCGCGGCGGTATTGTTGATAAAACCCGAAATCGACCCGACCACGCCGACGGTCGCGCCGAGCTGGCGCGTCTCGTCGTCCCGGGTGAACGCCGCGATCTTCCGGCCGAGGATCTGGACCGCGCCGGTACGCTGGACGCCGTAGCTCAGGACGAACATCGCGAGCACGGTGACCGTCGCGGTGCTCGCGAACCCGGAGACCCCCTCCGCGGGCGAGATGCGGGTCCACGGCTCGAGGACCATCAGCGCGACCATGATGCCGAGCGCCGTGATGTCGATGGGGACCGGCTCGGTGGCGAACAGCACGAGCGCCACGAGCACGATCAGGAAGACGACGACGATGTCGGGCGAGAGCGCGAGTACCACGTCGCGCTACAATTCGTGGCGGAGACAAAAATGATGTGGGAAGCCGAACGCCACGGCGGCCCTGATGTCGGAACGTAGTGGGAGCGCTCTACCGGTCGTACACCGTCACCGTCCCCGACCCCTCGACGACGACGAGGTAGTCGTCGATGCCGAACTCGAATCGCCACCGGCGGTCGTCCGACCGGCGGTCGAACAGCGCGTCGAGCGCCTCGAGGTCCACCGCCTGATACAGTTCGAGGTCGGAGTCGGTCGGGTCGACGCCCTCGGCGGCTGCGACCGCATCGATCACCGTCTCGCTGAGCGCGGCCGGACCGTCGCGGTCGTGACGCATCTCGTGGACCGATCTCTTTCCGTCGCGCGACCTGTCGCCGTCAGCTGTCGCCATTAATACGGTATTTGATACTACCACATATTAAAACCCGTCAGACGATAGTCAGACAAATTGGAGGTATTATAAGAGTCGACCGTCACTCGTCCTCGCCGTGGAGTTCGAGTTCGGCCACGATCTCGTACGGATGGTCGTCCTTCCGGATCCCTTCGAGGATCTTGAACGCTTCGTCGGGTGCGAGGAAGTGGGTCGTGACGACCCGGCCGAGGTCGGTGGGGTCGAGCCCGTCGATAAAGCCGTACTCCAGCAGTTTGCCGAGCGCGTGCTTGGTCGGAATCTCGCCGATCATCCGGTCGTTGAGCCGCTTGGCCTCGCTGCCCGCGACCGTGATGTTCGCCAGCGTCTCCTCGACCGCGGCGCTCTCGTCGTAAAGGGTCTGCACGTCCTCCATCTCGCCTTTGAGCAGCTTGAACGCCACCTCGTCCTCGGTCATCTCCATGCTGTTGTGGTACGCCGCGTCGGGTTCGACGAGCACGTACACCTTCCCGCGGTCGTGGTAGTCCGGCCGCCCCGCACGCCCGAGCATCTGGTGGAACTCCTGGACGGAGAGCCACTCGATGCCCATCGCGAGCGTGTCGAAGATGACCTGTGAAGCGGGGAAGTCCACCCCGGCCGCGAGCGCCGCGGTCGTCACCACGGCGGCGAGGTCCTGATTGGCGAACATGCGCTCGACCTTCTTCCGACGACCGTAGTCGAGCCCCGCGTGGTACGGCGCGGAGCTGTACTCCAGCTGGCGAGAGATCTCGTGACACCGCCGCCGGGAGTTGGTGAAGATGATGGTCTGACCGCGATAGCCCTGCGAGGACTTCGAGTCGTACTCGCGCCTGACCAGCTTGTTCTCGATGTCGGGTTTCTCCTGGCCGTCGGCGAAGGTGACGTGGCGCTCCAGCGGGACGGGGCGCTCTTCGAACTCCACGAGGTTCGCTTCGAGCGATTTCGCCAGCGAGCCGGGGTTGCCCACGGTCGCGGAGAGGTACACCCACTGCGCGCCGTCGTAGCCGTCGCGGCGCTGCTGGCGCTGCTCGGCGTAGTGTTTGAGTCGCGCGATGAGGCCGTCGAGGCGGTGGCCTCGCTCTTGCTCCTTGAGGGTGTGGACCTCGTCGATGACGACCGTCCCGATGTCGCCCAGATTCCGGCCGGTCCGGAGCGCGTGGTCGATTCCCTCGTAGGTGCCGACGATCACGTCGGCGTTCGGGTCGAACGCGTGGCCGTCGTCCCGGACCCGGCTCGCGCCGACCCGGATGGTCACGTCCACGAGGTCGCCGTACTCTTCCTCGAAGTCCTCGTGCTTCTGGTTGGCGAGCGCGACCAGGGGGACGAGGAACAGCATCTTGCCGTTGCCGTTCAGCACGCGGTCGAGCCCGGTCATCTCGCCGACGAGGGTCTTCCCGGTCGCGGTGGCGCTCACCACGAGCTGGTCCTCGCCGTCGAGCAGGCCGTTCTCGACCGCGAGGCTCTGGACCGGCAGGAGGTCGTCGAATCTGTCTTCGAGGAGGTTCTGGACTCCCGGATGGAGCGAAAGCGTGTCGACCGGCACGGGGTCGACGTCCTCGACGTTCGCGCTGATCTCGTCGAACTTCGTGAGGTCGGGGTCGAGCCGCCCCTTCAGGAGGTTCGTGATCCGTTCGAGGTTCTGGACCTCCAGCAGGAGATCTTCGAGTCTGTCCTGCGCCTCGCCGGTGAGATCCCCGCGGAAGGAGAGTTCGCGCTCTAACTCTTCCTTCGCGCAGTCGGGGCAGATGTGCTCGTCGCCGGTATCGATGGCCGTCTCGCTCGTAATGGGCGAGTAGCGGCCGCTCGACGCGCAGAGCCGGCAGGTCCGGACGGCCTTGGCGTCGAGTTGGTAGGCGTCGAGCATCTCTTGGAGTTCCTCGCGACCCGCCGCGGAGGTCTGCTGGGAGATGCGGATGCGGTCGGCTCTGCGGGCGATCTCGACGAACTGGTCCGGATCGCGGGGCTCCTCGCTCGACCCGCGCTTGACGCGGAACCGGCCGGGTCGCGGTCCGGCGTTCGTCTCCTTGAGTTCGAGTTTGGCTCGGAAGACGCGCTCGCCGTCCCGATTCACGACCGCGACGTAGTGACCGGACGACTCGTGGAGGAACAGCGCGTCCACCTGCGGGACCTGCTTCGACACGTGCCCGGATAGTAGCTCGCGGTATTTGAGGTGTTCGGAACGGTCGATGGTGGCGGGCGCGGGGCAAGCGCGACTGGCCGTGGTCGTTCACGGAGTCGAGAGTCGACGACCTCCGTCGTCTCAGACTGGTGGAATCACCCGGCGCGTGCGGGCGCGGCCTTGTGCCGCGCCCATCCGCGCGAGGGACGAGTAGAGCGACCGGCAGGAGCGAACGAGGAGGCTGGGGAGGCGTGAGGCCCGCGGTCGCCGTGCGGTTGCAGTCGCGGTGCCGTGCGGTGCTGTCGCGGTTGCGGTGCGGTCACGCCTATGCTCAAGCAGTAGCTAGCGGTCTCGGTCGTCCAGAATCAGCAATTCGAAAAAACCAGAGTAAGAGGACCGAGACACTCCAGAAACCACCGCAATTCGCTAGGGATACAGGAAAACAAGCCCGAGAAATACGCCAATACCGTTGGTTAACGCCAGCGTAACAGAACACCGAGAGGGTTATTCTGCCAATACCGTCCAGGCAACCGGCAAATAACAAAGCCCGTCTCGTGGTAAGCAGTGCCCGCGTGGATTCACCAGACATGAGGGGGAGACAGAACGAGCGGTTACCCGAGCGGTTCGACGACAAAGTGACGCTTGAGATCGACGACGACGCGGACGGACGGCCGACGGTCCTGATGCAGGACGACTCGGCCGCCGACGCGTGGATCTCCGCCGACATTTCGGCCCTCGTCTCGCTTCCCGAACGCGAGTAGTTCGTCCGAGACCGTCGACCGAGTAGCTATTTTCGTCCGAGAACTGCGCTTTTTCGTCAGCGCTCCGCGATTCCCCACAGCTTCGCTACTCCACCAGTTCGATCTCGTCGTCGCCGTTCGGCACCGCGCAGAGGAACGACCCCGGTTCGTCGCCCTCGTTTCGGTACCAGTGGACGACGCCCGCCGGGATGAGCAGCGAATCGCCCTCACTCACGGTGTACTCCTCGTCGTCGATTCCGACCGTGTACTCGCCAGAGAGGACGTACTGCTCGTGTTCGACCTCGTTGGTGTGTTCTGGCACCGACGCGCCGGGGTCGAGTTCGAACCGCCGGATGGCGAAGTTCGGCGCGCCGTGGTCCTCGGAGACGAGGACGCCCTTGCGCATTCCCTCGGCAGCGCCCACGTCCTCGTACTCGATGTCGTCCTTGCGGCGGATCAGCGGTTTGGCCTGCTGGCTCATGCGCGACCGTACGCGCGGGAGACTAAGTAAGGTTGCGTCCGAGCGAAACGTTGCTTCGCGTGGCGAGAAAGTTGCGTTACGAGTTCCGGTAGTCAACAGATGGTTTCGACGGGTTGTATCGATCCAAGCTAGCTACAACCGAGGCACAGGCGTGACCGCACAGCACCGCGTTACACCGCGGCCGCCCCGCGGCCGCGGGCCTCACGCCTCCCCAGCATCCTCGCGCGCGCCGGGTTGAAAGGTTTCGAGAAGCCCGATTGCAATTCCGAGGCATGGTAGAGTACGGGAGGCCGAGAAATGACACCGAACAGATAATCAGTCCGACTTCGGCGGTTCCGAGAGTTCCGCATAGGGAGTAAAGCCGTCGTCCGGCGTCACGAGCCCCGATTGGAGCGCGCACGCAGACGCCCCGAGCCCCCGGGACGAGAGCGGGCCGCGGCGAACGCACCGGAACGCGATGTTCTTGGCGGCGTTGTAGTCGTCGTGGGCCGACGCGTCGCACTTCAGGCACTCGAACTGGTGGGCCTCGACGTCGCGGTTCTGCGGATGGGTGAACCCACACTCCATGCAGCGCTGGCTGGTGTACTCGGGATTGACCTCCACGACCGGGATGTCGCGCTCGGCCGCGCGGTACTCCACGAACGAGAGGAGTCGCTCGAACAGCCATTCGTGGAACGCGCCGGCACCGGGCAGCAGGTCGTGGGCCTCTTCGAGTTCGCCGAAGGCGATCAGTTCGCAGTCGTACTCCTCGGCCTCGGCGACGATTCCGTTCGCCACCTCGTGGAGCCGCTGGCGGACGAACCTGTCGAGGCGGTCGCCCGCCTGTCGGAGCGTCCGGTCCGCGCTCCGGGTGCCCGTCGCGCCCAGTGACGACCGCACGCGCTCGAACTCCTCCCGGCGGTGGCCGAGTTCGCCGCCCGAGAAGAAGCGGGCCGTGCTGGTGACCGCCAGGTTCTCGACGCCGAGGTCGACGCCCAGCACAGTTGCGCCCTCGGTCGGCGGGTCGACGGCGGGCCGGGGCGTCCGGAATCCGAGGTGGAAGACGAACTCGCCGTCGCGGTAGTGGAGTCCGCTCTTGGCCGGCTCCCAGTCCTCGTCGTCGAGATAGCGCGACTGGTAGCCGCCGTCGGCCGCGAGCTTCAGGTCGCAGCGAATCCGCTCGTCGGTCGTGGTCAGGCTCACCGTCCGGTCGTCGAACACCGTCATCGTCCGGGTGTCGAACGCCACGGTGGGGCTGGTGAACTCCGGCCGGGTCCCGCTCCGGTCCCGAGCGCGCTTGATGGCCTCGGCGGCGCGGTGGGTCGCCAGCACGGCGTGCTGGCTGCCGAGGTCGGTCTCCTCGCGGAGCCGGTCGTACGTCAACTGCTGGACTTCGCTCCTCGTGTGACAGACGTCCCACGCCTCGTTGACCGCAAGCTGGCAGCCCCGCTTCCACTCGGCGACCAGCTCCCGAAGCCGTTCGGCGTCCGTCGGCGAGACGGAGAGTCCAGTGACCGCGGTTCGTCTGGAATAGTCGGTGTCCGCCACGTTGTACGTGTCTGTCTCGGGGGGCCTCTTGAATACTTTGGGTTCGCCTAACTGCGCTTCGGGATGGACAAATCGGGCCCCTCTTCCCACCGTTCACCAACCACCGTTAAGGCCCTGCCACCGATAGTCGTACGTATGCGAAGCTTCACGGTGGGGCGGGCGTTCGGCATCCCGATCAAGCTCGACCTGACGTTCCTGCTCATCCTGCCGGTGTTCGCGTGGCTCATCGGCACGCAGGTCGAGCTCTGGGCGGACTACCTCAACGCGTTCGCCACGCCGGCCCTCGACGCGGACGCGCTGACCGCAGGACAGATGCAGTGGGTGCTCGGCGCGGTCGCCGCTGTCGGGCTGTTCGTCGGGGTCGTGCTCCACGAACTCGGCCACTCGCTGGTTGCCATGCGCTACGGCTTCCCCATCGACTCCATCACGCTCTGGCTGTTCGGCGGCATCGCCCGGCTCACCGACCAGCCCGAGGACTGGCGACAGGAGTTCTTCATCGCGCTCGCCGGTCCGGCGGTCAGTATCGCACTCGGGGTCGTCTCGGCGCTCGCGTTCGTCGCGATTCCGGCCGGGCTCCCGACGGTCCGGTTCGTCTTCGGCTACCTCGCGCTGATGAACCTCGCGCTGGCCGCGTTCAACCTCTTGCCCGGCTTCCCGATGGACGGCGGGCGGGTGCTCCGGGCGCTGCTCGCCCGGAACCGGTCGTTCGCCAGCGCCACCAGCACCGCCGCGGAGGTCGGCAAGGTGTTCGCGGTCCTGCTCGGCCTGTTCGGGCTGTTCAACGGCGGCATCGTCCTCATCGGCATCGCCTTCTTCATCTACATCGGCGCGACCAGCGAAGCCCAGCAGACCGTGATGAACGCCGCGTTCAGCGACGTGCGCGTCCGCGACGTGATGACCGAGAGCGACGAGCTCGACACCGTCTCGCCCGACGAGTCGGTCGCGGACCTGATGGAGGCGATGTTCCGCGAGCGCCACACGGGCTTTCCGGTCGTGGAGAACGGCGAACTCGTGGGGATGGTCACCCTCGACGACGCCCGGCAGGTGTCCGAAGTCGAACGCGACGCCTACACGGTCCGGGACGTGATGAGCACCGACCTGAAGACCATCCCAGCCTCCGACGAGGCGATGACCGCGTTCGAGAAGATCCAGGAGCACGGCATCGGTCGCCTGCTGGTCGTCGACGCCGACGGGGCGCTGACGGGGCTGCTCTCGCGGACCGACCTGATGACCGCGTTCGACATCATCCAGAAGAGCGGCCGGAGCGAACGCTTCACTCCGAACGAGGAACCGGTGCGCGAACGGGAACGGGCGTCGCGATAGCATGTGCGGGAGACTCTCCCTGTTCGCCGATCCCGGCGTCGTGACCGAGCGGTTCGACGCCGAGCCAACCCGGCCGCTCGAACCGCGGTACAACGTCGCGCCGAGCCAGTCCCATCCCGTCGTACGGAACGACGACCGCGACGCCATCCGGTACCCGACGTGGGGACTGGTCCCCCAGTGGGCCGACGATCCCGGGTCGGGCCACGTCAACGCTCGCGCCGAGACGCTGGCCGAGAAGCCGAGCTTTCGCGAGGCGTTCGCCGAGCGGCGGTGTCTCGTGCTCGCGGACGGGTTCTACGACTGGAAGCAGACGCCCACGGGCAAGCAGCCCTACCGTTTCGAGCGCGAGGACCGCGAACCGTTCGCGCTCGCCGGCCTGTGGGAGCCAGCGCCGGGCGCGAGCGACCGACGGCCGGGCGCGAGCGACCGACGGCCGAGCACGGGCGACGCGAGCGGGCGCTCGAACGCCGGCGCGACCTTCACCGTCGTGACCACGGAACCGAACGCGGTCGTCGAGCCAGTCCACCACCGAATGCCGGTCCTGCTGTCCACGGAAGCCGAGCAGGAGCGGTGGCTCCGCGGAACGCCCGCTACGATTCGAAGCGAGAGCGCGGACAGTCCACCCGAAAGCGAGAGCAGGTCGGGGGGGGGGGCGGGGCGAGGACGGAGGGGGGCCCCCCGGGGGGGGGCCCGCACCGGCCGCGCGCTG
>NZ_KZ859510.1:0-47688 GCF_003382685.1 Halorussus litoreus | reverse complement strand
GCGGCCACGCCCACCCATATTGCGATGCGTGGCGGGCCACCTTGCTGGCCCCCCCCCCCCCCCCCCCCGACCTGCTCGAACCCCGACCGACCTCCGAACTGCACGCCTACCCCGTTTCGTCAGCGCTGAACGACCCCGCGAACGACTCGCCAGATCTCGTCGAGGAGGTCGCCGCCGAGGAGGACGTGCAGACCGGGCTGGACGAGTTCTGAACACCGCTTCGTTTCAATTGGAACTGGACGATAACTGGGCGTGATGGGAGCGGCGGACCGGCATCGACCGGCCCGAAAGGAGTAGTGAAACGGCACGACCGCCCGGAACGAGAACTTTCGTGGGAGGGTTGGTGACACGACGGCGGGAGGCCAGCCCGCCACCAGCGCCTCCGGCGTCGCCGGGCGGTCGAACGCTTGCACGCTCTGCGCCCGAGCCGCCGGGCGCATCTACGTCCGAAGACGGGTTCGGACTTTGTTATGCGGCGTGTTCCCGGGGGCAGGCAGCGAGTTCGGGACGTCAGGCGGCGTATTCGGGGCCGCAGGTGGCGTGTGCTCGGCTACAGGGAATGTTTTCGGAGGGACAGTGGACGACTGAACCGAAATTCGGCGCGGCGAGCCCGCAATCGTCGGAGTCATCCGACCGCCGCGGGGGGCGAACGCCGACGGGACGGGATGAGCGACCGCAACCTCGACTTCGACAGCTTCCCGAAGTCCGCCTTGCGGTGACAGTCGACGCAGAGCGAGACGACGTTGTCGAGGTAGTGAGCGTCGGTCTTCGAGTGGCCGTCGGCCATCGCGAAGCGCCGGACCGGGACGACGTGATGCACGTCGGGATTGCGACCGATCTCCTCGCGGGACTTGCCACAGACCACGCACTCGTAACCGTCGCGTTCGAGCGCCCGGCGGCGCACCGCGTTCCAGCCCTTGCCGTACGAGCCGTTGTCCCCACCTTTCCAGTTCGGATGGCCGGACTTCGCGAACGACTCGGAGAGCCACTCGGCCCTGCAGTTCTCACTGCAGACCGTGACTTCTCCCGTAACGTTGCTCGGGTAGCGTTCGACTGTCGCGTCGCAGACTTCGCACTCCAGTTCGAGTTTCCCTCCCTTCCAGCGGGGGTTGTCCGAGCCCTCGATATCACGAACGTGTCTCCACGATTGGGTCTCGACGCAGTCGGGACAGTACAATCCCTCCTTCTCGGATGGATAGAACTCGAACTCGTCGCCGCAGAGTTCGCATTCGGTGCGTTCGGTCTTCCCCTGGTAGTTCGGATTCAGTTCGCCTTCGAACGAAACGGCGTCGTCGTGGCAGGATTCGGAGCAGTACTTTTTCTCGTACTCACAGTAGAACTCGTCCCCACAGTTCGCGCACTCTCGATTCGGGAGACGTTCACCGTGGGCGTGACTGTGATGAACTCCGAGTCCGCGCCTCGTTTCAAACTCGTCGTCACATGTAGGGCAGTCGTGCATCGTGTTTAATTAGACTATATAGTCACAAAAACATTTTTCGGACGAGTAGCCCGGAGTAACGACTGAGCAAGAAGAGTATTGTTGGATAATTTATAGGTCCGGGTGCGGAAATCGAATCCGCCTCTCAGCCCCCACAAGGCTGAAGGATACCACTACCCCAACCCGGACACGCAACCGTAGGTAGATGCCCGCCGTTAAAATACGTTACGACTCCCTCGGGGGCCGTGTTAACTGAGGCAGAATCGGTGGATACAGGCCGTTTTTCACGTGCTCACAGTGTCAGCTTTAGACGCAGTGTGTGATGACGACGAGATCCGGATGCGACTGATCACTGCTGTTGCGAAGTGAAGCCGATGAAATCAGCGGTCTCTCTCAACCAGCACTGGCTGCTGAAAACCGCACGACTGCGACCGGATGCGCTCCTAACTTAACACGACACCCTTGGGGCGAGGGCGGCCAGCAATTCGATGAATCACCGCGCGCTCGCCGACGACATCCTTTTGAGCGCCAGCGCCCAAGAGTCGCCAAACGTGGCCATCACGGACAAGATCTACGTAAAGAACCACCGCCAGATCGGCTCCCAGCTGGAGACCAACATCCCGAAGGGGGCGTTCAAGGGCGCGACGCTCGACATGCTGTTCCAAGGGGAGAACCTCGCGCAGCTCGACGACACCACACAGGAGCGCGTGCTCGACTTCGCCGAGGACTTCCTCGACTGCGACTGTCAGAGCAACCCCTACTGCGGCTGCGCCGAGCGGAAGTTCATGCGCTATCTCCTCGACCTGCGCGAGCAGGGGCTGGGCCCTGAAGCCATCGTGGACGTGATGAGCGACGACTATATGGTGTACGCCTACCCCGGTGACGTGCTCTCCTTCCTCGACAACTCGGTCCGGACCCTCGAAGCGGTCGAGGAGCTGGCGGCCGTGGAGGGCGACGACGAAGCCAAATCCGAGGCTCGCGAGAAGAAGCGGACGCTCTCGGGGTAGGTCGACTGTCCGAAACAACTCGACCGTCTGCAACGGCGCGGCGATTCTCCGCAGTCGCTATTCCGGATTGCTCGCGTCTCCAGTCGGTGGGTGCTCGCCCTCGACGCCTTCCTCACCCGACGCCTCCCGGAGGACGACCGTCGAGATGCGCGCGCCGTCGACCTGCTCGACTTCGAACCGGTAGCCGTCGACCGCGACCTCGTCGCCGACCTCCGGCGCGCGCCCGAGCCGCGCCAGCACGAGGCCGCCGACGGTCTCGACGCCCTCGGCCTCGAAATCGGTCCCGGCCGTCGCGTTGGCCTCCGAGACCGAGATGCCGCCGTCGACCGCGTACGAGCCGTCCCCGCGGCGTTCTATCGACGGCTCTCCGTCGGCGGCGTCGAAGTTGTCCCGGATGTCGCCGACGATCTGCTCGACCACGTCCTCGACGGTGGCGATGCCCTCGAACGAGCCCCACTCGTCGATGACCGCGGCCATCTGGCTCTCTTCGTCCTGGAACGTCGACAGGAGGTCGTCGATCTGGCCGGTCTCCGGAATGACCGGGAGTTCGCGGGCGAGATCTCCGGCAGTGGTCTCGGGAGTGTCCCCACCGGTGTCGGCCGCCTCGGTCTCGCTCGCGCGCAACACGTCCTTCACGTCGACGAAGCCGACTACCTGGTCCGGATCGTCGGCGTCGAGGACCGGGTAGCGAGTGTGGCCCTCCTCGATTATCAGCGTTCGGAGGTCGGCCAGCGGGAGGTCCCCGGGAACGCTCACCACGTCGGGTCGGGGGACCATGACCTCGCGGGCGACGATGTCGTCGAGTTCGAAGACGCGCTCGATCATCTCGACCTCCGACTTGTCGATGTGCCCCTCCGTGCCCGAGCGCGAGAGGATCATCAGGATCTCCTCCTCTTCGAGCGTCTCGTCGGTCTCGGAGGCCGGCGGGATGCCGATGAGCCGCGTGAACCCGTTGGCGGTGCCGTTGAACACGACCAGACCGGGGTAGAACACGTAGTAGAAGAACTTCATCGGCGCGGCGACGAACAGCGCGATCTGCTCGGCCCGCGCGATGGCGATGGTCTTCGGCGCGAGCTCGCCGAACACGACGTGGAGGAACGTGATGATGGAGAAGCCGATGGCGAACGCCACGAAGTGGACGAGGCCGGACGGGAGGACCGAGCCCAGCACGGGTTCGACCAGCGACGCCACGGCGGGTTCCCCGACCCACCCGAGACCCAGCGACGCGATGGTGATACCGAGTTGCGTGACCGCGAGGTAGTCGTCGAGGTTCTCCATGGCGTCCTGTAACAGGCCCGCGCCCGAGCGCCCCTCCTCGACCAACGACTCGACGCTGGTCGACCGGATGCGCACGTAGGCGAACTCCGCGGCCACGAAGAAGCCGTTCAGCACCACGAGGACGAGCGCGAGGGCGAGCTGTCCCACCGAGAGCGCGACGTCTACCATGCGGACCACCGCGGGTCACGCCCGTCCTTCCAACGGCGAAGCGAGGCGAAAGAGCCAGTCATGCTCCGAGATACGTATCGGCGTCACTAAACGATGGCGAGTCACCCCGTCGGCCGCGGTGCGGGAGCCGCGACAGACCACGGGGTTCGGTCGGTTAGTCAACCACCGCCAGTATCGGCCGGTGACACAGCTGGCAGTTCCGACCGGTGAATCAGCCGCCAGTTCCGACCGGTGAGTCAGTCGACCCCTGGCGGACTGAAAGGGCGAGGCGGCTCGCGTTCACTGTAGTCGCCTCAGCGACCCCTATCCGAGCGAGCGCTAGCGAGCGAGGATATGTCGCTGAGCGACCGCGAGCCGCCGAGGGCTTTCGAGGAAGCGTTTCCAGTTTGTGGTAGTATAGCGTGTCGAGGGCTTTCGAGGACGTAACTCAACGTTTCGAGATCCGACAAAAAACGCAACAAAAATACGCGAGATTAGCCGATGCGGTAGGTCTCGTCGGTGTCGAGTTCGTCGTCGAGTTCTTCGAGTTGGACGACCTCCTCGGCGTCGTCGGCCGCCTCGACCTGTCGCTTGAGATGGCTGGCGTACTGCTTGTACTCCTGTAGCTGCTCGCGGAGGTGTTCGGCCTCCAGTTCGAGTCGCTCGTGCTCGCGGACGAAGCTCTTGGGCACCTCGACCTTCGGCGGGAACGCCTCGCCGTCGGTCTCCTCACCGATCTCGCTCTCGGGGACGACCTTCACGCGGCCGTCGTGGGCGACCAGCGTGTCCACGTAGTCGCGGAACACGGCCGACAGCGAGATGTCGCGCTCTTCGGCGATCTCCCGGAGCGTCTCGAAGGAGTCCTCGTTCACCCGGAACGAGATCGTCTTGTTCTTGTTGCCCATCTTACGAAGCTATCCCACGCGACACCACTTAAGAATTGGTGAGCAGGCGCGGAAGAATCCGGACGGTGTTGACTGCCGACGAACCCGTTCCAAGGCGTTCTACGCCGGCAGCGGGAACTCCGCGACCGGCTCGGCGTACTTGGCGTCCCAGAGGGTCAGTCGCGTGACCGTCCACGTCACCGGTTCGATCTCGCGCTCGGCGAGTCGCCGGGCGTCCTCGATCTTCCCGCCGCGAGCCAACGTGACGTGCGGCGAGTAGTCGTCGCCCTCGAACTCGTCGACCGCCGAGAACTGCGGGAGCATCCGGCGGTGGGTCTGCCAGAGACCGGGGCTCTCGACCGCGAGGTAGACCACGGGGCCACTGCCGAACGGTGGTCGCGCGAAGTAGTCGATGCCCGTGATCTTGGCCTCGAAGACCGGCGCGCCCGTGAGCCGGGTGCGGACCTGCTCGCGCAACCGCGGAACGTCGCGGCGTCGCTCCGCGCGCGAGGAGCCCCAGCTCGCACCGTTCGCGCCCTTCCCGTCCACCGGACCCTGGCCCAGCCGCTTGCAGACGAGCGAGTGGCGCTCCCGGATCTTGTCGAAATCCAGCAGTGCAGGGTGGAGTTCGTCGGCGAGGCGCTCGACCTCACCCGGGATCGGGACGTTGAGGCTGTACACTGGCGGTGAGTCCGACATGGCGATACAAGAGGATGACGGTTCGGACGGCGCGCCGGCTCGGTGGGACTGTGCACCGGGCGATAAGTTCGAGGATCGAACAACCGCTCCGCAGACGCTGGTCGCATATCTCCCGAGCGTACGCTAATTTTCACAGACCGTCCGGCGCGCGTTTGGGCGCGGCGCGGGAACGCGCCGCGTCCTAGCGTGCGAGGGACGAGCACCGCAGGCCGGAGCATCGCGAAGGCCGAGGAGCGCAAGCGGTTGGGGAGGTGTTGAGGCCCGCGGTCGCGGTTGCGGTGCCGTGCGGTCAGGGTTGCAGTGCTGTGCGGTCGCGGTTACGGTGCTGTGCGGTCGCGGTTGCGGTGCTGTGCGGTGTCTCCGAGGCTCAAGCAGTAGCTAGCTCAACCCTCTCAAAGACAGACACGAAGTACAGTACGGAGCTAGCTTCTGCTTGAGCAAATGAGTTACCGCAACCGCACCCCCGCAACCACCAAACTCTCTCCACAACCTCTCCACAACCTCTCCACAACCCCTCCAGATCCTTTCAGATAGAAGAAGTTCACAGCCACAGAGAGGTACAGCCAACAGTCATCCCACCGAAAGAGAACGATAGTAGCGAAACGAAACCTAAAACGGTATTAGGTGTCACATCCTCGGCCGCAAACGTTGCCATCCCGAAAGAGTTTAAATCCGTGGGGGCAGAAGGTAGAGGTGATGACAGGGACTCGCGGTTCCGGCACGTTCGCGGTCGCCGGGAGCCGTGGGTCCGCGCTCGTTCTCGTGCCGCGACGACGACCGGGGCGTCCCTAGCCCCACTACCACCTACTCCTTCGACACCGTCGAGTTTCCCGCTGACGATACCCGTATCGTTCGATAACCACGTCTGACGACACCACACGACACCCGACGACAACCACCCAACACATCACAATGACAGCACAATCGAAAGTCGCGCTCGCCTTCTCCGGCGGGCTCGACACCACAGTTTGCGTCCCGCTGCTCGAAGAGGAGTACGACCACGACGAGGTAATCGGCGTCACCGTCGACGTCGGCCAGCCGGCCGAGGAGTTCGACGAGGCCGAGGAGACCGCCGAGGCGCTCGATCTCGACCACTACGTGATCGACGCCAAGGCCGAGTTCGCAGAGCAGTGCCTCGACTCGGTGACCGCCAACGCGACGTATCAGGGCTACCCGCTCGGCACCGCCCTCGCGCGCCCGGTCATCGCCGAGGCCATCCTCGACGTGGCCAAAGAGCAGGGCTGCGACGCCATCGCGCACGGCTGCACCGGCAAAGGGAACGACCAGCTCCGCTTCGAGGCGGTGTGGCGCGAGTCCGACCTCGAAGTCATCGCGCCCGTCCGCGAACTCGGGCTGACCCGCGAGTGGGAGATGGAGTACGCCGCGAAGAAAGACCTCCCCGTCGAGGGCGGCAACGAGGGCGACTGGAGCATCGACACCAACCTCTGGAGCCGGTCGGTCGAGGGCGCGGACCTCGAAGACCCGGGCTACGTCCCGCCGGAGGACATCTACGAGTGGACCGACGCGCCCGGCGAGAACGCGCCCGAGGACGGCGCGTTCGAGACCATCGAGATCACCTTCGAGGACGGCGACCCCGTCGCGGTCGACGGCGAGGAACTGCCCGCCGTCCAGCTCATCGAGTACCTCAACGACCTCGCGGGGAGCTACGGGGTCGGCCGCACCGACATGATGGAAGACCGCATGCTCGGCCTGAAGGTGCGCGAGAACTACGAGCACCCCGCCGCGACCACTCTCCTGAATGCCCACGAAGCGCTCGAAGGGCTGGTTCTCACGAAGGAGGAGCGCGACTTCAAGAAGCAGGTCGACCAGCAGTGGGCCGAGAAGGCCTACGAAGGACTGCTGTCGGCCCCGCTCGTGGACGCCCTCGACGGGTTCGTCGAGGCCACCCAAAAGAAGGTCACCGGCACAGTCACCGTCAAGTTCGAGGGCGGGCAGGCCCGGCCGGTCGCCCGCGAGAGCGACTACGCGGTGTACTCCGAGTCGGCCGCCTCGTTCAACACCGAGTCGGTCGACGGTATCGCCCAGTCCGACGCGACCGGCGTCGCCAAGTACCACGGCTTCCAGTCGCGGCTCGCCAATTCGGTCGCGAAGGACGCCGAGGCGAAGAAGGAGGAACTGCTCGCCGACGGCAACGGTGAGGAGTAATTCGTGAGCGAGGAACCCGAGAGCGCGTCCGACGTGGTGCGCCGCGACCGCTTCAGCGGCGGCCCCGCACGCGGGTTCCTCTCCAGCCTCGCGGCCGACGAGCGCATCTTCGCAGCAGACCTCGCGGTCGACCGCGCGCACGTCGTGATGCTGGCCGAGCAGGGGATCGTCGGCGACGACGAGGCCGCCGCCATCCTCGACGCGCTCGACGCGGTCGAAGCGGACGGGTTCTCGGCCCTGCCCGACGGCGAGGACGTGCACGCCGCCATCGAGACCGCGGTAGTCGACCGCGCGGGCGACGTGGGCGGGAAGATGCACACCGCTCGCTCGCGCAACGACGAGGTGGCGACCTGCATCCGGCACCGCCTGCGCGAGGACGTGCTGGACGCGGTGGAGGCGACCGTCGCGCTCCGCGAGGCGCTCGCGGAAGCCGCCGAGGCGCACGCCGAGATCGTGATGCCCGGCTACACGCACCTCCAGCCCGCCCAGCCCACGACCGTGGGCCACTACCTGCTCTCGTACGAGCAGGCGGTCGCGCGCGACACCGCCCGGCTGTTCGACGCCTACGAGCGCGTCAACCGGTCGCCGCTCGGCGCGGCCGCGTTCGCCGGCACGCCGTTCGACGTGGATCGGGAGCGCACCGCCGACCTGCTCGGGTTCGACGGCGGTCACGCGAGCGAAGCGAGTGTGACCTCGTCGCAAGCGAAGCGTAGCGACGGCGTCGTCTCCAACTCGATGGACGCGGTCTCGACACGGGACTTCCTCGTGGAGGTCGTGGCCGCGCTCGCGAATCTCGCCGCGACGGTGTCGGGGTTCGCCGAGGATCTCGTGGTGTTCTCGAACAAGGGGCTCGCAGAGTTGTCGGACGACTACTCCTCGACCTCCTCGATCATGCCTCAGAAGAAGAACCCCGACACGCTCGAACTCGTGCGGGCGACCGCCGGAGACGCCGCGGCGGGGCTGAACGGCCTGCTCACGACACTGAAGGGCCTGCCGCGGGCGTACAACCGCGACCTCCAGAAGGCGACGCCCCACGCGTGGGAGACGGTCGACGACGTGACCGAGGCGGTCGCGGTCGCCGCCGGCGCGGCGGCGACCGCGACGTGGGACGAGGAGGCGCTCGCCGAGGCGGCTGGCGAGGGGTTCTCGACCGCGACCGGGGTCGCCGACCTGCTCGCGATGGCTGGCCTTCCCTTCCGGAAGGCCCACGAGATGGTCGCGAAGGCTTCGGAATCGGGAGCCGATTACGCGGCGCTCGACGCCGCCGCCGAGGACGTGCTCGGCGACTCGCTCTCGTCGTACGTCGAACGCGAAGCGGTCGAGGCCGCGCTCGACCCCGTCGAGAGCGTGGCGGCGCGCGACTCGACCGGCGGGCCCGCGCCGGACGCCGTGGCGGCGGGGCTCGCGGCGGCCCAGGACGGGATCGCGGCCGACGAGCGCGCGCTGGGCGACCGGCGCGAGTCGCTGGCCGCGGCCCGCGACCGACTGCACGAGGAGGTGAGTCAGTATGCCTGAGCGACCGCCGGTCCCCTTCGGGACCAGCTTAAATACTATCGAAGTCCGAAGTCAGACTTCGTTTGGGGCGGATTTTGCACTCTCGCGGCTTTAGAGCCGCCTTTTTCTAATGTAACCTGTTTTACAAATTCGATGGGTTTAAGTGTAACAGCGGAATAGGAGGAGTTGCTATGACAGAATGCGTCGAGTGCGGGGCGGAGGTAACCCTGCACGAGGACAGCGAGGTAGGAGAGATCGTCGACTGTACGACCTGCGGCGCGGAACTCGAACTCGTCGAGCAGACCCCGCCAGTCCTCGATCGAGCCCCGGAGCTCGAAGAGGACTGGGGGGAGTAACTTGCAGATTGGATTACTCTACTCCCGGATCCGGAAGGACGAGAAGCTCCTGCTGTCGGAGCTCCGCGAGCGCGGCCACGACGTGGTGAAGATCGACGTGCGCGACCAGCAGTTCGGGCTGACCGAAGCGCCCGAGGTGTTCGCGGAACTGGATCTCGTGGTCGACCGGTGTCTGGCAACGAGCCGGAGCATCTACGCCACGCGCTTTTGCGAGGCGTACGGGATCCCGGTCGTCAACTCACCAGAGACCGCCCAGATCTGCGCCGACAAGGTCCAGAACAGCCTCGCGCTCGCGGGTGCGGGCGTTCCCACGCCCGCGACCGAGGTGTCGTTCACGAAGGAGTCGGCGATGGAGAGCATCGAGAACTTCGGCTACCCCTGCGTGCTCAAGCCCGTGGTCGGGTCGTGGGGTCGCCTGATGGCGAAGATCGACTCCCGGAGCGCCGCCGAGGCGATCCTGGAGCACAAGGCCACCCTCGGCCACTACGAGCACAAGGTGTTCTACGTTCAGGAGTTCGTGGACAAGCCCGGCAGGGACATCCGCGTGGTCGCCACGGACGGCGAACCCATCGCGGCGATGGTCCGGTCGTCGGACCACTGGCTCACGAACGCCGCGAAGGGTGCCGAGACCGCTGAGTTCGAACTCGACGCGGAAGCCGAGAAGCTGGTCCAGCAGGCCAGCGACGCGGTCGGCGGCGGCCTGCTCGGCATCGACCTGATGGAGAGCGAGGCGCGAAGCGCCTCGGAAACGTCGAGCGGCGATACGCCGCAGGACGCGACCGGCTACACCGTCCACGAGGTCAACCACACGGTCGAGTTCAAGGCGCTGAACGAGGCGACCGACGTGGACGTGCCCGCCGAAGTCGTCGACTGGCTCGAAGCGAAAGCTGCGGACGGCGTAAAACAGGAGGTGGTCGCCTGATGGCCGCGAAGACAGAATCGACGAGCGACGCCGACGCCGACACCCTCACCGCCACCGTGGTCGGCGGGTCGGGCTTCGCGGGCGGCGAACTCCTGCGTTTGCTCGCAGGACACCCTAATTTCGACCTCGCGGGCGCGACCAGCCGCGAATACGCCGGCAAGTCGGTCGGCTCGGTCCATCCCACTCTCCGCGGGACCGACCTGCGATTTACCTCACCTGCCGACCTCGACTCGGTGGACGTGCTGTTCGCGGCGACGCCCCACGGCCTCTCGATGGGCCAGATCGAGGAGTTCTACGCGGTCGCCGACACCGTGGTCGACCTGAGCGCGGACTTCCGGCTCAACACCGAAGCGCAGTACGAGGAGTGGTACGACGGCCACGACGCGCCCGAGTACCTCGACGAGGCGGTCTACGCCCTGCCGGAACTCCACCGCGAGGAGCTACCGGGCGCGGACCTGATCGCGGCGGGCGGCTGTAACGCCACCGCGACGATCCTGGGGCTGTATCCGCTGTTCGAGAGCGGAATCCTGTCCGGCGAGGGTGGCGACGGCGACGAGCGCGTCGTCGCCGACGTGAAGGTCGGCTCCTCGGAGGGTGGTGCTGGCGCGAGCAAGGCCGGGAGCCACCCCGAGCGCTCGGGCGTCGTGCGGCCCTACGCACCGACCGGCCACCGCCACGAGGCCGAGATCGAACAGGAACTGGGCGGCTCGGTGTCGTTCACCGCCCACGCGGTCGACATGGTCCGCGGCGCGGCCGCGACCTGCCATATCTTCCCCGACCAGCCCGTCTCGAAGGGCGACCTCTGGAAAGCCTTCCGGGGAACTTACGAGGACGAGCCGTTCGTCCGGCTCCAGTCGGGCGGGTCGGGCGTGTATCGCTATCCCGAGCCCAAGGCGGTCGCGGGGACGAATATGGCCGAGGTCGGATTCGAACTCGACCCCGGCAACGAGCGCGTCGTGGTGTTCAGCGCCATCGACAATCTGGTGAAGGGAACGGCCGGGCAGGCGGTCCACGCCGCCAACCTCGCGCTCGGCTTCGAGGAGACTGCGGGACTCGAATTTCAGGGATTACACCCGGTGGGTAGTCCATGACCGAGCACGGAGATTTCGACGCGAACGGAGACGCGGGCACGAAGGCGGAACTGGAATCGGCACACGCGAAGCTGATCGACAACGACCTCGGCGACGACCGCCTCCGAACCGACGGCGGAGTCGCCAGTGATGCACAAGAGGAGAACCCGCCGGTCGTCGTGAAGGTCGGCGGCGCTCGCGCGGTCGACCCCGAGGGCGCGCTCGCGGACGTGGCCCACCTGGTCGCGAACGGCGAGGACGTGGTGGTCGTCCACGGCGGTTCGACCGCAGTAGACGACACCCTCGAACGCCTCGGAGAGGAACCGGAGTACGTCGAGACGCCGGGCGGCGTCGTCGGTCGGTTCACCGACGAGACCGCGATGGAGGCGTTCGAGATGGTGCTGCCGGGCAAGCTCAACACCGACCTCGTGGCCGGACTCCAGAATCAGGGCGTAAACGCCGTGGGTCTGTCGGGCGCGGACGGCAAGCTCCTGACCGGCCCGCGCAAGTCCGCGGTCAAGGTCGTCGAGGACGGCCGGAAGAAGATCCGGCGCGGCGACCACTCCGGGAAGATCGAGTCGGTGAACGCCGACCTGCTCTCGACCCTGCTCGCGGGGGGCTACGTCCCGGTCGTGACGGTCCCGATGCTGGGCGAGGAGACGCGCGGCGCGTCTTCGACCGGCCGCGGCGGTGGCGGTGAAACCGCCGGAGCGTTCACCCCCGTCAACGCCGACGCCGACCGCGCGGCCGCCGCGGTCGCGGGCGCGCTCGGCGGCGAACTGGTCGTGTTGACCGACGTGGCCGGCCTCTACGAGGACCCCGACGATTCGGCGACGCTCGTCGACGCCGTGGAGACGCCAGCCGAACTGGCCGCCGCCGAGGACGCCGCGGAGGGGTTCATGACGAAGAAGGTCATGGCCGCCGTGGAGGCGCTGGAGGGCGGCGCGGCCTCGGTGACGGTCGCGGACGCGAACAACCGCGACCCCATCACGGCCGCGCGGACCGGCCACGGCACCGAGTTCCACCCGGGGGCGGTGAGATGACGGGCAGTTTCGTCTACTCGGAGAAGCCCATCCGCATCGAGTCGGGATCGGGACCGTACCTCTACGACGACGCCGGAAACGAGTACCTCGACTTCGGCGCGAGCTACGGGGTCGCGGCGGTCGGCCACGCCCACCCCGAGGTGGTCGGGGCCGTCGAGTCGCAGGTCGGTAAGCTGACGTTCGTGCAAGCCAGCTACCCCAACTCGGCCCGCGACGCGCTGTACGAGAAGCTCGGGGCGGTCGCGCCCCACCACCTCGAGAACGTCTGGCTCTGCAACTCAGGGACCGAAGCCAACGAGGCCGCGCTCAAGTTCGCCCGGAGCGCGACGGGCAATTCGAAAATCATCGCGGCCCAGCGCGGTTTCCACGGCCGCACGATGGGGTCGCTCGCCGCGACGTGGAAACCGAAGTACAAGAAGCCGTTCGAGCCGCTGGCTGCCGACTTCGAGTTCGTCCCGTTCGGCGACGAGGACGCGTTGGCCGACGCCGTCGACGACGAGACGGCCGCAGTCCTGCTCGAACCGATTCAGGGCGAAGGCGGCGTCAACCCCGCGCCGGAAGGGTATCTCCAAGCGGCACGCGAAGTTACCGAGGAGACCGGTGCAGCCCTGATTCTGGACGAGATCCAGACCGGGCTGGGCCGGACCGGCTCGCTGTGGGCCTGCGAGAAGCGCGGCGTCGTCCCCGACGTGCTCACGTCCGCGAAGGGGCTCGGCGGCGGGCTTCCGGTCGGAGCCACGCTCTGCGCCGACTGGATCGCCGAGGAGTCGGGCCCCCACGGCTCGACGTTCTCGGGCGGCCCGGTCGTCAGCGCCGCGGCCGAGGCGACCCTCTCGGCCATAGTCGAGGACGATCTGGCCGGGAACGCCGGGCAGGTCGGCGACTACCTCCAGTCGAAACTGAGGGGTGGCGAGTTACCGATTCGCACGGTTCGCGGCGAGGGACTGCTGCTCGGCGTGGAGGTCGGGCGGGGCGCGAACCGCGTCCTGAAGCAGTTGGCGATGGACCACGGGATTCTCGCGCTCCCCGCGGGACGGTCCGTAGTGCGCCTGCTCCCGCCGCTGACCGTCGAGGAGGCCCACGCCGACGCGCTCGTTTCCGCGCTCGGAGACGCGCTCGCGGAGGTGTCCGCGTGAGCGCGAGCGGCGACTCGGCCGGCGTCGAAGATGGGGCGGCCCGCGAGCTACTCCGCGACCTCGTGGAGATTCCCTCGCCCACCGGCGAGGAGGCGGCGTGCGCCGAGCGCCTCGCCGCGTTCTTCGAGGAGCACGCCCGCGAGGTGTGGGTCGACGAGGTGGGCAACGTTCGCGCGCCCGCCGACGACGCGGTGCTGCTGACCTCGCACGTCGACACCGTGCCGGGCGAGATTCCGGTCGAAGTGAAAGACGGCGAGCTCTGGGGTCGCGGGAGCGTCGACGCGAAGGGACCGCTCGCGTCGATGGCTGCCGCGGCGGTCGAAACCGGCGTCAGCTACGTCGGCGTGGTCGGCGAGGAGACCAACTCCCGGGGCGCGCGCTTCCTCGTGGAGGACCGCGACGCGCCCGACGCGGTGGTCAACGGCGAGCCCTCCGGCTGGGACGGCGTGACGCTGGGCTACCGGGGGTTTCTCGCCGGCGAGTACGCGGTCGGGACCGACTCGACCCACACCTCCCGGCCGGAGCCCAACGCCATCCAGCACGCGATGGCGTGGTGGGAGACGGTCGAGCGCGAGTTCGAGAGCGCGGACACCGACGAGGAAACCGATGGCGAAACCGACGCCGACGCATCCGTCTTCGAGCAGGTCACGGCCAAGCCGGTCGAGTTCTCCGGGGGCACCGCCGACGACGGCCTCTCGGTCGAGGCGAGCGTGGCGGCCCAGTTCCGGATTCCGCCCGGCGAATCGGCCGGCGCGGTCCGGAGCGCGGTCGAAACAGCCCTGGACGGAGAAGCGAATGAGGGTGAAATCGACTGGCGCGAGCCCATCCCGCCCGTGATGGAGAGCCCGCGGACCGAGGTAGCGCGGGCGTTCCGGGTCACCATCCGACGAGCCGGGGGCGACCCCCGACTGCTCCGAAAGACCGGCACCAGCGACATGAACATCTTCGCCGGGGCGTGGGACTGCCCGATGGCGACCTACGGTCCCGGCGACTCCGAGTTGGATCACGCGCCGAACGAACGCCTCGATCTCGCGGAGTTCGACCGCGCAGTCGCGGTCTTGACCGACGTCTGCGAGGACCTGCAACCATGAACGAGTACGCGACCCATACCACGCCCGCACCGAACGCCGACGAATCGCCACAGCACGTCCTCGACGTGGACGACCTCTCGGACGACGACCTCGCGGCGGTGCTCTCGACCGCCGCGGACCTGAAGGCGGCCCACCGGCGAGGCGAGCCCCACGCACTCTTGCCGAACCGGAGCCTCGCGATGTTGTTCGAGAAGCCGAGTACGCGGACCCGCGTCTCCTTCGAGGCGGGGATGACCCAACTCGGCGGCCACGCGCTGTTCCTCGGGCCGGGCGACACCCAGCTCGACCGCGGGGAGCCGGTCGGCGACACCGCCCGCGCCCTCTCGCGGTACGTCGACGCGATGATGGCCCGGGTGTTCGACCACGACGCCCTCGAATCGATGGCGGCCGGAAGCTCGGTCCCGGTGATAAACGGCCTCTCGGACGACGCCCACCCGTGTCAGACGCTCGCGGACCTGTTCACCGTCTACGAACTGTTCGACGGGTTCGAGGACGCGTCGGTCGCGTGGGTCGGCGACGGCAACAACGTCGCCCAGTCGTTCGCGGTGGGGGCCGCGATGGCGGGGATCGACCTCACGATGGCGACGCCCGAGGGGTACGAACCCGACGCGGAGGTCCTCTCGCGGGCCGACGCGCGCGGGACCGCGCCGGAGGTCGTCCACGACCCGGAAGCCGCCGTTGCGGGTGCGGACGTGGTGTACACCGACGTCTGGGTCAGCATGGGTCAGGAGGACGACCGCGAGGAGAAGATCGCCGACTTCGAGGAGTTCCAGGTGAACGACGACCTGCTCGCGAGCGCGCCCGACGCGGCCGTGATGCACTGTCTGCCGGCCCATCGGGGCGAGGAGATCACCAGCGAGGTGCTCGACGGCGACCGCGCGGTCGTCTTCGAGCAGGCCGAGAACCGGATGCACGTCCAGAAGGCGCTGCTGGCGTACCTGCTCGGAGACCAAGACACGATAGAGACCGTCTGACTGCACCACGTTACGCTGGCTCGAATCCGACAGATCGACTAGTGGTGTCCGAGCGCTTTCAACTAGCCGGTTACAAATGTTATCCGCCAAACACCTTATGAGCGCTCCCGTCGTGTCGTGTTACGGAGAGAATCCATGTTCTTCCACGACAACGAACTCCAGTACGACGTCGAGGTCGAGGAGCCGGACCCGTACTTCGCCAAGATGCTCCAGCAGGCCATCGGCGGGGTCGAGGGCGAGATGCGGGTCGCGCTCCAGTACATGTTCCAGGCGTTCGGCCAGCCCAAGGAGAAACAGGAGTACCGGAACCTGCTGATGGAGACCGCGGCCGAGGAGTTGGGCCACATCGAGATGCTCGCAACCGCCGTCTCGAAGAATCTCCAGGGAGCGCCCGAGGAGCTTCGCCGGGAGGCCCGCGAGAACGACGCCGTCATCGACGCGATGATGAGCGGCGGCCAGCCGCGACAGGCGCTGTCGGCGGGGCTCCACGCCATGCCGGTCGACGCCAACGGGAACGCCTTCAGCGGGAACTTCATCGTCGCCAGCGGGAATCTCGCGGCCGATATGTACGCCAACATCATGGCCGAGTCGACCGGGCGACTGCTCGCGACGCGCCTCTACGAGATGACCGACGATCCGGGGATGAAGGACATGCTGGCGTACCTCATCGCCAGGGACACGATGCATCAAAACCAGTGGCACGCCGCGCTGGAGGAACTGGGCGAGACGGTGCCCGTCCCCGCGAGCTTCCCGCAGGAGAAGGAAAATCAGGAGTTCGACTACGAGTTCATGTCCACGTTCCGCGAGGACCGCGAGAACCCCCACGAACGCTGGACCGAGGGCGTGTCCGTCGACGGGAAGGGCGAGTTCTCGTTCGGCAACCAGCCCGGCGGCGGTAACCCGCAACTGGAGAAGGCCATCGCGGAGATGTACAACGAGGCCAGCGGCGGCGAGGACTCGACCATCGAGGGCGAGTAGCTCGGCGCGACCGCCGGACCGCCGATGGGCTGTTTTTCGGCGGTCGCTCCGCAGTGCGGATTTTCTGCCGGTTGCTGCGCGCTGGCGCGGCGCAAGTGCCGCGCCAGCGCGTGCCCAGCAGTGCGGTTGTCTCTTCCGGCAGAGCGAACCCCGACGCTTCGGCGGTCGTCTCGCCACCCCCTCGTTTCGAGTACCGCGGACCGAAAGATTCCGGCCCTTCGGCACGCCCTACGGCGAACTCCCGCGACTGATTTCGGGGTTCCGTTCCACGCGAAACGGAGGGTGTGTGATTGGGGCACAGATAGCGGAGGGATCCGGCGCTGGCGAACCAGCCGGTCGATCAGCCGAGCGCGGGCGCGCCACGTTCGGACGACGCACGGCGGGAAACAGTACCCGCGAGCGTTTTCAGCCAAGGTACCACTTATCACACCGCGAGTACAACTTATTCTGTTCGCCACTCGTTTTCAGCCGAGGTACCCTTTATGCTTGAGCCGCCTCAATCGGCATACCAGGCCATAATTCTCCAATATACGTATTTTAATTATATCGAAATCTTTTTGTAAAGCCCCGGTATGCGACAGAATATGTCAGAGGCACACCCTGACATCGAAACAGTCGTCTCGAAATTACCACCACTACGCAGTCTCCCGCTCGAAGAGGCGCGCCGGGGATACGAACAGTTCCTCAGCGTCGACGGCGACCTCGGCACGTTGGCGGACGTGCGCGACAGCGTCGTTCCGGGACCGGACGACAACACCGTCCCCATCCGAGTGTACACGCCCGAGGGCGACGGCCCGCTCCCGGTACTGGTCTGGATGCACGGCGGCGGGTTCGTGCTCGGCGACGTCGACGCCTACGACCCGGTCTGTCGCGTCCTCGCTGACGAACTGGACTGCGTCGTGGTCGCGCCCGACTACCGGCTCGCGCCCGAGCACGAGTTCCCGGCCGGACTGCGCGACTGCTACGCGGTCGTCGAATGGGCTTCCGACCGGACCCGAACGCTGGGCGACGGTTCGGACCGGCTTCTCGTCGGCGGGGACAGCGCGGGTGGCAACCTCGCGGCCGCGACCTCGCTGCTCGCCCGCGACATGGACGGCCCGGAGATCGACTATCAGGTGCTGGTGTACCCGACCACGACCTTCTCGTTCGAGTTCGGCGACGAACCCACCGGCGCGGACTGCTACTTCATCACCGAACCCGATCTGGAGTGGTCGTGGGACCTGTACCTCCGCGACGAGGTCGACGGGATGAGTCCGTACGCCTCGCCGTTGCAGGCCCGGGACCTGAGCGACCTCCCGCCGGCGACCGTGCTCACCGCCGAGTTCGACCCCCTGCGCGAGGAGGGCGAGGAGTACGCCCAGCGACTCGCAGACGCCGGAACCGCGGTCGAGCACGTGCACTACGACCGGATGGTCCACTCGTTCTTCACGAACCTCGCCGAACCCCGCGTCGAGCGCGCGTGGGACGCCGTCGAGGAGATCGACGCCCACCTGCAGGACGCCTTCGGCGAGGAGAAGGAGGCCGAGCGTCTGGTGGCGGCCTGAGGTCTCGTCCTGCTAGCTGGCTGTTCCTCGCGACTACGACACCGTCGAGCACAGCCGATGCCACGACGCAAGTCGACTTTTGGCCCGAGGTCGACGGAGCGCGGGTCTCGCAGAAGTACCGCTAACCAACTGCTTTTTGCCGGTCGCCGCCTTCCCGGAGAACGATGAGTCTCAGTCTCTCCGCGGACCGACCCGACCCGCCGGACGCGGCGGTCGACGGCGTCTGGCTCGAATGCATCGCGTGCGGGGACGCCTTTCCGCCGTTCGAGGCGGTCCGGTACACCTGCGACGCGTGCGACGGCCTGCTCGAAGTCCGGTACGCCGACCACCCCTCGCTGGCGGACTTCGCGGCGCAGGACCGCGAGGACGGCCAGCCGCCCCGGGGCGTCTGGCGGTACGCCGACGCGCTCCCGTTCGACGCGGGCGTGAGCATCGACGAGGGCGACACGCCGCTCTACGCGGTGCCGACCATCGAGGAGGAAGTCGGGGTCGCCGACCTCCGGGTCAAACACGAGGGGATGAACCCGACGGGGAGCTTCAAGGACCGCGGGATGACCGTCGGCGTGAAGGTCGCCGAGCGGTTGGGCGTCGACCGACTCGCGTGCGCCTCGACCGGCAACACGAGCGCGGCGCTCGCGTGCTACGGGGCGCGCGCTGACACGGAGGTTCTCGTCCTCCTCCCCGCGGGGAAGGTCGCCGCGGGGAAGGTCGCGCAGGCCAGCCTCCACGGCGCGCGCATCCTCGAAGTCGACGGCAACTTCGACGCCTGCCTCGACATCGTCTCGGACCTCGCCGACCGCGGGGAGGCGTACCTGCTCAACTCCCTGAACCCGTTCCGGCTCGAAGGCCAGAAGACCATCGGCCTCGAAATGCTGGAGCAGTTCCGGGACCAGACCGGCGACTTCCCCGACCGCATCGTCCTGCCGGTCGGCAACGCGGGCAACACCGCGGCGCTCTACAAAGCGTTCCGCGAGCTGGTCGCCGCCGGCTCGCTCGCGACCGAGGACGTGCCGGCGCTCACCGGCGTGCAAGCCGAGGGCGCGGCCCCGATGGTCGAGGCGGTCGAGAACGGCTGGGACGAGGTACGCCGCTGGGACGAGGTCGAGACCCGCGCGACAGCCATCCGCATCGGCAACCCCGTCAACGCCCCGAAGGCGCTCCCGGGCATCCGAGAGACCGGCGGCACCGCGGTGGCGGTGTCCGACGAGGAGATCACCGACGCCCAGCGAGCGCTCGCTCGGGACGGTGTTGGCGTCGAGCCCGCGAGCGCGGCCTCGGTGGCCGGACTCCGGAAGCTCCGCGAGTCGGGCGAGATCACGGCCGACGAGCAGGTCGCCTGCCTGACGACCGGCCACCTGCTGAAGGACCCCGACGCGGCCGCGGCGGCCGGCGTCGCGCCGGAGCCGGTCCCCGCCGACACCGAGGGCGTGCTGGCGCATCTCGGCGACGAGTGATCCGTCGAACGGCGGACCTATCTCCAGTCGAAACGGTGTCGTTCGGGCGTCAGACGTTCGCAGGACGCGTCTGACGCGTCTTTTTGGTTCGTGCTAACGTATGGATTAGAGTGAGCATCGAGACCACCGAGGACGCTCACGACCCCGCCCAGACCGCCCGCGAGAGCACGGCGAACGAGGACGGGGCGGACGGACGCCCCGACGACGAACTGGTAGTGGTGATCTGCCAGCACAGTACGTACGAACAGCTACGGCCCGAACTCGACGAGTCGCGCGAACGGCTCTGTCGGAGGTACGACCGGGAGTACGAGACCCTGCTGAGCGAGCGCGCCCAGTTGGCCGACGAGGTGGAGGCTCTCGAACGCCAGCTCGCCCGGAAGGAGTCCCAGCTCGACGCGGTCGTCGCGCGCAACGAGCAGATCCTCGAAGCTCGCACCGAGTCCTACCGTCGGCAGATCGCGGAGCAGGAAGCGGACGAGGACGACATCCAGTGGACCGGTCGCAGGCAGTCGCCCGGACTGCTCGCCCGACTGAAGAACTGGTTGCGGTAGCACTGGTCGCGAGCGGACCGCCGACCGGGAGCTGCCCGGCGGCTCATTCCGTTCGCGCCAGTCCGACCACTATCGCCGCGCTCACGAGCAGACAGCCCAACAGGCCGGCGAACGCCGCGGTGTACGACGCCCGGCCCGCGACGAACCCGACGTAGCTCGGCCCGAGGCTCCCGAGGCCGAGGTAGACGGTCCGGGTCGCGCCGAGGTCGCCGCCCATGCTCCCGTCCGGGAACGTGTCCATCAACAGCGCCTGCATCACGGGCGGGTACGCCATCAGCCCGCCCGCGAAGACGATCACCGCGACGACGACCGCGGGCGTGCTCGTCGCGACGAGCAGACCCGCGAGCGCGGCGGCCGCGAGCACCAGCGCGCTCGCGGCCACGCCAGCGCGAGCGAACCGATCGCCGAGCGAGCCGGAGATGGGCTTGACGAGCGCGCCCACCACGAACAGCGCCGCGAACCCACCGCTGGCGAGTTCCGGCGGGAACGCCTTCGCGTCGCGGAGGAACGTCGGCAGGAACCCGGTCGCGCTCTGCCACGTGAACGCGAAAAGCGCGTACGCCAGCAGGAGCCATCGCATCCGGGAGTTCGCCCAGAGTCGCGACGCGGTGGCGCGGGCGTCCGCGAGCCCGTCCGCGACCGCACCGCGGTCGACCGCGGGCCGGGTGTACCCCTCGCGTCCCCAGATGTGGAGCGCGACCGCCACGCCCGCGAGGACGGCGACCACCGGGAGGTAGGCCGCCCGCCAGCCGGCCACCGCGAGCGCCGCGACCGCGAGCCCGGCCGCGGCCGCTCCGCCAACGTCGCCCGACGCAGTGTGGAGCCCGAACGCCTGCCCCCGGCGCTCCACGAACAGATCCGACACCAACGCCCGGGCCGGCGTCGGGTACAGTCCCGCGCCGAGGCCGACGACTGCAGCTCCGAGCAGGAAGAAGGGATAGGTCGGCGCACTCGCGAGGGCACCGAAGCCGACGATCACGAGCGCGAGGCCGGCGACGAGCAGGCTCTTGCGGGTCAACCCGTCCGAGAGCCGACCGCTGGGATACTGACCGAGCGCGTACAGCCCCCAGAGCGTCGTGAGGGCCACGCCGGCGCGGAAGTCGGCGATAGCGAGGTCGGCCATCACCGCGGGCAGGAGCGGCGAGAGCGCGAGCCGGCCGGACTGGATCGCGGCCCAGCCGAGCGACACCGCGAGCAACAGGCGGCCGGAGTACCCGGTGAGCAGGCGCTCGTCGGTGCTTTCCGGGGCGCTTTCGCCGGAATCGCTCTCGCTGGCGTTCGTCTCGTCGGCCCGGCCGCGTGACACGACGGGAGCAACGAGGCGGAGGTATTTGGGTTCGGGTTTTGCGGCAGGAGTTTGGCGGTAGTCGTTCCGTACAGACGAAAGATACAACGACGTCCTGTAATCCGAGTTACCTGAGCGGCGATAGCACTGGAACACGTCTCTACGGTCGACGACCGCGTAGAAACGACGAGTCAGACGGCGGATCAGCTTCGGAAGGGGCGCGTCGCGGCGGTCGAAATGGCCGTAGAGCGCGTCACAATAGTCCACGTGGTGAAACAAATATTTCCAGCACCGACGAACTTCGACTACTCCGCCCCGTTCAACTCGATGTACCGCGCCTCGATGATGCGCTCGTCGGCTTCCAGCACCTCCTTGGCGGCGTCGGGGACCTGCTCGTCGAGCGTGTACACCGTCAGCGCCTCGCCGCCGTGGGCCTCGCGGGCGTTGAACATCCCTGCGATGTTGATCTCGTGGTCACCCAGCACGGTCCCGATGAAGCCGATGACGCCCGGCGCGTCCTTGTTCCGGGCGACGAGCATGTGGCCGCGCGGGATGGCGTCGACGCGGTAGTCGTCCACGCGGACGATGCGGGGGTCGCCGCCCGTGAACAGCGTCCCCTCGACGCTGACCGACTCGTCGTCGCCGGCCACGGTCACGCGAACGAGGCTCTGGAAGTCCTCGGTCTGGCGGGTCTTGCTCTCGGTTACCTCGACGCCGCGGTCCGTCGCGATCTGGGGCGCGTTGACCGCGTTGACCTGCCACTCCAACGGCTGGAACACGCCCTTCTGGGCGCTCGCGGTGACGAGCTCCACGTCCTCGTCGGCGATGTCACCCTCGTAGTGGACCTCGATGGACTCGATGCGCTCGTCGAGCAGCTGGGTCGCAATCTTGCCCGCGGTCTCGGCGAGGCCGATGTACGGCTCCACGCGAGGGAACGCGCTCTCGTCGATGGAGGGCGCGTTCAGGGCGTTGACCACCGGCTCCTCGGCGAAGGCGGCCACGATCTGGTCGGCGGTGCTGGTGGCGACGTTCTCCTGTGCGGCCTCCGTGCTCGCGCCGAGGTGGGGCGTGACCACCACGTCGTCCACGTCGAGCAGCGGGTTGTCGGGCGAGACGGGCTCGTCGGCGAACACGTCGACCGCCGCACCGGCGAGCACGCCGTCCTCGACCGCCTCGGCGAGCGCTCGCTCGTCGACGACGCCGCCGCGCGCGCAGTTGACCACGTAGCCGCCTTCGAGTTGTGCGAGTTCCTCGTCGCTGATGAGCCCCTCCGTCTCGGGCGTCAGCGGCGTGTGGACCGTCAGGAAGTCCGCGCGGTCGAGACAGTCGTCGAGGTCCACGAGTTCCGCGCCGAGTTGGGCGGCCCGGTCCTCGCTGATGTACGGGTCGTACGCCACGAGCTCCATCCCGAGCGAGTCGAGCTTCTTGGCGACCTCCTGGCCCACGCGACCGAGGCCGACGACGCCCAGCGTCTTGGCGTTGACCTCCGTACCGAGGTAGTCGCCCTTGGCCCACTCGCCCTCCTTGAGCCGGACGTGAGCCTGCGGGATCGAGCGCGCGGTGGCGAACGCCATCGCGACGGTGTGTTCGGCCGCGGCTCGGACGTTACCCTCCGGCGCGTTGGCGACGATGACCCCGTGGTCGGTCGCGGCGTCGATGTCGATGTTGTCCACGCCGATGCCGGCTCGACCGACGATGACGAGTTCCGGGGCGGCCTCGAACACCTCCTCGGTGACCTCGGTACCCGAGCGAACTACGAGCGCGTTCGCGTCGGAGACCGCAGACAGAAGCGCGTCCCCTTCTGCGTCGTAGGCGGTTTCGACTTCGTGGCCCGCCTCGCGGAGTCGGTCCAGACCGGCGTCGGCGATGGGATCCGTTACGAGGACCTTCATGCGTACTCGGAGTCGTGCCGGCGGGATAACCCTTTCTTCGCCCGTGGCTTTTGCCGAGCAACGACCGCCCCCTTTTAAACATCCGCCTTCGAAGGGGTACGCATGCTCGGTCCACTCCTCGTCGTCGGTCTCGCGGTCGCCGCGTTCGTCGGCTTCAACATCGGCGGTTCCTCGACCGGCGTTGCGTTCGGCCCCGCGGTCGGCAGCGACGTCGTCTCGAAGTTGGGTGCGGCCGCCCTGATGGCGGCGTTCGCGCTGCTCGGTGGCTGGACCGTCGGCCGGAACGTCGTCGCCACGATGGGCGGCGACATCGTGCCGGCCGAACTGTTCACCCTCGGGGCGAGCGTCGGCGTGCTGTTCTTCGTCGGACTCGCGCTCCTCGTCTCGAACCTGTTCGGCGTGCCCGCCTCGACCTCGATGACGGCCGTCGGCGCGATTGCGGGACTCGGCGTCGCGGCGGGGAACATCGACTGGGGCGTGATGGGCCGCATCGTCTCGTGGTGGCTGGTCGCGCCCATCATCGCGTTCTGGGTGTGCGCGGTCGTCGGGCGCTACCTCTACCCGTATCTCGACGTGTGGTTCCGCATCGACCAGTCGGAGGGCCCGCTGCTCGAATACCGCCGCGCGGCGTCGATTCCCTACCCGGTTCCGGCGGCCAACACCAACCGGCGCGAGCTGGTGAGCAGCGTTCTCGTGGTCGTCATCGGCTGCTACATGGCGTTCTCGGCGGGCGCGAGCAACGTCGCCAACGCGGTCGCCCCGCTGGTGGGCAGCGAGGCCATCACGACCGATCAGGGCATCCTGTTGGCCGGCGGGGCCATCGCGCTCGGGGCGTTCACCATCGCTCGGCGCACCCTCGACACCGTCGGCAACGACCTGACCGACCTCCCGCTGCTGGCCGCGCTGATCGTCGAGGTCGTGTCGGCGTCGCTCATCACGTTCCTGTCGTACCTCGGTATCCCCGCCAGCCTCGCGGTGAGCGCGACGATGTGCATCGTTGGCCTCGGCTGGGGGCGCGCGACGCGGGTGGTGAAAGTTCGGAACGCCGCGAGCGCCGCCATGCGGGGCGGCAAGACCGACGCTAGCGCCCGCCAGGGTGGCGAGGCGAGTACGCCGATGTCGGTGAACGCACTCACCGCCGAATCCGACGAGGTGCAGAAGATCGGCGAGGAGGACCCCGCGGAACTCAGCACCGGTGACCTGTTCGACCCGTCCGCGACCGGCCGAGTCGTCGTGCTCTGGATTCTGACTCCCAGCATCTCGGCGGTGGCGTCGTTCCTGTTGTTCGAGTTCGTCCCGATCTACGGGTAGTGTCGCCCCAACTGTGAATGTCGCCTATCGTCTACGGAAGAACGTCGCGCTGGGCGGACGCAAACAATAACTACTAACCATGTCGCTGCCGAACTCTCAGGGTGATGCCAACCGTCGAATACCTCAACTACGAAGTGCTGGACGATCAGGGCTGGGAGATGGACGACGACGACCTCTTCGAGGAAGCCGCCGACGCGGGCCTCGACAGCGAGGACTACGGCACGCTCGACGTGGCCGAGGGCGAATACATCCTCGAAGCCGCGGAAGCGCAGGGCTACGACTGGCCGTTCTCGTGCCGGGCCGGTGCCTGCGCCAACTGCGCGGCCATCGTCTTCGAGGGCGAGATCGACATGGACATGCAGCAGATCCTCTCGGACGAGGAGGTCGAAGAGAAGAACGTCCGCCTGACCTGCATCGGCAGCGCCGCGACCGACGAGGTCAAGATCGTCTACAACGCGAAGCACCTCGACTACCTGCAGAACCGCGTCATCTGAACGGCCGTTCGCGACACTGGACTGCTCGTTTTTTCATCAGCACTTCCAAGTAGCGGTGTCACCGGGCAGCGTCTTTTAGGTCGTGGCGAGGGTAGCTTTGTCGATGCCCGACGACTCGACCCGGACGATGCGCGACAGCTTCGGGGTTTGGAACGTCGACAGCGTCGAGCGCGAGGTCGTCCTCAGGAGCTCGGACGACCAGTACGTCGCGGTGCCGATTCCGGAAGGGAAAGCGGAGGTGTTCGAGAATCTCGTGGGCACCTCGGGGACCATCGACGCGACGCTCGTCCGGTCGGGCGAGTCAGGGACGGTTTGGCAGTTGGACAGGATTCACAGCGTCAGCGAAAGTATGTAATCCGGTGTTCGATGCGACCCACCTCACTCTACCCCTCCTACATTTATATACGATGGCGAAACAAACCCCGCTCACGGAGAACTACGCGACGTGTCTACCCCAATCGACGCCTCCATCCCCGACCTGCTCAGACTCCTCGTCGTCCCCGTCTTCGGCTGGGCGGCGTGGCGGGACGTGCAGACCCGCCGGATTCCCAACCGGACGTGGTACCCGCTCGCCGCGCTCGCGGTCGTTCTGCTGGCGGTCGACGGCTGGCTGGCGTGGAACGGCACCGCCCTCGAAACGCGTGCCTTCGCGGTCCGGACCGCGATCAGCCTCGGCTTCGTCGCGCCGCTGGTGATCGCCTTCTGGTGGTTTCGGGCGTTCGGCGGCGCGGACGCCAAGGCGTTCCTCGTGGTCGCCGCGCTGTTCCCGACGTACCCGGCGTACGGCGTGCTCGGGTGGACGCTTCCCCACCAGCAGACGCTGGTCGGTTCGTTCTCGCTGACCATCCTGACGAACACCGTGCTGCTGGGGGCGCTCTATCCGCTCGCGGTGCTCGCGCGGAATGCGGCCGCCGGACGGTTCTCGTCGGTCATGTTCGTCGGCAAGCCCGTGGCGTGGGACGCGATACCCGACGAGCACGGCCGCCTGCTGGAGACGCCCGACGGCGTGACCCGGAACGGTGTGGACCTCGACGCGATCCGGATGTACCTCCGGTGGCGCGGCCTGACGCTGGCCGAACTGCGCGAGCACGCCGACGGTCTCCGGGACCCCGCGACCCTGCCCGCCGAGCCGAACCCGCCGGGCGACGGAGCGGTGGGGCCGACAGACGACGTAGCTGGCAACAGCGACGCCGAAGGGGTCAGCGCGGACGGCGGAGCCCTCGAACAGAGCGAGACGATTCAGCCGGCGGAGGTCCCCGACGACGACCCGTGGGGTACCGCGGCGTTCCTCGCGGGCCTCGACCACGGCGCGTACGGCGCGACTCCGGAGCGTCTGCGAGACGGCCTCGACGTGCTGACCAGCGAAGACGAGGTCTGGGTGTCGCCGGGCATCCCGTTCGTCGTCCCACTGTTCGTCGGAACGGTGGTCGCGCTGACCTACGGCGACCTGCTGTTCGGGATGTTACGGCTGGTCGGGTTGAACTGACGGGCGAAGTTCTGGCCCGTTCCGAGAAATCCCGACGGGTGGCCGCCTCGACCGAATAGATAAAACGGGACGCTCGTTCTGTTGGTGATCGTCGCCGGCTGTCACGACTGTTCGCCGGTCGTCGCTCCGATACCCCGCGGTTGGGTTAGGCCTTTATCGGCTCATCGCAGTATTCGTGACAGTAGCAGACGCCGCAGCCGCTGTCACAGTTGCAGCATTTCTCTGCGCAGCAGCCGGGGTCGTCGTGGTCGCAGTGGTGTTCGACGCCCACGTCGCCTTCGAACGTGTCGACGACCTCGAAGGTGTCGCCCTGTTTTTCGAGTTTGTAAATCGTGGACCCGCTCTCGGTGTTCACTGCACTCGCCGAGCCGACTCCCGCGACGAACAGACTGCCGGCTGCGACGTTCCGGATGACGTTTCTTCTTTTCATACCCACTCAACACCTAGGGAATAAAATATAAAAATATTTTGTTTGTGATTTTATAGTATTTGGCGTGGTTCTGCGGCGCACACGGACCAAGACAGATGCGTTTCCATCCGTTCGAATCGTGTTTCGCATTCGTCAGTATCCGACCGGCTCCGTCCCAAGTCGTTTCGGCGCGCTCGGGCGTCTCACGCCGTATCGGCGACGGCCTCGGCCTCCGGCTGCTCGGCCTCCGCGCGCCTGCGGTTCCGCAGCGCGAGCGCGCCGAACAGCACGGCCCCGAACGCTCTCAGCACGAGGTCGAACGCGCCGGGGTCGAGTTCGCCCGCCACGCCGACCAGCGAGAGCAGGCTCGTCACCGAGTTGAACAGGAGCAACGGAGCCATCAGCAGGAGCGCCGCGAGCGCGAACAGCCACCGTCCGACCCCGCCGACGTCCGTGTAGAGGTAGGCGATGATGGTCGCGCCGAGCGCCACCACGCCGACGAACACGCCGATCACCGGGACGAGCACCTCCGGAACGAAGTAACCCAGATCCACCATATCCGAGAAGCCGATGACCGACACCTCCTCGCCGGTGCCCGTCCCGCGGAGGAGCAAGATACCGGGCGTCAGCACGAACGCGAAGGGGACGATGGCCTTGTTGAGCGACAGCGAGAACGCCTTCACCCCCGTGTCGAACTGGTCGGACTTGGCGATGCCGGAGGCTGCGTAGGCCGCGACCGCGACCGGCGGCGTGATGTCCGCGATGACGCCGAAGTAGAGGATGAACAGGTGGGCAGCGAGTATCGGGATGCCTCCGATCTCGGTGATGGCCGGGCCGAGCATCGAGACGAGGATGATGTACGTCACGGTGGTCGGCATCCCCATCCCGAGGATGATCGAGGAGATAGCGGTCAGCACGAGCAGGACGACGATGGACCCGCCCGCGACCGTACGGATGAGCGCGGTCAGGTTCGGGCCGAGGCCGCTGACGCTGATGATGCCCGGGATGATGCCCGCGGCCGCGACCGCGATGACGACCGTGGTCGCGGTGCGCGCCCCGGCGTCCATCGACTTGAGCACGAACCCGACGTACTGGAACGGTTTCGCGCCAGCGAGGCTCGGCCGCCGGACCGCGTCGGCGGCCGACTGGACCGCGCCGTCGACCTGCGCGTCGAAGTCCAGCAGCGGGGCGTCCATCCGCGGGCGGACGAGCATCGTCACGAAGCTGACAGCCAGCGCCATCCAACCAAGTTTGCCCGCCGCCGCGAGCACCGCCGGGATGACCTCCATACCGCCGCCAGGGGCCGTTCCCCTGACCGCGGCGACGATCCCGCCGCCCGTCGCCACGTGGGCCGCCGCCTCCAGCGCGAACAGCCCCGCGATGGTCCCGAGCAGCGGAACCCGGGTGTCCTCGTCGTAGGCGGCCACCAGCGCGATGAGCGCCATGATGGCGACGAGCGTGAACCACGCCGACCGCGCGACCGAGAGCCGCTCGACGATGAGGTAGTACAGCAGGAGGACGAGCGGGACGAGGTAGAACCAGCCCCGGAGCATGTGCGGCCGCCACGACACGATGTCCGCGGCCGCCAGCCCGCCGATGTTGCGCTTCGAGGCTTCGAGGTCGACCATCACCCAGACGCCGAAGAAGAAGACGATTGCGGGGATGGCGGCGGCCATAATCACGTCACGGAACGGCGTCAGGGTGTACTCCACGATGAGGAAGGCGGCCGCGCCCATCACGGGCGGGAGGATCTGGCCGCCAGAGGACGCCGACGCCTCGACCGCGCCGGAGAACTCGGGACTGTAGCCCGACCGCTTCATCAGCGGGATGGTGAACGCGCCGGTCGTGACCGTGTTGGCGATGGAGGACCCGCTGATGGTTCCCATGAACCCGCTCGCGACGATGCTGGCCTTCGCGGGGCCGCCCCGGCGGCTGCCGGTCGCCGAGTACGCGAGGTCGATGAACCACTTGCCCGCGCCGCTCATCTCGAGGAACGCGCCGAACAGGATGAAGATGTAGATGAACCGGACGCTCACGGTCACGGGGATGCCGAACACGCCGTTCTCGGTGTTGTACCAGAGGTTCTGGACGATGGAGTCCCACCCGAGCGGCGTGATCGAGAGCACGCCGACCAGCGGGGCGGTGGTCGGGATGAGGTAGCCCCACCGCGCGTAGACGATAAAGGAGGCGACGATGAGCATCAGGTAGAGCCCGAGCGCCCGCCGGGTCGCCTCCAGCACGAGCAGGACGCCGACCGCCCCGAGCACGAACGCGTACGAAACCTCGTTCAGCGGCACGCCGAGCGCGGCGAACGCGTCCGTGACGGGGCCGAGGAACGGGTACACCTCACCGATCGTTCGGCCCGCCGCGAGCCCGAGCGCCCGCATCCGACGGATCTCGTCGAAGCTGGTGATCATGTACGCTCCTGCAAGCACGGAGAACAGCACGAGCACGGCGTCGAACGGTGTGATCCGGCGTCGGCGGGGATCCATGAACAGCCAGCGGACGACCCCGCGAGCGCTCTCGCCCGCTCGCGTGACCGGGCTGTCGTCGCCGAACCGGTCGCGGAGCGCGGGGACCACGCGAGCGAGTCGGCGCGAGAGGAAGCCGTCACCGGTGGATGGCGGGAAGAGGAGGAAGGCCAGCACGAGCGCGAAGCAGACGTGGACGGCGTTCACCTGCAACAGCTGGAGGGCGGCGAGTTCGAAGCTGCCGACGACCGGGAGCGTCACGCTGAGGACGAACCCTCGCGCGGCCAGCCACATCTGGAACGCCGAGAACAGGATGGCGACGGCGCTGACCGCCACCGCCATCCACCCGCGGAGACTCCGCTTGCGCTCCAGTTCGTTGATGAGTTCCTGCTGGTCCTCCTCTGGAATCGGGGCGTCTCCCGCTCCTGCGCTCGTTGTCATGGTATCAGTGAGAGGCGTCGGTGTCGCTCGCGTTCGTCGCCCGGGGCTCGACCGAGAGCTTCACGGTGCGGCCCTCGGAGAGGCCCACGAGGTCGTACGTCCGGTCGGCGACGACGAGTTCGTGGCCCGCGATGCTACCCGGCGTGACGTACAACTGCTCGTAGCTCCCCTCCGGGTCGAAGACGAACGTGTCGTTCTCGGTGATGGTCACCTCGGCGCGAGCCGGTAGCCCCGCTCCGTAGGACTGGAACTCCATCCGGACCATCTCCAGTTCGGTGCCGTTGACCTCGTACACGTCGAGCACCGGGGTCTTCTCCACGCTATGGGTGTAGTTCAGCGCGACCGTCATCCCCTCGGCGACCGGCACCGCCAGCAGTCGCTCCCCAGTCTCGGCGTCCGCGACCACGAGCGCGCTCTCGTGGTCGCTCTCCGCGGTCGTCGCTGTACCATCTCTCGGCGCGGTCGTCGCCGTGTCGTCCTGCGCAGTCGTCGCCGTGTCGTCCTGCGCGCTCACGACCATACCACCACCCGGCGCGTGCGGCGCGCTCGCGGGCGCAGCGCTCGGCAGCGCTGCGCCCGCGAGGGCGCCGCCGACCGCCGCGGCGAGCAGACACGTGGCGACGAGCGAGCACGCGCCGACCAGCGGGGGGAGTCGAGTCACGTCTCAGTTCTCGGTCGTCGTCTCGCCCATCTCGGTCTCGTTGCCGCCGTCGGCCATCGTCGTCTCGCCGCCCATCCCGCCGCCGGTCGTGGTCTCCCCGCCGCCCATGCCGCCCGAGGGCGTCTGGATGGTGACCTCGCCGAAGACGCGCTGGGCACCCTCGTGGAGCGGGATGGACATCCCGTCGAGCGCCGAGTCCTCGCCGATGAAGTCGGTCTTGATCGTCAACCCGTCGGTGTTCTCGAAGATGGCCCGCGTGACCGTCTCGACGGTGTCGGCGTCGAGCCCCTCGCGGGTGGCGATCATCGCCTGCACCGAGACGGTCTCCGTGTCCTCGTCGACCCCGCTGTACGTTCCGCCGGGGATGGTGTCCTCGGCAAACCACGGCGAGGAGCCGAGGATGGCCTCGCGGGCGTCGCCCGAAATCTCCACGATGGAGATATCGTTCGTGGTCGCGAGCTCTTCGATGGCCCCGAGCGGCCAGCCGCCCACGACGAACGCGGCGTCGATGTCGCCGTCGCGGAGCTGGTCGGCCGCCTGCGAGAAGCTGGCGTTCTGCTCCTCGAAGTCCCCCTGCTCGATGCCGGCCGACTGGAGGATCTGGAGCGCGTTGACCTGCGTCCCGCTCCCGAGGTCGCCCGTGTTGATGGTCGCGCCCTCGAGGTCTTCGAGCGTCTCGATGTCGGTCCCCGGCCGCGTCACCACGTGGATGGTCTCCGGGTAGAGCGTGGCGACCCCGCGGAGGCTCTCGACCGCGTTCCCCTGGAACGCCTCGATGCCCGTGCCGTTGTACGCGAAGTACGCCACGTCGTTCTGGATGAGCGCGAAGTCGGCGTCACCCCGTGCGAGGCTTCCGACGTTCTCGACGCTCGCGCCCGTCGACTGGACCTGGAGCGTGAAGTCGGTGTTGTCCTCGACGACCGTCTTGATCTCGTTCGACAGCGGGAAGTACGTCCCGCCGGTGCCGCCGGCGTGCCACGAGAGCCGCTGGTCCTGAGCCAGTCCGCTCCCCGTGAAGCCGATCAGGCCCGCGAGTCCGGCCGCACCCGTTCCCTTCAATACGTCGCGTCTGTTGGTATTCCCCACCATTGCGGGTGTACCTGTACGTCGACCGGAATATACCCTATCGACGCTCCGGATCGGAAATCCGTCGCTTCGCTTCCGTAACGCTGGATTTCGGTGGGGATCCAGGGCTCCGGGCAGATAGGTAGAGACGGACGCGACGAAATCCGAGGTTGTCGAACTCGGCGACGCCCGCCGCCCGGAATCGTGACGCGACCGCCGCCCCGGAAACGTCGGGTTGTAGCCGGCGAATCGAAGGGTCGCACAGCGCCCGCGATTCCCACGCGGAACCGGAATCCTATTGGTGGCATGGCCGCACGTCGGACGTATGGAAACTGTCCGTGCGAGTGACTATCACGGCGTCGTTCAGGTTGGCGAGCCCCGCATCTCGCCCGACGGGGAGCGAGTCGCGTTCGTCCGAAAAGTACCGGACGGCGACGACGGGTACGAGGCGACCGTCTACGTCGTCCCCGTCGGCGGCGACGAGCCCCGACAGTTCACCGTCGCGGAGGGCGTCGACAGCTCCCCGCGGTGGAGTCCGAGCGGTGACCGGCTCGCGTTCGTCAGCACCCGCGGCGCGGACGACGACCGGCCCCAACTCTGGGTCGTGCCGACAGACGGCGGCGAAGCCCAGCAGGTGACCGACGTGGTCGGCGGCGTGGGAAGTCCCGCGTGGTCGCCCGACGGCAGTCGGATCGCGTTCGTCCAGCAGGCCACCGCCGAGGACCGCGAGGCCGGCCGAGACCTCGCGCTCGACGACGAGGAGTACGAACCCGAAGAGCCCGACCCGCGGGTCGTCGACCGACTGGTCTACCGGTCGAAAGGCGGCTACGTCGACGGGCGGCGCTCGCACGTGTACGTGATCGATCCGGAGAACGACAGCACGGCACGCCGGCTCACCGACGGCGACTACGACTACTCCGGGCCGGAGTGGGCCGACGAGTCGACCATCTACTACGGCGTCAAGCGGACCGGCGACCCCGACGACAACGTCATCGTCGACATCGCGGAGTACGACCTCGACGCCGACGAGGAGGTCGAAACCGTGGTGCAGACCGCCGCGTGGGGCGCGAGCCTCGCTGCGACGAGCGACGGCCGACTCGCGTACGCGACCACCGACGAGGACGCGCCCACGCTCCGCCAGACGGAGATCGAGGTGCTCGACCGCGAGACCGGCGAGGTGACGACTCCGACCGCCTCGCTCGACCGGACCCTCGCCACCGCGCCGGTGGCCCACTGGCCCGCTGGCGTCCCGGAGTGGGGCCCCGACGAGGAGGACCTCTTCTTCCTGACGCCCGACGAGGGCGACGTCGCGCTCTGGCGCGCGCCGGGCGACGCCAGCGCGGACCCCGAACGCGTCGTCGCCGACCGGGAGGTGTACGGCGCGTCGGTCGGCGAGAACGCGGTGGCGTACGTCGCCGGCGAGTGGGACCATCCTGGCGACGTGTTCGCGACCACGCTCCGCGGCGCGGAGTCCCGGCGGTTGACACGGGTCAACAGCGGGTATCTCGACGACCGCGCGGTCGCCCAACCCGAGGAGATCCGGTTCGAGAACGACTCGGGCGACGAGATACAGGGCTGGGTGCTGACGCCGCCGGACTTCGATGAAGACGAAACGTATCCCCTCGCGGTCGAGATCCACGGCGGTCCCCACTCGATGTGGGGCACCAGCCGGACGATGTGGCAGGAGTTCCAGCTGCTGGCCGCGCGGGGCTACGTCGTCTTCTGGTGCAACCCGCGAGGCTCGACCGGCTACGGCGAGGCGTTCATGGCCGCCATCGGCGACGGGCAGTGGGGGCCGCCAGCGTACGAGGACGTGCTGGCCGGCGTCGACGAGGTGGCGAGCAGGCCCTCGGTCGACGAGGAGAACCTGTTCGTCACCGGCGGGAGCTACGGCGGCTACCTCACCGCGTGGATCGTCGGCCACACCGACCGGTTCGCCGGCGCGGTCAGCCAGCGCGGCGTCTACGACCTCGACGGGTTCTACGGGTCGACCGACGCGTTCAAACTGGTCGAGTGGGACTTCGACGCGCGGCCGCCGGGCGACGCCGCGTTCCTGTGGGAGCAGTCGCCGGTGGCCCACGCCGACGAGGTGGACACGCCGACCCTGCTGGTCCACAGCGACGAGGACTACCGGGTCCCGGTCGGCGGTGCCGAACTGCTCTATCGACTCTACCGCAAGCACGGCGTGGAGACCCGGCTGGTGCGCTACCCCCGCGAGGGCCACGAGCTCTCGCGGAGCGGCGAGCCCGCCCACGTCGTCGACCGGCTCGAACGCCTCGTGCGCTGGTTCGACGGCTACTCCGACCACCACGACGTACCGCCGGCGTTAGAGCGCGGCGACGAGGGGCTGTCGGCCGGTGCGGACGGGGATGAAGAGGACGAGAGCGAGGCGGACGCGGGCGAAAGTGAGGAGTAGCGGGTTTCGCTCTACTGAGATCCCGAACTGGTGATAGGTTCGGTATCCGTTAGTACGTACAGAGCGCGAATTCGCCACGTATTTCGAGACGGTGGCGGCTTCGCAGATATCGCCGTAGTTCAGCGTCCGTGGCTATCAAAGATATCCGCCCGCTACGGCTTCGCTTCGAGCACCATGTCGAACGGCGGCGTCTCGGTCGCGCGGCGGAACTCCGAGAAGCCGCCCTCGGTGACTACATTACGCAGCCGTTCTTCCCCGGCCTGTGCGCCCAACGCGTGGGAACCCTCCTGATCGAGTGCGTTCGGCGTACACACCATCGTGGAAATCGAGTAAAACATCCGCCCGCGCGGATTCAGGTTCTCCTCGGCCCGATCACCACTGATCGGTTCCACGATCATCCACGTGCCGTCGTCAGCGAGCGTCTCTCGGACGTGACGTGCAACACCGACTGGATCGCCCATGTCGTGCAGGCAGTCGAAAGAGGTGACGAAGTCGTACTCGTCACCGTCGTACTCCTTGGCCCTCGCGACCTCGAAGCTGACTTCGTCGGCTACGTCAGCGGTAGCCGCGCGCTCGCGTGCCGCTTCGATAGATTCCTCGTGATAATCGTATCCGACGAAGGTCGAATTCGGATAGGCCCGAGCCATGGTGATCGTCGATTCGCCGTGGCCACACCCGACGTCAGCGACTCGCGCGCCCTCCCGAAGTTTCTCGTCCACCCCGTCGAGCGCGGGGATCCAGTCCGAGACGAGGCTTTCCCTGAAGCCGAATTCGGAGGTACGCATCATGCCTTGGAAGAGTTCCTCGTCGTGCTCGTGCCATCCAACGCCGTCACCGCTCCGGAAGGCCGTCTCGATCTCGGGCAAAGCCTTGCCGGCGGCGGTGGCGATCTGGAACAGCCCCGCGACGGGAGATGCTGGACCGTCCGTATCGGCCAGCAAGAGCGCCTGTTCCGGAGAGAGGCTGTACCGCTCCGCGGTGGCGTCGTAGTTCACGTAATCGCTGGCTGCACTCGCGGCGAGCCACTCGCGCACGTACCGCTCGGCGGTGTCGGTGTGATCGGCGAGTTCGCTCGACGTGAGCGGTCCGTGTTCGGCGAGCGCATCGTAGAGTCCGAGTCGATCACCGATGACGGCCAGCGGTGCATACGCGATGGCACCGATATCGGTCGTGGCAGTTTCTATCAACTCTTCGAGCCGGTCTTCTCTAATGGACATCGTGTCACCCCTTACCCGTCTTGCCTCTACGAGGCGATCCTTGTTAAGCATTACCAAACTCGGAGGCTTGGTGGGAAATTCGCGACCCTGCGTACCGGTCGTTTCACCCCAGACAGTGTCGCACGTATACGAGTTCAGCAGAGCTCGGTTCCCCCAACGGAGGAACCGACGCGAACGGGACTGCATTGCGTCACCAGAACCGACGCGCCTTTCATCCGGCGCTCCCAACCTCCGATTGTGTCCGAGAGCGTGCCCGAGCGCCCGCGAGCCAACTTCCTCGCGGCGCTGAACGTCCGCCGGAACGCAGTCTTGGGATTCGGCTTCGCCGCGCTCGCCACTGCCGGCGTGATGGCGCTGTTCGTCTTCCTGCCGGGGAGCCGCCGCGCGACGCCGTACTATCTGGCGCTCGGAGCTGTGCTCGCGCTGTCGCTCGGCGCGCTGGTGACCACCGTGCTCACGCTGGTATCGGCGTATCGGCTGGCGAAGGAAGAGAACGTGACGTAGGGAGCTTGTCGACCGGTTCGCGTCGCGGCTGAATTTCGTGAGAAGTTGAGCGCCTGTTTGATCTCCTGACAATCGTACTGCGGGGTCTGGAAAAAGCAAGACGCTAGCTGCTGCTTGCGCCTCGGCGTGACCGCACAGCACCGCGACCGCCACCGCAGCGCAACCGCCACCGCGAGAGCCTCTCAGACCTCCCAGCCTCGGGTCGCATAAACGCGCCCCTCCCTCGCACGCTAGGGCGCGGCGCGTAACCGCGCCGCGCCCGAACGCGCGCCGAGATGATGGTGGAGTTGGCGACGCTGATGATGGTGTAGTGGTCGAGCGAGCAAACGCAAAATCCCCGAGCGACCGGAGGTCGGCGAGTCCACGGACTACCCCGAGCCGGTCAACTCCCCGAGTCGCTCCGCGCCGGAACGGGTCCCCTTGGCGAGGAACACGTCGCCGGCGCGGAGTCGCGTCTCCGGACCCGGTTGGATGACCCACTCGCCGTCGCGGTCGTCCTCGTCGCGGTGGGGCCGCCGGACCGCGATGACGCTCATTCCCGTCTCGGTCTTGACCGCGCGGTCGCCGAGGGTCACTCCGTCGAACTCGCTGCCGGGCGCGACCGTCAGCCGGACGATGACCTCGTCGCTCTCGGAGACCGCCTGCGCGACGACCGGATGGGTGCCCAGCCCGCGAAGCACGCCCTCGCTGATCTCGACCGCGGCGTCGCTGATGACCTCCGTGGCGTTCGCGAGGTGGACCAGTCCCCGGAGCGAGACGGGGTCGTCGACCCGGGCGGCCGCCTGAAGCGTCCACGCCTCGAAGCGCGACTGGAGCGCGTCGACCTCGGCTTCGAGTTCGACCACCTCCTCGGCGACCGCCGCGCTGTCGAACAGCACGCTCCCGTACGCGAGGTCGACCGCGAGTTCGCTGATGTTCTTCATCAACACGATGGAGTCGACTGCACGTTCGAGGTCCTCGATGCCCGGCTCCGGCGGGGCCGGCGGTTCGTACGCCTCGCCGGTCGCGCGCTCGTACACGGTCGCGACTCCGTCGTCGGGGCCCCGCAGGAGGACGGTGTCGCCAGCGCGGAGTTCGGTGTCCCTGTCGGGGTTCGTGATCCAGTTCTCATTATCAGAACGCCCCGCGTTCTGATCGCTCGTCGAGCTTTGCTCGACGGTGCCACGGTGGATGGCGATGACCCGGACGCCGGTCTCGGTCTCGACGTTGGCGTCGCCGAGCGTCCGGCCCGCGTACTCGGATTCGGGCGCGACGCCCGCGCGGACGAGTGTCTCGACCGCCTCGGGGAGCGCAGCCCGCATCGCGTCGGGCAGGCCGATGTCCTCCAGCACGACCTTGGCGATGTCGCCCGCGGCGTCGCTGATCTTCTCGGCCGCGCCGACGACGCCGAGGACGGGCGCGAGCTGTTCGGCGTCCTCCGGGGTTCTGGCAGCCATCAGCAGGCTCATCCGGGCGCGCATCTGAAGCAGGTCCATCCGGGCTTCGAGCGCCAGCACCTCGCGAGCCACGTCGTCGCTACCGCTCAGCACCGCCGAGAAGGAGAGGTCGATGAGGAGCTCCGCGGTGTCCTTCATCTCCGAGAGCACCGCCTTGACGCTGACGGGTTCGTACTCGACCTCGCCGCCGGACGAATCCATGCGTGTCGGTTGGTCGGCTCCGGATAAAAACGTTCGTCAGTGCGAGGTCGGGCCGACCGGTATGGGTTTGACCGAACTCTGCAAGTGTTACTGGACAGAGACCGATACGTGTCCCGATGGCGTCGACAGAAAACCGATTCTACAGCGAGTACCCACGTGGATCGCGAAGGCTTCGGAGGTCGTCGCTTCTCGCACCCTGCTCGTCCAGTCGCTCTTCGACCCGGAGCGACGGCCAGCACGTTTACACTACCGATAATCGTGTGCCAAGCGTCAGACGGGAGGTTTTCCCCGACGCCCTCGGTCACTTTCACTTCCGCTCCGGCCAGCAAGGGTTTAAGTTATTGGCGGCACTCGTCACAAGTGCGCGTCACACGCTTCGCGCCCACTTCCCCCACTTTCCCCCTGCTTTCGAGTTCGGTAGCGACGGCTGTCCCCGACAGTGCGTCCGGTCGGTGACCGCGGACGAGTTCGACAGTCCGGCCTGCTCGTGATAAAGGGTTAAACTGGTTCCCCGGCTACGTCTTCACATGTTGGAGCTTTCGGACGTTCTCGACGCACGGGTCCGGGTCGAGGAGACCGCCCGGCGCACACCGCTGGACTACTCCCACACGTTCTCGGCGATGACCGGCGCGGAGGTCCACCTGAAGCTGGAGACGTTCCAGCGAACGGGGTCGTTCAAGATCCGTGGCGCGACCAACCGCATCGAGACGCTCACCGACGAGGAGCGAACCGCGGGGGTCGTCACCGCGAGCGCGGGCAACCACGCGCAGGGCGTCGCGCTCGCTGCGACCAGAAGCGGCGTCGACTCGACCATCGTGATGCCCGACCACGCGCCCATCTCGAAGGTGAAGGCCACGCGGAACTACGGCGCGACGGTCGAACTGTTCGGCGACGACTACGACGAGGCCGCCGAGCGCGCCCACGACATCGAGCGCGAGGAGGGCCGCACCTACGTCCACGCCTTCGACGACGAGATGGTGATGGCCGGACAGGGCACCATCGGGCTGGAGATACTCGAGGACCTTCCGGAGGTCGAGACCGTGATCGTCCCCATCGGCGGCGGCGGGCTGATCGCCGGGGTCGCGACCGCGGTCAAACAGCAGAAGCCCGACGCGCGGGTGATCGGCGTGCAGGCCGAGGGGGCCTCCAGCGCGGCCCAGTCGCTGGCGAAGGGCGAGGTTCACACCCTCGACTCGGTCGACACCATCGCGGACGGTATCGCCACCCGAAGCGTGGGCGAGCGGACCTTCGAGGTCATCGAGGAGCGCGTCGACGAGGTGGTGACGGTCTCGGACTCGGAGATCGCCGTGGCGGTCACCCACCTGCTCGAACGCGCCAAGACGATGGTCGAGGGCGCTGGCGCGGTCCCGCTCGCCGCGCTGTTGTCCGGGGCTATCGAGTACGAGGAGGACGAGGTCGTCGTCCCCGTCCTCTCGGGCGGCAACATCGACATGAACACGCTCACGACCGTCATCATGCGCGGGCTGGTCGAGACCGGGCGGTACGTCAAGCTCCGGACCGTGCTCAAGGATCGGCCGGGCGCGCTCGACGACCTGCTCGACGTCATCTCGGGCCAACAGGCCAACATCTACGGCATCCAGCACGACCGGACCTCCCGGGACATCGCGATGAACGCCGCGGAGGTCGAACTCGACCTCGAAACCCGCGGCAACGACCACGTCGAGGAACTGCTGGCGGCTCTGCGCGAGGAAGGATTCGACGTCGAGGTGCTGGCGTAGCGCTCGCTTGCCTAAGTTTAAGTTGCGGGGCGCGAACCAACGAGGTATGAAGCGCATCATCAGCACGCAGGACGCACCCGAGGCGGTCGGCGCGTACAGTCAGGCAACGACCAACGGCGACCTCGTCTTCACCGCGGGCCAGATTCCGATGACGCCCGACGGCGACCTGCTCGACGACGAGGAGATCGCGGTCCAGACCCGCCAGAGTCTGGAGAACGTCAAGGGCATCCTCGAGGACGAGGGGCTGACGATGCAGAACGTGCTGAAGGTGACGGTGTTCCTCGGCGACATCGACGACTTCGAGGAGATGAACGACGCCTACAAGGAGTACTTCCAGGACAACCCGCCGGCCCGGAGCGCGGTGGAGGTCGGCAACCTCCCGAAGGGCGTCGGCGTAGAGATCGAGGCCATCGCCACGAGCGACTGACGAGGGACGACGCGAACACTCGACTTCCGCATGCGACCACGCGTGAAAGCCAGCGTCCTGTGGGGCTTCGTCGGCCTGCTGGGCTTTCTGGTGTTGCTCCAAGGGTACGAGCTGGCCACGGGGTTCCGCTACGCGCTCGGCGTCAAGGTCGGGGTCGCGCTCGCGGTGGGCGCGGGCGCGACCGGCGTCTCTTACGTCGCCGAGCCACTGGTGTTCGAGTAGAAAGAAAGGGTTTAAGCGCGGGACGGGACTACGTTTCGGTAGGCCGGGATGGCCGAATGGCAAAGCGCACGCCTGGAAAGCGTGTCCCCGTTAGGGGTTCTGGGTTCAAATCCCAGTCCCGGCGTTTTTCGAGCGAATCTCGACGGTGTAGCGGATTTCTCGATTATAATCAATCGAGCTCTACTCGGACGTTGAGGACTAGGACCGGCGATGCGGATTCGGCCCCTTATAAATCACAAGAGGAGTCCTGAAGGAGCGCCACCGCCATGCCAATGGATAGCACATCAAAACGGAGATACCGACGCTGACGCCCTCGATTCGTGTGTTAGTTCCTCTCACTGCCGGCCGACGAATGAAGCGACAACCCCTACATTTATATAGAAGCACAATCATATCTTCGTCTGTACTATGAGTCAGCGAGGACAGCGAATGCAAGGCCAGCCGATGATCGTAATGAGCGACGAGAGCCAGCGCGTCAAGGACAAGGACGCGCAGGAGCACAACATCACCGCCGCCCGCGCGGTCGCGGACGCGGTGCGCTCGACGCTCGGCCCGAAAGGGATGGACAAGATGCTCGTCGACTCGATGGGCGACGTCACCATCACGAACGACGGCGTCACCATCCTTCAGGAGATGGACATCGACAACCCGACGGCCGAGATGATTATCGAGGTCGCCGAGACGCAGGAGGACGAGGCGGGCGACGGCACGACGACCGCCGTCGCCGTCACGGGTGAACTCCTCAAGAACGCCGAGGACCTCCTCGAGCAGGACATCCACCCGACCGCGATCATCAAGGGCTTCCACCTCGCCAGCGAGAAGGCCCGCGAGGAGATCAACAACGTCTCCGAGACCGTCGACCCCGACGACGAGGACCTCCTCCGGAAGGTCGCCGAAACGTCGATGACCGGCAAGGGCGCGGAGCTCAACAAGGAGCGCCTGAGCGAGATCATCGTCGATGCGGTCCAGCAGGTCACCGTCAACGGCACGGTCGACCTCGAATACGTCAAGACCGAGACCCAGACTGGCCGCTCGTCCGGCGAGTCCGAGATCCTCAAGGGCGCCGTCATCAGCAAGGACCCCGTCCACGACAACATGCCCAAGAGCGTCTCCGACGCCAGCGTCCTCCTGCTCGACGAGGCCGTCGAGATCGAGGAGACCGACGTCGACACCAGCGTCAACATCGAGAACCCCGACCAGCTCCAGAGCTTCCTCGACCAGGAGGAACAGCAGCTCCGCGAGAAGGTCGACAAGATCGTCGAGACCGGTGCCGACGTCGTCTTCTGCCAGAAGGGCATCGACGACATGGCCCAGCACTACCTCGCGAAGGAGGGCATCCTCGCGGTCCGCCGCGTGAAGAAGAGCGACATGGGCTTCCTCAAGGAGGTCCTCGGCGCGAGCGTCGTCTCGGACCTCAACAGCGCCTCCGACGACGACCTCGGCCACGGCGACGTGAGCCGTGACGACGACGACGAGCTGTTCTACGTCGAGGGCGAGGACAGCCACGGCGTGACGCTGCTCCTGCGCGGCTCGACCGACCACGTGGTCGACGAGCTCGAACGCGGCGTCACCGACGCGCTCGACGTCGTCGGCCAGACCGTCTCGGACGGCCGCGTGGTCGCCGGCGGCGGTGCCATCGAGGTCGAGGTCGCTCGTCGGCTCCGCGACTACGCCGACTCCGTCTCCGGCCGCGAGCAGCTCGCGGTCGAGGCGTTCGCCGACTCACTCGAACTCGTCCCGCGCGTCCTCGCGGAGAACGCGGGTCTCGACTCCATCGACACGCTCGTGGACCTCCGCGCGGCCCACGAGGAAGCCGAGGAGCGCGCCGGCCTGAACGTCTACAGCGGCGACGTCGTCGACACCTTCGACGCCGGCGTCGTCGAGCCCGCGCACGCCAAAGAGCAGGTCGCCTCCAGCGCGACCGAGGCCGCGAACCTCGTGCTCAAGATCGACGACATCATCTCCGCCGGCGACCTGTCGACCGACAAGGGCGGCGATGAAGGTGGCGCTGGCGGTATGGGCGGCGGCATGGGCGGCATGGGCGGCATGGGCGGCGCGATGTAAGCTCGGGCTGATCGACCGCCGTCTCCGATTCCCTCGCTCGACCGTCGCGTCGAACTGCAATCCGCTTCCGACACGTATTTTTTCGAGTTCCCGCTTCTGCTGTTCGCTTCGTCGCGAGTTGACCGTACCAAAGTTGCGCCATCCGCCGGAGTTTTGAATACTTTATAGTGGGCCGGGCAGAATTGTTCCCGTATGGATACGCTCCTGCTCAATCAGGACGCCGTCGACGAGAACACCCAGATGCCGGACGTCATCCGAGCGGTCGAGGAGGCATTCGCCGCGTACGCGCGCGGGGACGCCCAGATGCCCGCGAAGTCGTACATCGACCTGCCCCAGTACAATGGGGACTTCCGGTCGATGCCCGCCTACATGGCGGCCGACGACTGGGACGCCGCCGGCATCAAGTGGGTCAACGTCCACCCGGACAACCCCGAGTCGTTCGACCTGCCGACCGTGATGGGAACGATGGTGTACTCGGACCCGGAGACCGCGGTCCCGCTGGCCATCATGGACGGGACGGAGTTGACGATGAAGCGCACCGGCGCGGCGGCAGCGGTCGCGACCGACCACCTCGCCGTCGAGGATGCGACCTCGCTGGGCATCGTCGGCGCTGGCGTCCAGTCGTACACGCAACTGGAAGCCATCTCGAAAGTTCGCCCCATCGATGAGGTCGTCGTCAGCGACCTCGACGAGGAGCGCGTCGCGGCGTTCATCGACTACTTCGAGGGCGAGTTCGACGTGCGCGCCGGCTCCATCGAGGAGGCCGCCCAGTGCGACGTGCTCTCGACGGTCACGCCGGTCGAAGAGCCCATCGTCTCGCGGGAGGTCATCGGCGAGCACACCCACGTCAACGCCATGGGCGCGGACGCCGAGGGCAAGCACGAACTCGCCGACGAGATCCTGCTCGACGCGAAGCTGGTCATCGACGACCACGCACAGACCACCCACTCGGGCGAGATCAACGTCCCGTACCACGAGGGCGTGCTGGGCGACGACGACATCTACGGCGAGTTGGGCGACATCGTGGTCGACGAGATAGCGGGCCGGACAGCCGAGGACGGCATTTCGGTGTTCGACAGCACCGGTCTCGCGATTCAGGACGTGGCCGCGGCCCACGTCGTGTACGAGCACGCCGACGAGAACGACAACGGCTACCCGTTCGACCTGATCGGCACGGAGACGCAGTAAGGCCCCCTCTATTTGGAGATTCTCTATTCAGTCGGAGTTTCGCTCTCGTTCTGGAACCTCTACCCCGGCGCGCGCGAGTAACGCGTGCGAGGGATGAGCATCGCAGGCCGAAGGCCGAGAAGCGCAAGAGGCTGGGGAGGTGTGAGGCTCGCGGTCGCGGTGCTGTGCGGTGGCGGTGCGGTCTCTCCTAGGTCGAGGTAGAAGCTAGCTTCACACCACTGTCTACCGTTTGCTACGAGAGCATACTGAACCAGCTACCGACCGACTCGCCTATTCGTCCTTTAGAACCGTTCTGTCGGTGCTTTCCGCGCTGCCTTGCCTATTATCTTCGAGATGAATACCAGGGCTATCGGCGAGAAGCGGGATAAGCGTTTGCGGCGACCGCTCGCCTCGTTTGTTTCGTGTATTTCTACCGCCGAAATAGCGGAGACAGTGGCGTCAGACGCTCGCTGCGACTCTACTTCGAGGAACCGACGCCGAAACAGCGTGGATTACTCCAGATGAACCGCCGGCCGGAACGGCACTGCGTTCCCGGCCTTGTCGGCGGGATCGTAGGCGTCCTCGCCCTCGCGGTACACCTCCACGTCGGCGTCGAACTCGCGTTCGAGGAATCGCTCGGCGCTCTCGTACACCGACTGCTCGTCGACCTCGCTCAGCACCGCGACCTCGTCGTCGGGGCGCTCGCGGACGAACTCCACCAGATCCTGCGCGAGGTCGTTGACCTCGTTGCCCTTCTCGCGCAGTTCCTCGTGTTGCATCACCTTGCCCATCACCGCGCCCACGTCCGGGCCGGTGTCCACGACTGCTTCGAGCACCGTGGTCTTCCAGTCGGCTGCGACGTAGACCCGGACGGTGTCGGGGTCGGTTTCGGTCACGTCCACGATGTCCCGCACGTCCTCGGTCAGGGCCTCGATCAGCCCCTCCTCGACCTCCGTCCGAGCGCTCTCGAACTCGGGGTCGGGCTCGGGCCACGCGGCGTCCTCGACGGGGACACCGTCCAGTCGCTCGTGGAGCTCGTTCGCCGCGAAGGGGACGAACGGGGCCAGCAGGCGCAGGCGCGTGCGCAGGACTTCTTCCAGCGTCCACTTCGCTCCGGGACGGTCAAGATCCGCGCGCTTGCGGTACCACTTCAGGTGCTCCTCGAAGCCGTAGAAGGCGGTCTGGCTCGCGGTCCGCGTCTCGAAGTTCTCCATCGCGTCGGTCGCCTCCCGGACGGTCGACTGGAGTTTGGCGAGGAGCCAGCGGTCGACGTGCTTCAGGTCGGGGTCGTCGGGCACGTCGCTGGCGTCTTCGATAATTTCATTCGCGCGCGTCCAGAACCGCGCCAGCTGGTCGTGGGTCGACTGGACCTGCTCGGACCGCCAGTCGTAGTCCTGCCACGGCTCGGCGGAGTTCAGCAGGAAGAACCGGACCGTGTCCGCGCCGTACTCCTCGATGGCCTCGGCCGGCAGGACGACGTGGCCCTTCGAGGAGGACATCTTCTGGCCCTCCAGCAGGCCCATCCCCATCACGGTGATGCCCTGGGGCCACTTGGGCTCCTCGAACAGCTCGGCGTGGTGGTAGAGGAAGAAGGTCAGATGGTTGCTGATGAGGTCGTTGGCCGAACACCGGTAGTCGATCGGGTACCAGTAGTCCCACTCCTCGCGCAGGTCGAGGGCCGTCTCGTTGGGTTCGTCCACTGCCTCTGGACCCATGAACAGCGTGTCGAAGAAGTTCCGGTCCAGCTCCTCGACCGGCACGTCCTCGATCCGGTGGGCGATGGTGTAGTAGGCCATGTAGATGGTCGAGTCCGACAGCGGCTCGATGACGAACTCGTCGTCCCACGGCAGCCGGGTGCCCAGCCCGTAGTTGCGGATGGCGGGCCACTCGTTCAGCCAGTCGATTGTGTGGTCGTACTGCTCGCGAGTGTTCTCCGGGATGGCGTCCAGCCCCTCGACCGCGCGCTTGGTCTTTTCCTTCCACTCGGCGTCGTTGTACCGCAGGAACCACGTGTCCTGCTTGGCGACCTCGACATCGCCGCCGCAGCGACAGACGACCTCCTCGCTGAACTCGTACATCGAGTCGAACGATCCCCGCGACTCGTAGTCGGCCTTCAGGTCGTCGCGCACGTCCTCGACGACCTCGCCGGCGTAGTCGCCGTACATCTCGCGCAGGACGCCGCCGTGGAACTCCCGGTTGTACACCTCCTGCGTCGCGTCCTCCAGCGCGGGGTCGTCCGAGGAGTCGATGCCGTGTTCCTCGACCGCGTCCCTCGCGGGGAACTCGCCGTACTCCTCGACGTCGAGAATCGCCGTCGGCTCGATGGCCTCGACCTCGTCGGGGTCGATGCCGTACGATTCCATGCGGTCGCGGTCCTGCTTGGCCTCCTGGAGCGCCATCCAGTCGTCGGGGCTGTGGGCCGGGACGGACATCACGACGCCCGTGGCGTTGTCGGCGTCCACGAAGTCCGCGGGCAGCACCAGCACGTCGTGTTGGGTGACGGGGTTGGTGACGCGCTCGCCGACCAGCCGCTCGCCGGTGAACTCCTCTAACACCTCGACGTCGCGTTCCTGCAGGCGGAACTTCTCGACCGCCGCGCTGGAGACGAGCCACTCCGCACCGTCGACCTTCGCACGGGCGTACTCGGCGTCGGGGTCGATGTAGGCGTTCGTGACCCCGTACACCGTCTCGGGGCGCAGGGTCGCCATCGGGACGGTCACGTCGGATCCGTCGCTCTCCCAGCCGAACTTGATCAGGGTGTACTCCTGGAACTCGGCCTCCTCGCCCTCCAGCAGGTCGTGGGTCGTGACGGGGTTCTGCTCGTTCGTGCAGTACTTCACGGGATGGAGGCCCTTCTCCAGCAGGCCACGCTCCTTCAGCGTCTCGTACTGCCACGTGATGAACTTCGAGTAGCGGTCGTCGTTGGTGGTGAACTCGCGCCGCCAGTCGATGGACAGCCCGAGCGACTTCATGTTCTTCTTGTAGTGCTCGTCGACGAAATAGCGCGCGAACCCCATCGGCGTCTCCAGATCCTGCAGGGTGTCCTCGGGCACGTCGTAGGTGTCTTTCAGGACCGACAGCTGGTCCGCCTCGCCCTTCTTCAGGCGCTCGACCGCGCCGACGATGGGCGTCCCAGTGACGTGCCACGCGATGGGAAACAGGACGTTGTCGCCCTGCAGTCGTCGGTATCGGGCGTACACGTCGGGGACCGTGTACGTTCTCGCGTGGCCGATGTGCATCCCGCCGCTGGGGTAGGGGTACGGGACCGTGACGAAGGTCGCCTCGTCGTCTTGAGGATCGACCTCGTACTGGCCCTCCCGCGCCCAGCGGTCCTGCCACTTCGTCTCGATTTCCCGCGGGTCGTAGCTCATACTGAACGTTAGTGAACTCCCGGCTAAAAGAACTGCCATACCTGACTGACGAGTCTGTTGGATACCGGCAAGAATTGCGGCAGGCAGTCCCAAGCGCGATACGTCCGTCTCTTCGGTCGGTCGAAACGTTGACGTGCCGCCCGCGACTCGCCCAGCTCGTGGGCGAGTTCGCCGACGCGGTGCGCGACCGACTCCGAGACGGCCTCACGGAGCGGTGCCCGTCGCTCGACTGGACGACCGAGCAGCGGATCCGGCGGACCCCCGTCGACGTGGTGGCGACCGACCCCGACGAATCCGTCGCGAATCGGTTCGTCGCGGTCGAGGTCGAGTGGCGGAGAGCCGATCCGGCGAACAACACCGCGAAGCTGTTCTACTACGCCGACGAGGGCGACCTGAACGACTACGACGATGTGGTCGTCTGCCAGCTTTTCTCGGGCTACTACGACCTCGCCTCCGGGGACGTGTCCTCGAAGCGCGCGGTCGCGGAGTTCGTGGGCGAGACGGCCGCCGAATCGGTCGAGCGCGTCGCGTTCCACTCGCTCCGGCTCCCCGTCGACCCGCCGAAGCGCGGCGGTGAGCGACCCGACGACTGGCGAGCGCGAGTCGACGAGACCGCCACGAGAATTGCAGCGCTTCTGTAACGTCACTCACGGACCATCGCGGGGTCCGAGCCGAGGAAGAACCGGGTTCCGAGCGCGTACACCAGGCCGTACGAGACCGCCAGCGCCAGCGCGTACGCAACGCCGAACCCGAACAGCGGAAGCGAACCCCCAACGCCCTGCGGCGTGGCGCCGACAACTGCGAGCAGGCGCGGCACCGCGAACGGAAACGCGAACCCGAGCACGAGCAGGGTGACCACGACCTCGATGCGGCGCGCGTGAGCCTCGGCGTCGGGCGACCGCGCTCCGACCCAGACGAGTCCGGCGGCGAACGCGACGAGGAGGACGACCGCGAACGGCAGCGTCAGGTCGAGCGCCGCCGGGGTTCGCGTGCGCCGGAGATACCACGCCCACGCCGCGACGCCGAGCAGGAAGAGGTAGGAGCCGGTCACGGCCCACTGGAGGCCACCGACGAGTCGGTGGGTCAGCGGCGGGTCCGAAGACGAGTCGGCCATACTGGTCGGTCGTGCTCGGGTCGAAAAACGCTACCGGCGCGCCCGCACCGCATCGCGTCGACG
>NZ_QLVG01000017.1 GCF_003382685.1 Halorussus litoreus | reverse complement strand
GACGCGGCCGAAGCCGCGTCGCACGACCGCCGACCCTCGGGTAGTCGCGGAATGGATTCGCGAAGCGGACTCCACAGACGGTGGGCGCGCCGCGTTCGCTTCGCTTCGAAGGGGTTCGACTGCGACGGACGAAAGCGACGCGCCGGGTCAGGGGCGGGAACTTCCGGTTCGCTCGCAGGTCATTCTTCGAGGTCTGTCACGCGCCCGACGAACAGTGGCGTCTCGGTCGGTTTATCCCGGATGTAGAACAGGAACGGCCGGTCGACCGTCATCTCGGGCTGTCTGCGGGGCGCGGACTCGGCCATCGCGACCGCCGTGGCAGCCGCTGCCTCGGTGCCGCGCTCGTCGACCGTCACGAAGCTCTGGTGTTGGATCTCGTCGACGAACAGGTCGCCCTCCTCGGTCATCCCGCCGAAGTCCGCGCTCCCGGTGAACGCCTCCTCCATGCCGAGCGCCTGCATCGTCTTCACGAGGCTGAACGACGACTCGACCTCGAACTTCGGCAGCGAGAGGTCGACCAGTGCCCGGCCGGCCTGATCGAGCATGATGGCGAGCCTGTCGACCGTGAGCGACTCCTCGAACGCCTCGAACTCGCCCTCCGCGGGGAGGACGATCACCATGCTCGTGTCGGCGTTGGCGTAGTCGAGCTCCACGAGCTGATGGCCGTCGACGTTGGAGTACGGGGCTTTGAGCTCCCGGTGCATCGTCGGCACCTCGGTCGTCGTCCCGTCGAGCGCGGTGAACGGGCGCGGCTCCGTCGCGTCCTCGTCGAAGGGCGTCCGCCAGCGCGCCGAGAAGTAGACGGCGTTCGTCAGCACCAGCCGGGTCGCCCTGTCGATGGACGAGCGGGGGAGCAGTTCCTCGATGCGGTCGTCGGTCCGCTCGGCGACCCAGTCGTTGATCTCCCGTCGCGCGGCCTCCGGGTCGCCCGCGAAGTCCACCAGATTCAATCCGGCCTCGTAATATGCTTCCAGCAGGTCGACGAAGTCCTCGCGGAAGGGGTAGCCGTCTTGGCCCCACGTCGCGTTCGCGGTCGAGAGTTCGAACGCCGGGCCGGCGTCCTCTCCGGCGTCGGGGCCTGTCGGAACGTTCGCCTCCTGTCCGTCTTCGTTCCGACGCTCGAACTCGGCCGCCAGCGAGCCGAACGCGCCGTGGAGGTCCTCGCCGTCGAGAACGTAGTTCAGCGCGTCGGCCATCTCCGCGGCGGTCGAGCTGCGCGCCCCGGCGTAGGTCATCGCCAGCGCGGCCGAGACGCTGTACGGCGAGACGAACAGGTTACCGCCCTCGCGCTCGCGCAGGACCGCGAGCAGGTCGAGCGCGAACCCGACGTTGCCCCGGATCTGGTCGGCCAGCAGCGTCTCCGAGATCTGCGGGTCGGTCGCGGGGTCGATCTCGGGGAACGGCGGCGCGTCGAGTTCGTCGAATCTCGGCGGCTCCTCGGTGGTCGTCTCACCCTGCTCGGGGTCGTCGGTCGGGGTTTCGGTGGTCGCGGGGTCGGTGGTCTCCGTGGCGTCCCGAGTCGCGGTCGTCTCGGTGGTCGCGCCCGGGTCCGGTTCTGAGTCGCCCGCACAGCCCGCCAGTCCGGCGAGGAACGCGCCGGTCAGTGCCAAGGTCTCGCGGCGTCGGAGGGACATGGTCGGTGGTTCCACGCGGGATGGTAAACCCCTTCTGTAGACTGAAGTGGCTACTTCAGTGACTCGGTAGCGGGTCGGTCGGCGACCGCGCTTGAGAACGCCCGACTGTCCGAACGGTGTTCAGACAAGGGCGACCAGTCCGCGGCTTCGCTCGGTGAGTCAACCGCCGGCCTGGTGGACTGAAAGAGCGACCGGCGAGCAGCTTTGGGGGTTCGAGACGCTGAACGGGTCGGATAGTTCGGCGGTGCTGGCCGTCGGCTCGGTCTACTACGGGACCGGTGACGGGGAGCTCTCCCGGCTCGACGCCGAGTCGGGCCGACCGGAGAGGAAGTACACCACCGAGACGCGGATCTACAACGCCAATCTTCTGGAACTCCGGCCGATCAGTCCTCCGGTCGGTCTCCCCGCCGCCAACCGAGCAGATAGGTCGTCGCGCCGACGCTGGCGAGTGCGGTTCCGACGCCGAAGCCCGGGAGTCCGGTGCTGGAATCGCCATTCTCCGTCGAGTCGTCACTTCCATCCTCGTCGCTCTGGCCGGTCTCGCGCGCGCCAGTCGTCGGGGTCGAGTCGGCAGTTCTCGTCTCCTCGCGCGTCGTCTCAGCGTCTTCTGCCGTGTCCGTTCGGGTCGTCCCCGCGGCCTCCGTCTCGTCGGCCGTCCCGTCACCGACGGTGATCTCCACGGCGGCCTCCTCAATCCGCCCGTTGCTATCGACGACGGTGAGTCGTACCTCGTAGTCGCCGCCGTTCTCGAACGAGTGAGTGACGACTTCACCTGCGGCCGTCTCGCCGTCGCCGAACTCCCACGTGTACGCCAGTATCTCGCCGCGGGTCAACGTCGACCCGGTCGCGTCGAACTCGACTGGCTCGCCCGCGCCGGGGTCGCTCGCACTCGCCTCGACCGCCGGTCGCAGACCGAGTTGCTGGCCGAACTTGCTCACGTCTTCGCCCTCGATGCTCCGCCTGTGGAACTCGACGACGTCCTCCTTCGCCGGTCGGGGCGTGTGGCCGACGCCCTCGTACACGCGGAACTGAGCGGTCACGCCGGCCTGCTCGTAGGCCGACTGGCAGTAGGGGAACCGGTCGTTCAGCATGTGGTCGCCGTACACAGACAGCGCCGTCTCGCGCAACTCGTCGCTGGTCCACGCGTCGTCGTACGGGATGGTGTCGTTGGAGTCCTCGCCGCCCATGTAGAGGAACTGGTTCACCTCGTCGAGCGCGTCGAGATCGACCGGCTCGCCGGTGAGGTCCTCCACGTCCGCGATGCCGACGTGGAAGTCCAGGGTGTGGCCCTTCGCCTCCGCCAGCGGGAGCAGTGTCATCCCGTTCAACCCGCCCGCGGTCACCGACACCACGCGGTCGGGATGCAGCACGGTGAACCGGTCGACGAAGTTGCTCGACGCCGAGAACCCGTTCATGATGATATCCTCCGCGACGGGGTACGACTCCTCGGCGAGCATCTGGCGGGCGTGGTCGACCATGCCCAACAGTTGCAGGTCGACCCGCTCCAGCGGGCCGTCGGAGAGCTGCATCGTGTCCCGGTCGAGCTGGTGGACGTAGTGGGTGCCGTCGACGGGGTCCGACTGCGGGCGGGGGAACACCGGGACGAGCATCGGGACGCCGAGTTGGCCGCTAATATCTCGGGAGAACCCGCCGCTGACGAGCTGTCTCGCTCGCTCCTCGTGTCGCTCGAAGTCGTCGGTCGCGGTGCCGGTGTTGTTGGGCTCGACCAGCATCGGCTTTCCAGCTTCCGCCTCCGGAACCGGCGGTGCGTACAGGAAGTACGGGTAGTTGAAGCCGGACTCGGGGTCGGCGTCGACCCGCGTCACCGACACCCCGTCGAGGTACGAAACCCCGCCCGAGACGGTCACTCCCGCCGTGTCCCGAGCCAGCGACTGGCCGCCGTCCACGGGGTACAGCGAGAACGCCAGTCGAGCGTCCTGCTGGAGGGGACGATCGAGCGTGATCGTGACGCCTTCGCGGTCGGTCCCGGCTTCGAACTGGCCCCTCGCGAGCATCTCGTCGAGGTCCGGGGCTCGCACGGCGTAGCTCACGTCCACCGACGTGGTGATTTCGGCGATCACGACCTCCCGGCCGTCGGTGACCTGATCCTCGAACGTCACCGAGGCCTGCGCGTCCTGTCCGGCGGTGGTTCCCGCGCCGGCCAGCAGTGAGACAGCGGCCGCGCCGGTCCCGGCTACTCGCAGCAGTCCGCGCCGGGTCACGTGGTCGGCCATCTCAGCGTTCGCCTCCGGTCGCGCCGGTGGTACTCGCCGCGGCGTCGTGCATGTCCCTGCTGTGGAAGTTCCCCGTGAAAAACGTATCTGAACGCGGGAAGCTTGCCGGCTGGCGGTATCGGTCGAGCGGGAGTTCGGTCGCGCCTTACCGGCGGAGCGAGGCGACTATCTCTCCGTCGCGCTCGCCGACGCTGACGAGTCCGTCGTCTGCGAGGTCGTCGAGCAGTCCTTCGAGCCACTCTCGGCCGTACTCGCCGCCGGGCGCGTAGTCGACGCGAATCCGGGGGCCGAGCTTCGACAGCGGGAGTTCGTCGTACTCCTTCAGAAGCGAGATGACCTTCCCGCGGAACTGCCTGCGGCTCCCCTCGAAGCTTGGCTGGGTCGGCACGTCGGGCGCGGTGAAGTCGCCGGTCGCGTACGCGCTGCACCACTCGCGCCACGGACAGCCCGCCGCGTCGCACTTGGGCGACTGCTCGCAGGCCACCCCGCCGAGTTCCATGATGGCGTTGTTCCAGACTCTGGACTCGCCCTCTGGCATCAACTCGCTCGCGGCCTCCTCGAAGGCGGCATCGTCGTCCGGCACGTCGAACGCGCGGTACAGCACGCGCTTGACGTTGGTGTCCACCACGGCATAGCCGTTGTTGAACGCGAACGAGGCCACTGCGTTCGCCGTGTAGGGACCGACGCCCATCAGGTTCTGAAGCTCGTCCGGACTCTCCGGAAACGCCCCGCCGTACTCCTCGGTGACCTGCTCGGCGGCCTCGTGGAGGTACTTCGCGCGGTTGTTGTAGCCGAGGCTGTGGTCGGTCCAGAAGCCCACCACGTCGGCGCGGTCGGCCGCCGCGAGGGATTCGGGGGTCGGCCACCGCTCCAGAAACGCCTCCCACGCCTCGACGACCCGGCCGAGCTGGGTCTGCTGGCTCATGACCTCCGAGATCAGGATCTCGTAGGCGTCGTCGGTCTCGCGCCACGGGAACTCGCGGTGGTCGGCCTCGTACCACGAGACGAGTTCGTCGCGGACCGCCGGGAGGTCGTCGGGCAGGGCCTCGTCCGACTCCGGGTCGGCGTCGCTCATCGACTCCGGGTAGGGACGACGCCGATAAAGGAACCGCGGTTCGGGGACGACAGAACTAACCTCGGGGCGTGAAACCGTCCGCCCGTGACCGAAACTCGAACCGGAGGCGGAGTCGGACAGACGTTGGTCCTCGCTGGCCTCGCGCTCACGGCGGGCGCGGTCGGACAACTGGCCTTCGGGAGCGTCGGTCTGCTCGCTGCTGGGCTAGCAGTGACGGCCTTCGGTTTGTCGGCGTCGGCCGTGAGCTACCTCCGCGACGGTGACAGATATCGAGTCGCGTGCTCGGAATGTGGAACGAAAAACTGGGCGGAGCGAACTACCTGTCGAGACTGTGACGCACGGCTTGGGTGACCGCAGTCAGTCGTTCGCTACTGGACCGCCCGCTCGCGGATCTGCTGGGCCTCCTCGGTGAGGTCGTCCGACGGGCGGTAAGTATCCCGACCCATCACGCTGTTCGCGGGACAGGTCTGGGTCAGCCCGGTGGCGGTGAGAATCGCGCCGACTGCGAACGCGGCCGCCGTGGCCGCCGAGCCCAGTCTGAGCTTGCCGAGCAGCGACCCGACCGCGGCGACCACCAGCATCGGGCCGAGCGTGATGCGAATCCCCTGATCGAGTCCGCCGACGTTCTTCTTCATCTGTATCCCAACGAGGTGGACCACGGCGAGTCACTTGAAGATTCGTGGCGGAACGAAGGAGATGTTCGGAAGGATAGTCGACCGGGATTGGCTTCTTGGAAACCCTCGCGGTGCTCAACTACTCCGAGATTGGGAACGGGTCCTCGAAAGCCCTCGGCGCGCTCGCCGCCGGAAGACGGTCCTGCTCGGCCTTCGGCCTGCGCGGGCTGCGACTTCCGAGGTCACACTCGCTCCGCTCGCGTGACCGCGGACCCGCCTCGCCCTTTCAGTCCACCAGGGCAGCGGCTGTTGGGCCGAGCGACACCGATGTTCAGCTCAGAACCAGCGTGGTGCCGGGTCGAAAGGCGTTTCCCGCCCGCGGACGACGCTCCGGGCATGAGTCTGGACGACCTGCAGGCCGACATCGAGGACGAGTACACCGACCTCGGCGACGAGGTTGCGGTGTCGCTCGACCGCGAGACGCGCAACGAACTCGCCATGCTGAACGCTGGGCTCGACCCCGAGGCGACCGACGAACTCCTCCGGCGGGCGGTCCACATGCTGTTCCAGTCCGCGGTCGAGACTGGGAACCTCGACTTCCACCTCCGGAGCGAGTACGACGTGACCTACGACGAGTTCCTCTCGGGGATGACGTTCGAGGAGATGACCGGCGCGAACCAGTTCCCCCAGCAACAGCAGAAGGACGACCGGCGATATCAGTTCTGACGGGCACGCACTACTCGTCGTGCGAAGGAACAGAGTGAAAACCGCCCCGAGAGAATTTCCCAACGAGAATTCGTTTACATGCCTCTCTACGAGGGCGTCCACGCCCACCCTGACGGCGACAGCACCGTCGCGCGCATGGCAGCCACCGCCGCCAACTACGAGTTCGACGGCGTGGTCGTGCGCAACCACAGCGACGCGCGCGCCGACTACGACGCCGAGCGCGTGCGCGACGAGTACGGCGTGGACGTGGTCGAGGCGGTCGAGATTCGGGCCGACAATCCCGAGGTCGCGTCGGGCCACGTCGGTAACTACCGGCCGAAGGTGTCCGTGCTCGCGCTCCACGGCGGGACGAACGCGCTCAATCGCTTCGCGGTCGAGCAGGCGCGCGTGGACGTGCTCGCCCACCCGATGCGCGACCGCGGGGACTTCAACCACGTGCTCGCCAAGGCCGCGGCGGAGAACGGCGTCCGCGTGGAGTTCGACCTCTCGCGCGTGGTCCGGAGCGACGGCGGGCCACGCGTGCAGGCCATCCAGGACCTCCGGAAGCTCCGGGAGATCGTGACCCAGTACGACGCGCCGTTCGTCGTCAGCGCCGAGCCGACGAGCCACCTCCAGCTTCGCGCGCCGCGCGAACTCGCGGCGGTCGGCGAGGCCATCGGCTTCTCCGAGGAGCAGATCCGCGCCGGCCTCCGGGAGTGGGGCGAACTCGCCGAGCGCAACCGGGAGCGCCGGTCCGACGACTTCATAGCGCCGGGGGTCGAACGCGGCAGGTATGAAGAGGAGTCTTGACGAGCACGCCTCGCGCTTCGACGAGGTAGCGGGCGAGTACGACGACAGCCAGAACGACACCGAGGAGTACCGCGCCTGCGTCTCGCTGGTGGTCGAGCACGCTGTCGGCGAGGCGCGAAGCGCCTCGGAATCGCCGAGCGGGCAGCGCCCGCGAGGCCTGAGCGAAAGCGACACCGTGCTGGACCTCGGGACCGGAACCGGCGCTATCGCGCTCGCGCTGGCCGACGACGCCGGCGACGTGATCGGTCGCGACATCAGCGAAGGCATGATGGAGCAGGCCCGCGAGAAGGCCGACGAACAGGGCATCGAGAACGTGGAGTTCGGCGAGGGACGCTTCCGCGAGCCGAACGTCGGTGCGGACCGCGAGGTCGACGTGGTGGTGTCGAACTTCGCGATGCACCACCTCAGCGACGAGGAGAAGCGCGAGGCAATCGAGGCGATTGCGGAGTTGGGACCCCAACGGTTCGTGCTCGGCGACGTGATGTTCTTCGGCGAGCCGAACCCCGACGAGCCGTTCTACAGTCCGGAAGTGGACGACCCCTCGACGGTGGGGTATCTGGCCGACGCGCTGACGGACGCCGGGTTCGCGCTGACGGCCGTCGAGCAAGTTCACGACCAAGTGGGCGTGTTGGTGGCGGAGCGCAGAAACGGCGAGTGAGTCCGGACGCTACCGCGACGTTCTCCGGCGTCTTGCGAGAGTGACCGCGACCAGGAGGGCGACCACGGCGGCCGGGACTCCGAAGCCGGGAGTTCCGCCGGTGGCGTCGGCGGTCGTCTCCTCGGTCGGTTCCGGACGGTCAGTCGTTTCCGATTCGGCCCCGCTCTCGGATTCGGTTTCCTCACTGTTTCCGGCGTCGCCCCCCGAACTCGTCGTGGTGGTCTGCACCGTGGTCGTCGTGGGTTCGGCGGTGACGTTGACGGTCGAGATAACCGTTCCCCCGGCGCGAACTTCGTAGCGGCCCGGTTCCTCGAACGTGTAGCCCGGGTTGGCCCACGGTGTTTTAGCCGATTCGACGTAGGCGTATTGGTCGTCGCCCGCGACCTCGATAGCGAACCGCCCACCGGGTTGACAGTCATCGCTCGGTACGAGAGTTATGAGCCACTGCACGTCGTCGCCCGGGTTAATGGCCGAGACGTTCTCGGGGTTGAACCAGTCCTCGTCGTCTTCCTTGTAGATGTCCCAGAGCTCGGCGGACTTTATCGTCGCCGAACACGTCTCGTCGGTGCCGAGGTCTTCGAGTTCGACTTCCGCGATGCCGACATCCTCCCTGACTTTGATGCGTCGGGCGAAGCCGTCGACGGGGGAGGCGTCGCTGACCGCCGAGCCCCGGATGTGGTAGTTCCCCGGTTCGGACGGCGCGGTGAAGTTCAGCCTGACGGAGGAGTACCCGCTCGTGAAGGTCACCTCGCGTTGGGCTATCGTCCGGTCGCCGACGTAGAACTCGACGGTCTCGGTCCTCGTCGCGTCGTCCTCGTAGCCGACTGCGTCTACGACAACCTCCATCCGCTTGCCGGGTTTGACCATCGACTGCATGAGCCAGCCCTCGGTGCCGTTCGGGACCGACATGGAATCGAACTTGAGCGAGAGGTTCGGGTTCTCGACGTAGACGGTCCGCGTCCACGTCTGATTGCCGATTACGACCTCGTACTCGTAGGTGCCGGGGTCGAGGTCGGCCGGAATCACGTGTTCGACCGAGAGCTGGCGGGCCCCGTTGGCACCGAGGTCGAGTTGGCGGGTGGCGACCGTGCGGTCGGCCAACCGGAGTTCGACGGTTTCGGACCCGGTGATTCCGCGGTTGTGGACGGTCACGTTCAGCGTGCTCTCCACGCCTGCGAAGCCACGGTGGTCGGCGTCGCGGTCGGCCGGGTAGGTGAGACCCGCGGCACGCTTCACGTCGGTTACCTCGAACACGGGTTCGAGCGCGGTCCGGCCGAGCGCCATGCTGCTGTCGAGCAGGTCCTGCTCGGCACGGTGGCGCTCGCCGTCGATGGTCACGTACAGCGTCACCGTGGTGTTTGCGGGGTCGTCGATGGTCCGGGTGACGGTCGGTCCGGTCGCCTCTATCTCGCCGTCACCGTCGAAATCCCACTCGTACGAGTTGGCTTCGCCATCGTACCAGGACTTTCCGAGTTGCTCGATGGCGGACGGCGTCCGGGCGTCGAACGTGACCTCGCTCCCCGCTTCGGGGAGGAACGGGTCGTAGGTGAACCCGACCAGCGGGGCACCACCGTCGGCCATCCGGGACGCCTGTTTGGGGAGTTGGTCGTAGAATTGCTCGACGAGTTCGGGGTAGTCCCCGTTCGAGAGCGTGGCGACCTCGCGGGGGTCGGAGGTGGTGTACAGCACGTCGAGCCCTTCCCGGCCGAACTCGTGGAGGACGAACTCGGAGAACAGCGCGAGATCGTCGTAGCCGTCGAACGAGACGTTCTTCGTCGTCATCGGGGTGTCCTCGGCCCGGAATGACGCCCGGGCCGCGATGTCGTCTGCGGGGGTGCCGAGGTAGCGGGCGGTGCCCTCGACGAACACGTCGAACTTGGCGATACTCCCCGGCGGGTCGATCCACGTCCCGCCCTCCATCGCTCTGGCCTGGAATCGGTGGGTCAACTCGTGGTAGAACAGCGAGCGGCTGTCGGAGGTGACGTAGATGGTCGCCTTGACGCCGCTCTTGTAACACCCGGCGGCGTCGACGAGGGTGCAGTCCATGCTCTCCTCGTCGACGACTCGTACCGGAATCAGCTCGTCCACCGGCTCGACGCCGAACCGCTGGAAGATGACCTCGTAGTACTCGTCGGCGAACGAGGCGACTTCCTGGGCCTCCGCTCGGTTGCCGTCCTCGTAGCTGATGGTGAAGTAGTCGGTCTTGATGGGACCGTTCAGTGAGTCCTGCGCCGCAACCCCATCCGTGGTTCCGGCAACCCTGTCCGTGGTTCCGGCAACCCCGTCCGTGGTTCCGGCGATCCCGTCCGTGGTTCCGGCGACTCCATCCGCCATCCCGGTGGCTCCACCGACGGCCCCGGTGACGAGTAGTCCGACGAACACGACGACCCCGACGAGCGACGCCGAGGCGGCTATCTTGCGTCTCATGGGTCGGCGGCTAGGACACCTCCGAGGGTCCACTGGGTCGACGCGACGTGCGCTAAACGACTGGCGTTCGAGCTACGGAGGGTTCGATTCATGGTCGAGGAATAGTATGTTCCCGGCTTAGTTGTTACTGAACGCGGAGGTGTTTGGACGGAAATCTGCACGGAGCCGAGCGGTCTCGACCCCCGAGGATCGCGCAGCATTTCGGAACGCCGGAAACGTTTTATCCCCGGCACTGTGACGTACGGACGCATGACACGGAGTGTAGACGCTCCTGATCGAGTTCTTCTCGGGCGATGAGACCGACGTATCCGTCGAGAGAGACGGCGAATCGATAGTGCTGGCCATCGAGGGCCGCGACTACGAACTGACCAGAGACGAGGCCGCCGACCTGCAGGACGCGGTCGGCGAGGCGCTGACCCAGCGCCGGGAGTTCTTCCGGACGGCGGGTGTCCACCGCGAGGACGGCACCTACGAGGTCGCACGCCGGGGCGCGGACTCGGCGGGCAACTCCAAGGTGTTCGACAGCTTCGCGGTGCTGGGTCGGCTGTTCGACCGCCTGCCCGCGGAGTTCACGGCCGACGACGTGGGCCGGAACGGCATCACAGGGTCGCGCCGGCACATGCTGGTGCGCCACTTCGCGGAGCATCCGGAGTTCGACTGCGACATCTCGCGGCGCAACCCCCTGACGGCCGAGAAGACCAGCGAGGAACAGCGCGCGAAGGAGACGGCGTCGGACGAGACGGTGGCATCCAGCGAGGCGATTTCGTCCGGCGAAGCGATGGCGACCGACGAGGGCGAGGTGGTCGGCGCGGACTGACCGCACCACCGCATCGATTCTACCAAGCTGAGTCGAAAGCCGACCGATACCGAACTACTTGCTTCCGGGTTACTTGATCGTCGTGTGCTCGCTCTCCTCGTTCAGCGCGAGGTTCGCGGCGATCTCGGCGTTCCGCATGGCGTACTGGGCTGTCTGCTGGAGGCTCACCAGCACCTCCCGGACCGCCAGCAGCGACTCGTTGTCCATCTCGGGCAGGTCCGACAGGATCTCGCTCTCGCGGTCGCCGATCTCGTGGAACAGCGCGCGGACTTCGAGCGTGGTGTCGTAGTCGCGCTCGACCGCCGCCTCGACCGCGAGCGCGGTGATCTCGTCGACCTGATCGGTGAACTCCCGGATGCGGCGCATCGTCGCGCCGTCCACGTCGAGGGTGTGGCCCTCGGCTTCGAGCGCGATCTCCGCGATGTCCTCGGCGTTGTCCGCGGTGAGTTCGAGGTTCTTCGCGATGGAGCGGTAGCCGATGAGCGGGAAGCCGGTGTCGAGTTCCACCGCGCGGGCGAGGGTGGGGTTCTGGTAGGCCGTGAAGATGAGCCGTAGGAGTAGGACGAAGATCTTGTTGGCCTGCCGCTCGCGGTTCAGGGCCCGCTCGGCGAGGTCGGGGTTGCCGTGCGCGAGCGCCTTGACCGCCTCGCCGCGCATTGTCGAGCCGGTGTTCTCCAGCCGTTCGAGCAGGTTGTCGAGGCTGAAGTCCTCGGGGTCGACCGAGCACCGGATCGCGATGCTGTCGGGGGTCTCCTCGACGACGCCCAGTCCCATGAGCTGGGTCTCGGCCTTGTACACCGCGTTGATGATCTCGCTGTCGAGTGTCTCCTCGCTCTCGACGTGGATGATGCGCCGCCCGAGGACGTACTGGGCGACGATAGCGCGCTCGACCGCGTCGGCATCGAGGTTCTCGGCGTGGATGACCGCCTCGGACTCCTCGGTGTGAGCAGACTCCGGCAGCACCGTCAGCGTCCCCTTGCCGGCCATGCGGAGCGACACCTCGTCCCCCTTCTCGACGTTGTTCTCTTTGGTCCACTCGGCCGGCAGCGTCATCGCCAGCGTCGAGGGGCCCAGCCGCTGTACCTTGCGAGTTTCCATGGGGAGAGAGTGGGGGAGCAGTCACCTTAAGCTTGACTAAGGGACAATTATTGTTCCTTAAACGCTCGTTGCCAGTGGACGAACCTCCACTCGTGATCCGACTCGTCAGACGACCTTCATCATCCGGCGTTCGAATCGGCCGACCCTGACCTTCCGCCAGCCCCGGAGCGACTCGTCGACCGCCTCGTCACCGGTGTCGACCCGGAGCACGCCGAGTCCGTCGAGCTTGTGCTTCGAGGCGACCACCTCGACCGCCGAGCGCTCGATCACCGCGGGCGAGATCTGGTCGTTCCCGCGACCGAAGACGAACCCTTGCCCGCCGATGGGTGACACCACGACCACGTTCCGCTCGCCGAGATTCGCCAGTATCTCGTCGGCGCTGGCGTCCTCGACCAGCAGTTCCCCATCCCGCCACACGTCCACGCCGAGCGGCGAGCCCGCGAAACGGAGTTCCGACTTGACAGCGCCGACGGTGCTTCCCGGCCCGAGGACGTAGGTCGCGCTCTCGTCCTCGCGGGCGTCGTCGCCCACTCCAGCCGCGAGGCTCTCGACGGTGCCGCCGCCGACCTGCTTGCTCGACTGGAGGTCCTCGGCCACCGGCACTTCGGCGAGCGCCTTCAGGTCCGCGCGGACCTCGCCCTCGCGGTAGGCGTCCTCGTCGATGTCGTTGACCTCGCGCGTCTCGGTCCGGTCGAAGTCGGCGGCGACCCGACCCGCCGCCTCGGGTGACACCGCGAACACTGCCGAGTACACCTTCACGCCGGCCGGGACGCCGAGCATCGGCGTGTCCGAGTCGAGGTCCGCCAGCGTCTCGGCCACGTCGACCGCGGTGCCGTCGCCGCCGACGAACAGGATCAGGTCCACGTCGTTCGCGACGAACTGTCGAACCGCCTCCCGGGTGTCGGCTGCGCTGGTCGGCGACGCCGCCGCGGCGGCGTCGCCGACCAGCGCAGTGCCGTCCGGGGTTCCGGGCTCGCCGACGACCACTGGGTCGAGCCCTGCTTCGCGGGTCTCGTCCTCGCCCATCTGGCCCGCGACGGTCACGATCTCGAGTCCCGGCTCGTCGGCGTTCGGGCCGTCGGAATCGTCGGCGGTCTGCCCGCCAGTATTGCCGGCTTTCGGACCGGGCGACCCGCGCTGCGCGCGCTCGCCAAGCGCGCGCAGCGCGTCGGTCGCCCGGTCGGGTGCGCGCGGTTGTGCGCCGCGCTCGCGCGCCTCCGCGACCTTCCCGTCGGTGCCTTTCAGGCCCACTCGACCACCCATCCCCGCGATGGGATTGACCACCACGCCGATGCGTCGCATACCGCGACGTAGGCGGGTCGGGCGCAAAAGCGACGCGGTCCGCGTCGTGTCGAAGCCTCGAAAAAAGTGTCACTGGCGAGTCGGCGGCGAGTCAGTACGACTGCGGGAACTGGCCCTGCGATTGCTGGCCTACCTGTCCCTGACTACTGCCCTGGTACTGCTGACTCTGCGGCTGCTGACCCTGAAACTGCTGGCCCTGTGGCTGCTGGCCCTGCATCTGCTGGGCCATCTCCTGGAACCCCTGCTGGCCGCCGATGGAGTTCAGCAGCCGGTTCGTCGACTCGATGGCCTGATAGACCGACTCCAGCGTCTCCTGGACGTGTGGCGACTGCTGGTGCTGTTCGAGGACCGGCAGCCCCTGCTGGGCCACGATGAGGAACGTCTCGGCGACCTCCGGCCCGTTGATGGAGTCGCGCGCGATGAGCTTCTCGTTCAGCTCCGCGACCTCGGCGAGGTCGAGACAGAGTCGCGCGCACTCGGCCATCTGCGGGCCGCTCTCGATGCACTTGTCGGCGCACCACGAGGATATCTCTACCACGCGGTCGAACGCTTCGAGCGCCTGATTCAGCTCCGGCGTCAGCTCGGACTCGAACTGCTGGCCGACCTGCTGGTGCGTCGTCTGGTGGGACGCCCCCGTCTGACCGCCCATCTGCTGGCCGCTCATCTGGCCGCCCATCTGTTGGCCGCCCATTCCTCCCGAGCTCCCCATCTGGCGACCCATCTGTGAGCCGCCCATCTGACTGCCCATTCCCTGCGTTCCGCCCGTCGGCTGCTGGCTGTGCTGTGTCATTGTTCGTACCTCCCCGCGTCGGCCGCCTGCCACGGTTCCCCATCCGTGAATAACGATGCGAGCGACCGCCGCGGACAGGGTGACCTTTGCCGGTGTGACGGATAAACCGGCGCGACCGTTACGGACGGTTTATCGGGACAAGCGAACGGTTCATCCGGGCAAGCGAGGGTTTCGACCTCGCGGGACTCGAAAAAACGGGGTTCCGCGGGGAAGCCAACACCCGATTACGCCGCCGTTTCCGCATCGTTTCGGGATTCAATCGCCGGTTTCGCCAGAGGGCAGGCGGCTCCACGCGGGCGCTTGGCAAACGTTAAGGGTAGCGGTCCGGAACCCCCTGTATGTTCGTACTCACTCAATCCACGTCGATCCCCATCAACGACGCCGGTATCGTCGTCGGCGCGCTGAGCGTGCTGCTGACCGTCGCGTGGCTGATCTACTTCTACCGGTAGTATCGCCCCGTCGGGTAACGCTCGTTTCTCCGTCCTACGTCGAGTCCACGCGCTCGCGGAGCCACGCGGCCGCGCGATCGAGTTCGTCTTCGTCGGGACTCTGGAGCTTGAGCCGGACGTGTTCGCCGGGGTAGCTCCCGACGGTCACGTCGAACCGCTCGCGGAGTTGTGCGACCCGCTCGACCAGCGCGCTCTCTGGCTCGTCGGCCTCCACGACTCGGACGTGGCGGTACTCGCCGGCGAACTCGTCGGCGACCGACTCGAACATCGCCTCCATCTCCTCGGGGACGCCCGGCAGGACGTAGATGCCCTCGACGACGCAGCCCGGCGCGACCCCGGCCTCGTTCGGGAGCATCCGCGAGCCCTTCGGAAGGTGTGTCGTGCCCGCGACGAGGTCGCCGGCCTCGTAGTCGGTGTGGTCGGTGATCCACGCCACGGCCTCCTCGTGCTCTTCGACGGGCACCCCCACGGCGGCCGCGACGCCCTCCATCGTGAGGTCGTCGTGCGTCGGTCCGAGCCCGCCGGTGACGATCACGGCGTCGTAGTCGGCCCGGAGCTCGTTGACCACGCGGGCGATGTCGGCGATCCGGTCGGGGACGACGACCACGCGCTCGACGCTCGCGCCGCGCTCGGCCAGCCGCTCGCCCAGCCACGCGGCGTTCGTGTTCACGGTGTCACCCGTCAGCAGTTCGTCGCCGACGGTGACGAGACCCACTTGCATGGGCTCGGATAAGGTTCGCGGAGGTAAAAACAGGCCGCTCTCGAAGGATTCTCGTGAGAGGTGGCCGTAATTCGGTGCGATTCGGGCTTCCTCGGTGGTATCCGTATTCGCTTGGCGAACTCAACGACCCGACGACCGCGCCAGCACGCGCCCAGGGTCCAAAGTCGAATAGCTGAAAGACGAACGTCTGAAAGCCGAATAGCTCTCGCCGAACGAGACACGGACAAAGTAGAGTCCCGAAAGCAGTTTGCGGAAGTCGTTCAGGCCACGTCCTCGACTGCCTCCCGCAACAGGTCGAAGCCGATTTCGATCTCGCGCTCGGTCACGTCGAGCGGCGGGAGCAGGCGCAGCGTCTTGTGGCCGCAGCCGAGGACGAGCAGACCGCGCTTGAGCGCCGCCTCGACGACGGCTTCGCGGCGCTCCTTGGTGTCGAACTCGACCGCGAGCATGAGGCCGCGACCGCGCACGTCGATGGCGTTGGGCAGGTCGCTGTCTTCGAGCAGTTCGCGGAGCTGGCGGCCCCGCTCGGCAACGTTGTCGAGCAGGTCGTACTCCTCGATGGCGTCGAGGGTGAACACGCCCTGCATCGAGTCGACGATCTTGCCCGCGCCCCACGTCGAGGAGAGCCGGGACTTCTCGGACGGGAACTGGTCGCGGTTGGCGACCGTCGCGCCCGCGCGAAGGCCCTTCGCGGACGTGATCACGTCGGGTTCGAGGTCGAGGTGGTCGACGCCCCACATCTCACCGGTCCGGCCGAGCCCGGACTGGATCTCGTCGGCGATCACGGTCACGTCGTAGCGCTCGCGGACCTCGGCGAGGTCCGCGACGAACCCGTCGTGGGGGACGCGATAGCCGCCCTCGCCCTGGACCGGTTCGAGGATGAGGTAGGCGACCTCCTCGGGGTCGATGACGCCCTGCTCGGGGTGGAGCTTGTCGGCGACCACGTTGCCGCCCGCCCCGTCGGTCAGCCACTGCTGCTCGTAGGCCTTCTCGGTCGAGGGATACGGCACCGAGACGACGCCGCCGACCTCGGGGTAGCCCTTCCGATGGTTCACTTTCGAGCGGTTGAGCGAGAGCGCGCCGAGCGTCCGGCCGTGGAACGCGCCGTCGAAGGTGAACGCGCGGTGGCCGCCCTGCGCGTAGGCGATCTTGATGGCGTTCTCGACCGCCTCGGCCCCGGAGTTCGACAGGAAGACGGTGTCCATGTCGTAGTGGCTCGTGAAGTCGGTCAGCCGCTCCATGAGCTGGCTCGGCCCGGGGAACTCGGGGTCTTCTGGCGGCCAGCCGCCCGCAGCGTAGAAGTCCTGGCCGGCGATCTTGGTCGGGTCGATGAGGTCGAACTCCGCGAACTTCTCGGTGATCTTGGGGTTGTTGTACCCCAACGGCGCGCTTGCCACGTGGGAGGTGAAGTCGAGCAGGACGTTCCTGTCGACGTCGGTGCAGAACGGCCCCACGGCGTCCTCGGTGAAGTCCCAGACGAAGTCGTAGACGTACGTGCTCGGTGCGGAGAACTGGTGATGGTAGTCTGCCCACTCCTGTGCCCGTTTCCCGGGCATCTCTTCCACGGTGGGTTCCGCGGTGTGTCGGTCCATGCAGACCGGTATGGAGAGGTACCCTTTAATTCGTTCGTTCCGATTCGTGCAATTCTCTCCGAAACTCAACTGATCGCGCTCCGAGATTCAGACCACCGCAAATAGCGCGGCGAGGCCGGACCCGGCGAGCAGGACGCCGCTCCACGCCGCTACCCGGAGGCTGAACGACCGGTTCGCCGCGGAGAGGGTGAGCGCGGCCTTCACGACGATGGAGGAGGCGGTCGCCAGCAGGATGGCGAACACCGCGGTCCCGTGGTCGATGGTGCCGCCCATGTACAGCAGGACCGCCGAGGAGACCGCGCCGGCGCTCGACACCAGCCCCGACAGGAACGCCGTCACGTAGAACGCCGAGGCGCCGAACTGCTGTTGGGCCAGCGCCCCGGCCACGATGACCAGCAGGAAGATGGCTCCGAAGCCCAGCGCGTTCCGGAGCGAGAACGGGCTGTCGAGGTCGATGTCGACCTGCTCGGACCAGTCGGCCGCGTACGCCGCGATGGCGACGCTTCCGAGGATGACCGCGCCGAGGGGCAACACCGCGCCGTAGAGGACGGGCGTGTCGCTGCCGAAGGTGAACGCCAACGCGATGGCGAGGTTCCGGACCGCCATCGCGGCGTCGGCGAGCAGGATGGCCGCCACGCCGTAGGAGGCCGCCTCGGGCCGCTGTTTGACGTGATCGAGCATGGTGCCCACGACCGCGGTCGAGGACGCGAGCCCGCCGAAAAAGCCCGTGACCGCGATGCCCCGGCCGCCGTACGTCTTGACGACCGCGTAGTTGACGATGCCGATGGCCGCCACGGTGACGACCATCAGCCAGACCGTCCGGGGCTGGATGCCGTACGCGAACTCCTCGTTTGGCAACAGTGGGTAGATGACGAACGCGAGGATAGCGAACTCGACCGCCGACCGGAGTTCCTCGCGGGACATCCCCCACGCGAAACTGTGGAGTTCGCGCTTGAGCACGAGCAGCATCGACGACAGCACCGCCACCGTGACTCCGACGAGGATGAACCCCTCCATCACGAGCGCGCCGACGCCGAACGCGACCAGCATCGACACGGAGGTCGTCAGCGACAGGCCCACGTCCTCCTCGTCGTCGGCGATCAGCCCCTTCACGCCGAGCATGGTTCCTTGAACGATGACGAGCAGGCCGCCCAGCAGGAGCAGCACATCGCGGTCGAGGATGGTGAACACCGCTCCAAGCAGGCTGATGAGGGTGAACGTCCGGATTCCCGCCGGCTTGTGTGACCACTCGCGCTCCAGTCCGAGGAACAGTCCGAGCGCTGCCGCGAGCGCGACGCGCACGACCTGACTGTCCAGCGGCACTTGCGTGAAGAAGTCGACGATACTCGTCACTCTTCTACCTATTACTATGTAGGTATAAATATCTCTCCCCCGTCGGCCGAGCTGCGGTCCGACGACTCCCGTTCTGTAGTCCGACAACCACCGCGAGCGCGGTGTTCCGAACACCTCATGGACTACGAAGGTTTTTGTCCCGGGGGTTCGGTGGCTGGAACATGGACGCTGGCTGGAACGTCGAGCGCTCGCGGCTCGCGTGGTCGCTGCTCGGACTGGCGCTGGCGGCGGCGGTGCTGTTCGTGATCTACTCGTTCGTCGGCACCTTCGTCTTCGGCGTCTTCATCTACTACGCGACCCGGCCGCTGTACCGCCGCATCCGGCGGCGGGTCCGGCCCGCGAGCCTCGCGGCCGCGACGGCACTGTTCGCGCTCGCGCTCCCCGTCCTACTCTTGCTAACCTACACCGGAGCTATCGCGGTCCAGGAGTTCAACAAGATCTCCCAACGGACCGACCTCGGCATCCTCGAATCCGCCATCCAGCCGTACGTCGACGTCTCCTCCATCGCGCGAAGCCCCGAGGAACTGCTCGCGAATCCCGACCCGGCGCTCGTCCGCGACATCGGAACCTCGGCGCTGGAGTACGGCGGCGTCATCGGCACCGGTGCGCTCCACCTGTTCGTGATGATCGCCATCGCGTTCTACCTGCTCCGGGACGACCACCAGCTCTCGCGGTTCGTCAAGCGCCAGTTCGCCGACGGCGGCGGCGTCCTCGACGCGTACGTCCGGGCGGTCGACCGGGATTTCAACAGCGTCTTCTTCGGCAACATCCTGAACGCGCTGGTCACGGGCATCATCGGCGCGGCCGCGTACAACGTCCTCGACCTGCTCGCGCCCGCGGGACTGGGCGTTCCCTACCCCACCGTGCTGGGGCTGCTCACCGGCGCAGCGAGCCTCATCCCCATCGTGGGGATGAAACTGGTGTACTTCCCGGTGTCGGCGTACCTCGGCGTCGAGATCGCGATGGGCGACCCGAACGCCCTGTGGTTCCCGGTCGCGTTCTTCGCAGTGTCGTTCGTCGTCGTGGACACCATCCCGGACCTCGTCCTGCGGCCGTACGTCTCGGGGCGGAACCTCCACATCGGACTCGTGATGCTGGCGTACATCTTCGGGCCGCTGCTGTTCGGCTGGTACGGCATCTTCCTCGGACCGATGATCCTCGTGCTGGTGGTCCACTTCGTCCGCGTCGTACTCCCAGAGCTGTTGGCGGGCGAGCCCATCCGGCCGTGGGCCGTCGACCCCACTTATCTGTTCGAGGGGGAGGAAGCGGCCGGTTCGAGCAGTGCTGGTCCGGGCGGCACCGACCCGGACGGAGGTGGGACGGATCCGGCTGCGGCGGGCCCGGTTTCGGCCGATGGCTCTACTGGCGGCCCAGGTTCGACAGATGGCACCCCGACCGACGCGACCCGGACAGACACTCGTTCCGCCGACTCGCGCTCGACGGACGCGCCCGTGGATGAACCGGTCGGCGGGTCGCCCAACGACGACTAATCTGTTGGTCAGAGAAGAACGAAGCGCGTGACGAGACTCACGAGACGTGTCTCGGCGATCCGAACGCGACCTCGAGACTGACGAGTACGTCCCCGCCCCGCTGCTGGACTGCGAATCCGTCTCAGGCCTCGACGGTCGGTTCGACGTACTGGGACTCCCACTCGCGGCGGGCCTCGATCTCGCGGGTGCCCCGCCGGGTCAGCGCGTAGTAGTTCGTCCGGCGGTCGCGCTGGCCCTTCTCGACGAGTCCCTTGTCGACGAGCGTGTCGAGGTTGGGGTAGAGCCGGCCGTGGTGGATCTCCTTCTCGTAGTAGTGCTCCAGCTCCTCCTTGATGGCGAGGCCATGGGGTTCGTCGAGCCCGGCGATGGTGTACAGCAGATCTCGTTGGAAGCCTGTCAGGTCGTGCATCGGTAACGTCCCAGCTAGGTTGCCGACGGAGAAGAAGATAACGGCCCACCGTTGCCGACTCTCGCGGTGTAACCGTCGCGGTACGTCTCGCGCGGAACCGGTAGCGCTGCCCTCGTTTCCGGCCGCCGTCAGGTCACTAGTTGACGAAACGGCTGTCGACTCGGCGGAAGGCAGGACCACGGTCGAACCAGCCCGACTCCGTCGGAATCAGCGTCGGGGTTTAAGCCTCGCCGCCGCGTCTATGCAAGTATGCCAGAGGAAGTACTCTTCGAGACCGAACGCCGCACGAGCCGCGACGACGCCGCCGCCTACCTGAGAGCCATCGCGGAGAAACTGGAGTCGGGCGGCGACATCACGCTGTCGGCGGGCGACCAGTCGGTGACGCTCGACCCGCCCGCGGAGCCCACCTTCGAGGTGAAGGCCGAGCGCGAGACGCCCAGCGGCGGCGGGTCGGGCGAGTTGAGCGTCGAGTTCGAGTTGGAGTGGGACGAGAACGCCAGCGGGTCCGGGTCGGCGTCGGACGCGTCGCTGGAGATCGAATAAACGGCTGTTCGGCGTCGTGTGTTTTCGAGAAACTACTTTCGAGTACGAAGCGTCACGAGGAATTACGAGTCCAAGTGAGCATCGCGGCGAATCCGAGACTAGCGAGTCGGATACTCTGGAAAGTGATATGGAAAGGAAAGCGGATAACGCGGGGGTGAAAACGCCCCGCGGAACCGCTTGCCGCCCTGAATTGGTCCCCGCTGACGCTTCGGCCCTCCAAGCGAAGCGTCACCTGAACAAACCCGCTCCAACATTATAAAGCTAACGCCCCCGGTGACCCGTACCGGTGTCGGGAGGGAACGTCTCTTTCAGGGCGTCTATCGGTGATTTCTAGCGCGGCCGGATCGCGATCAGATGTGTTCTTCCTCCAACACCCAGCCGAGCGCGCGCTTGTAGTAGGTGAACATCTGCTTGACGCCCTCGTGGCGCATCTCCTCGTCCTCGAGGTGTTCGGTCAGGAACTCGTACTGCTCACGGATCTCTGCTTCGTCTCTCATGCGCTGGAGTTTGGGTTCCGGGATTATGAGTTCGGTGGGACTCGGAATTGGATCTCAACAGCAGATTGCTTCTTTGACTTTCGGAACTCGGATTTTCTTACTAAAGAAGCGAACTACTGCCGAGGCACGTGAGAGACCGCACGGCACCGCACAGCACCGCGGCCGAACTGCGACCGCAGGTCTCACACCTCCCCAGATCGCGCGCGACGATGGAGAACGTGGATGGTCGCGGTTCCATCTCGGGTGTCAGTCGCCGGCTCCACCTCCGTCGTGGGTCTCGCCCTCCTTCGCGCCTCGCCCGCACTTTCGCGCGGTCAGCGGCTGATGCTTCGCCAGTTCGCAGTCGAACGCGGGATGCTCCGCGAGGTGGTGGACCAGCATATGTCGTCGGCCGCCGGTCAGCCCGGAGCGCTCGACGTCCGCGGCGCGGAACTCGGCGGGCAGGCGTTCGTAGAGCCGCCCGAGCGCCGCGAACGAGTCGAACACCTTCCGGTGGCCCGCGGAGTCGGCTCCCCGGCGCTCGACGACGTAGCTGCCGTCCTCGCGGTGGGTGCCTGCCGTGCGCAGGAACTCCCGGCGCTGGGTCAGCGCCTCGCCGAGTGATCGCCGAAGCTGGTCGGCCTCGGCTCTGGTGAGTCGGTGGCGGTCGTCCGCGACGGTGACCGCGACCGTCTCCTCGTACACCGACTGGTCGGCGTCGGGACTGCTCGAACTGGGCTCGTTCGGGTCGGGACCGTCCGTCTCGGTGTCGGCCGGCTCAGAACGGAGTCGTCGTTCGGCACAGAATTTCTCGATCAGCCGCCGACTGGCGACTTCCTCTATCCTCGGATGCCTCGGATGGGAGGCTGTGACTCGACATGCGTCCGACCGTAGTGGAACGGGGATGATAAACGTAGGGGTCCGCGATGCCGAGATGTCGGTCGAATCTCACCGCTGTGCGACGAGCAGAGCGATCACGACGACGTTGTACACCAGCAGGCCCGCCAGCACGGCCCCGACCGACAGGCCGACGACCGTCGCGCCGACGACGAGACCGTCGTCGAGTTCGCGCGCGGCCACCACCGCCGCGGCTCCGAGCGTGCCGAGCAAAAGAGCGAGGGGGACGCCGTACTCCCGCCAGTAGTCCTCGGAGACCGGCATCCGGAACCTGACGAGCGGGCGCTCGTCGCCGTCGTCCATGCGGGGCTCCTCGTAACTCGACGGCATAAGTTTTCAGTTGGACCTGCGGTCTCCTCGGTGCGGGGCGACTGCTTCGCTCCCGCGCGAGTCCACGATCGTTTTGTGTCGCGGGGCCCAACCGCGACCCATGAAAGTTCGCGGCCAGCGCGAGTGCAGGGACTGCGGGGCGCGGTGGTCTTACTACGACACCGGGAGCGTCGAGTGCCCGGACTGCGGGAGCCTCAAGAGCGTCGGCGTCGAGGGCGAGCGCAGGCTCCACACCGATAGCCCGGCCGACCTCGACCTGAGCGACGCCCGGGAACTCGTCGACGTCCAGCCGCTCCGCGAGGTCGCGGACCGCGCAGGCGACCTCGCCCGGGAGTACGTCCGCAAGCGCGGGTTCGTGCGGGGCGGCGACCTCCTCGCGCTCGATGCCACCTACCTCGCGGCGCTGGAGCTCCGCCACGCCGCCGACGTGGTGGGTCGAGGACTCGACCTCAGCGACGACGAAGAGTGGTACTTCCTCGCACTCCTCCGGCAGGCAGACAGCGAGGAGGACCAGCGCCCGGACGCGGCCGAGGTGCCCGAGTCGATGCGTCCCATCCGCGGGCTGGCCGCCACCGACGCGGCCGGGGAGTACCGCGGGGAAATGGCCGACTGGCTCGACGAGACGGACGCCGAGTCCGCGGGGATTGGGGAGGAGGCAGGCCGCGACGCGCTCGAAACGCTCGACTCGCACGTCAGGCGCGTGCGGGCGCTCGACGGCGACGTGACCCCCGAAACTGCCGACCTGCTCGTAGCCGCCGCTCGCGAGGTGGGCCAGTACCTCGCAGAAGGTGACGCGGACGCGCTGGCGAGCGCGCGCGACCGTTTCGAACGACTTCGCGTGTGACTGGCGACCGCTCCGGGACTACTTCTCGAACGTCGCCCGGGGTCGTCACTGATGGCCGCAACTGCGTCGTGGATCCAGTCGAGCCCCAGCGGTTCCTCTAATAATCCAGGCTTAATTCTACTATAGATACGTAGGGAAAATACTAATAAACTCCTGTTCGACAGCCGACCGATGGCAGACCAGTACACCGTCCGGACCGACCTCCGGGACAGACACGACGACGGCAGTCTGACGGGCGACGACCTCGACGACGCGATCCTGTCCGCGCACGGCGAGTGTCCGCTCGTCGGACTCGGTGAAGTCTGGGTCGAGGTGGCCGACGAGTTGGGCATCAACGAACTGTACATGGCGGCCCACGCCGTCATCGAGACCGGGTGGGGCGAACTCGGCGATATCGTCCGGGAGAAGAACAACCTCTACGGGTTCGGCGCGTTCGACGTCGCACCCGAGGAGATGGCCCACGGGTTCGACTCGTTCGCGGACTGCACCCGGCACGCGATGTCGTACGTCCGCGAGGAGTACCTCACCGAGGGCGGCGACCACTACAACGGCCCGACACTCGACGGCATGAACGTGAAGTACGCGACCGACGACCAGTGGGCCGAGAGCATCTGCGGCGTGATGAACACGCTGGCCGACCACGTCGAGAACCCCCGCGGCGGGCGCTCGGACGAGTGGCCGGTCTACTCCGCGAACGTGGACACCGAGAACGAGGCGACCTACGTGGTTCAGCACCTCCTCGAGTTCCACGGTCACGACCTCGAGTACCACGACGGAAAGTACGGTCCCGAGACGGCCGGAGCGGTCGAAGTGTTCCAGGACGAGCACGGCCTCACTGTCGACGGAGTCGCCGGCCCGAACACGTGGGAGGCGCTGTGCGTGACCGTCGGTCCCGACCGTGGGACCTCCGACTGGGCGACTTACGCGGTCGAGCACGTGCTCGACCGCCTGCTCGGCTACGACGTGGCCCCCGAAAGCGGTGACACCGACGCTACGAGGGCGGCGGTCGGACAGTTCCAGCGCGGGATGAACCTCGACGACGACGGCGTGGTCGACGCCGCGACGTGGAAGGCGATGGTCAACGCGTCGGACGAGTGAGCGGGGCAACTAACTCGAAAGCGTCGGTGGGGAGAATTTACAGAGAAGTCGCGTCTCAGGGCAGTTCCACGTCGACGGATTCCTGTTGACTCGCGGCCTTCACGGTGTTGTACAGCAACATCGCGCGAGTCATCGGGCCGACGCCGCCGGGGACCGGCGTGATGGCGCTGGCTTTCTCGGCGGCGCTCTCGTACTCCACGTCGCCGACGAGTTCGTACCCCTTGTCGGTGTCCGCGTCGACGCGGTTGATGCCAACGTCCACGACGACCGTGCTCTCCGAGAGCATCGACCCGTCGACCATCTCTGGGACGCCCGCGGCTGCGACCATGATGTCGGCCCGGCGGGTCTTTTCCGCGAGGTCGGTCGTCCGGGAGTGACACAGCGTGACGGTCGCGTTGCCGAGGTCGGTCTTCTGGACGAGCAGGTTCGCCAGCGGTTTGCCCACGATGTTCGACCGGCCGACGATGGTCACGTCCTTGCCCTCGGTGTCAACGTCGGCGGATTCGAGGAGCTTCTGGACGCCGTGGGGCGTGCAGGGCTTGAATCGCGGGTTCCCGGCGACGAGTCGGCCGACGTTCTCTGGGTGGAAGCCGTCCACATCCTTCGCCGGGTCGATAGCCCGGATGACGTCCCGGTCGTCCACGTGGTCAGGGAGCGGCATCTGGACGAGGATGCCGTGGACCTCGGGATCGTCGTTGAGGTCCGCGACGGTGTCGAACAGCTCCTCGGCGGGCGCGTCGGGGTCGAGCTCGACGTGGATGCCCTCGATGCCGACCTCCTCGCAGTCGCGCTGTTTCATCGAGACGTACGTCTCACTCGCGGGGTCGTCGCTCATCAACACCGTGGCGAGTCCGGGTCGGACGCCGGCGTCGGAAAGCGTCTCGATGCCGTCCGTGAGCGCGGACCGCATCTCCGCGGCCACCGCGTTGCCGTCGATAACCTCTGTCATTGTCGGAAGATGAGGCGCCGAACCATTTCAACCCTCGGGTTCGTGCCCATTTCCCGCTCCCGAATCACTATTTGATGCACGTTCTTGCAATTCCATCGTCGGCAGTTTGGCCTCGGTCGCGGAGTGGAATTCGGGACGCCACGTTAAAAGGTAATGACCGGTTTCGGATAAGAACCGAGACCATACGTCGCTAAATTCCGGACGAGCGATAGGACTGACGCTGGACGACTCGAATAACGGGCTGGGTCGGAACTACTCGTACAGCGGATTCGCCTCGCAGAGTTCCTGAACCTGCTCGGCGACCTCGCCCTTCACGTCGTCGTCGTCGACGTTGCCGACCACTTCGGCGATGAGGTCGCCGACGTACCGGCAGTCCTCCTCGTCGAACCCGCGCGTGGTGAGCGCCGGGGTCCCAGCCCGAATCCCGCTGGTCACGAACGGCGAGCGCGTCTCGCCCGGCACGGTGTTGGCGTTCAGGACGATGCCCACGTCCTCCAGGGCCTCCTCGGCGTCCTTGCCGGTCACGTCCTCGTGGGACTCGCGGAGGTCCACGAGCACGAGGTGAGTGTCGGTGCCGCCGGAGACGAGGCCGAAGCCGTGCTCCTGCAGGCGCTCGCCCAGCGCGCGGGCGTTCGCGACGGTCTGCTCGGCGTATTCCTCGAACTCCGGGGTGAGAGCCTCTTTGAACCCGACCGCCTTGCCGGCGATATTGTGCATCAGAGGTCCGCCCTGCATCCCGGGGATGACGGCCGAGTCGATCGCGTCGGCGTACTCCTCGTCGCACATGACGATGCCGCCGCGGCCGGCCCGGATGGTCTTGTGCGTCGAGCCCGTGACGAAGTCGGCGACGCCGACCGGCGAGGGGTGTTCGCCGGCGGCGACCAGCCCCGTGATGTGGGCGATGTCCGCGAGGTGGTAGGCGTCGACCGCGTCGGCGGCCTCCTGGATCGTCTCCCACTCGACCTCGCGGGGGTACGCCGAGTAGCCCGACACGACGATGTCCGGCTCGAACTCCTCGGCGTGCTCGCGCAGTGCCTCGTAGTCGAGGTATCCCGTCTCGGGGTCGACCTCGTACTGCTCGACCTCGTAGAGCTGGCCCGTGAAGTTGGCGTGGTGGCCGTGGCTGAGGTGGCCGCCGTGGGTCAGGTCCAGCGACAGGATCTTGTCGCCGGGGTCGAGCATGGCGAAGTACACCGCCATGTTGGCCTGCGTGCCCGAGTGGGGCTGGACGTTGACGTGCTCGGCTTCCCAGAGTTCTTCGGCGCGCTCGATTGCCAGTCGCTCGACGGTGTCGACGTGTTCACAACCCCCGTAGTAGCGTGATCCCGGATACCCCTCGGCGTACTTGTTGGTGAGCACGCTTCCCTGCGCTGCCATGACCGCCTCGCTGACGTGGTTCTCGCTTGCGATCATCTCCAGCGTCTGCCGCTGGCGGTCGCGTTCGGCTTCGAGCGCCTCACCTACCGCGGGGTCGACCTCGCTGACCCGGTCGTAGTCCATGTCGGAAATTCGGCTCGCCCGGCGTATAAGCTTACCTTTCCCGGCTACGATAGCGTCGATAAAAATATAAGCGCCCGGTGAGAAACGTTGTACACCGCCGACATGATCGAGTGGGAGGAGACGGAGTCCGGGTTGCGCGTATTCGATCGCACGAAGACGGAAGTCTCTATCGACACCGAAGGGTGGACCCACGCGGACGCGGGCTACGACATCGACCGGCCGCTGGACGAGACGGTTTCGGGGTACGTCTCGGAGCTACGCGTCCTCGCGGCGCTGGTGAAGGTGACGGATCTCCAGTCCGGGCAGGAGCACGAACACGGTGCCGATTCCGAGCCGCTGACCCTCCCGCCGAGCGAGTACCTGCTCGACATCAGCCTCAACATCAAGCTGTACGTTCGGTTCTCTGGCTCTGCCACAGTCGAGAAGACCGACGACTTCAACGAACTCTACGTGTCGTTTCCCGAGCCAACGCTCGTGACGTTCGGGTTTCGGAGCCGTCACGAGGAACCGGTCGACACGATCACGATACCGGAGACAGCGGACGGCGTGGCGACCGCGGTCTCCCACCTCTCCTCGTCGCACAAGACGACCGGTTCGATGCGTTCGTACCCGTCGCTCCGGGGCCATCCGCCGCGAGTCGAACTGGGTTCGACCGACATCCCCGATGCCGTAGTTGACCAGCGTTTCGACGTCGGGATCGAACTCGCCGTTCCCGATTCGTTGAAGTACTCGTTCGTCGCCGCGCCCCTGGCGTACTACCTGCAGGCAGAGATGAGCGTCGAAGATCGTCGGATGCCCGTGCTTCGGGCCCCCGAAGCCGGGGTCGAGTACCAGCTCGCACCGCTTCCCGGATTCCAGCACGAGGTCGCGGACCTCCTCCGACGAGTGTTCTTTCTCGACTGTCTCGTCCGAAACGCCGCCGAGTACAGCTGGAATCTCTCGGAGCTGTCGCTGCTCGACGACGTCGGGCTCGACAGCGAAGCGGCGTATCACGCCAGTCCGGCGGAGCAACTAGCGACGTATCTCGACACGCCGTACGAACGCATCGACGACGAGTTTCCGGAGTGGCATCTGGCCTTTCACGTCGACCCGTCACCCGACCGTATCGAACTGCTCCCGTATCTCCTCAACAATCTTGGCCTCGTCTACCTGCCCGAGTCCACCGACCTCGAGAAGGACGAACTGCTGAACAAGTCGATAGACGACTTCTACCGTGGCAATGGCTCCCGACCGTCGAACGGACGGGAACCTACGCGAGCGGGGACGGGACCAGTGAAGTCCGTCGATAGACGGGACCCGGTGCTCCACGAGGGCCGGGTGAACGGGTGGGTGGCCGACGGCGTTCCGATAGACGTGTTCAAGGTGGTGCCCCAGGCGTACGAGAATCGATTCAAGTACCTCGACAACGACGGCGGGGACATCGACATCTCGGTGATTCTCAACGACGAGGAGATGGTGGACGAACACGAGAGCGTCGCGGAGATCTACAAGCGGCGCGCCAAACAGCTTCCGCTCGACGTAACGGTTCGAGAACACCTCTCGAAGGACGAGTTGACCGATGTGTTCGAGTCTTCCCACGACTTCGTCCATTACATCGGTCACTGCGAAGAAGGCGGCCTGCGCTGTCGCAACGGAAATCTCGCTGTTTCGAACATAGAGGAGAGCAACGTCCAGACGTTCTTCCTGAACGCCTGCGGGTCCTATTACGAAGGAAGAGATCTGATCGAGAAAGGGAGTGTCGCCGGTGCGGTCACGTTCACGAAGGTCCTGAACAAGCAGGCGGCGAAGGTCGGCGTGGCGTTCGCCCAACTTCTCGTCAACGGGTTCAACATCGACCTCGCACTCAGGTTCGCGCGCCGACGCATCATGATGGGAAAGGACTACGCGGTGGTCGGGGACGGGACACACGTCCTCACGCAGGCGGACAACCGGTTCCCAGTCCTCTTGACGGTCGACGAGCGAAGCGACGGCTCCTACGAGATGACGCACGAACTCTTGTCGGTCAACAACAACGGTTCGATCTACCAGATCTTTCACGAGGACTACGAGGAGTTCCGCCTCCAAGGGACGAAGCAAACACTGGAGTTCAATCGCGACGAACTTTTGACCTTCCTGGATCGCGCCAAAGCCCCGGTTATATACGACGGCGAACTGTACTGGTCTGAAGAATTAGGCGACGGACTCGACTTCTAGGGTCCGGAAGCCGCACCGGCCGCGTTCTGGAGACTGATCTCCGCAAACACCGAACCAGTCAGTAGCAGACCGTACGCTGCAGTCATCGCTCTGGGATTGTCAACGAACCACTGTCGAATGTTGCCTCGCATGGCTTGTTTCCTGTTACAGATTCACAACACTTGAATATTTCGTATCTTTCATTGAGTGGTATGGAGAGAATAACAGTGGAAACTGCTCGTTAAATCGGTGAGCGAAAGTACGGATTACGGCTGGGCCGCTCGATTTTCTGAGACAGCTACGTATTATTTTCGGTCAGAGGGTTCACATCCAAGGCGAGTCAGATTGTACAGTTACGACTTTCACACTGTCTGTCGAATCACGTGTATAATCCGCGATTTCCCCCTGTTAATAACGTTAAAATTAAGTAGGGGTAAAACGTTTGTGGGTATATGGAGACCGAATCGAATTTACTGAACCGGGAAATCGCCGAAATCCTCCGGACGGTCATCGACGACGCGCCGGACGAACTGCTCGTGGTCAACCCCTCGACGGAAGCCATCGAGGAACTCATCGACGTCGCCACCGAGTACGACGGTGAACTGCCGACGATCCAGATGCTCGCCCAGTCGGGGACGCTGAAGGACGTGATGGAGGACTTCATCATCGCGAGTAACGCCGCCGACCTCATCGACGCGGGCGCGCTGGCGCTGCGCACCACCGACGAGGTGCCGAGCAACTCGCTGCTGGTGACCGACGAGGTCGTCATCGCGCTGGTCACCGCGGACGACCGCGTGGGCGGGCTCACCGCAGACGACGAGGAGTTCGTCGCGGAGGCGTTCGACTCCTACACCGCGCAGTTCGAGGCCGCCGACGAGTTCTCGCTCCGGACGCCCCCGCTCTCGCGCGTGCGGGACACGCTCGGCGACGAGATCAGCCCCGACGCCCAGAACGACTTCGACGAGGTGCTGTCCTCGATGGAGACCGCGCGTGGTGACGGCGACGGGCTCGACGAGGTCACGATCAGCCTGCTCGTCGCAGCGAAGAACGAGGCTCTGCTGTACGACATCAGCAAGTGGGGCGAAGACGTCGGCATCGCCAGCAAGGCGACGTTCTCGCGGACGAAGACGAAGCTCGAGGACATGGGCCTCATCGGCACGGAGAAGGTCCCCATCGACGTGGGTCGACCCCGCCTCCGGCTGAAGCTGGCCAACGACGACCTCCGCGAGGCCGACACCGACCAGCTCGCGGGCGTCGCCCAGAGCCTCCTGCACTGACGTCGCGACCACCATTCTTTTGCGCGCCGATCGCCGAGCGATAGCACCGCGCTTTTGCTCCCGGACTCCGAGCGTCGAGCCATGAGTACACCGACTGTCGGACTCGTCGGGTCGGGGCCGGGCGTCGACGCCGTCAGTGCCGCGCTCGACGACGTGCCAGCCGAGACCGTCACGTGCGACCCCGACCGCGTGGGAGTGACGGACTTCGCCGTGGTCGTCGCCGAGGCCGGCGCGGCGGCGTTCGCCGCGGCGAACGCCGCCGCGCGCGAGGCGGGGACGCCGTGGCTCGGGGTGGAACTCGGCGGTGTCGGCGGCCGCTCGATACCGACCGTGGAGGCCGCGGTGTCGGGGTACGCCCCGTCCACCGCCTGTTACGAGTGTCTCCGGACCAGAGTTCGCGCGAACCTCGACGGTGAGGACGACTCCGGCGACGCGGACGGCGGGACTGCCAGCAGTGCGGCCGACGGACCGAACGACGACACCTCCACGCCGCGCCCGGCGAGCGCGCGCTTCGCGGGCGCGCTCGCCGGGCGCGAGGCGGCGAGTTTGCTCACGGGCGGCGAGTCCGCTGCGCTCGGTGGCGTTCTGGAGGTCCCGCACGCCGAGCGCACCCTCCTGCCAGTGCCCGGCTGTTCAATCTGCGGATCGGAACCCGGGAGTGGCGCGGCTACCCGTGACTCAGACATCGACCGCGTGTACGTCGACGCGGACCTCGACGACGCCCTCTCGCGCGCCGAACAGGCCGTCGACGAGCGAGTTGGCGTGGTGTCGGAGGTCGGCGAGGTCGAGTCGTTCCCCGCGCCGTACTACCTCGCGAACCTCGCCGACACCGAGGGGTTCAGCGACGTCACGGCGGCCGAGCAGGCTGCGGGACTCGCGGCCGATTGGAACGAGGGGCTGATGAAGGCGCTCGGCGAGGGGCTGGAACGCTACGCCGCGGGCGTCTACCGGGAATCGGCGTTCCGGACGGCGCGCGCGTCCGACCTCGACGCGGCAGTTGCTCCCGACGCGTTCGTCCGGCCCGAGGACTGGTCGGTGCCGGGGCCCAACGCGGAGCTACAGTGGGTTGAGGGCGAGGAACTTCAGACGGGCGACGCCGTCCACCTGCCAGCGGAGTTCGTCCACTTCCCCCCACCGGAGATTCGGAACAAACCGTCGATCACCACCGGGCTCGGCCTCGGAAACTCGCCGGTCGAGGCCCTGCTGTCCGGGCTGTACGAGATTCTGGAACGCGACGCCACGATGCTGGCGTGGTACTCCACGTTCGACCCACTCGAACTGTCGGTTCGGACGGAGAGATTCGACGCGCTCCGAGCGCGCGCACGCGCAGCGAACCTCGACGTGACGGCTCTGCTGGTCACCCAAGACGTGGACGTCCCGGTCGTGGCCGCCGCGGTCCACCGCGACGGGAAGTGGCCGCGGTTCGCGGTCGGGTCCGACGCCGACCTCGACCCGGACGCCGCGGCGACGTCGGCGCTGGCCGAGGCGCTCCAGAACTGGACCGAACTCCGCTCGATGGGTGTCGAGGACGCCGCCGACGCGGACGGCGCGATCGGTCGCTACGCTGACTTCCCCGAAGTCGCCCGGGAGTTCGTCTCGCCGGAGACCACCGTACCGAGCGCGAGCGTCGGCCCGGCCGACCTGCCGGAGGGATCGGCCGAACTCGACGCCGTACTCGCTCGGTTGGCTGATGTCGACCTGTCGGCGTACGCCGCGCGGCTCACGACCCGCGACCTCGAACAGTTGGGTTTCGAGGCGGTCCGCGTGCTCGTCCCGGCGGCGCAGCCGCTGTTCACCGGCGACCCGTTCTTCGGGGAGCGCGCGCGGGAAGTACCGCCGGACCTCGGGTTCGAGTTCCGGCCGGAGCGGGGCCACCACCCCTACCCCTAGCGGCGCACGCCGGGGGAACTCGGTCACGGACGATACGGTTCTCGAACCAGCTACTGACGACTCTCGGCGAATTCGATGGCGAACAGGCGGCGCGCATTCGGTCAGTGGTGTCTCGCGGCGTGGTCGTTTGCTACCCGCGTCGCGGAGCGACTTCTGTCCGGAACGCTGCGCGCCGCGCAACAGCGGACGCGTTCCGGCCCGGGTCAGGTCACGGGCCGGTTTCGTCCCGCCTTCGTATTTGAATCTTTGCAGGGGATTCCGATGCAAAAGCGAATAGGGCAGCAGATTCCGGGGAGAAATAGGACGTTCCGACAGTTCAGCCACTGTTCTCAGACGACGCCCCTAATGAGCGACCCGAGCGCGGCCAGTCCGACCGGAATCCCGAAGCTCAGGGCAGTCAGCTGACCCATCTCGGCGTACGCGAGGAGTGCGCCGTTGGCCGCCAGCAAGCCAGCGAAGACGCCCCACGCGAGGAGGCCGAACCCGATTCCCGCGAGCAGGCCGCGCTTGGCGGTCGCCGAGACCAGCCCCACCAGCGCGCCCCCGAGCACGAACCCGTACCAGTGGACCCGCGCGGCCGCCAGACCTGCGGCGAGTCCGGCTGCCAGCGCGAACCACCGCGCCCGGCGGTCGCTCCGAATCTCCCGAAGCCACGCGCGAGCGACTCCCGGCCGACGAGGTTCGTCGTCGCTCATCCGTCTCCCTCCGTCGTCTCGAAGGTGAGATCCGTCCCTTCGGGACCCTCACGGTCCATCGGCTTGTACTCCCCGTCGGCCCACATCCGAAGCTGATCGTCGTAGTGGTCCGAGAAGTACTCGCCGGAGTTGCCGCCAGGCAGGATACAAATTGAGTCTTCGGCTTCGGCCATCGGACAGATCATCCGCCAGCTGCTCCCGACGGCCGACTCCGACCGGTAGTTGTTCAGGGTGTACGCCGACCCGTCGGTCGGATAGTCGGGGTAGTTGAGGAACGCCTGGCCGAACGGGTGCGTGATGGCCGCGGTGGTGTTGTGGTCGCCGTAGGTCGCGCCGTCCTCGAGTTCGTCGAGAGCGGCCCGGAGCGCGCTAATCATTACACCCCCGCGCCCTTCCTCGCCGAACCACCGGCTGTCCTCGGGCAGCGTCGCCAGCACCCAGTCGTTGGGGTAGTACGACTCGTCGAGGCCCGCGGCCTCGAACTCGTCGCCGAACGTCTCTTCGCGGAACCGGTCGAACCATCGCGAGAAGACGAGCGCGGCCCGCGAGTCCCGATCCATCCGGTAGTCCCACTCGCGGAGCGTCTCGACCGCGTCGGCGAGATCGTCTTCGCCTTCGGCCGCGGCGACCAGTTCGTCGGTGAGCTGCTCGGCGCAGGTCGACAGGGTGTCGCGCTGGAGCTCCCGCATGAATTCGGGGTCCATCGGCTCGTCGGACGCGGCGCGGCGGTCGAGCAGGTCGTAGAGGCGCTGGCCGCGGTACGGCGCGCTGTACTGTTCGCCCACGTAGTGTTGTGGGTCGTCGACGACGCGCTGGTTCGCGGTGCCGAGGTAGTCCGGATTTATCACGTGGGGTTTCTCCTCGAAGGGGACGAACCCCTCCCACGAGGAGACGCCGAACGGCTCGAACCCGTCCCACTCGCCCTCGCCAGCCGAGCCGTCGAACACGCGGGTTCCCCACACCTCCTCCCCGTCGACCGTCCGGATGGGGATGCGACCCGTCACGTAGTAGAGGGTGTTGCCCTCCCGGTCGGCGTACACGACGCTCTGGGTCGGCAGATCCATCTGGCGGGTGGCGTCGAGAAAGTCGTCCATCCCGTCGCTGTGGCTGTACCGGTGGATGGCCTTGGTCGTCTCGGTCGCGGTGTGGCCGGTCCACGCGACGCCGACCCGCTGGCCCTCGCGTTCGAGCATCGGGCCGTGGACCGTCTTCCGCACGGTGATACTCCGGTCCTCGCCGCCAGCGACGGCGATGGTTCGCTCTTCGGTCTCGAACTCGCGCCACTCGCCCTCGTAGCGGTAGCGCTCGCCAGCGTCGTCGATCTCGTAGCTGTAGAAGTCGATGACGTCGGCTCCGGCGTTGGTGAACCCCCACGCCCCGGCTTGGTTCTCGCCGATGACGACGAACGGGACGCCGGGGAAGGTGACGCCCCGAACGCTCACGTCGTCGGTCCGGAGGTTCATCTCGTACCAGACCGGCGGTGCCATCAGGTTGAGATGCGGGTCGTTGGCGACGATGGGTTGGCCGCTGGCGGTCTGCTCGCCCGAGACCACCCAGCTGTTCGACCCGACGCTCGGCGGGCGCTCGAACTCGCCGAGCCAGTCGAGCAGCGCGTCGCTCTCGAAGTTACCGGAGGCTCGCGCGACGCTCCGATTCTCCACGTTACCGCCGCCGCTCCCGTTCCGGATGATCGGCGAGTCGTGGTCCATCCGGAAGGGGTAGAGTTCCTCGGCGGCGTCCGCGCCGAGTTCACGGGCGAGGCGCTCGCGCCGGAGCGTCCAGAAGCTCCCGGTCAGCCCCCACGAGATCTGCTGTTCCATCAGCATCGTGTCGGCGGGGGTCCACGGGTCGGGCTCGTACTCCAGCAGGCCGAACTCCAGCGGGAGTTCCTCGCGCGTCCGACACGCCTCGACGCCCTCGGTGAACGCCTCGACGAGAGTCCCCGTCTCCGTGCCGTCGAGGAGTTCGAGGTTTGCCTCGGCACCGCCCGCGAAGTCCATCCGGACGTGGAACTCGTCGGAGTCGACCGTCCCCTCGCCGACGACCTCCGAGAGCTGCCCGCGCATGACCCGGCGCTGGAGGTCCATCTGGAACAGCCGGTCGGCTGCCTGCACGTACCCCGCGGCGAAGTAGAGGGCCTGCTCGTTCTCGGCCTCGACGTGGGGAACGCCGTAGTCGTCGTAGCTCACCTCGGCCGCGCCGTAGGGGCTCTCGACCCGGCGATTCGTCGAGTCGGTGGCGTCGCGCCACGCCGACCCGGAGAGGGGTGCGAACCGGTCGAGATAGCCCCGAACCGGCGAGAGCGACCCGCCGACGACCCCGCCGCCGACGATGGCGGCGATGAGGCCCCGGCGGGTGATGTCTCCGTCCATGCCGGGGAGTTGTATTGGGGACACAAAACTGCTTTTCCACTAGAGGTAGGTTATTTTGAGTTTATTTGATAACCTTCATAAATGTCGTGTCGGCCAGACGACCATAATTCTCGGGGATAATCGAGATTATTACTGACGCGGTAACTTAGATGGGATTTATTTATTCATGGTAGATATGTATAGCTATGAATCAACCAAATTGGGCTGTCGTACTCCATTATATACACGATTCAGATGGGGTAGTACGGATAGAATTCCCCAAAGAGGGAAAGATATTGAAATCGCATCCCGTAGTCAACGATAACTCCACTCTCTCACGTACTGAAGCAGAAAATGCACTCGAATATTTGATTCACACGGGACTGATTAAAGAAGAACAGAATTCGCACTACGTAATTTCGGAGAGAGGCTTTGACACAGTTCATCAGCGACAAGTTGAAGCCCGAAATTGGGATGCCGCTTATTCTTCGGTGATCGTCTCGTTCGGACTAGTAACGGTTACAATGGTTGGTTTAATGATGAATGAATTAGTAGGATGGTGGCGCATATCAGAGTTAGTTGGAATATTGGCAGTATTCCTAATTGGCATGGTATATTTCAATAAGACAATATATGTCGAGGATCTCTTTGGCGAATAAACACTGCCTGAAGATCGGACTGCGAAAGGACCGGACTTCTCGTACAGCCACTGCTCGTCGACGCGCTCGTAGTCGACCAGTTCCACCCCGCCGAAGAACAGGTCGGTCTCGCGCTCGTTCGAATTCGCCGAGTCATGTGAACGCCGTTTGAAAAACTTATTTCCCCCGAGTTCGACCGTCCGGTAGAAGATGGGGTGGACCGTCGAGTTTTCGGGCGACTGGCTCGGTCGCCTCGTCTACGCGTTCCAAGTGGCTGCGTTGCTGGCGGTCCTGCTCTTCGTGGTACTCCCTCTCGACAGTTCCGCCAGCGTCCCGTTAGCCCTGCTGTTCGCGCTGTTGGCATTCACGGCGGCGTTCGGCCTGCGGCGGACGACGAGCGACGGCGACGGGCAGAATCGGGTCGGGACGGCCGAGGACATCACGTACGACCCGTTTGCGGACCCCGGACAGGCGGCCCGGGACAGGTGGGAGAAGGCGATCCGTCGGCTCCCCGGCAGGGACGACGAGCGGGATTGACGAGCGGGATTGACGAGCGGAATTGACGAGCGGGACTAATCGCTGCGTCGCTGGAGCGATCCAAGAACGAACCGCGAGAACGGGACTGCGAAAATCGACAGCTACGCTACTCGTACAGCCACTGCTCGTCGATGCGCTCGTAGTCGACCAGTTCCTCCTCGTCGAAGAACAGGTCGATCTCGCGCTCGTTCGCGCCCTCGTCCTCGTGGTCCGAGCCGTGGATGACGTTCCGACCGAGGTCGAGTCCGTAGTCGCCGCGGATGGTGCCGGGCGCGGACTCGGCGGGGTCGGTCTCGCCCATCATCTTGCGGACCTGTCGGGTCGCGTCCTGACCCTCCCACACCATCGCGAACACGGGGCCGGACGTGATGAAGTCCACGAGGCCCTCGAAGAAGGGCTTGCCCTCGTGCTCGCCGTAGTGGTCGTGGGCGAGCTCCTCGTCGATCTGCATGAACTTGCCGGCGACCATCTTCAGGCCGCGCTCCTCGAGTCGGCCGACGATCTCGCCGATGAGTCCGCGCTGGACTCCGTCGGGCTTGACCATCACGAAGGTGCGCTCGGCGTCGCTCATTGTTCGGCCTCTTCTGCGCCACCTTCCTCGGTCCAGCCCAGATCGCGGGGCTCGCGGCCGAGGTCGGCGTTCTTCTCGCACTTCGCCGAACAGAAGTGGATGGTACTCCCGTCGGTGCGGACGAACATCGTACCCGTCCCGGGCTCGATGTCCGACCCGCAGAAGTCACACTCTCTGGTCTGGGGCATCGATTACTGACCTCCGATTGAGTCGGCTTCGCGGGCGGTCTCGCGCAGTTGCAGGACGTCGCCCTCGCGGACGGGGCCGAGGCAGTTCCGCGTGATGATGCGGCCCTGGTTCTCGCCCTCGCGGATGCGGCACTTGACCTGCATGGCCTCGCCGTGCATCCCGGTCTTGCCGACGATCTCGATTACTTCGGCGGGCGTGGAGCCTTCCTCTTCGGTTTCCTCTGCACTCATGACTCAACCACCTTATCGAAGTTCCTCGACCTTGTCGGCGATGTCCTCGACGTCGTCCTCGGCCTCGCCGGCGTCGGTGACGGCGGCGGCGGCACTTCCGACTTCGAGGCCAGCGGCGTGGCCGATGTCGTCCTGCGTCTCGACGAAGATGAAGGGGATGCCCTTCTCGTCGGCCAGCTCGGGGAGATGCATCACGATCTCCTCCGGCTGGACGTCTTCGGCGACGTAGACGAGGTCGGCGTTACCGCGCTCGATCGCCTTGGTCGTCTCGTTGGTTCCTTTCTTTACGCTTCCTGTGTCTCGGGCGACCTCGAGCGCCTCGACGGCGCGGTCTTGGAGGTCGGCTGGGACGTCGAAGTTTACGTACACTGGCATGGTTGTTCACCTCCCTGCACGTCGGCTCAGGCTCCCCTGCCGGTCGGATCCTGTGCGGCTAGGAGCATCATCAACCGCGCGCAGGTCGTACCCTTGGGTTGTTCGTCACCCCTTAAAAGCGCTTTCAAATGCACCGGCGGCGTGCGAACGGAAGACACGGGCGAGGGACTGGGGTGTCGGGTTCGTTTCGAGACCATCGGGAGAGGTTCGAAGCGCTAGACTCCACCGAAACCCGGGTATCGTGGGAAACTTTTGCCCCGCGCTCCGCGCTGTACACTGGTCGCGCGCCGAGTCGACAGGAGTAATTGCACTGACTATCAGAGTGACTCTTCGAAGCGACAGACAGCCCGACCGTCACGTCCGCTCGCCCGACCTCACGCCCCGTCGATTCGCGTCCCGGGACCCTCCCCGTCGAGGAACGACCCGAGGTCGTCCGGGCCGAAGATGCTGGCCGGCGCGCCCAGTTCCAGCAGGGTCCGAACCTTCCCGGCCATCCCGCCGGTCACGTCGGTCGCGTCGCTCCCGCCGAGGTAGTCGGCGACCTCCTCGTACGAGTTAATCTCGGGAATCACCGCGCCTTCGTCGTCGAGTACGCCCGAGACCGACGAGCAGAAGCCGACGCGGTCGGCCCCGACGCCTTTCGCGACCTCGACGACCACCTCGTCGCCGCTGAGGATGGTCACGCCCGCGCCCGCCTGCGCAACCACGTCGCCGTGGAGCACCGGCACGAACCCCTCGCCGAGCATGGTCGCGACTTGTTGGGTCGGAAGCGTCGTTTCGGCCGCTTCGCCTCGGCTGGCGGCCTCGTCGCGGTGGGCCGCCGAGAACGGGTGGACCGGCACCGCGGGCACGTCGCGTTCGTGGAGTCGCGCCAACACGAACTCGTTGAGGGTCTTCATCGAGCGGTTGATCTCGACCGCCGCGGTCGCGTCGCGCGAACCCTCGGTCTTCGAGACGCCGTGCTGGCTGGCGTAGTGGTGGCCGAAGCTCCCCGCGCCGTGGACCACCACCAGATTCGAAACCTTTCCGCCCGCGAGCGCGTCCGCGAGCGCGTCGGCCGCCGCGTCGAGCGCCGGCCCGTCCAGCGTCTCCGGGGAGTCCTTCTCGGTGACGACGCTGCCCCCGAGCTTGAGGACGGTCAGTTCGTTTCCGCTCATCTCACTCGTCCTCCACGCGCACGCCCTCGGTGTCGAGCTCCGCGCGGAAGGCGTCCTCGCAGCCCGGCGTGAACTCCAGCGCGGTCTGGGTCTCGTCGGTGGGGTCGAGCGCGACGATGCAGCCGCCGCCGCCCGCGCCCGTGAGCTTGGCCCCGAGCGCGTTCGCGTCGCGCGCGGCCCACACCATCCCGTCGAGCGAACGCGAGGAGACCCCGAGCGCCGCGAGCAGGCCGTGGTTGAAGTTCATCAGCTTGCCGAGTTCGTCGAGGTCGCCCGCCGCGAGTGCTTGTTCGCCGGAGCGAACGAGGTCGCCGACGGTCTCGACCGTGTCGGCCGCGAAGTCGTACTCCTCGCGGAGCTGCCGGACGCCCGAGACGAGTTCGCCCGTGTCGCCGGCGCTGCCGTCGAAACCGATGACCAGCGGGAGGTCCGGAGCCTCGATCGACCGGCAGTCGTCGCCCTCTACCCGGACCGCGCCGCCGGTCGCCGAGCAGAAGGTGTCGGCCCGCGAGGCGTCGCCGTTCTGCGCGTCGTGCTCGGCGCGGTAGCCCCGGTCGGCGACCTTCGCCGTGGAGAGTTCGACGCCGAGTTCCCTCGTCGCAGCGTCGATGGCCGCGGTGACGACCGCCGCCGACGAGCCGAGCCCCGCGCCGAGGGGAATCTCGCTCTGGATGACGACGTCGAAGCCCGCGTTCGGCGCGTCGGCGGCGTCGCGGGCCTGCGCGACCGCGGCGTCGACGTACCGCATCCCGGCCTCGACAACCGACTCGGAGACGTCCACGTCCGGCGTGGCGGCGGAATCGCTGCTGTACTCGACCGTGAACCCGTCGAGGCTCAGGTCCTCGGCGTGGACCCGGATGCGGTCGTCGTCGCGCTCCTCGACCGTGACCCGCGCCCGGCGCTCGATGGCGCAGGGGACCGCGGGCTCGCCGTAGACGACCGCGTGCTCCCCGAACAGGTAGACCTTCCCCGGAGCACTCGAAGTGACCATGCGAGACGGTTCTGCTCCGGGGGTTAACACGTTTGCGAAGCGATTCGGGGCGGCCGTCACCCTGCGCCCTCGCCCGACTGACCTGAAGGGAGTGCGATAGGTTCAACTCCCTACAACTGCTACCCGGGAACTATCCACCATGTGCGCAGCCTTCGATCCGATAGCGGCAGTTCGCGACGAGTCCCTGCGGACGGCGACGCTCCTCGGATTGGCTTCGATCCCGTTCACTATCGTCCTCTCGTGGGAGGTGTTCTTCAGGTCGTGGGGGATCGGACCTGCCGAGGGTGCGTACCTCGGCGGGACAATCTCTGGCGGACCGATACTCGCCGCCGGACTGGTCGCGGGATACCGCTACAGCCAGCGGCCCACCAGCAGTCGGTCCGCCGGAATCCGGGTCGGAATCGTCGGGTCGGTACCCATCCTCTTCTCGCACTTCTCGAACTCGGCGGCGCTCGTCCTGAACGGGTCGCTGGAGATCGCCGTGCTCGCGACGCTGCTGACTCCTCTCGTGATCATCGTCGGTGCTGGCATCTGTGGCCTCGTCGGCATGGTGGCGGCGATTCTGGGCGACCGACTGGCCGACAAGGTCGGTCGCGACCGCGCCCACGATGCCGGTAACTGAGTCACGGTGCGGTCGTCCCGACGTCACCGCCAGCGCCACCTCGGGGCCGCCGCCAGCAATACACTCAAGTTCGCGGCGGCCAACGCCCAAGCGAATGACCGACACCGAGGTGGTCGTGGTCGGCGGCGGGTCGACGGGCTGTGGCGTGGCCCGGGACCTCGCCATGCGCGGGGTGGACGTGACCCTCGTCGAGCAGGGCAACCTGACCCACGGGACCACCGGCCGGATGCACGGGCTGCTCCACAGCGGGGGCCGCTACGCCGTCTCCGACCAGTCGAGCGCCCAGGAGTGCATCGCCGAGAACCGCGTACTGCGCGACATCGCCGACCACTGCGTCGAGATGACCGGCGGCCAGTTCGTCCAACTGGAGGGCGACCCCGACGAGTACTTCGAGGAGAAGCTCGCGGGCTGTCGGGAGTGCGGGATTCCCGTCGAGGTCCTCAGTGGCCAGCAAGCCCGCGAGGAAGAGCCATATCTCACGAAGAGCGTGAAGCGCGCGATTCGGGTGCCCGACGGCGCGGTCGATCCGTTCCGGCTCTGCGTCGCCAACGCCGCGAGCGCCGAGGAGCACGGCGCGCGCATCGAGACTCACGCCGAGGTCGTGGCTGTCCTCAAGAACGGAACCCAGGTTACAGGCGTCGAGGTGCGCCACGACTCGGGTCCCGGGAAGCGCGAGCACCGCCGGGCGGGCGAGCGCGAGACCATCACGGCCGACCACGTGGTCAACGCGGCGGGCGCGTGGGCGGGACAGCTCGGAGAGATGGCCGGCGCGGACGTGGCGGTCCGGCCCTCGAAGGGCGCGATGGTGGTGACCAACTGCCGACAGGTCGACACCGTGATCAACCGGTGTCGGCCGAAGGGCGACGCCGACATCGTGGTCCCCCACGAGGCGACCGCGATTCTGGGAACGACCGACGTGGAGGTCGACGATCCCGAGGACTACCCGGAAGAGCAGTGGGAGGTCGACCTGCTGATAGACGAACTGTCGAAACTGGTGCCGATCCTCGGGGAAGCCCGCACGGTCCGGTCGTTCTGGGGTGTCCGCCCGCTGTACGAACCGCCGGGGGCCGCCACCGAGGACCCGACCGACATCACGCGCGACTACTTCCTGCTCGACCACGCCGACCGGGACGACCTCGCGGGCCTGACCACCATCGTCGGCGGCAAGTTCACGACCTACCGGCTGATGGCCGAGTCCGTCGCCGACCACGTCTGCGGGAAGCTGGGCGTCTCCGCGGACTGCAAAACCGCCGACGTCCCGCTCCCCGGCAGCGAGGACTTCTCGGTCCTCCGGGAGTACATGGACGAGTTCGGCCTGCGCTCGCCGGTCGGCCGGCGGAGCGTCCAGCGGCTCGGTTCACGGGCCGACGAGGTCCTGACGACCGACGGTCCCAACCCGGTGCTCTGTGACTGCGAGGCCGTGACCCGGGCAGAGGTCCGGGACGCAATCGAAGGGTCGGGGACCGACCTCAACGCGGTCCGCATTCGGACCCGGGCCTCGATGGGAAACTGTCAGGGCGGGTTCTGCTGTCATCGAATGGCGGCCGAACTGCATCCCGAGTACGACGAGTCCCAGTCCCGCGAGGCGCTCGACGAGCTATTCCAAGAGCGCTGGAAGGGCCAGCGCCACGCGCTCTGGGGCGAACAGCTCTCGCAGGCCGCGCTCAACTACGCGCTTCACGCGACCACGATGAACCGGGATCGGGACCCGGCCGAGGGGGACGGAACGCTCGATTTCGGGCGATTCGACTCGGGAGCGCCGAACCGACCGGAGGAGACGGAGGCCCGAGATGGCGATTGAAGACGACGTGGTGGTCGTGGGCGGCGGCCTCGCTGGCATGGTCGCCGCGCTCGCGGCCGCTCGCCAGGGCGCGGGCGTTCGCGTGCTCTCGCACGCGGACTCGACCCTCCAGAGTGCGAGCGGGCTGGTGGACGTGCTGGGGTACCCGGCGGCCGCTGGCGACCGTAACGCGGTCGCCAGCGGCCGCGGGAGTGAAGCGGTGGGCGAGAGGCCCGCCGAGAACGGGGTCGGCGACGGGACCACCGAGAACGGGGTCGGCGACGGGACCACCGAGAACGGGGTCGGCGACGAGACCACCGAGAACGGGGTCGGCGGCGGGACCGCCTGCGGTCCCGTCGCCGACCCCTTCGACGCGATTCCCGACCTCCCCGAGCGCCACCCGTACCGGACGGTTGGCGTCGAGACGGTCCGCGAGGCGCTCGCGCTGTTCGACGAGGCGACCGGAAATCTGTACCGCGGCGGCCACACCGATCGGAACGCGCTGGTCCCGACCCACGGCGGGACGGTCAAGCCGACCGCGAGGTACCCCGCGACGGTCGCCGAGGGCCTCGCGAGCGACGACCGGCCGACCCTGCTGGTCGGCTTCGAGACCGTCACCGACTTCGACGCGCCGCTGGCGGCCGACCACCTCCGGGCCGCGGGCGTCCCGTTCGAGGTCCGGGGCGCGACGGTCCGATTCCCCGGCGAGTTCCGAGCCGACGCAGCCAGAACCCGGCTCGCGGACGCGCTCGACGCGAACGAGCGCGTCGAGCGCGTCCGCGATGGCGGCGGCCGTGGGGCCGGCGGTTCGTACTCCACCACGCTCCCGGCTCGCCGAGCGCTCGCGGCGGCCGTCGAGCCCCACCTCGACGGCGCGGAGCGCGTCGGTTTCCCGGCGCTGCTCGGCCAGCACGAAACCGAGGCGGTGCTGGCCGACCTCGAAGCCGAACTCGGCGCGGCGGTCTTCGAGGTGCCCACCGGCTCGCCGAGCGTCCCCGGGATGCGCTTGGCGGGCGCGCTCCGCCGGGCCTGCCGCGAGGCCGGCGTTCGGTTCACGACAGGGAACCCAGTGGTGAACTACGAGACCACCGGGAACGGGGAGCAGGACGGCGAAATCGCCGCGGTCCGGGTCGACCGGAACGGAGCGACGGTGCCGTTCCACGCCGCGGAGTTCGTGCTGGCGACCGGCGGACTGGTCGGCAAGGGTGTGGACTCGGACCGCGAGAGCGTCCGCGAGCCGATCTTCGACTGCCACGTTCCCCATCCCGAGGACCGCTACGACTGGTTCGCCGACGGGGCGTTCGGCGACCACCCGTTCGCCCGGTTCGGCGTGGCCGTGGACGACGACCTGCGGCCGCTCGACTCGGCGGGCGACGCGACGTTCCCGAACCTGCGAGCCGCCGGCGCGGTCCTCGGCGGGTACGACTTCGCGGCCGAGAAGTCGGGGTCGGGCGTCTCGCTGGCGACGGGGCTCGCGGCCGGGCGCGCGGCGGCACGGGAGGTGTTCCAATGAGTGAAACAGAAGACGTGAACGACCCAGGGGACGTGCGTGAAGAGGAAACAGTCGAATCGGACGAGTTCGAGCCGGTGCAGGTCTTCGGCGACAGCGAGTCGATGGACCTCCGACCGGGGAGCGACGACTGCTACAAGTGCTCGACCTGCGACACGAACTGCCCGGTCGCGGAAGTCGACGACGAGTTCCCCGGGCCGAAGTTCCAGGGACCGGAGCAGTGGCGGCTCAAGCGAAAGGACGACCGCGAGGTCGACGACTCGATCACGTCCTGCTCGAACTGCATGCGCTGTGACTCGGCTTGCCCCTCCGACGTGCCCCTGAGCCAGATGCACAACACCGCCCGCGGAGAGTTCGTCTCCGAGCAGATGGAGAAGCTCTCTCGGGAGTACGTTCGGAATCGCATCCTGGCGAACTACGGGACGCTGGCCCGACTCGGGAGCAAGGTACCGCGGCTCACCAACTTCGTGATGGGCAACTCGCTGGTGCAGACGCTCAACGAGAAGCTTCTGGGAATCACCAGCGAGCGCGAGTTCCCGGAGTTCGCCGAGGAGACGTTCCGCGAGTGGTGGGAGAAGCGAGGGGGCACCGCCGCCTCGAAAGAGCGAGCGCAGGAGGCGCGAGCGCAGCGAGGCGGAGCCAAAATCGAACGCGACGAGAAGCGCGTCGCCTACTTCCACGGCTGTTACTCGAACTACAACACCCCGGCGGTGGGCAAGGCGACGGTCCGGGTGTTCGAGCGGTTCGGCTACGAGGTGCTGGTCCCGCCCCAGCAGTGCTCGGGCACGCCGATGTTCGCGAACGGGATGCTCGAAGACGCCCGGCGCTCGGCCGAGACGAACGTCCGGGAACTCGCCGCCGCCATCGAGGACGGAGCCGACGTTATCGCCTCCTGCACGTCCTGCTCGATGGCACTCCGACAGGAGTACCCCGAACTGTTCGACTTCGAGGGCACCGCCAGCGTGGCGGCCCGGACCTACGAGGCCGCGGAGTACCTGCGGCTCCACGAGGACCTCGATGGCGCGCTCGCGGACGCCGAGGTCGACCTCGACCCCGTCGGAACCGAGGTCGAGGGCGAGGAGGATGGTGACGCCGAATTCGCCTACCACGCGCCCTGCCACGCCCGGAATCAGGGTATCGCGGGCCAGGCGGTCGAACTGCTCGACCATCTCGACGGCGCGAGCGCGGAGGACGTGGGACCGTCCTGTTCGGGCATCTCGGGCACCTACGGCTGGAAGGCCGAGAAGTACGACGCCTCGATGGAGATCGGCGCGGAGATGATCGAGCACATGGAGGAGGCCGACGCCGAGACTGGCCTGACGGAGTGTCCCACCTGCGCGATGCAGATGGAACACGGCACGGGCTACGACGTTCGCCATCCGATGGAGGTGCTGGAGGACGCGCTGGTGGACGGCGAGAGCGCGTGAGGCGGCGGGTAGACGACCGCGCTGCCGACGCGCCCGACTTTAAATACCAGCCCGACCAATCGCCGCCATGAGCGAGATTCCCGACGAGCGCCGCGAGCGCATCGCCTCGGACCCCTTCGCCGCGAAGCTGGGGGTCGAACTCGTCGACCTCGGCCCCGGTCGGGCGCGCACGGAGTTGACGATCACCGAGGACCTGTTGAACTTCCACGGGACGCCTCACGGCGGTGCGATCTACTCGCTGGCCGACGCCGCGTTCGCCGCGGCCTCCAACGCCGAGGGCGAAACTGCGCTCGCGATGGAGACCGACGTCTCGTACTTCGAGTCGGTCGCGGTCGGCGAGACGCTGACCGCCGAGGCCGAGGAGGTCCACGTCCGCGGTCGGACCGCCGCCTACCGCGTCGCGGTCACCGACGAAGACGGCGAGCCGGTCGCGAGCTTCCGCGGACGAGTGTACCGCCCGGAGGAATGACTCCAGCCGGTCGAGTCCACCGGTCGTCGGCCGGCAGGCGACCATTTAACTCCCCCACCTTTTTTGAACGCCGGGCGTCATCCACCGGTATGCGACGCCGCCCGTTCCTCCACCTCGCAGCGGCCGCGGTCGCGACCAGCGGCTGTCTCGGGACCTCCGAGCCGGTCGACGACGAGCCCAGCGCGACCACCGGGACGACCAGCACCGAGACGACCACCGGCACCGCGACCGAGGAGACCACGTCGAGCACCGAGTCGACGACCGAATCTGCCGAGAGCGCCGGCCCGCTGGCGGTCGAGCGCGTCGAGGCGTTCGACTACGCGGTCCGGATGAACGACCTCGGCCAGAACCCCGGCGGCGGAGCCGTCCAGTTCGACGATCTCACCGACCGCGAGCAGGGGATCGTCGAGCGCGCGCTCGACGGCGGCTACGAGACCGACGACCCGCCGGACTGGCTGTTGCAGTTCGCAGAGGGGACGCCGGTCGTCGCGCGCTCGGGAGCGTACTACCAGCTCGACCACGACTTCCCGACGACCACGGTCACCGCCGAGGCCGTTTCGGAGTCCGAGGTCGACGGCGAAATCGCCGACTACGAGGCCTACGAGGCCGCGGTCACCCACGACGGGCGCGTGATGTCCGGGCTACTCCGCATCGCTCGCGAGAAGGGCATGGATTTCACGCACGTCTGGCCGAGCCTCCGGGAGTTCCTCGACGAGTACGCGGCGGTCCGGTACCACGGCGACGTGGTGTCGATGTCTGCCGACGTCGAGGACTCGGGCCCGCCGTACGGCGTTTCGGCGACCGAGATATCCGTCTCCGAGGCGGTCGGGGGCGACGTGTGGCAGGTGGCCGAGGCCGACGCCGAGGTCAGGGAACTCGTCAGGGCCGCCGGAAACGCCAGCGGCGCGTACGGCTTCGACAGCGCGCCGGCGGGCCTCTTCGAGAAGCTGGAGAACCACCGCTACGCCTACCTCGACGGCGCCTTCTACACCACGTACGTCGAGGCGACCGAGTCGGCGCCCGTCTCCCTGTCGGCCGAGGTCGCGGGCGAGTCGGGCGACGGTTCGAGCGAGTCTGGCGAAGGAGCAGGCGAGTCCGGTGGGAAACTGCGGCTCGCGCTCGAAAACGACGCCGACAGCGAACTGGAGATCTCCACGGGGGCGCCCCGGCCGTTCGGCGTGCTGCACGCCGCTCCGGTGGGCGAGTCCGACGAAAACCACCTGCTCTGGACCGACGCCTACGCGGAGAGCGACCACGTTCACACCGAGGGCCGCGAGGTCGAGGCCATCAACGCAATCGGCCTCATCGTGACCCTCGCGCCCGGCGAGACGGCCGGCGAGAGTTTCGAAGTTCCGACCGGAGAGATGGCCTCGGGCGAGTACGTCGTGGATGTCTCGGTCGGCGTCGAGGGCGGTGAGAACGGCGGGGACAGCTCGACCGCCCGGTATCGGGTCGTCTTCTCGGTCGAATAGAATAGCAGGTCCCAATCGCCGCCTCACCGATGGTCGAACACGCGCTTGACCTTCCCGACCTCGGTGCGCTCGATCTCGCCGGGTTCGACCACCTCCACCTCGTCGGGCCTGACTTCGAGCACGTCGCGGAGTTCCGACTCGATCTCCTCGCGGAGATCGTCGGGCGTCCCGCGGAAGTCCTCGTGGTGCTCGACCGTGATCTCCATGGTGTCGAGGGTGTCCTCGCGGTAGAGGTCGATGCGGTAGTGGGGAGCCACGTCGCCCAGATCGAGCATCACCTCCTCGATCTGGCTCGGGTAGACGTTGACGCCGCGGACGATGAGCAGGTCGTCGGTCCGGCCCGTCACGTTGTCCATCCGGACCGCGGTGCGACCGCAGTCGCACTTCTCGTAGTTCAGCGAGGTGATGTCGCCCGTGCGGTAGCGCAGGACCGGGAGCGCCTCCTTCGTGAGCGAGGTGAGGACGAGTTCGCCCTCCTCGCCCTCCGGCAGGGGCTCGCCGGTCTGCGGGTCGACGACCTCCGGGTAGAAGTGGTCCTCCCAGACGTGGAGCCCGTCCTGGGCCTCCTCGCACTCGATGGAGACGCCGGGGCCGATGATCTCCGAGAGGCCGTACACGTCGACCGCGGTGACCCCGAGCGCGCGCTCGATCTCCTCGCGCATCGGGTCGGTGAACGGCTCCGCGCCGATGACGACTCGCGAGAGCGGGAGTTCGCGCACGTCCATCATCCGCTCGTCGGCGGCCTCCGCGAGGTAGAGGCAGTAGGAGGGCGTGCAGGCCAGCGCGTCGCTGTCCAGATCTCGGAGCATGTCGAGCTGGCGTGCGGTGTTGCCGCCGCCGGTCGGGATGACGGTCGCGCCGAGTTCCTCGACGCCGTCGTGGAAGCCCAGCCCGCCGGTGAACAGCCCGTAGCCGTACGCGTTCTGGACCGTGTCGCCCGGCCGGACGCCAGCGGCGTGGAGCGACCGGGCCATCACCTCCTTCCAGACGCCCAGGTCGTCCTCGGTGTAGGCGACGATCTTGGGCTTTCCGGTGGTGCCCGAGGAGGCGTGGATTCGCCGCACGTCCTCGTGGTCGACCGCGAACAGGCCGTCGGGGTACTCGTCGCGGAAGTCCTCCTTGGTCGTGAACGGGAGTTCGGCGAGGTCGTCGACCGAGTCGACGTCGTCCGGCGAGACGCCGGCCTCGTCGAGCGCCTCGCGGTAGAAATCCACGTTCTCGTAGGCGTACTCGACGGTCTCGGCGAGTCGGTCGTCCTGTAACTCGCGGAGGTCCTCGCGGCTGGCCGTTTCGATGTCGCTGTAGGCCATGTCGACTGGTAGTTCGGACGAGTGCGCCTAAACTGTTTGGCCACCGAAGGATACGGTACTGAATCGGAAGCAGTTGGGGTTGTTGGTGTGGTCGGGGTTGCGGTTGCTGGTACGGTCGCGGTCGCAGTTGCCGGTGCGGTTGCGGTGGTTGAGGCGATTGCGATTCCAGCCTCGGTCGCAGTAGCAACCAACGACGACACGCCGAGAACGTTCCCCCACCGACCTCCCGACGCGCTCCCGACCGGACGCGGCAATTATTTCCCGGCAGGCGAGCAACCGTCGTCCATGCGCGACGCTTACCTCGTGGGCGCGGCCCAGACCGACTTCGGGTCGTTCCCCGACGAGAGCTACCGGTCGCTGTTCCGCACCGCGTTCGAGCGGGCCCGCGAGTCCGTGCCCGCGGGCCTCGACCCCGACGACGTCGAGGAGGCGGTCGTCGGCACCCTCGGCGTCGGCGGTCGCCAGTTGGGCCTGTCCGGCCCCGCCGCCACCGAGCACGTCGGCCTCCACGGCATCCCCACGACTCGGGTCGAGAACGCCTGCGCAGCGTCGGGGTACGCCGTCCGGCAGGCCGTGCAGGCCGTCCGCTCCGGGATGGCCGACGTGGTGCTGGCGGGCGGCGTCGAGATCATGACCGACATGTCCGGCGACGCGACGAAGTACTGGCTCGGCGTCTCCGGCGAGACCGAGTGGGAGCGACTGTCCGGCACCACGTTCGCGGGCGTGTACGCCCAGATGGCCGACGCACACATGGCCGAGTACGGTACCACGAGCGAGCAGCTCTCGCACGTCGCGGTGAAGAACCACCGGAACGGCGCGAACAATCCCCACGCCCAGTTGGGGTTCGAGTGCTCGCTGGACGACGCCGAGTCGGCACAGACCGTCGCCGACCCGCTCACGCTCTACCACTGCTGTCCGACCAGCGACGGGGCCGCGGTCGCCGTCGTCGCGAGCGAGGACGTGGTCGGCGAGTACACCGACGACCCCATTCGCATCGCGGGGGTCGGCGCGGCCAGCGACGCGGTGGGACTGTTCCAGCGCGACAGCTACACCGGCATCGAGGCCTCCCAGCGCGCGGCCGAAACGGCCTACCAGCGAGCCGGAGTCGCACCCGACGATCTCGACTTCGCGGAGGTCCACGACTGTTTCTCCATCGCGGAGATCCTGGCCTACGAGGATCTGGGCTTCTGCGAACCCGGAGAGGGTGGCGAACTCGCGGAATCGGGCCACACGGCGCTCGACGGCGACCTGCCGGTCAACACCTCCGGCGGCCTCAAGTCGAAGGGCCACCCAATCGGCGCGACCGGTGCCGGACAGGTCGTCGAGGCGTTCAAACAGCTTTCAGGCGATGCGGGCGACCGACAGGTCGAGGGCGCGACCCGGGGGCTGACCCACAACGTCGGCGGGAGCGGGGGTGCGGCCGTGGTTCATGTTCTCGAAAGGGAACAGGAGGTGGATGCATGAGCGCAGAAAAACCAAAAATCGAGGCCGTCGGCGCGTACGCGCCGCGATTCCGCGTCTCCGCCGAAGAGTTCGAGCGTGCGTGGGGTCGATTCCACGCCGCCGGGGTGAACGCCAAGGCGGTGCCGGACGCCGACGAGGACGCGCTGACGATGGGGTACGAGGCCGCCGTGCGCGCACTCGACGCGGCCGGGCGCGCAGGCGCGGACGTGTCGTTTCTGGCGTTCGCCTCGACGACCCCGCCGCTCGCCGAGGAGGACCTGACCGCCCGTCTCGGCGGCATGTTGGCCGTCCCGGCGGACGCGACTCGCCACGTCTTCACCGGGAGCACGCGCGCCGGAACGCGAGCCATCGACGCCGCGCTCGCAGCCGGACCGTGGGCGGATGGGTCGGACGGCGGCGACGACGAGGTCGACCGAGTCGGCCTCGTCGTCGCTGCCGACTGCCCGCGAGGCGACCCCGACAGCTCCGAGGACCACGCCGCCGGAGCGGGCGCGGCAGCGTTCGTCCTCTCGGGGTCGGGCGCAGCCGAGGTCGCGGCCCGGGCCGAGTACGCCGAGGCGTTCCCCGGCACGCGCTTCCGCCGGACTGGAGAGGAGACGGTCGAGGGACTGGGCGCGACTGGTTACGAGCGACAGGCGTTCACGGAGACGCTGGCCGGCGCGGTCGAGCAGTTGGACGCAGACGTTTCCGAGGTCGACGCAGCCGCGGTGCAGGCCCCGGACGGCAAACTCCACTACCGCGCGGCGGGTGCGCTCGGCGTCGACGCCGAGACCATCCAGCGCTGTGCGACGGTCCACGAGTTGGGCGACACTGGTGCGGCCAGCGTTCCGTTGAGTCTGGCGAAGGCGTTAGAACAGGACGACGAACGAATCCTCGCAGCGTCGTTCGGCAGCGGCGGGGGCGCGGACGCCTTCGTCGTGGAGAACGAGCGCGAGCGCGGCGGCGACGCCGTCGCCGCCGCGCTCGCGCTCGGTGGCGAAGACGCCGAGCGGGTCGGCTACGCCGAGTACCTCCGCAAGCGCGGGGAACTCACCTCGGGACCGCCCGAGGGCGGCGGCGCGTACGTCAGCGTCCCGTCGTGGAAGCGCACCCTCGACCAGCGCCACCGGCTGCTCGCCGGGAGATGTCCCGAATGCGGCGACCTCAACTTCCCGCCGGAGGGCGCGTGCAACGCCTGCAAGTCGCTGGTCGAGTCGTACGAGGAGGTGCAGCTACCGGGGACCGGGACCGTGGAGGCCGCCACGGTCATCTCACAGGGCGGCGCGCCCCCGGAGTTCGCCGAACAGCAGGCTCAATCCGGGGATTTTGCGGTCGTGGTTGTGGCGCTAGATGGTCCTGATGGTGAGTCTGCAAGCGTCCCCGCGCAGGTCGTCTCGGCGGACCCCCAGTCGGTCGAAATCGGCGACCGCGTGGCGGCGACGATGCGGCGCATCTACACGCAGGAGGGCGTGACGCGGTACGGGTTCAAGGTTCGACCGCAGGGGACGGAGTGACGGAGGGTGACTTCGGAGCTGCTGTGCCGTGTTTCGCTGTCGCGGTGATTCCTGTATTTAATTCGCAGCTTGCTTCAGGAGTTCGACTGCTGTTCACTGAAGTTTGTTCAGGGTAGCTACTGATCGAGCCTAGAAGTAGGTCAAAGCTAGCTACTGCCGAGGCATCGGAGACACCGCACCGCGACCGCACAGCGACCGCGGGCCTCGAACCTCCCCAACCTCCTGCGGTCCTCAGCCTCCGCTTCGCTCCGGCTTGCGGTCCTCGTCCCTCGCACGCTTTGCGCGGCGCACGAGAGCGCCGTGGGAGCACAGCTCCCACGAGCCTCGGCTCGCGGCACTCGCCGAGACGCCGCGCAGCGCGCGCCGGGCCGGAAGGTCAGATGAGCGCGCACCGGGTTCGGAATCGAAAGAAGCGCACGGAGGTACGATTGGTAAGCGCCCGAGCCGAATTCGTTCCGCTTCCGCGAGAGATAAACGCTTAACCGCGCGCCCGACGCCGTTCTACCTGTTATGAACGACTTGCGAGTCGCAGTGCTCGGAGCCGGAACGATGGGCCACGGCATCGCGCAGGTGTCGGCGATGGCCGGCCACGAGGTCACTATCCGCGACATCGACGGGGAGATCGTCGCGGACGGCATCGACGCCATCGAGGGGAACCTACAGGGCGGCGTCGACCGCGACAAGGTCACTGCCGAGGAGATGGCAGCCGCGCTCGACCGCATCTCGGGCACGACCGACTTCGCCGAGGCGGTCGCCGACGCCGACCTCGTGGTCGAGGCGGTGCCCGAGGACGTGGCCCTCAAGAAGCAGACGTTCGAGGACGTGGCGGCGGCCGCTCCGAGCGAGGCCGTCATCGCGTCGAACACCTCGTCGCTGCCCGTGACCGAGATCGTCTCGGCGCTCGACGACCCCGGCCGGGGCATCGGCCTGCACTTCTTCAATCCGGTCCACATCATGGAACTCGTGGAGGTCGTAGTGGCCGAACAGACCAGCGAGGAGACCGTGGCCTTCGCCACCGACTTCGTGGCGGACGTGGGCAAGACCGCCATCGAGATCCGGGACACCGCGGGGTTTGCGTCCTCGCGGCTCGGCGTCGCGCTCGGCGTCGAGGCGATGCGGATGGTCGAGACGGGGGTCGCCAGCCCGCGGGACGTCGACCGGTCGATGGAACTCGGCTACAACCACCCGATGGGTCCCATCGAACTCGGCGACGTGGTCGGGCTCGACGTGCGCCTCGACATCCTCGAACACCTCCGCGAGGAACTCGGCGAGCGCTTCCGACCACCCCAGATCCTCCGCCGGAAAGTTCGGGCCGGGAAGCTCGGCAAGAAGACCGGGGAGGGGTTCTACGTCTGGGAGGACGGCGAGATCGTGGGTACGAGCGGCAACTGGGGTGACGAGCGATGACGGGCGACGACGAGGAAGTCTCGGTCGGAAACGACGGGCGGTCCGTCGGAAGCCCCGAGGCGGTCGCGGCCGAGTGCGAGACGGTCGACGTCGGGATCGGCGACCGCGTCGAGGGCGTCGTCACCGTCACGCTGTCGCGACCCGACGCCAGGAACGCGCTGAACGCCCAGCTTCGGGCCGAACTCAAGGACGTGCTCGACGCGATAGAGGCCAGCGACGCCCGCGTGGTCGTGCTCACCGGCTCGGCGGAGTCGGGCGCGTTCGTCGCGGGCGCGGACGTGACCGAACTCCGCGAGCGCGGCCCGTTCGAGCAGCGCGAGGCGAGCGAGCGCCCCCGGGTGTACGAGTACGTCGACGACCTCCGCCAGCCGGTCATCGCGGCCATCAACGGTCACGCGCTCGGCGGCGGGTGCGAGCTCGCGCAGGCCTGCGACACGCGCATCGCCCGCGAGGGCGCGAAGCTCGGCCAGCCCGAGATCAATCTCGGAATCGTGCCTGGCGGCGGCGGCACCCAGCGCCTCCCCCGACTCGTCGGCGAGGGGCAGGCGATGAAGATGATCCTCTCGGGGGAACTCGTCGACGCGACCGAAGCCTGTGACATCGGCCTCGTGGACGAGGTCCACCCGGACGAGGAGTTCGAGGATCGCGTCTACGACCTCGCCGAATCCATGGCCGAGAAGAGCCCGCTCGCGCTGGAGTACGCCAAGAAGGCCGTGAAGGCGTCCAGCCGGATGGACCTCGACGCGGGCATCGAGTACGAGGCCGAGCTGTTCGCCCAACTGTTCGCCGCCGAGGACAAGAACGAGGGTATCGACGCGTTCCTCGAAGATCGCGAACCCGAGTGGCAGGGGAAGTGACCGACTCGGAGCGGGCGGGGAGATAGGCGATTCGATCAACAGCGCAGGTAAAGGTTCTTGGGCGGTCGGTCCTACTCCGGAAACATGACCGATTCGACGCCGAGCAGGCGGCGCTTCCTCCAACTCGGCGGGACCGCCCTCGCGGCTGGCCTCGCAGGCTGTGGCGCGCAGGTGCCGACCGACGAGGGACCGGACGAGGCCGGACTCGCGGCCGAGAGCACCGGTTCCGAGGGCCAAGCGTCCGGCTCCGAGAGCGTCTACACGCAGGTGTACCGCGAGACCATCGACTCCGTCGTGTTGGTCCGGACCGACGGCGGGCAGGGAACGGGTTTTGTGTTCGACGACGGCCACGTAGTCACGAACGCCCACGTCGTCGGCGAGGCGACCGCGACCGACGTGCGGTTCAGCGAGGGCCAGTGGAGTTCGGGCGAGGTTGTCGGCTCGGACCCCCACAGCGACCTCGCGGCAGTCGCGGTAGAGGAGGTCCCGTCGTCGGCCACGCCCCTGCCGTTCGTCGAGTCCGACCCCGTGGTGGGACAGGAGGTCGTCGCCATCGGCAACCCCTACGACCTCGACGGGTCGGCCACGACCGGAATCGTCTCGGGGGTCGACCGCTCGATTCCGGCGCTCACCGGCTACCGCATCCCGGACGCCATCCAGACCGACGCCGCGGTCAATCCCGGCAACAGCGGCGGTCCCCTGATGACGCTCGACGGGCGGGTCGCCGCCGTCATTAATTCGGGCGGCGGCGACAACATCGGGTTCGGTATCTCGGCCGCGCTCACCCAGCGCGTCGTGCCCGACCTCATCGAGGACGGCGAGTTCCGCCACGCCTTCGTCGGCGTCGCCTTCGCCAACGTCACGCTCGCACTCGCGGACGCAAACGACATGACCGAGGCGCGCGGCCTGCTGGTGACGAGCGTCGCGTCCGACGGCCCCGCCGCGGACGTACTCAGGCCGAGCGAGACGGAGTTGGTCGACGGCACGCGAATGCCCGTGGGCGGCGACGTGCTGCTGGCCATCGACGGCACGCGGCTGCCGACGACCGAGGACCTCGGGAGCTACCTCGCGCTCCAGACCCGGCCGGGCGACGTGGTCGAGTTCGACATCCTCCGCGATGGCTCTCGCCAGACGGTCGAAGTCGAACTCGGCGTGCGACCCGACGACCTCGGTCTGTGAGGCCCGGCCTGTAACTCCAGTCTGTGAGTCGCCGATTCTCGGTATCAGTTCACCGCATCAGTTCGCCGCCGTTGACGTTCAGCGTCTCGCCGGTGACGAACCCAGCGTCGCGGAGGTACGCGACCGCTTCCGCGATGTCGGCGGGCTGGCCGTACCGGCTGACCGGAATGTCGGCCAACTCCTCGCGCTTCTCCGCCTCGGACCTGTCGGCGGTCATGTCCGTCTCGACGTGACCCGGCGCGACCGCGTTGACCCTGATATCGGGCGCGAAGTCGCCCGCGTGGCTCTTGGTCAGCCCGAGCAGTCCCGCCTTCGAGGCCGCGTAGTGGCACTCGACGGGCGCACCGGTGTACGCGAGGATAGAGGAGACGTTCGTGACCGAGGGCGTCGGCGCGTCACCCCCCTCGGATTCTTCGAGGTGGGAGAGGGCTGCCTTGGTCACGTTGAACGCGCCGTTGACGTTGGTGTCCATCACCCGGTCGAAGTCCGCGGGCGAGAGGTCCTCGGTGTACACGTGCTGGTCGATCCCAGCGTTGTTCACCACGTGGGCGAGGCTCCCGAACGACTCGACCGCGGCGTCGACGAGGTCGGCCGCGTCGTCGGGGTCGCCAACGTCCGCGCGGACCGCGAGCGCCTCGGCGTCGGTCTCGCGCTCGATGGCGTCGGCGACCGCGCGCGCCCGCTGTGCGCTCTCGACGTAGTTGACCGCGACGTCGTAGCCGTCGCGCGCGAACCGCTCGGCGATTGCCCGGCCGATACCCCGCGACGATCCGGTGACGATTGCTCCCGGCATACTTCGAGTACCACACCCGGCGGCCTTGGGGTTTGCGACCTCGGCGATTGGGGCCGTATCGATTAGGACGTCGGTGTTCGCGACCTTGCAATTTTTGTCCGGTGGGCGTGAGTCGCCACGCATGAGCGAGCGCGGACGCGGGTCGAGGGCCGAGCGGTCGGGCGGCTCCTCGAACCCCGACCACGAGATGGACGACCTGCTCGACGAACTCGAAGAACTCGAGGAGACCGTCGACGACCCCGAGGAGCGCGAGCAGGTCCGCGAGACCATCCGGGTGGCGCGCCGGGTCCAGACCCCCGGCGCGTTCGGGCGGGTCATCCGGGGATTCGACCGCCACGACGCCGCGGAGGCGCTGGTGGGCAGCGTGGTGTTTGGCGTGCCGATGCTCGTGGAGGGCGGCACCCTCGAAATCGGGGAGTTCCTCGCCGCGCATCCGCTGGCGTTCGTCGCGACGATTCTCGGCGCGGTCGGAATCGTCATCGGCGTGCTGTACGTCGCCGAGATCCAGCAGGTCGAGATCCACGAGCCGCTGTTCGGCGTGATCCCCCGCAGGCTCGCGGGCGTACTGACCATCTCGTTCGCGACCGCCGGGGTCCTGATGACGGTCTGGGGCCGCGTCGACTGGGCCGACCCGTGGCTGGCGCTCTGCCAGATATCGGTGACGTTCGCGGCGATGTCGCTCGGAGCCGCTCTCGGGGACATCCTTCCAGGGTCGTGAGGGGCCAGCGGCAACGATTTCGAGACGCCCCAGAACTCTACTCGGGGCAATCGTGTAGGAAATAATATTTTAGAGCACAAAGTATATGCGTGTAGTGCGGGTAATGATAGCTGTTGTCACGGAACGTCCGGTGAGAGCTATGATAGAATGTCCACATTGCGGTTCAGATCTGGATCGACGAACGAGTTCTCAGGTGCAGCGCAACGGCGACCCGCTCGGCGGCAAGTCCACCGGCTCGGAGATGGTCGCGTGTCCGGACTGCGACGAGGTAATCGACGGCTTCACCGCCCACTGACCGGCCCAAGTCCTCCAGAACCGATCCGGCTTCGGAATTGACCTGTCTCGTTTTCGTCGGCGACGAAGCAGTTTCAGAGCCGTGCGACGCTCAGAGTCCCGACAGCGCCTCGCGGGCGTTCTCGACCGCCTTCGGCTTCTTCGAGGGGTAGGCCTCGACCTTCGCGCGGAAGGTGATGCCGTCGCCGAGCGCGACTTCGCCGCGGGTGGCCGCCTGCTTGTCGAACCGGAGGAACAGCGAGCAGTTGTCGTCGACGCGCTCGTCGAGTTCGTCTACCAACCGGTCGACGTCCGGGAGTTCGGCCACCTGCGAGAGCACGTGGCGCATCTCGTCGGCGTTCTCGACTCGGGCGGACAGCACCAAAATGCGATTGCCGAAGTGGCCCTCGCTCTCGGCGCGCTCGATCTCGAACTCCTCGGGGAGGAACGTGCGGAGCGCGTCCTCGACGCGCTTGTCGTCCTCGGTCGCGTAGCAGAACGCCCGCAGGTCGATGTAATGGAACGGAACCTCGGCCATTTGCCGGGAGTACGGGCCGGGAACGGAAAACCCGTTTCGTTCGGACCGGGCGAGTAATTACGAATCGAGACGAACAGCGGGATTCTCGGACTGGCGGGTTTTCCGATCTTTCGACAGTGACTGACCATCCCCGTATCGCTGTCTCGTCGTTCTCCCTCTGCGCGCGGGTCGTCCTTCAGCGGGCGCGCGATGATTTACCCTTCTGCCCGGCGCGCGTTTGGGCGCGGCGCGTTCGCGCGCCGCGCCCTAGCGCGCGAGGGAGCCGACCGCTTTCATGCGGTCGGCGAGGCTGGGGAGGGCTGAGAGGCTCTCGCGGTCGCGGTGCAGTTGCTGTGCGGTATCTCCGAGGCTCAAGCAGTAGGTCGCGTTTAGATAAGCCAGTCGAACTTCGAGAAATCCTCGAAAGCCCTCGGGCGGTTCGGCTCCCGCGACTCGCTGCGCACTCCGCTCCCTGCGGTCGCTGCAGTGCTTGTGTCGTCGGGGTTCGCCGAACCGCCCTCGCCCTTTCAGTCCGCCAGGATTGTGGATCGATTCACTGCTCGAAACGGGGAGTTAGTTGCACTTATTTGAACTCTACCGGAACTTCACGCAAAGATTCAAATACGAGAGCGGGACGAAACCGGCCCGTGACGTGAGCAGGGCCGGAACGCGTCCGCGGTTGTGCGGCGCGCAGCGTTTCGGTTGCGAGTTAGCGCGCCGCCTGTCAGCCCTTCCGACGAGCGCCAGTACTGGGATTTCGTCCGGTCAGTCGTCGGCGGTCGCGGCCGACCGGTCGACCTCGATCTCGCCTGCGTCCAGTTCCTGCTCGACCTCGCGGGCGGCGCGCACGAGGTTCGCCATCTTCTCGTAGGCCACCTCGCGCGGGAGGAGCTTCACGCCGCAGTCCGGGCTGACCGTCAACTGCTCGGGCGGCACGACTTCGAGGCCCTTCCGAATGTTCGTCTTGATTTGCTCGACCGACTCCACGTCGGCGTCGTGGGCGTCGACCACGCCGAGCGCGAGGTCCGCGGTGAACTCCGGCTCCGTGAACACGTCGAGCTGGTCGTAGTCGCCGTTCGCGAGTTCGAGGTCGAACTCGTCGACCGGGAATTCCAGGATCTCCGGGTAGATGCGCGAGTAGTCGCCGTAGCAGACGTGGAGCCCGATGCGAACGTCCTCGGGAATCCCGTCCGCGATGCGCTCCAGACAGTCGCCCACGATAGCGTGGTCGTCGGGTGTGGTCGCCAGCGCGGGCTCGTCGATCTGGACGTAGCGCGCGCCGGCCTCGACCAGCTTCTCGACCTCGGTGTTGACCAGATCCGCGAGGTCGTGGGACAGCGACTCGGTGTCGTCGTACGCCTCGTTGAAGCTCCAGTTCGCCAGCGTGTACGGCCCCGTGATGGGTACCTTGACCGGTCGGTCCGTCACACTCGCGGTGAACTCGTACTCGTCGACCAGCCACGTCTCGTCGTATTCGACGTCCGAGACGACCGACGGCTTGTCGAAGGTGTTGTGACCCCACACCTTCACTGGCCCGTTGAACTCGTAGCCGTCGATGCGGTGGGCGAAGTACTCGACCATCTCGTTGCGTCGCATCTCGCCGTCGACCACCACGTCGAGGCCGGCTCGCTCGTGCTCCCCGGTGATGAGCCGCGCGGCGTCGTCCTTGGCCTCCTGCCACGCCGCGTCGTCGAAATCTGCCTCGTCGTCCTCGTACAGATCCCGAGCCCGGTCGACCCACTTCGGCTTCGGATACGAGCCGACTACCGTCGTCAGCAGGAAGTGGTCGTTCGGGTGTCCTTCGGGTCGGAACTGCTCGCGATTCCGACTCACGCTTTCACCTCCGCGATCTCGGTGGCCTCACCCAGCGCGGCGAGCTTCTGCTCGAACGTCGAGTACGGTAGGTAGAACAGCTCGGTGTTCGTCGTCAGGTAGATCGACTCGAAGTCGGCCGCGGGCGTGTTCTCCTCCAGCCAGTCGGCGCGCTCGGCGATCTGCCCGGCGTCCTCGACCAGCGTGTTCTGCCCGTCGACGACCCCGGCCGCGATGGACTCCTTGGTGCCGTACTCGTTGATGTTGTAGAGGTTGTCCTCGTGGTTCGCCACGAAGTCGTACCCCAGCGCATCGAAGTCGGCGTCGAGCAGGTGAGCGTGGACCTTCTCGTCCAGCGCGCCCCAGTAGGTGTGGACGACGACGTCAGTCTCCGCGACAGCAGCGCTCGCAACGGTGTCGATGGCTTCGCTGGCGCGCTCGTCCTCGCCGTCCGCGGGCGGGTTCTCCACTAGCGAGGGTTCGAGGACGAACAGCGTCTCGACCTCGGGGAACGCCTCGACTTCGCCCGCGAGGAACTCCGCGATGGCGTCGAGGAACGCGTCGTCGTCGCCGTAGTACTCGTCGGTGGCGAGGTCCGCGAGCGAGTACGGCCCGGGGACGACCGCCTGAAGCTCGTCGGCGTCGTCCACCAGTTCGCTCGCGGCGTCGAGTTCGGTCGCCACGTCGCCGTCGAACGCGAGGTCGCCGGTCACGACGGGCTCACGGTAGAAGTTGTTGTTGTCGTAGTACCGGACGATGCCCCGCGTCTCGACCGAATCGTGGACCGCCAGCGGGTGGGCCAGCATGTCGTCCCAACGGAGCTGGCCCTCCACGACGCGGTCGAGACCCGCGTTCTGCTGGCGGTCGAGTACCTCGGCACGAGCCTCCTCGTACACGGCCGTGGTCTCCTCGCCCTCGTCGCCGTCGACGAGGTCGTGCTTCTGATGGCCTTTCAGGTCGGCGAGGTCCCCCTTCGCCCAGTCCGGGAGCGGGTAGACCCCCGGCGTCGTCGCGATGCGCTCGGTCATGTGTCACGACCTACGGAATGCTGAGGCTTAATATTTTCTTCTTAGGAAATTACTCGCATTCATGGCGGTGTGGTGTCACACCCCACGAAATCGAGTGATGGAACCCCGAGATGTAGCGACAGGCCGCTAGCGGACGAGTTTCAGCACGGTCAGCGTCTCGAACGGGAACGACTCGTCGCGGAGCGCGACCGCCGAGAATCCCCGAGCGGCCGCGCGCTCGACTACTTCGTCGACATCCGCGAGGCTGCTGACCAGCAGGTAGACGACCCCCTCGGGCGTCAGCACCCGACCGACCGCGTCGAGGAACGGCTCCACGACCGCGAGTCCGTCCTCGCCGCCCGAGAGCGCGACCTCCATCCAGTCGTCGCGCTCGACTTCGGGGTCGGTCGGCAGATAGGGCGGGTTGAACAGCACCGCGTCGAAGACCCCATCGCGGAACGGCGTGACGAGGTCGGCCCTGACGGCTTCGACGCCGCGCTCGCGGGCCTGCGCGCAGGCGTGGGGGTTCACGTCCGACCCAAGCACGCGCGCGCCGGTCTCCTCGGCGACGCGGTCGGCGACGTAGCCCGACCCGGTGCCGACCTCCAGCGCGAGTTCGACGGAGTCCCGTTTCATGTCCGCTATCGCGGCGTCGGCGAGCAGGCCGGAGTCCTCCGCGGGCTGGTACACCGCCGTTTCGGCGTCCCGGCGGTCTGCGAGATCGGTCACTCTTCGACGACCTCCTCGCTAATCCCGTCGCTACCACCTTCGCCAACCCCCTCGCTCTTCGAGCGCGGCCCGTCACCCGTCGGCGCGGGCGCGGCCGACTCCTCGGTGAGGTGGAAACCGCCCGACTCCTCGCGGCCGGTGAGTTCGCGCTGCGGGAAGGGGATCTTGATGCCTTCGCTGTCGAATGCGGCCTTGACCGATCCGATGACCGCGGTGCGGGCCCGCCACTGTCGACGGGCGCTCGGCTTGTCGATCCACACCCGGAGGCCCAGCGTCACCGCGGAGTCGCCGAACTCCTTGAGCACGACCTTCGGGGTCGGCACCTTCATGATCTCGTCGAGGTCCTTGGTCGCGGCCTTGGCGACCTCGGCGGCGCGCTCGACGTCCGACTCGTAGTCGACGCCCACCTCTATTTCGAGGCGGAGACGCCCCTTCCGGCTCTTGTTGACGATCTTGCGCCCGCTCACGATGTCGTTGGGGATCATCACGTACTCGCCGTCGAACGTCTGGATGCGGGTGTTGACGATGGAGATGTCGGTCACGATTCCCTCCTCGTCGTCGATCTGCACCCAGTCGCCGATCTCGAACGGCCGGGAGAACATCAACACGAACCCCGCGAGCAGCGACCCGAGCGTCTGGCGGGCGGCCATCCCGACCACGATGCCGAGGAACCCCGCGCCGACGAGCAGGCCGCTGAGGTCGACGTCCCACATCCCGAGGATGACCGCGACGGCCGCGACGTACACCGTCAGCTGGCAGACCCGGTAGACGATCTCGCTCTGGTGTTCCGTGATGGTGTCGTGGTCGTCGGCGAACCTGTCGATGGCGCGCTTGACGACCCCGTTCGCGACGTACGCGATTCCGAGGACGCTCAGCGCGAGCGCGACCGTGACCCCCTTGCTAATCGGGCCGCTGAACTCAGCCAGCACCTGCGACACGTCGTCACCGACGCCCCAGAGGACGAGAAGCGCGAGCACCCCGGCCGTCAGAACGAGGCCGACCGTAGCGGTGTACGCCACGTCCGCGACGTTGTCGTGGAACCGCTCGCGAAGGCGAAGTCGCACTCGGCGAGCGACGACGACGCTTCCCGCCCCGAGGAGGACGACGAACGCCGTCACGGCGAGCCGTAGGTCGGTCTCGGTGAACCCCGCGAGCCGGTCCACGATGGAGGCGAGCACGGCGAGGATCTCGCCGATCACCGATTCACACCTCCGCCGTACTCTGCCGCCGCGCTCGCCAGCGCCGCGAACGTCTCGGGGGCGACGTTGCCAGCGCGTTTGCCTAGCACGTCCGGGTCGAGGGGCGTCTCTCCCGCCGCGATGGCGTCGACCGCGGCGTCGGCGTCCGCCAGCCCGGAGATGTGGGCGGTGTTCCGGATGGCGTTCCGAATGGTCTTGCGCCGCTGGGTGAACACGGCTTTCACGAACCCGAGGAAGAACTCCTCGTCGTCGACCTCGTAGTCGGGGTCGCGCGGGACGGTCCGGACCACCGCGCTCTCGACCGCGGGCGGCGGCGAGAACGCCTCCTTCGGCACCGGTTCGACCACCTCCACGTCGGCGTAGTGCTGGGCGCTCACCGAGAGCCGGCCGTAGTCGTCGGTCCCCGGCTCGGCGGCCATCCGCTCGGCGAACTCCCGTTGGAACATGAGCACGGTCGGGCGCTTCCGGGGGAGCAGCCGGAACGCGATCTCGCTTGAGACGCCGTACGGCAGGTTCGAGATGGAGGCCGTAAAGTCGGGGAGGTCGACGTCGAGCGCGTCACCCTCGACGACGGTCAGGCGGTCCGCGGCGATCTCGTCGGCGAACTCCTCGCGGAGGAACGCCGCGAGGTCCGGGTCGCGCTCGATCGCGGTCACGTGGTCGCCGACCGCGAGCAGGCGGTCGGTCAGCGCGCCGGTTCCGGGCCCGATTTCGAGGACGTGCGAGAGGTCGGCGTCGTCTCGCGGCGCTGCCGCTCGACTATCCGAGGCCCGTTGGGCCTCGCTTTTCGCGTACCCCGGCAGCCTGTCGAGCACCCGGTCGTCCACGAGGAAGTGCTGGTCCCTGTCGGGGTTCCCGCGGACGCCAGCCCGTCGGAGCAGCGCGTCGGGGTCCCTCTTCGGCGCGTGGGAGTCCCTGTCGGCATCCCCGGAACGGCGCGAGTCGGTCATCTTGACTCGGGGTAGCCACCGGAGGTGCCTAAAGCCACCGAGTCGGTTTGCGGTGTCCGAACATCGCTCCCTCGCCCGTCAGTGTTGTTCAGAGACTGCTGCTCATCCTCTCAGGTTCGACTGGTGAACCAGTCGGCCACCCCTGGCATCTGTGCGAGCGGATGCGAGCACAGGCCCGGCGGACGCTGGTTGTCCGCCGGCGGACTGAACGGGCGAGGCGGGGTCGCGTTCATTTCAGTCTTCTCTCCGTCGACCGAGCGAGGTTTTATGCCGAACCCCGACCTACTTGCTACCGTATGTCACGGTCTATTAGGCAGTACTGTGGGGTGTGTGCGTGACTTCCGAGTACGACCTCGGCTGTGCGAACTGCGGCGGGTCGCTCGCGCGGCGCGAAGTTCCGCCGGAGGCGCTGGCGTTCCCGGTGAGTGAATCGGTCGAGGTCGCGGAGTGCCCGAACTGCGGCGGTCGGTACGTGCCGGAAGCTACGCTGGAGCGAGTCGGTGGGGACGGATTCGGCCGGCAGACGTGAACTTCGGCTGTCGGCTGTGAATTTCGGTCGGGGGCGGTGCACTTCGGCCGGCGGATACCCCTGAACGCCGCAGAAAAAGCCTGAACTTCGGCGGTCGATTCTACACGCCGAACGTCGCCCGGAGCATGTCCCGTGTACCGGGGCCGAGACCGACCGCGACGATGGCGACGAGCAACAGGATGGCGTAGCGCGGGCTCTCGTCGAAGATCTGCTCGTCGAACACCCAGATGACGAACGTCGCGGCCGCGACCTTCACGACGAGGAACGGCCACGCGGTGCCGAGGAAGTGCTGTATCGTCTCGGGGAACAGCTCGCCGACTTCGATGAGCGCGGCGTTGACCGGATGCTTGGGAACGAGGTCCTGCGGGAGACCGAGCTCCTTCGCCCAGTCGATGCCGACGACGTTCGCGACGCCGTCGACCGAGTGGGCCCAGAGCACGACGATCCCCATCCGGCGAGTCCCCGCGTTGATCTCGGGGGCGTAGCGGCCGATACCGATCCAGGCGAGCCACGTCACGAGGGTAGCTCCGCCGAGGACGACCGCGGTGATCTGGGGGTAGAACTCGACGTACTCGGTGGTGGCCGCGAGGAACCCGAGGTAGCCGACCGAAATCGCGAGTAGAGCGGAACCGACGCCCGCGACGGCGTACTGGTAGTCGGGCATGAACTCGCGATCGGCGAGTCCGACGCTCCCCACCAGCGCGACGAGGGTGATCCCGAACATCGTGAAGTAGATGACCGGGCTGATGATGAGGGTGTTCCACGGGAACGAGATGGCGGCCTCCGCGGCCGAGAGCCCGTCGAACGCGTCCTCGACCACGCGGAGCGCCCCGCCGAGCAGCATGTACGGGAACAGCGCGTAGAACAGGGTCCGGTCGCGCCCGATGTCGAGTCGCTTGAGCAGGAAGACGACCCCGATGAGCGCGAGCAGCATCGTGAGCGCGTAGCCGACCTCCGAGACCAGCGTGTACCCGGGATAGGCGACCGGTTCGGCCGCCGCGGCGCAGGCCCCGCTGTCGTAGAGGTACGAGACGGAGCCGCCGTCGTACGCGGCACACACCGCGCTCTTGGCGTCGGCCTCCACCGGCCCCCAGAAGTAGTGCCAGATGAAGCCGTAGTACACTCGCTCGGGGAACGCGAGTGCGCCGCCCACGAGCGCGGCGAGGAGGGCCGTAACCGTGCCGCCCCACAGGCGTTCCGTGTCGATGTCCTCCGTTGCGGTGCTCATGTTTGCCAAGGGGAAAGCTGACGGTTTTACGGTTCCGGTCTCGCGACGGTCGCGTCGCGGTTGGTTGGCGCGTCCCGGTGGGGTAGCACACCGGTACTGGCGTTCGAGACAGCAAGCGCTCCGCGTGACTGACGGCCGTCGTCACGGAAGTCGGTACCCGAAGGTCGTCGCGCGAGACAGGTCACTTCTCGGTCGCGTCGATGGGCAGCTCCTCGCTCTCGTACGGCGTGCCGAGAACGACCATGGTCTGCGAGCGGGCGAAGCCCTCCATCTGGGCGATGTTCTCGAACATGAGCTCGCGGAGTCGGTCGGCGTCCTCGGCGTACACGCGCATCAGCACGTCCCACGAGCCGGTCGTGAGGTGGACCTGCTGGACGCCCGGGATGCTCTCGAGTCGGTCGAGGGTGTCCTGCTCCTGGCCCTGCTCGACCTGTAGACCCACGACGGCCGAGATGCCGTAGTCGAGCGCTTTGGGGTCGACCTTCGCGTGATAGCCTTCGATGACGCCAGCTTCCTCCATCCGGTTCACGCGGTCGTGGACCGTCGCGCTCGACATGTCGATGCGGCGCGCGATCTCGCTGAACGGCGTTCTCGCGTCCTGCTGCAGCGCTTCGAGGATCGCTCGGTCGGTATCATCGAGTTCCATGCCTTACACCAGATTCTTTCATACTATATATCCTTACAATTCCACTCGACGGAACGGAGTTATTCTGTTCTCCTCTCGGCAACGTATCATTTTTCAGTCGACGTTCTCCAGCGCCGCCAGCAGTTCGTCGTGGGCCTCGCCGTTCGAGGCCACGAGGCTCTCGCTGTCGTGACGCCAGCGGTCGCCGTGGCGGTCGGTCACGGTTCCGCCGGCCTGCCGGACCATGTGGACGCCAGCCACGGTGTCCCACGGGTTCGGGTCGACGTTCGTCATCGTCCCCTCCAGCGAGCCCGCCGCGACCATGCCGAGCGTGACCTGCGCGGACCCGAACCGCCGGATGTCGGCGAATCGCTCGACCAGCTCCGTGCAGATCGCGCCGTACTCGTCGCGCCGGTCGAACCCCCACCAGATGGTGGGCGTGACCGCGAATCGCTCGGGGTCGGTGCGGTCACTGACCGACACCGGTTCGCCGTTTCGGTGAATGTGGTCGGCTCCGTCCTGTGCCGCGACGTAGGTGTCCCCGAGCGCGGGGCAGTGGTTGACTGCCGCGACGGGTTCGCCGTCCCGCACCGCGGCCACGCTGGTCGTCCAGACGGGGATCGATCGGACGTAGTTATTCGTCCCGTCGATAGGGTCGATCACCCACGCGTCGCCGCGGTCGGGAACCTCCTTGAGTTCGTCCTCCTCCTCCCCGACGATGGCGTCTTCGAGGTACTCCTCGCGGACGACCTCGATGACTCGCCGCTGGGCCGCCCGGTCGGCCTCGGTCACGACGTCGGTCTTCTCGGACTTGGTCTCGACTTCGATCCCCTGCCGGAAGTTCCGAGCCGCGACCTCACCGCCCGCCCGCGCGGCGCGCTCGGCCACCGCGAGCCGATCTTCGACTTCGCCTGTCATGTTCACGTGGTCGGTCGTCCCGGAGAAACCCTTGTCGGTTCGTCGTTTCTCGGCTTCGGGGAGTAATTGAGGGGAGGACTCCGATTTTCGGATTCAGCCCAGTGAGCACCGTGGGAGGTCGAGTTCTGGGTTCGTGGGTACGAGGGCCGAGGTTCCGAGGCGTGTTCGTTTCCGAAAGCCCCCGCCCGCTCGCGGTCGCTCAGCGACATATCCTCGGCTCACTGCGTTCCCCTCGGATAGGGGCCGCTGAGACGACTACAGTGAACGCGAGCGGGCGGCCCCTTTCAGTCCCACCCGGTGGCTGGTGTCACCAAGTGAAATCTCGGTGAAAGTGGCACCGAGCGCGTTGTGGTGGATGGTCCACCGAGCGCGATCTGCACCACCAGCGAGGGAACACCGAAACGCGGAGGAAGCACCGGCCAACGAGAAACGCGGACTACTTGTGCGCGAAGTACACCACCGTCTCGTCGTCGGCCTCCTGACGGTCGACCCGCGCGAAGCCGACGCGCTCGAACTGCACCATCTCGTCCGGCTCGGCCTCGCGGAAGCCCGGTTCGGCGTAACCCACCACGTCACCCTCCTTCTTCCGCATCTGGGTCAGCGTGGCCGAGTCGGCGGGCACCCAGTGGATCACGTCCACGCCCTCCTCGCGGACCGCGGTGATGTCGTCGCCCGCGTAGTCGAGTTTGGTGCCGTCTCTGCGGAAGCAGCCGAAGCCCTTGAGCCAGATGCGCTCGCCGTCCTCGGGCACGTCGGCCTCCTCGATGCGGACGCGGCTGCCGGGGTCGATGTCCCGCGTCCCGCGCTCCTCGTGGTCGGGGTGGACCGGCGGATGGGCGGCGTCCGGCGCGTTACCCGTCACGGTGAAGTCCTCGTGGGGCTCGCGCACGAAGAAGTAGCGGTCGGCCCCGTCGTCGATCAGTTCGCGGTTGTTGGCGTACACCGAACTCATCGCGAGGTCGACGTTGCTCGTGGAGGTGCCGAGCTGGACCATCGCGTCGACGAGCGCTTCGCCGCGGATTCCTCGCCGGCGGACGCTCGGAATCGTCGGCGCGCGCGGGTCGTCCCAGCCGTCGAGTTCGCCCGCTTCGATGAGTTCCCGGATGGTCGAGGTCGACATCTTCACGTCGTACTCGTCGACCTGTACGTGGCCCCAGTGGACCACTTCGGGGTACTCCCAGTCGAAGTAGTCGTAGACGAACTGCTGGCGCTTGGCCGAGTCCTGGAGGTCGATGCCCCGGATGATGTGGGTGACGCCGGTGAGGTGGTCGTCGACGCCCGACTGGAAGTCGAGCATGGGCCAGCACCGGTACTGATCGGCCGCCTCACGCGGATGGGGCGTGTCGATGATGCGGAACGCGACCCAGTCCCGGAGCGCGGGGTTCTTGTGCTCGATGTCGGTCTTCACGCGCAGGACCTTCTCACCGGACTCGTACTCGCCGTCGACCATCGCTTCGAACTCCGAGAGCGTCGTCTCGGGGTCCTTGTCTCGGTGCGGGCACGGCTCGGCGTCGTTCTTCAGCTCCGAGAACGTCTCGCCCGAACACGAGCAGGTGTACGCCCCGCCCTTCTCGATGAGGTCGCGCGCGTGGTCGTAGTAGGTTTCGAGTCGGTCGCTGGCCTTGTACACCTCCGCAGGCTCGAACCCGAGGTACTCGACCTCGTCGAGGATCTCGTCGTAGGCCCACAGCAGCGGTCGCTTCGTCTCGGGGTCTGTGTCGTCGAACCGGACGATGAACTCGCCGTCGTACTCCTCGGCGTAGGTGCCGATGACCGCGGGCATCCGGGCGTGGCCGATGTGCCACGGGCCGTTGGGGTTCGGGGCGAGGCGCATCCGAACATCGTCGGTATCCTCGGCGTTCGGGAGGTCTGGCAGGACGGTGTCGTCTTCCTCGTCCTCGCTCTCCAACTCTTCGAGGCGGTCGGGCGCGAGTTCGGCGAGGCGGTCGCGGCGCTCGCTCTCGTCGAGCCCGTTCACCCGCGAGACCACGCCGCCGACCACGCCCGGGATCTCGTCGCCGTGCTCGCGAAAGTCGGGGTTCTCACCCATCAGTGGCCCCATGATCGCGCCCACGTCGGCGTCGCTGCCGTGCTTGACCGCGTTGACGAGGGCGTGCTTCTCGGCCTCCGTCTCGACCCGTTCACGGAGTTCGTCGTTCATTAGTGACCGATTGGAGCGTCCCGGGGAAAACTGGTCCGGATTCGAAGCGGCGGTCGGGCTGAACAGCTCCGCCGACTGACGGGGGAACGTCTCGTCCAAGTGACCGGGACGCTTACGTGCGTGGGCACGTACATCGTTGCAGAGCGTGACTTCGGAACAGAAGATCGGGTCGGGAGCCTCGGAAACGGACGGCTCGGCTGTGGAGCCGACCGCCCTCCGTGTCCTCTACGTCGACGGGGCCGACCCGCCACCGGCGCTGTCGGCGGCCGACGGCGTGTCGGTCTCGATGGTTCCCACGGCCGCGGCAGCGCGCGAACGCCTCGCGACTCCGGGACCCATCGACTGCGTCGTCAGCGAGTACGACCTGCCCGAGTCCGACGGAATCGCGCTGCTCGAAGCCGTCCGCGACGACCACCCGAACCTCCCGTTCGTGCTCTATACCGGCTCGGGGAACGAGGCCGTCGCAAGCGAGGCCGTCGGCAAGGGGGTCACCGACTACCTGCCGAAGGAATTCGGGGGAGAGCGGCTCCGCGAGCGGGTCGACCGCGCGGTCGCGGCGACCAGCGTCGAGGCCGAGTCGGGCGTCACCGGCGAGCGACTACGGGAGCTGACCACCGCCTTCCCGGACGTGGCGTTCCTGGTAGACGCGACCGGCCGGTATCTGGAGGTGCTGTCCGGCCCGGATGCCGGGGACCTCGAAACGGTCGAGCAGGAGCGACTCGTCGGCAAGCGGTTCCACGACGCGTTCCCCGACGAGAAGGCCGACCGGTTCCTCGACCACGTCCGGACGACCCTGGAGACCGGCGCGGTCGAGACGATAGAGTACCGGGTCGAGACCACCGACGGTGGGCGGTGGTACGAGGGCCGGACCGCGCCGCTGGGCGACAGCATCGGCGGCCGCGAGGCGGTGGTCTGGGTCGCCCGCGACGTCACCGAGCGCAGGCGCGACCGGCGCGAACTCGCCGAGAGCCGCGACGAACTCACCCGGCTGACCCGCATCAACGGGCTCATCTACACCATCGTCGGGTCGCTGGTGGGGTCGGCCAGCCGCGAGGAGATCGAACGCACCGTCTGCGAAGGGCTGGCGAACTCGGAGTTCTACCAGTTCGCGTGGATCGGCGGGTCGTGGGTCAGCGACGAGCGCACGAACCCCAGCGTGGTCGAGGGCGTCGACCGGGCGGCGGTCGAGCGGCTCGTCCAGGCCACGAGCACACGGTGCGGCACCGAGAACTCGTTCGCGCGGGTCGTCGCCGAGGACGAGTCGGTGGTCGTCCGTGACGTGGCCGACGACGACGAGATCCTCTCGGACCGCGAGCGCGACATCATGCTCGACATCGGGATGTGTTCGGCGGTGCTCGTCCCGCTATCCTACGGTACGACGAACTACGGGGTCCTCGGCATCAGCGGAGAGCATCCCGGAACGTTCAGCGAGCGGGAGCTGACCGCCCTGGAGACGCTCGGCGGACTCGTCTCGTTCGCCATCGACGCGGTCAAGAATCGGAATCTGCTCCTGTCGGACACCGCGGTCGAACTAGAGTTCCGGGTCGCCAGCGGTCGCTCGCGATTCGCCCGGCTCTCGGCCGAACTCGACGCGCGGTTCCAACTGGAAGGCGTAGTTCCCGTCTCCGACGACCGGCTGCTCGAGTACGTCACGGTCGAAGGGGCGTCTGCCGAGACGGTGGCAGACAGACTCGGCGACGGAGGCCATAGCGAAGCCGCGAAAGGGAACGCGGTCGAAGCCGAGGAAGCTATCGAAGGCGCAAACCACCGGATCGTGACCGAGGACGACGTGAGCCTGCTCGAGATCGAACTCGCCAGTTCGGCCGTCAACAAACTCCTCAAGGCCGGCGCGGTCGTCAAGTCCGCCGAGGCGACGGACGGCGTGGTGCGCTACGTCGCTGAGGCGTCGGCCGACGCGAACGTCCGGTCGATCGTCGACACCTTCCGGACGGCGTTCCCCGACTCGGAACTCGTCGGCAAGCAGGAGGTCGACCGGCCGGTCCACACCGCCACGGAGTTCCGTCGTACCCTCGACGCCGACCTGACCGACAAACAGCGGACCGCGTTACAGACCGCCTACTTCGGGGGCTACTACGAGTATCCCCGCACGAGCACCGGCGAGGAGGTCGCCGACTCGCTGGGGGTGTCCTCACCCACCCTCCACCAGCATCTCCGGGCGGCCCAGCGCAAGCTCGTCCGAACGTATCTCGACCAGTGAGTCGGCGGCGAGCGTGAGCAGATTCGACGCGCCCGACCCCTCAAACGCGTGATATTCGCCGTTTGACACGCTCTCGCGGAGGGCCTAACTATTGAGGCATGGGTTTGTTGTCCCCTGTGGTGGAACCTATGGGTGGAGGTCACCCGCGATGGACAACGATTCAGTACGGTCGAACGGCGAGGGCGACCACGCCCTCCGGAACGGTCGCGCAGTCAGGACGCCCTCGTTCGACTCGCTGTTCGACCTCCTCTCAGAGCGCCGCCGCCGCTACGCGCTGTACGTCCTCGTCGGCACCGACGACGGGCTCGCCGACGTGGAGACGCTGGCGGACGAGGTGGCGATGTGGGAAGCCCGTGCGAACGACGCGACGGTCACCGACTCCCTCCGCACGACGGTCGCCGAAGAACTCCGGAACGTCCACCTTCCGCGTCTGGCCGACGCCGATGTCGTGGAGTACGACGCCCGGAGCGACGTCGTCCGCTACTGGCACCAACCCACGCTAGAGGAGTATCTCGAACACACCCACTACAAGGAACGCCCGGACGAGTAATCCCGCCGAGGAGCCCCAGCGACCGCTCGGTCGGTCGGCACATCGAGGCCGAATCCCCCGCTGGCGCACGCGCTCTCCTGCTTTCGCATTCACCTCGCTTGCGCACTCACTATCCCGCCGGCACGCGCGCACCCAACTTGGGAGACGTGGTCGTGCTTATCCAACTACAGGAACGCCCTGTAGTCGACTACAGGGCCATCTAACGGCGCGTAAACGCCATCGAACGCCGCGTAGGTCGCGTATAGTAAAGGTCGAATGCGTGGACCCGAGTCCACATGGAGGTCACGTATCTCGAATCTGCGGCGGTCCTCGTCGAGACCGAGGAGACGAGCGTGCTCTGCGACCCGTGGCTGGTCGACGGGGCGTACTACGGCTCGTGGTGTCACTACCCCGAGCCCGACTTCGAGCCGGAGGATTTCGATCACGTCGATTACATCTACGTCTCGCACATCCACCCCGACCACTTCGACCCGGCCACGTTGAAGCGGCTGGACGACGACATCCCGGTGCTCGTCCACGACTACCGGTGGGACTACCTGACGGAGGCGGTCGAAGACCTGGGATTCGAAGCGGTCGAACTCCCCCACGGCGAGCGCACCCACCTCGGCGGCGACACGCACATCAATGTCCTCGCGGCCGACGGCTGCGACCCGGAACTCTGTGGCAACTTCTTCGGCTGCTCGTGGTACGACGAGCAGGCCGACGAGACCGGCTCCACGCAGGTCGACTCCATGGCGGTCATCGACGACGGCACCCACACCGTGGTCAACACCAACGACTGTCCGTACCCCATCGCCGAGTCGAGCTGTCGGAAGATCGCCGACGAGTACGGCGACGTCGACTTGCTCTGCCACCAGTACAGCGCGGCCCAGTTCTACCCGCAGGCGGTGACCAACTACGACCACGAGGAGAAACTGGCCGAGCGCGACCGGGTGATCCAGGAGAAACACGAACTCGCGCTCAACTTCCTCGACCTGTTCGAGCCCGACTACTACATGCCGTTCGCTGGCGAGTACGTCCTAGCCGGCGATCTGGCGCACCTCAACCAGTACACCGCGAACCCGCCGCGCGAGCGCGCGAAGGAGTTCTTCGAAAAGTACGCGCCCGACGACAGCGAGTGCGTGTTCCTCAACTCCGGGGAGCACGTCGACGTCGCGACCGGCGAGCGGTCGGCACCGTTCCAGCCGGTCGATCAGGACGAGAAGCGCGAGTACGTCGAGAACGTGCTGGCCGAGCGCGAGTTCACCTACGAGGCCGACCCGATGCCCACCCTCGGCGAACTCCAGTCGTACGTCCCGTACGCCTACGAGAATCTGGAGGGCAAGCGCGACCAGATCGGCTACAGCACCGACACCACCGTCCTGCTCGACCTCGTCGGCAGGGTCACCCTCGAACTGTCGATGGACGGGAGCGGCTACCGCTTCGTCGCGGACGCCGACACCGACCACTACGACGATTGGGTCAGACTGGAGGTCGACCCGCGCCTGCTCCGTCGGCTGTTCGAGGGCCCCCACGAGGCGTACTGGGCCGACGCGAAGATCGGCTCGCACGTCGGCATCAGCAAGGAGCCCGACATCTACGAGCGCGGGCTGTACAACTGCCTCGGCTCGTTCCACGCCCACGGGTACGACGTGGAGGAGACCGACTCGATCCGAATCGAGGCGGACGCGGAGGGCGAGCCAACGACCTGCGCGGACTGCGGAACGTCGCTCGACGACGCGGACCGGCACATTCGCGCGTCGCACGCCGATCCTGACGGTCGAACTGCCAAGGACGGCGGCGAGGTCGTCTTCTGCATCGACTGCGGGCTCGCGACGCTCAACGACGAGGTGGCGTTTTAGCAACAGGAGACGGTGGTTCGAAGTGCGCCCTGGCGTTCTACTCACGCGCTTACTCGTCCGTTCTCCATCGGCGCGTGCTGGCGCGGCCTCGTGCCGCGCCCTAACGCGCGAGGGACGAGTAGCGCAGGTCGGAGTGGAACGGAGACCGAGGCTTGCGAGATCCCTGCGGCGTCTCGCTGCTCTGCGAACTGCGTTCGCAGACAACGCAGGAGGCTGGGGGGGTCTGCGGCCCGTGCTGTCGCGGTGCGGTTGCGATGCTGTGCGGTCGCGGTCACGCCGAGGCTCAAGCAGAAGCTAGCTCGACTGCTCTCGAAACAGCAGAGAACCACACTGCGAAGTTGACCATCGCTTGAGCCTAGGAGAAACAGCACCACAACCGCAAAGCTCGCAACAGCACGGCACAACACAGCACCGCAACCGCTTCCACGTCTCACTCTCGACAAGATACGTTTCAGGGCCACTCCTCGCCGTCGCCGATTGGGTCCGCGACGACGCCGTCCTGTCGGCCGAGCACTCGCGCATGGGCCGCACAGACCTCGCGGTTCTCGTCCCACGGGATGTGCAACCGCACGGTCGCGGGGGCCGAACAGTCCTCCTCGGAGCACTCCGGCATCGATTCTCCCTACTCACTCACGCCTAATCGGTGTACCGCTCCGAGACCTGCTCACTGACCACCCCGTGACCTACTCGCTGTACCGCTCGGCCTCCTGGCGGGCCGCCTCGTCGCCGTACCGGTCGACCAGCGGTTCGTAGGCGTCGCCGAGCGCGCGCATACACTGGCCCGACGAGTGGAACCCGAGTTCGTCGGCCACCTCGGACCACGGGTGGCCCTGCAACACCTTCCGGACCAGCAGGCGCTCCTCGCGGGCGGACAGCAGGTCGGCCTCGTCCTCGCGCCCGGCGTCCACGAAGTACCGGAGCGCAAGCCGACGGAACGGTCGCGGGGCGGCGTCGTACAGCCCTGGCCCGTACGCGCTGGCTGCGACGGCCCGCCAGTCCCACGCCGAGAGGTCGAGTTCGACCGAAGCCTCGACCGTCCGAAGGAGCGCCCGCACCACGTCGGCGTCGGCGTCCCGGAGCGGGTCGGCCAGCATCGACGCGATTCTGGATGCGAACCACCGGGCGTGGCGGTCGTGAAGGGCCGCGCCAGCCGCGGAGAGCGGGTCGAGCATGAGCGCCGAGTACTCCCCGCTGGCGTCGTTGCGCGTGGTCGAGAGCTGGACGGTGCGATAGCCGTTCGCGCGCCAGAATCGCAGCAGGTCCGGCGTCGCGCCGAACCCGGTCCCGAGCCAGTCGAGGTCGTCGGCGAACTCCTCGCGGATCTCCGAGAGCAGGCGCGAGCTCAGGCCCCGCGACCTGACCGCGTGGTGGGTGGCGATGCGGACCACGCGCATCCCCGCGGGAACCCCCGCTTCCTCGTCCCGAAGCTGGGAGGTCAGCACGTCCGGGAGCATGTTGCCCCGTACGCGACCACCCTCGTACATGTGCTCGCGCAGGTCCGCGGGCAGGTCGCCCTCGCGGGCCAGCAGCGCCACCGCGACGACGTGGCCCGACCGCGCCGGGGACTCGCTGTCGGCCACGAGCGCGCGGACCGAGAGGTTCGGCGCGTCGAGCAGGCGCGCGAGGTCGTCGGGCTCGGTCCGGTAGTGAGCCAGCACGAGCAGGCCGAACACCTCCCGGAGTAGCGTCTCGTCGGCCAGCAGTTCCGCCGGTGAGAGGCGGCGATACTCGACCGACTCCGAGGCGGCCTCGACCCCGGCCACCACCTCCTCGACCGGCGGTCGGGCGTCGAGCAACAGCGCGTGGAACGCCCACGCCTCTACGGGATCGCCCGCGGCGTAGCGGATGGGGTCGGCGAGTCGCGTCTCGACGACGGCGTGGTCGCTCTCGGCGAGTCGGTCGCGGAACCGAACCGAGAACCCCCGGCCTGCGCCCTCGTAGCCGTGGACGGTCGTGGTGAACGCGACGGTCGGAGCCGCGAGGAACCGTTCGAGCAGGCGGACCGACAGCGCCGCGGCCTCGTCCACGAAGACGGCGTCGGGGGCCGCGTTGCCATCAGACTCGTCGAGCAGGTCGGCAGCGTCGGTCGGCTCGGCGAATCTGACCCGGCCACCGCTGGCGCATTCGCCACCTACGACGCGGATGTCTCGCGGCGGGTCGTGATCGGTCTCGAACTCACGACCGAGCGACTCCAGCAGTGCCGCCGCGCGGACGAACACCTCGCGCGCGCTCCGATACTCTGGAGCCGTCACGAGCACGTCGCTGCCCGCCGCGGCGAGCGCTCCGGCCGCGATGCCCGCCGCGCTGGACTTGCCCCGCCCGCGGTCGGCCTCGACTACGACCGCGGTCGGGTCCGACGACGGCGACGCCGACGCGGACGCGTCGCCGTCGTCGGATCCACCGCGTCCCAATGCTTCGAGTTCTCGGACGACCGACCGCTGGTCGCCTGTGAGACAGGCCTCGTAGGCCTCGTCGGGGAACGTCCTGTCGGCGGGGAAGTCTTCGGATTCCGCTGACTGGTCGGCGGTCGAGAGCCGCGGGGCAGGGTGTGTCACCCCGTCCGATTCGACGACTTCCGGGATGGCGTCGCGGTCGTCGGCGTCGGTGCTGTCCCGGGACGCCCCCGCGGCGGGGGGGGGGGGGAGGGTGGGGGGGGCGGGGCGGCCGGCCCCCCCCCCCCCCCCCCCCCCCCCCCCCGCCGGGGTGGTCGCGCAGGGTCGCGGCGAACCGCTCGCGGAAGTGGCCGGTCACGTCGCCGAGGTCGAACGGCGGGACTGCAAGACTCCGGTCGAAGTCGGTCCGGTGATCTGGCCAGTCGTCGAGCGCGGGCATCAGCAGGACGAACAGGCCGCCGCCGTCGACCGCGCCGACGATCCGGCCGACGGCGTTCGGCCGGAAGTCGGCGTGGGCGTCGTACACCACGCAGTCGCGGGTGGTCCCGAGCAAGCGGTCGGCGCGCGATGGGTCGACGCGTTCGCAGCCCAACTCGCCGGTGCCGACAAGCGTGGTCGCCTCGCGGTCGATTCCGGCGGCGTCGAGCGCCCGGTCGGCCGCCGCGTAGCCGGCGTCCCGGTCGCCAGCGAGCACGAGCAGGCGGCGCTCGTCCGTGGCTCGGGCTTCTTCCCGGAGCTGGGCGGCGACCTCTGCGAGGGTCATGTCCGTGGGTTGGCGGGAGGTAGGTTTGGGTGTTGTGCATCTGTGCGGGTCTTCACATCCGCCCCGTTTCCGTCCAATCGTCTGCGTGGACGAGCAACTCGCGCGAGGTCGTCGGGTACGAACGTGACCGAACGCTCATCGGGAACGAACGTGACCGAACGCTCGTCGGGGCAAGCTCCGACGGTGCTATGCGGTACTCGGGGGGCGAGCGATAGATCGCCTCTCGTGGCTTCGACGAATACGTCGAGACTGCCCCAACGGCGACCGCAACCGCCACCGCGACCGCAACCGCCACCGCGACCACTACTACCCTTGAGCATGTGAAATCCGCATCCGAACCGCCGACCGCTACAGCATCCACACCGCCGACCGCCACAGCATCCGAACCGCCGACCGCTACAGCATCCACACCGCCGACCGCTACAGCATCCACACCGGCGACCGCTACAGCATCCGCACTCCTCACCCTGACCGCGACCCGGTACCGAGAGATTCAAGAACACGCCGCCGCCCATACCAACCAATGCGGCACGACCAGCTCCTGACGACGAAACAACTCTCCCGCGAGGACATCGAGACGGTCCTCGAACGGGCGGCCGAGATGGACGCCGACCCGGCCTCGTTCGGTGACTGCCACGGCGACGCGGTGCTGGGGCTGCTGTTCTTCGAGCCGAGCACCCGGACCAAGATGAGCTTCGAGACCGCAATCAAGCGCCTCGGCGGCGACGCGGTCGACATGGGCAGCGTCGATTCGTCGTCGGTGAAGAAAGGCGAGAGCCTCGCCGACACCGCGCGGGTCGTCGAGGGGTACGCCGACGCGCTCGTGCTCCGCCATCCGAGTCAGGGCGCGGCCCGGATGGTGAGCGAGTTCGTAGACGTGCCACTGCTCAACGCCGGTGACGGCGCGGGCCACCATCCGACCCAGACCCTGCTCGACCTGTACACCATCCGGGAGAACGCCGGGCTCGACGACCTCACGGTCGGGATCATGGGCGACCTGAAGTACGGCCGGACGGTCCACTCGCTGGCCCACGCGCTCACGAACTTCGACGCGGACCAGCACTTCGTGAGTCCCGAGAGCCTGAAGCTTCCGCGGAGTGTCCGCTACGACCTCCACGAGTCGGGCGCGAACGTCCGCGAGCACACCGAACTCGACGCGGTGCTGCCCGAACTCGACGTGCTGTACGTCACGCGCATCCAGCGCGAGCGCTTCCCAGACGAGAACGAGTACCAGCAGGTCGCGGGCGAGTACGGCATCGACCTCGAAACACTGGAGTCGGCCAAAGACGACCTGACCGTGATGCACCCCCTGCCGCGGGTCGACGAGATCGCGCCCGAGGTCGACGACTCCGACTACGCGAGCTACTTCGAGCAGGCCCACAACGGCGTGCCGGTCAGGATGGCGCTGCTCGATCTCATGCTGGAGGGAGACAGATGAGCGACCACGAACTCCGCGTCAGCAAGATCGCCAGAGGCACCGTCATCGACCACATCCGTGGCGGGCAAGCGCTCAACGTCCTCGCCATCCTCGGCATCGACGGCGCGGGCGGCGAGACGGTCAGCGTCGGCATGAACATCCCGAGCGACCGGATGGGCAAGAAGGACATCGTGAAGGTCGAGGACCGCGAGCTGAGTCAGGACGAGGTCGACGTGCTGTCGCTCATCGCGCCAGAAGCGACCATCAACATCGTCCGGGAGTACGAAGTGGTCGAGAAGCAGTATCTCGACCGACCGGAGCGCGTGATCGGCGTGCTATCGTGTCCGAACCACGAGTGCATCACCAACGCCGACGAGCCAGTCGCCACCGAATTCGAGGTACTCGACGACGGGGTGCGGTGTGCCTACTGCGAGACCATCCTGCGGGAGGACCTCGCTTCCCACATCGCCGCGGAGTAGCGACGGGCTGAACTTCCAGTCAGATAAGCGACCGCTACCCCGGCCGAAACGCGCCGTTACGCCGGAAAACGGTCAGAACGGTCGCGCTCGTTTATCCTTCGTCTCGGAGTACCGTCGGAGACATGAGTACACGAGGAGTCCTCGCAGTCGGACTCTCCCTGGCGATGCTGTTGGCCGGCGTCGTCCCCGTCGCCGGTGTGAGCCCGGACGCGCCGCGAGCGACCGTGGACGCACCGCAAGCCGCCGCGGACGTTGCGAACGCGAACGCCATACCGAACGCGAACGCGACTCAGTACAAGGTGTCGCTCGACAACGTGACGGTCCGGACGTGGCTGCTGCGCAACGCCACCGTCCTGAACGCGACGGTCGAGGAGGTGGTCGTCGAGAACGTGTCGACGCCCGACGGGGGCCGGGAGAACGTCACCATCACGAACGCGACCCTCGGCCGGTTCGACGTCGAGCGGGGCCGCCTGCTCAACGTGACCGCGACGCGGTTGATCGTCCGAAATCGGTCGGTGCTCGACGTGCCGGGCGGTGACCTGTTCGACCCGAACGTCCAGAACCGGACGCTCGACCGCCAGTGGACCCGCAACACCACCGTCGCTGGCGTGGTCATCGACCGGATAGCCGTCGATGCGGCCGTCCTCTGCGAGAACGCCTCGCTCGGCCAGCAGGCCGACGACCCATCGGCGTTCGATCCGACGGCCGACGACCAGCCGCCGGCGATCACCGTGCAGAACGGCTCGGCCGAGGAGGCGCTCATCATGCGCGGGCAGGCCGCGAACTGGTCGGTCGAGTCGGTGGACGAACCGTCGGCCACGAACGCCTCGCTCCCGCAGGCGTGCAACCGCGGGTAGATAGGCGGTAGGTCTGGCTCCTCGGAGCGAACGACTTACCCCGCGCGGTCGCCAACCGACTCGTATGTTCGGCGTCGTCACGCGAAACGAGGAGGAGTTGGAGTGGGCGGAGTTCGATGTGGGCTTTTACGAGGTCAAGGACGTGACCGGCCGGTCGGCAGAACCGCTGGCCGACGGGGTGAACATGGTGTCGTGTTTCGGCGACAACGCCGCGGTCGAGGCCGAGCCGGATCTCGCGGCCGTGAGCGACGCGGGCGAGCGCGCGACCCGCGAGCGACCGTACTTCGACTGGGCGTACGTCTGCCCGACCCGCGAGGACTACCGCGAGGGCGTGCTGGAGATCATCTCCGACTGCGCCGAGGTGAATCCCGACGTGCGCCTCGACGACGTTGGGTTCCCCCGAGCGGAGTACTGCCACTGCGAGCGGTGCGACGAGCAGTTCGAATCGAGCGAGTTCGACGACCGGTTTGCGTGGCGCGCGGACGTCATCACGGAGTTCGTGGCGGAGGCCGCCGACCGGATTCCGGGCAAGACCTACTTCACGCTGTACCCCGACCCGTACCCCGGCCACCTCTACGAGCGCGCCGGCCTCGACCTCGACGCGCTCGCCGAGTACGTCGACGAGTTCGTGGTCCCGCTGTACGACATGGCCTACACCACGACCTACTGGCTGGAGACCATCGCCAGCGGGTTCGCTGACGCGCTGGACCGGCCGTTCAGCGTGGAGCTGTACGCTGTCGACGTGGACGTGGACAACCTCATCCACGCCGCGGAGGTCGCCGAGGCGTACGGCGAGAACGTGCTGTTCGGCTACGACGCGAGCAACGCCCGGGCCGCGCTCCGCCGGATGAAAGCCGAGTCGCAGGACGGGGTTTCGCACGGATAGGACCGGAGCGGTCCGCGTCCAGATAGGACCGGAGCGGTCCACGTCCAGATCGGACGGGAGCGGTCCACGTTGCGGTCGCGGTGGCGGGCACGAGGGTGGCGGGCACAAGGGCGGTCAGCACGAGGGCGGCGGGGGGGGGGGGGGGGGGGGGGGGGGGGGGGGCGGGGCCGCCGCCCGCGGGGGGGGGGGGGGGGGGGGGGGGGGGCGGGGGGGGGGGGGGCCCCGGGGGGGCCCGCGGGGGGGGGGGGGGGGGGGGGGGGGGGGCCCCCCCCCCCCCCCGCCGCGGCTGGAGGGTGTGAGGCCTGCCGTCGCGGTGCGGTGGCAGTCGCGATGCGGTCTCTCCGATGTCTCGGCAATAGCTAGCTTCTCTCCATTCGAACTATCAGTACTTGCCGGGGGCTTCTCGACACGCCGACCGATACGATCTGGAGATCCCTCCCTACTTTACTCCAGCGCGTACTCGCGCCACGTCAGCAGGTCGTCCCGGTCGCGGGTGTTCTCCGGCAGATCGTCGAACCACTGCGCATCGGTGATCTCGCCGTCCGGGTCCGCGGGCTCCGGAGTCGCGTCGTCCTCGACCCGGGCTGCGAACAGCGGGAGCACGCCCCACGTCGAGTAGTCGTCACAGCGCACGTCGACCCGGACGTTCATCGCCAGTCCGTCGTAGCTCGCCGTCACGCCAGCCTCCTCGGCGAGTTCGCGCTCGGCGGCCTCCCGGAACGACTCGCTGGGCTCGGGCTCGCCGCCGGGGACGACCCACATGTCGACGCCCTCGTGCCAGACGAGCAGGAGCTCGCCCGATGGACGGTACGCCACCGAGTGCGCGCCGAAGGGCCCGCCGCAGTCGGCGATGCGGTCGGCCAGCGTGCGGAATCGCGAGCGGGACACCCGCCGGGAGTGACAGTGTTCGAGGAACCCTTCGTGGTCGTCGACCAGTCGGTGGTGGGCCTGCTCGGCGCGCTGTTCGGCCCGCGTGGCGAGATACCAGAGGTCGTCGACGGTCGTCATCGCGACGGCGAATGCGTACGGACGGCTCGAAACGGTCGCGACGGCGGAACGGAGCGCGTGCGGCGAGCGGTCATAACGTGACAGTTCGTGAGGCGGTCCGAATAAGTCTTCGGTCGCCGGAAAGCCGCGCCGACTGTCGGGGGACAGTTGCGGGCGTTCGGACAACCGTCGGCGTCTCTCCGCGGCCAATCGTCCCGAGCCGCGCCGAACCGGGTCGCTTTTATCGGCCGCGGGGCTATCTCGTGGCATGAGCTTCGAGGAAGACGACCGCGTCGTCCTGCACGACGAGCACAGCGACTACGACGGCGAGGAGGGACAGGTCACGCAGGTGATGGAGACGATGTTCGGCGACAGCACCTACACCGTCAGCTTCGAGGACGGGCAGGAGACGGGCATCCCCGAGGACTCGCTGAAGGCGGCCGAGGGCGACGAGGACGAAGACGCCGAGGACGAAGACGCCGAGGAGTAGCGACCGGGATTTTCTTCGAGTCGATTTCGGGCGTGTGACGACGTCGAGACGTATCTGTCTGCTCTACTTGCTTCGAGACCGTCCGAACGACGAAACGCGACCGAAGCGGAAGTCCTACTGCTGTTGTTCCTCGACCCGCACGAACGTCCGGTACTTCAGGTCGTCCTCGCGGAGCTCCTCCTGCACGCGCTCGACGAGCACCTCCTTGGGCTTGTGGAGCCCCGACACCCGCTCTTCGAGGTCCTCGAAGCTCTCGTACGGCTTGCGCTTGCGCTGTTCGAGGATGTTGTTCCGGAGCTTCTTGCCGATGCCCGGCAGGAGGTTGAGCTGGTGGAGCCGGAGCGTGATGGGCTGGGCGTCGTTGTAGAAGTTCACGAACCGCTCCTCGTCGGACTCGACCACCGCCCGGATGGCGTGTTCGAGTTCCGACTGGGCCGCGCCCGACAGGTCCTCGAAATCGACCTCGCGGACGCTTGCCACGACGTCGCTCGACCGGTCTGCGTCGAACCGGTCGGTGATGGTGAGGCTCACGTCCTCCTCGAGCGTGACCTCGAACAGCCGGAACTCCTCGACGCCGAGCGCGTACGCTATCGGCTGTTTGCGATGCTGTGGTCTGTCGTCGTCCGCCCGACCGCGAGGGAGGTAGTCGAGGACGACCGCGGGAACCCCTTCCTCCGCCTGATGCTGTTCGCTCATTGTCACTGGGTACGCCGACGAGATACTTAAAGCGTTGGTGGACGGAGCGGGGAACTGTTCAGCTGTACTTCGCCACGACGTTCAGGATGTCGTCGAGCTCCTCGCCCGAAAGCGTGTAGCGCTCCTGAGCGTACAGCGAGCGGAGCTCGTCGCGGTCCTGCGGGAGAACGTCCGTGATCTTGTACGCGGTCGGCTCGTCGACCTTGTCGAGTTCGACCAGCTCGGCGACCAGTTCGCGCGACTCCTCGGGTTCGAGCACGGCGAACCGGTTGACGTGGTCGATGGCCCGCGCGACCTCGTAGGGGAGCTCGCGGTCCTCGTCGAGGGCCCGATCCTGCTCGACGTCGGCGAGGAGATCCTTGGCCTCCGCGGTCGTAAGGTACTCCTCCTCGACCTTCTCCTTGAATATCGTCATGCTACTCCTGAGCCGTCAGGTGCGCCGGGGTGACGATGAGGGTCTTTTCCTTGCCGCCGTCGGTGACGCGGATCTTGTACGCCCGGCCCTGCTCGCCGACGATCTCGCCGGTCTGACCGCCGAATCGCGGGTGGAACCGACCTTTCTCGACGCTCGGGTCGATCTTGAGGTGGACCTTCTGGCCCTCCTCGAACTGCTGGACGGCGCGCTGGGGCGGGGAGGTACCGCTCTCGCGGGGGCTGTTCGAGAGTTTGTCGCGAGTGCTGTGGTAGGGTCCATTCGAGCTCGGCATAGTCGTATGACCCTGTTAGCCTGTCGGCGTTATAAATGGTGCGTTCCTCGCCTGTCTGCGTCACGACGGGTCGAGCGACGGTCGCTGTCGGCGCGGCGTGGACAGCCATCAGTCCCTTCCGACCGGCGACGGTAACCCGGCTATGGTCGACGTACTGGGTCACCTCGGCATGGCGCTGCTCTGGCTCGCGCCCGCGTGGTACTTCATCGACCGCCGGGACACCGCGGCAGTGTACGTCGTTTCGAGTTTCTGGTTCGGGATGTTGCCGGACGTGGATCTGTACCTCTCGAATCTCCAGGGCATCCACCACCACGGTGTCTTCCACACGGTGCTGGCAGTCACCGTGATGGCGATGGTTTTCGGGCCGCTGCTCGGCTGGGCGTTCACGAAGATCGACGACCGGACCGACTGGTTCTCGGACCGCGGTGCCCGAAACGCATACGAGATGGGCGTCATCGCGGTCTGGGTCACCGGGCTCGCACACCTGTTCGCGGACATGCTGTCGGCACCCGACGTCTCGACGCGCATCGAACCGCTCTGGCCGCTCGTGAAGGGCCCCATCGTGTACATGGACGTGCTCTGGTTTCAGTCGTGGTGGGCGACGTGGGGGCTGTTCATCCTCGGCGTCGCGGCCAACGTCGGCGCGTGGTTCTGGAAGCGCGAGAGTCAGGAGTCGCGCGGGTCGGTCGTCGCCTCGGAATGACGCAGTCGGCAGTCGTTCCGGAGTACCAGGACAGCCGTCGTTTCGGAGTGACGGCCGAACGCGCCGAAAGGACAAGAGTAACCTGCCGTCCGCGCGACGCATCTCCCATGAGCGACCAGACGAACGAGTCACATGGGGATAACGAGAGCGACCAGTTCCGCTTCGAGACGCGCTCGATCCACGCCGGGCAGGAGCCCGACGAGGAGACGGGCGCGCTGATGACTCCGATCCACGCCAACTCGACCTACGAGCAGGACGCGCCGGGCGACCACCGCGGCTACGAGTACTCCCGGACCGGCAACCCGACCCGGACCGACCTCGAAGCCAACGTCGCCGACCTCGAAGGCGGCGAGTACGGCCGGGCGTTCTCCAGCGGGATGGGAGCCATCAACACCGTCCTGAACCTGCTCGAATCGGGCGATCACGTGGTCGCCAGCGAGGACGTGTACGGCGGCACTCACCGCATCTTCACGCAGGTGTACGAGCAGTACGACCTCGAGTTCGACTTCGTGGACATGACCGACGTGGCCGAAACCGAGGCCGCCATGCGCGAGGCGACCGAACTCGTCTGGGTCGAGACGCCGACCAACCCGCTGCTCAACGTGGTCGACATCGAAGCGACCGCCGACCTCGCCGACGAGTACGGCGCGCTCTCGGTCGTGGACAACACCTTCGCGACGCCGTACCTCCAGCGCCCGCTCGAACTGGGTGCCGACGCCGTCTGTCACTCCCTGACGAAGTACATGGGCGGCCACTCCGACGTGGTCGGCGGGGCCTTGGTGACGAACGACGAGGACCTCGACGAGCGCTTCGGCTTCTACCAGAACAGCGTCGGCGCGACCCCCGGCCCGCACGAGTGCTTCCTCGTGCTCCGCGGGACGAAGACCTTGCCCGTTCGGATGGACCGCCACTGCGAGAACGCCCGCACGCTCGCCGACTGGCTCCAGAGCCACGACGCGGTCAACCGGGTGTACTACCCGGGCCTCGACTCGCACCCCGATCACGACCTCGCGAGCGAGCAGATGGACGACTTCGGCGGGATGGTCAGCTTCGAACTGGACGCCAGCCTCGAAGAGACGGCCGAGGTAGTCAGCGAGACGGACGTCTTCACCCTCGCGGAGAGTCTGGGCGGCGTCGAGAGCCTCATCGAACAGCCCGCGACGATGACCCACGCCGCGATTCCGGCCGAGGAGCGCGAGGCCGCGGGCCTGCGGGACGGCCTCATCCGGGCGAGCGTCGGCATCGAGCACGTCGAGGACCTGCAGGCAGACCTCCAGCAGGCGTTCGAGGCGGGGCTGAACTGACGATTACTCCGCTCCTGGACTGAGGCTCACTCGACCGACGAGATCGTCCAGTCCAACTCCCCGCTCCCGGAGACCGAGACGGTGAGAACGCGACCCGACTGCGCCATCGGCTGGTACTCGATCTGTTCGGTCTCGCCGTCAACGGTCACCTCGACCACGTACGTTCCGGTGTCGACGAGGAACTCCTCGTACACCTTCCGACCGTCGGACTCGACCGAGAACGTTCCGCTGAGGCCCTGCTCGACCGCGTGAGACGTGTCGGGACCGTCGACGACGGCGAGGTCGAGCACGTGCGGGAGCGAGTGGTCGTTCTCGACCACGAGCGCGCCCGCAATTTTGTGTCCGGTATTAAATTATTCTATGGAATTTTGTGTAAATAATATGGTCGAGGAGCCGCGATACCGGTGACGTGAGTGTTACCTGAAGCCTATTACTGCCGGGCGACTACGGACTCACATGTCCAACGGACGACGGTCGGCCGACGACTACGAGATCACGCCTGACCTGCCCGACAGCGCGCTCCACACCACGGGCACCGACCACATCACCCTCATCGGGAGCAACGCCGAGGACACCATCGAGTTCTACCGCGACGTGCTCGGAATGCCCCTCGTCCTGCGCCAGCCGAACCTCGACGACCCCTCTCAGACCCATCTCTTCTTCGACTCGGGCGACGGCGGCATCGTCACGTTCTTCGTGAACGAGGACCGCGACTCGGACCCGCGTCCCCAGCGCACGGGCATCGGCGCGGTCCACCACATCTCCTTCAGCATCGACCCCGAGCGATTCGTGGAGATCAAGGAGTCGCTTGACGCCATCGGTCACGGCTACAACGAGTTCGACCGCGGCATCTTCCACTCGCTGTACACCCGCGACCACAACGGGCTGACCATCGAACTCTCGACCGACAAGTGGGCGATCCCGGACGACCGCCGCGGCGAGGTGCTGGCGACCGCCCAGCGACTCCGCGAGGAGGAGGGCGTCGACTTCGCCGAGGAGCGACACGTCGACGCCGCGCTGGAGGAGCTGGGAATCGACGCCGACAAGTACGAACTCCCGGACGCGCCGACCGGAGCGGGGATCTGAACGCGCTAGGTGCTACTCAGTTTGCAACGAACGTGAACCATCGAACGTGTAGAGACACTCAATTGAGTGCCGACTTCGACCGGCCAGTCGAGCAACGTCCTGGTGGACTGAAAGGGCGAGGCGGGCTCGCGCACCGCTTGGTCGTCTGGCCGACCCCTATCCGAGCGAGCGACAGCGAGCGAGGCTATGTCGGCCAGCGACCGCGAGCCCGCCGAGGGCTTTCGAGGCTATATCTTCGATTTCTCAGTAGTCGAGCGCGCCGAGGGCGTTCGATATCCCATTCTCTCTTCGCGTAGCACTTCGAACACGGTCCAAAAAACATCAGAAAATATTCAGTTCACAGCGGTAGCGCGGCCCTGACCCGTTCGATGACACCTGGCGTCCGGGAGTTGCGGTAGCGCTCGAACACCGGATGGAGCGCGTTCAGGAACTCCTGTTCGTTCTCGAACCGGTCGCGGTCGAGCTCCGAGACCGCTTCCGAGAGCGCCACCGCGTGGCCCTTCACGTCGTACTTGATGCGCGGGTCCGAGAGCCGGTCGACAACCTCCTCGCCGGTCGCCGGAAAGGAGACCGTTGCGCCGTCGAGTTCGGCCGCCACCACTGCGATGCCGAACTCGATGACCTCCGGTCCGTCGTCGTCGTTCGTAGGTGGTGGCCTCACGCCCATGCAGTGGGATACTCACTCCCCGAATGAAAAACTCACTCCTCGGATTTCCAAGGAGAGATAGTGATGGAGAATTCGATTTTGTCGGATTGATGATTGAGACGAGGGTAGTTCCAGGGGCGACCGGTTAGAAAGCCCCCGCCCGCTCGCGGTCGCTCCGGCGGATATTCTCGCGCCTCGTTTCGCTCGGCGCTCCGAATAGGGCCGCCGGAGACGACCACGGGCCTTCGGCCCGCGAGCGGGCGGCCCCTTTCAGTCCCACCCGAGAGTCTGCGTCACCGAGCGCGACTTCGTGGAATGTTTTGCCGGGTGCGGCCACGTGGGTTGTCCCACCGGGCGCTTTCTGGTGGACTGTTGCACCGAGCGCATCCTCGGCGGATGATCCACCGAGCGCGATCCCGTGGTCTGTCGAGCCGAGCGCATTCCGGTGGTGGTTTCAGCCAGTGACGCGCCGCCGGAAACCGACGCCCGACGGGGAGAACGATGCCTTTCTTAACTGTCCATACCGTAGGTACGGGCATGACAGGCGTACGAGTCGCGGGGGTCGGCCTCACGCACTTCGGCGAGCATCCCGAGCGGACGGGCCGAGACCTCTTCGCGGAGGCGAGCGAGCGCGCGTTCGCCGACGCGGGCGTGCCTCGCGAGGACATCGAGCAGTTGAACTACGGCAACTTCATGGGCGCGCTGAGCGAGCATCAGGGCCATCAGGGCCCGCTGATGGCCGAGGCCGCCGGGCTGAATGCACCGGCCACGCGCTACGAGAGCGCATGTGCGTCCTCGGGCGTGGCCGTCCGCGAGGCCGTCAAGGACCTTCGAAACGGCGAAGCCGACGCGGTGCTCGTCGGCGGGGCCGAGCGCATGAACAACCTCGGCACCGCGGGGTCGACCGAAGGGCTCGCCATCGCGGCCGACGACCTCTACGAGGTCCGCGCTGGCATGACGTTCCCCGCAGCGTACGCGCTGATGGCAAGAGCGTACTTCGACCAGTACGGCGGGACGCAGGAGGACCTCGCCGAGATCGCGGTCAAGAACCACGACAACGCGCTCGGCAACGAGTACGCCCAGTACCAGTCAGCCATCACCGTCGAGGACGCGCTCGACGCGCCGACCATCGCCGAACCGCTGGGGCTGTTCGACGCCTGCCCCATCACTGACGGCGCGAGCGCGGCCGTCCTCGTCAGCGAGGAGTACGCCGAGGCGAACGAACTCGACGCGCCGGTCGCGGTGACCGGCACCGGACAGGGCGGCGACAAGATGGCGCTCCAGGACCGCGAGTTCCTCGCACGCACGCCCGCCGCCGAGCGCGCCGCCGAGGAGGCCTACGCCGACGCCGGCATCGATACGAATGACGTCGCGGTCGCGGAGGTCCACGATTGTTTCACTATCGCGGAAGTACTCGCGCTCGAAGCGCTCGACTTCTACGCGCCCGGCGAGGCCATCGGCGCGGCGGCCCGCGGCGAGACCACCCGCGACGGCGACCGGCCCATCAACCTCTCGGGCGGCCTGAAGGCGAAGGGCCACCCTGTCGGCGCGACCGGCACGAGTCAGGTCGTGGAGATGACCCGACTGCTCCGGGGCGACCACCCCAACAGCGACGCGGTCGGCGGGAAAGTCGGCGTGACCCACAACGCGGGCGGCACGGTCGCGAGTACCACGGTCCACGTGCTGGAGGTGGACGTATGAGCGGCGACGCCGGCGGTGCGAGCGGCGGATCCGAGCGCGTCCGTGACGAGGGGTACGACGACTTCCTCGACGCCATCGCGGCGGACGAGGGGTTCTACCTCGAATGCCCCGAGGGCCACGGCTCGCTCCCGCCACGGCGGGTCTGTCCGCACTGCGGCGCGACCGAACTGACGGAGGTCCCCCTGCCAGCGCGCGGCGAAGTCGAGACGTTCACGACGGTCCACGTCGCCGCGCCCTCGTTCGCCGACGACGCGCCGTACGTCACCGCGGTCGCTGACTTCGGCGGCGTGCGGTTGACCGGCGTCGTCCGAGGCGTCGACCCCGAAACTGTCGAGGGCGGGACCGAGGTCACCGCCGACGTGGGTAAGACCGACACCGCGGGCGAGCGCGTGCTTGTCCTGCGAGCGGTGTAATCGGCTGCGAGCGGAGTGACTGCGGGCGAGCGGGCGCTGATTTTCGGGGTGACGTAATTCCGGGCGACGTGATTGCGTGGTCGCGCCGTCGACGTGCTACCAACCGGCGTACTGTTCGAGTAGCGCCTCGGCCGGTGGTCCTGACCTGCTGTCCTCGATGGCGGCCGCGAGCCGGGCACACCCCTCGTCGAGCGTCGACTTCGAGATGGTCAGCGGCGGGGTGATCTCCAGAACGTTCGACTCCGTGCCGACGTAGAACTGTACCAGCCCGTGTTCGCGCGCCCAGAGCGAGATCGTGGCGGTGAGGGTCGGCGCGGGGTCGAGTCCGTCCTCGGTCACGATTTCGAGGCCGTGCATCAGGCCGCGACCGCGGACGTCGCCGACTACCGGTGAGTCCGCCGCGACGTCGCGGAGGCGCTCGGCGAGCCTGTCCCCGAGGCGTGCAGCGCGACGCGGAAGCTCCTCCCGCTCGATCACGTCGAGGGTCCCCAGCGCGGCCGCGACCGGCAGCGGGCTCGCCGCGGTCGTCATCATGTGGCCCGCGGGCTCGAAGTCGACCAGTTCCGCGCGGCCGACGACCGCGCTGATGGGGAGCCCGCTCCCGAGCGGTTTGCCCAGCATGATCGCGTCCGGCACGACGTCGGCGTGCTCGAACGCGAACAGTTCGCCGGTCCGGCCGAGCCCCGCCTTCACCTCGTCGACGACGAAGTAGGCGTCGTGGTCCGCACAGAGGTCGGCCAGCCCGTCGAGGAACCCCGGCGGCGGGACGAGGACGCCGCCGTCGCTCTGGAGCGGTTCGGTGATGAGCCCCGCGACGTCGTTCGCCTCGAACGCCTCGGAGACGCGGTCGAGCGCTCTCTCGGTCAGCTCCCCCGGCGAGCAGTCCGCCCGGAACCGGTTCGGGAACGGGAGGGTGACGACGTCCTCGGACGCGAATCCGTCGAGGGCCCCGTGGCCGGATATCGACGCCGCGCCTGCCGTGATGCCGTGGTACGATCCCTCGAACGTGACGACGGTGTCGCCGTCGCCTTTCGCGGGGATCGCCTTCGAGAGCAGGTCGCCGGCCTCCGACCCCGAGTGGCCGAACCACACCTTCGTCGGGAACTCCATCGGCGTCAGGTCCCGCAACCGTTCGGCCAGTCGGACCACCGGCTCCTGTGGGATCGAGAGCGGCGAGTTCGCCGTCGCCTCCCGAAGCTGGTTTTCGACGCGCTCGCGGACGACGGGATGGCGGTACCCGGTGTTCGCGACCGCCCACGACGCGTTGAAGTCGATGAGTTCCTCGCCGTCGACGCCCGTCAGCGTACTTCCGTCCTGCGAGGCCATCCCGAACGGGAAGAACCGGATCTTCATCGCGTCGGAGATGACCGCGTCGTCGCGCTCCAGTAGCTCCGATTCCGAGGTCATACGTGTCGCATACAACGGTACCACGATAAAACGAACGGGGTCGCCGATCACCGTCGAGCCCGTAAATGTAAGTAGCATTGAAATTCGAAAATGAAACTAATTTTCCGACGATTAGTGTGCATAGACCGGATTAAAGTATGGATATTTGTCCCATCTACTGGAAATTGGAATAAAGCGAAGACACTTATGTGTCTGTTGTCGAAATGGGTTCCATAGGATGACAACCTCAAGCACGCGGAGCGAACCCGCGACCGAGACGGCGTCGGACGTCGCCGTAGCGGTGGACGGCCTTCGGAAGGAGTTCGGCCAACTGACCGCGGTCGACGGCGTCTCGTTCACCATCAGGGACGGCGAGTTCTTCACGCTCGTCGGCCCGTCAGGCTGCGGGAAGACGACGCTCCTCCGGATGCTCGCGGGACTGGAGGACGAGACCGATGGCTCGATCAGCATCGACGGGGCAGACATGACCGCGGTCCCCGCCGAGAAGCGCCCGACAAGCATGGTGTTCCAGGATCTGGCGCTGTTCCCGTTCAAGAACGTCTTCGAGAACCTGACCTTCGGGCTGAAGATGCAGGGCGAATCCAAGTCCGTCCGCCGCGAGCGCGCCGAGGAGATGCTCGACGTGCTGGACCTCCAGGGGTACGCCGACAACGAGATCGAGGAGCTGTCGGGCGGCGAGCAGCAGCGGATCGCGCTCGGTCGGTCGTTGCTGACCGAGCCCGACCTCCTGCTGCTGGACGAGCCGCTGTCCTCGCTGGACGTGAAGCTCCGCAAGGAGATGCAGCTCGAACTGCGGCGCATCCACGACGACCTCGAGTCGACGTTCTTCTACGTGACCCACGACCAGGAGGTCGCGCTGACCGCCAGCGACCGCATCGGCGTGATGAACGACGGCAAGCTCGTCCAGGTGGGGACGCCACGCGAGGTGTACGAGGAGCCCGCAACGCCGTTCGTCGCGGAGTTCATCGGCGACACGAACCTGTTCGAGGGAGAGATCGACGAGGCGGACGGAACGACCGTCGAGACCGACAGCGGACTCGAGATCGTCGCCGCTGACAGGGACGATATCCCCGACTCCGGCAGGGGATTCGTCTCGGTGCGTCCCGAGCGCATCACCGTCTCGGAGTCGTCCGTCGACGCCGACAACAGCTTCGAGGGGACGGTCGCCGACCGGATCTACCAGGGCGACGACATCACCTACGAGGTGACCGTCGGGGATGTGCGGTTGCAGGCCGAACAGCCCGCCGCGGACGGCGACGACCTGCTCGCCCGCGGCGACACGGTCGGCGTCGGGTTCGACCGCGAGAGCGCGTACGTCATCACGGAGTGATTCGATGGGCGTCAACACAGAAACCGGCGGCGAAGCGACCGGGTTCTCCCAGCGTCTGCGCTCGGTCTCCAAGCGGACGAGGGGCGCGCTCGTCGCGCTTCCGCCGGTCGCGTACCTCACGCTGTTCTTCGCGATACCGATCCTGACCATCCTCAGCTTCAGTGTGCGCGTCCAGCAGAACCTGCAGATGACCAACGAGCTCACGCTCGACCACTACGCGACCGTTCTGACCAGCGAGACGTTCCGCGGGGCGCTGTTCTACAGCGTTCGGGTCGCGGTCATCACGACCGCCATCGCGCTCGTGGTGGGACTCCCCGTGAGCTACTACCTCGCGCTGAAGGCCGACGACCGGTTCCGGAACATGCTGCTGTTCCTCGTCATCGCGCCGCTGTGGATCAACTTCTTCGTGCGCTCGTACGCCATGATCCAACTCGGGAGCCCGCAGGGGTTCATCAACGGGTTCCTGCTGTCCCTCGGCGTGATCGGGGAACCGCTCCGGTGGCTGGTCTACAGCCAGCCCGCAGTCATCTTCGGGCTCGCGAGCCTCTACCTCCCGCTGATGGTGCTGCCGCTGTACGCGATGCTGCGACAGCTCGACGAGGCGTGGCTCGAAGCCGCACAGGACCTCGGCGCGGGACCGCTCCGGGTCCACCGCGAGGTGACGCTGTCGGCGGCGCTCCCCGGGATGATCCTCGGTGGGCTGTTCGTCTTCCTGCTGTCGCTCGGTAATCAAGCCGTCCCGCGCATCCTCGGGGGTGCGAAGAACACCACCTACTCCGAGTCGATACTGCTACAACTCGAAGGGTCGGTGGCGTGGGGCACCGCAGCCGCCGCGTCGGGCGTGATGATGGCGTTCGTCGTGCTCGTGCTGGTGGGCGTGTTCTACGTCTTCGACATGGAGGAGTTGTTCTGATGACTGGAAACGTCACTCGCCGGCTGCTCGGCTACGGTCTCAGGGCGTGGGTGCTCGCGGTGTACGTGGTGCTGTTCACGCCCATCGTGGTGATGGTGCTGTTCTCGTTCGACGGGAGCCCCATCCCGATCTACCCGCTGGACAACCTCACGACCGATTGGTACACGCAACTGTTCGGCCCGTACTACGGCGACTACATCGACCCGCTGTTGAACTCGCTCCAGGTCGCGCTGATCACGAGCGTCGTCGCCACCGCCCTGGGCGGGATGGGCGGGTTCGCCATCTCCCGGTACGAGTTCACCGGGAGTTCGGTGTACCCGTTCGTGCTGGCGACGCCCGCGATGATCCCGCCGCTCATCTCCGGATTCGGGATGCTGGCGTTCTTCCAGCAGACGCTCGGGCTCGAAATGTCGAAGTTCACCGTCGTGTTCGGTCACGTCGCACTCACGATGCCGTTCGCGGCGTTCATCGTGGCCGGGAAACTCGGCCCGGAGGAGGAGCTCGAACGGGCCGCCCGCGACCTCGGGGCCAGCTACGTTCAGGTCATCCGCGAGGTGACCGTTCCGGTGCTCGGCCCCGCACTGGTCGCCAGCCTGCTGCTCACGTTCACCATCTCGTTCGGCGAGTCCGCGATGGTTTTCATCCTGTCGGGCGGCGACACGCTACTGCCCGTCGCGCTCCAGCAGCGGTTCCGGGCCGGTATCAGCCCCCGCTACAACGCGATTTCGACCATCGTGGTCGTCATCACCTTCGGGCTGTTCACGGTCGCCGAACTGGTCCGCCAGTACTTCGGGGAGTAACGGACCCGACCCCGTCCCCGTCTGGCGGCGGGCGCTCGCCGTCGATCCCTCTCTGCGACGGCGACTGCCCTCGCGCCGTTCGCGAGCGACCACATTTTAATAGAATTCCATCAATTTATGCGGATTTACAATAATGACCGATAAATAGTAATCAACTGTAGGCCGAACAATTCCGTGATTATTATATCGTAATCTGAGTAATGTTTGGGTGTGACAAGGGAAGAACTCTCACGGATCGAACGGCGCAGACTACTGAAGGGACTCGGCGCGGCCGGCATGGCGGGACTGGCCGGCTGTACGGGTGGTGGACAGGACGACGAAACGACTACGGAGGAGGACACGACCGAGGCCGGCGACGAGACGACGGCCGCCGGTGGCGACACGACGACCGAAGCGGGCCCGCAGCACTTCGGCGTGAACGGCCCGTTCGCCGACAGCATCCAGGGGTTGACGTGGAGCGGCTGGGACGTCCCGTCGGTCACCGGCCGGTTCCAGAACCAGACCGGCCTGTCAGTCTCGACGGAGTTCATCGGCTCGGACCTGCAGGGGTTCCAGCAGATCCAGTCTGGCTCGGACTACCAGTTCATCGTCCCCGACACCGTGTGGGTCCAGCGCCTCGCGGAGGCCGGGCTCGCCCAACCGATCGACGAAGAGCTGTTCGCCGACGAGCTCGAAGCGATACCCGAGCGGGTCCGGAACCACCGCGCGATGTTCTACGAGGACGAGCGGTACGGGATTCCGCCGCGGTGGGGCATCAACGGTCTCATCTATAACTCCGACTACGTCTCCGAGGAGGAGGTCCAGTCGTGGAGCGTCCTCTGGGACGACCAGTATCAGGACCGCTACGAGATCTTCAACCTGCCGCTGTGGGGCGGCCCGAAGGTCGCGCTGTACCTCATCGAGGAGGGCGAGATCTCCATCGACGGCGAGGTGACCGCCGAGAAGGTGTACGGGCTCCCGGAGGAGGACATGCAGAAGGTCCAGGACGCGGCTGCGGACCTGTTCTCGAACGCCCAGCTGCTGGCGGGCTCCGCGAACGAGGCGAACCGGCCACTCATCAACGAGACGGTGTACATGTTCGACGGCTTCCTGTTCAACTACGCGCAGCTCAAGACCGTCGAGCAGGACCTCGGTACCGACAAGTTCCGGTTCATGCCCAACCCCGGGCTCGGCGGGCTGTTCTGGGTCGAGGGCATGACGATGACCACGCAGGCCGAGACCGACGCCCAGCAGAACACCACCGAGGCGTTCATGAAGTGGTCGCTGTCGAAGGAGGGACAGGCCAACATCGCGTGGACGGAACTCCGCAAGTCGCCCCCGGCGAACTATGCCGCCCGAGAGCTACTCTCGGAGAACCAGCAGGAGATCCTGCACCTCGACGACCTCGACAAGATCGCCGACAACTCCATCGACTACTACCCCAGCGAGGAGGAGAAGTGGACGGAGATGTGGGAGGCCGCCAGACAGCAGGCCGGCAACTGACGCCGTAACCCGACCACTTTTCGACGTTCGACCGAACCACTTTGACATGCTACCGAATACCAGCGATTCCCTCGACGCTGCCCGACAGTCGCCACGTCGTCGCGAGGGCTGGCGGCCGCGCCGCGCGCGGCGCGACCGCCAGCCGTCTGCCGACCGCCGCAAAAACGGGACGGGGGTCGAATCGTGACCGACCTCGTCGGCGGAGACGATGGGGGCGACCCGCCGTACCCGTTCTTCCCGGCCGAACAGTTCTCGCTCGACGTCGCCCCGGGGTTCCCGGCGGTCCACCGACAGTACCGGCGGCTGACCGACCAGAAGGACATGGTCTGCGGCGCGTACGCGCTGGCGTACCTGCTGCGGGCGTACGGCTTCACCGAACGCGACGGCGTGGACGTGACCGTCGACAGCGTCGCCGCGGTCGCCGGGACAGCGCTCGAATCGCACAACGCCGAGTGGCTCGCCGCGGTCCGCGAGGCGGTCGCCGACGGCGAGGTCTCGCCCGAGCGGGCGGCCGACTGGTTCCCGCACGACCACTACGACTACGATCTGGCCGAGTCCGAGGTCGGCGGCACCAGCACCGAGGGCCTCGTCCGCGCGTGCGAGGCAATCTCCGACGGCGAACTGAGCGCGATCCCGATTCCGTCGACGGTCGACGGCGAGGTCCAGTTGACAGACGCTGGCTTCGACACGGTGCTGTCGGTCGCGCTCGACGGCGAGTTCGACGCTCAGTTGATCTGCAACTACAACCTGACCCACACGCTGGCCCCCGCGAGCCTGTTGGGCCACAAGTACGGGCTTCCCGCGCTGCTCGCGAGGTGGGACGCCCCCGACTACTTCCGGACGCTCGACTGGGACGTCGGCCACTTCACCACGGTCGCCGCCCGCGCGTCGAGACGCGACAGCGACGTCCGGTACCTGCTCGTCCGCGACTCGTACAAGACGTTCGGCTGGGGGGGCTACCACCTCCAGCCCGAGTCGTTCATCCGGCGGGGCCTCGTCCGGGCCGACGACGACAGGGACGGCGGCGTCCTGCTCGTGGTCCCGACGAGCGACCGCGACGCGGTCGAACAACTGCTGTCCGCGGCCGACCTCCAGACGGGGACGTGGGACAACGGCAGCCCGTACCTGCCCCAGTCGACGCCGTTCGAGGACTGACCGAGACCGCTCCGTTCGCCGAGATGCGAGGCTCCGCGACGAACGATGCTCACCGACGACTGACCCTCTCCGACGAATGACGCTCACCGAACGAGAACGCGCCGTCGTCGCCGACGGCTCCGACTGGATCGACGCGCACGCCGACGAACTGTTCGACCTCCTCGACGAGCTGGTCGCCCGCTCGGCGCTCTCCGGCGAGGAGGGCGTTCACACCGACCCGGACTCGCCGACGGGCTACCTCTGGGAGTTCCTCGACGAGCGCGGCGACGCCATCGAGGTGGACGTGCAGCCGATAGCAGACGACTACGTCGACGCGCCACGCGAGAACGTGTACGCGACCCTCGGACCGAGCCGGGACGATCACAGGGACGGGCTGGGTGATGCCGAGGGAGGCCTCGTCTGTGCGAGCCACACGGACGTCGTCCCGGCGGGCGAGCACGCCGACTGGCCGGGCGGCAACCCGTTCTCGGTGACCGAAGGGCGGGTTCGGCACCTCGACGGAACCACCGTCGAACTCGACGTCGGCGGGAAGGTCCACGAGCGCGAGATACGCGACAAGATGGCTCGGGTGTGGAACAAGCGGGCGTTCGACGAGACAGAGGCGCTGGTCGGGCGCGGCGTGTTCGACAACAAGGCGTCGAGCGCGTGTCTGGTCGGCTCGCTGCTGGCGCTCGACGCCGCGCTGGCCGGTCGGAGTATCGACCTCCGCGGTCACCTCGTCCACGGTCACCTCGTCGACGAGGAGGTGTACCAGACCGGCGTGAAGCGCATGGTCGGCTGGAACGGCGGCGACGACTGGTTCGGCGACCGGTACGACCCCGACGGGTTCGCCGGCGTCGTCCTCGAAGGCTCCTACGGGTTCGTGCCGGTCGTCGGCCACCGGGGGCTGCTCTGGGTCGAACTCGAGGCGACCGGCGAGTCTGCCCACGCGTCGACGCCGGAGCTGGGCCGGAACGCGGTGACGGGTCTCTCGGAGGCGCTCGCGGCCGCCGGGGACGGCGGTGCGGCCGAGGAACTCGGGGAGCTGTTCGTCACCGACGACTACCTCGGCGATCTGACAACCGCGCCGGGGACGACGGTCGTCGGCGGCGGGGTGGAGTCGGTCGACCCGGAGACCCGGACGGTCGAGCGCAGCGGCCTCAATTCGATCCCCGACTGGGCGGAGGCCACCTTTGACCTCCGAGTCCCGCGCTGGCAGGAGTTCCCCGATGGTGCTGCGGAGATAACCGACCGCGTCTGCGAGCGCGTCGAAGCAATGGCCGCCGACGCGGCTCCGGAGGTGGAGTTCGAGGCGCGGGTGCCCGAGCGGAACTACTTCCCGCCCGCGGCGCTCGGGGACGGGCTGGACGAAGCGCGGGAACACCCCCTCGTCGAGACCGCGCGGGCGGTCACCCGCTCGACGTTCGGCTACGAGCCCGGCGTCGAGATCGCGCCCGGCGTCACCGACGCCGCGTTCCTCTACCACGGCACGCGCATGCCGACGCTCGTGGAGTACGGCCCGGCCGGCGGGCTCTCCCACGAGGCCCTCGAATACGTGGAGCGCGACCAGATCGTCGAGGGGGCGAAGGCGATGCTCGAACTCGCGGTCCGGCAGGTCGGCGTCGGGCCGGGCGAAGCGACCGAGGAGTCCGGAGACGACTGAGTCGGACGGCGAGCCCAAAATCGGTGTCGCGCTCGCGCGGCGGCGACCTCACTCGGCGAGGTCGTACAGCTCCATCGCGTTCTCCCGGAGGATCATCCGCGCCACGTCCTTGGCGTAGTCGGTGGTGTAGTAGCCGTCGTCGACGAGTTCTTCGAGGACACTTGCGAGGTCCTCGCGGGCCCGCTCGGCCGCCAACACGTACAGCTCGGGGATCGTGAACGCGTCGCTGCCGTACAGCAGCTTGGTCACGGGGACCGCCTCCATCGCCTGCCGGAACATCGGCTCGACGCCGTGCTGGACGAACGGGTTCGCCAGCGAGAGGTCGAGGTAGGCGTTCGGGAACGTCGAGGTGACGTACCCCGCCGCGCGGACGTACGGGTAGCCGGCGTGGAGCAGGACCACGGCGGTGTCGAGGTGGGCGTCGAGGTAGTCGGCGAGATACGTCGGGTCGACGTACCGCGGGTGGGCGTCGCGGTCGCCGAACCCGGTGTGGAGCTGCACCGGAACGTCGTAGTCGGCGGCCACGTCGGTGGCTCTGTGGAGGCAGTGCTCGATGACGCTCGCGTCGGCGAGTCGGCCGTCGAACGCCGCCCGAACGTCGTCGTACGCCGAGCGAGCGGTCGCGGCCGCCTCGTCCGGCGGGGCCACGTCGAGGCCGCTCCGGTACGCGGCGATTGACTTCAGGCCGACGTAGCCGCCGTCGAGCGCCGTCTCGACGCGCTCCTCGAACGCGTCGACGAGCGAGTCGAGGTCCTCGTGGTCGGGGACGAGCTCCTCGACGACGGGTTCGAGCCGGAGCAGCGGTTCGACCCTCGCGTCGGTGTACGCCTCGAACTCCTCGGGCGTGGTCTCGGGGAACCCGTCGTCGGCGAGGATGACACCGGTGCCGGTCTCGCCGATGAGGTCCTGCGAGTAGTCTTCCAGGTCCACGTCGGCGCGAGAAGCGAGGAGTTCGGCTTCGGTCTCGCCGTCGAGGCGGTCGTCCAATAGCCGGAGCGCCCGCCGGTAGTGGACCGTGTGGCGGGCGTCCTCTGCCGGGAGGTCGCCCTCCGTGAAGAACGTCGGGAACTCCTCGGTTATCTTCTCTCGGGGGAGCTCCATCACCGGGTGGGCGTGGTTGTCCACGAGCTCGATCTCCGCCACCATCTCGCGTATGGTCATACCGACCAATCGATTTCGACGTTCCTTTACTGTTTATCCTATCCAGTGACACGACCGTTTATGAACCCGGGGATCCCGGTGACAGTATGAAGATCAGGACGCGCGGAACCGGCGATCCCGAGGTGGCGGTAGTCGGCGCGGTCCACGGCGACGAACCCTGCGGCGCTCGCGCAATCGAGCGACTGCTCGCGTCGGACGTCGAGTTCGAGCGGCCGACGAAGTTCGTCGTCGCCAACGAGGAAGCTCTGGAGCGCGGGGTCCGCTTCGTGGACGTGGACCTCAACCGCGTGCTTCCCGGCGACCCCGACGCGGAGGAGCACGAGCGGCGACTGGCGGCCCGACTCGTCCGGGAGGTCGAGGGCTGTTTCGCGCTGGGCGTCCACTCGACGCGATCGTTCGACGAACCGTTCGGCGTGCTGGCGAACCCGACCGACCGCAAGCGCGAGGCGTTCCGGCGCACGGCGGTCGAACGGGTCGTCGACACGACCGGGCTTTCGCAGGGCCGGTGTGTCGACCAACCCGAATTCATCGACGTGGAGGTCGGCCCGCAGGGGACCGAGCAAGCCGTCGAACAGGCCGAGCGCTGCGTCCGGTCGTTCCTCGCTGCCGTGGGCGCGATTCCCGGCGACGCACGGCCGACGCCCACCGACTACTACGAGGTCACCGAGATCGAGGAGAAACGGCCCGACGGCGAGTACCAGTTCCTCGCGCGAAACTTCTCGAAGGTCGAAGGGGGCGAGACGTACGCCCGGCGCGACGGCGAGGACCTCGTCGCCGACGAACCGTTCTGGCCCGTCCTCGCGTCGGCCGACGGCCACGACACGATTCTGGGCTACCGAGCTCGGCTGGTCGGCGAACTTTGAGACATCGATAACGGAGAGAGGGGTCGACTTCTGGCGAGCTCAGAACGGGCCGCGCAGGTTCTCCAGTTCCCAATCGGTCACCGAGCCGTTGAAGTCCTCCCACTGGGCGCGCTTGATCGCGACGAACGACTCGAACAGCGGCTCGCCGAGTGCGTCGCAGAGCACCTCGTCGGCTTCGAGGGCGTCGAGCGCCTCCGACAGCGTCTCGGGGTAGCGCTCGATGCCCCGCTCGCTGCGCTCGGCCGCCGACAGCGACTCGGGGTCCTGGCGGACCGGCTCCCCCGGGTCGAGTTCGCGCTCGACGCCGTCCATCCCGGCCGCGAGGATTCCCAGCATCGCGAGGTAGGGGTTGGCCGTGTTGTCGATGGCCTTGAACTCCACGCGCGTGGAGGCCGACCGGTTCTCGGCTGACGAGGACGGCACCCGGACCATCGCCTCGCGGTTGTCCTCGCCCCAGCAGGTGAACGCCGACGCCCACATGTGGGGTTTGAGCCGCTTGTACGACACCACCGTCGGCGCGGTCAGCGCGACCAGCGCACGGCCGTGCTCCAGCAGTCCGGCGACGAACTGGCGGGCCGTCTCCGAGAGGCCGTACCGGGAGTCGGTCTCCGGGTCGAAGAAGGCGTTCTCGTCGCCGTCCCACAGCGAGACGTGGACGTGACAGCCGCTCCCGGGCTTGCCCGCGAACGGCTTCGGGAGGAAGCTCGCCTCGGCGCCGTGGTCGCTCGCGACGCTCTTGATGGTCTGCTTGTACAGCGCGTGGTTGTCGGCGGGCGCGATGCCGTCGTCGTGCTTGATCACCAGCTCGTGCTGGCCCGGCCCGTACTCGGGGTAGTACACCGCGAACTCCATCCCCTGCGCTTCGAGCGCGTCGATCATGTCGGTCACGACGCCGTGGGCCGACTGCATCCCGTCGGCGGCGAAACAGCCGCTCTCGTCCAGCGGGGTGAATTCGCCCTCCTCGTCGCGGTCCGCGAGGTAGAACTCGCTTTCGAACGCCGCCGCGGGCGCGTACTCGCTGTCCGCGAGGAACTCCCGGAGCTGGGCTCGCGGGCCGAACGCCCACGGTTCGCCGTCGAGGGTCTCGAACGTACCCAGCATCGCTGCGGTCCGCTCGGCGTAGGGGAGCACGGTGAACGACTCGGGGTCCGGGACGAGCCGAACCTCGCCGACCGGCCCCGAGATGTCCGTCCCCGGCACAGGGAAGTCGAGCGACGTGAACGCCTGCTGGACCTGCGCGAAGTTGATTCCCTCGTTCAGGACGGTCTCGATGTCTCCTGCCGGCACCATCCGACCGCGAGTGATACCGCCGCTGTCGACGTAGAAGATGCGGACGAAGTCCACGTCGTCCTCGCGACATCGGTCGATTACCGCGTCTGTGGTCGTCATATCGGCTACGACACCTTACCGGGTATTCAATCTTTTCCAGCCGGATAATGACGAGAACGTAGGCTAATTCCCGAATACGCCTGCAGGTATTAATTGGTGACTAGTCGCGAATCGGCAGCGGTCGTCGGTCGACGTGTGACCGACACCGTAGTTTATTCCCGCACGCTTACACGTAAACAAGTCGAATCGACAACTTATATAGTTCTCACGTTCATTTCAGAGTCGAGTGGTCCCGCCCTTCGCGCGAGCCACCACGGAGGTCACGACATGACGACTACGGAATCCACGTTCGACGCGAACTCGGAGGCGACGTCACGGGGCTCCGAGCGCGAGTCGCGACTCGACGCGGTGTTCGACGCGCTCGCCAGCCCCGCGTGTCGGGTCGTGCTGGCCCGCCTCGCCACCGCCGACGACGCCCTGGACGTGGCCGACCTCGCGGAAGAACTGGACGAACTCGGCGAGCGCCGGGACGAGCTCGCGGCGCGACAGGACGAGGAGTTCGATTCTACGGACCCCGCTCGGGCGACGCTCGCGCGCCTCCATCACACCTATCTGCCGAAGCTCGACGACGTCGGGCTGGTGGCCTACGACGCCGACCGGGAGGTCGTCGATTCGACCCCGAGCGCCGAATCCGGGGAACTCCGGGCTGCCGTCGAGGACGTCGCGGCCGCCGACCTACCCGTCGAACTCGACGCGCTGTTCGAACTGCTGTCGAACGCCCGGCGTCGGCATGCGTTCCGGACGCTGCTGGCCCACGAGGAGGCGTCGCTGGCCGACCTCGCTGACGACGTGGCGGTTGCCGAGCGCAACCGGCGGCTCTCGCGCATCGATCCCGACGACGTGTTGGAAGTGTACCTGTCGCTGTACCACACCCATGTCCCGAAGCTGACCGGAATCGGGGTCGCGAGGTACGATCAGGAACTGGACCTCGTGGCGCTGACCGACGAAGGACGCCGACTGGAGTCGGTGGTTCAGGAACTCTACGAGGCCGTCGACGCGTAGGCCGACGGAAAATTCATACGGGTGAAGTCGAAACCCTCAAGGCCGAGCCTTCCGCGTGTTCTGCCGAATGCGAATCGAACAGCTGGGCGAAGGCACGCCCGAGGTGGCCGTGGTCGCGGCCATCCACGGCGACGAGCCCTGCGGCGTCCGCGCCGTCGAGCGCGTGCTCGACGACCCGCCGGCGGTCGACCGGCCGGTGAAGTTCGTCGTCGCCAACGAGACGGCGCTTGCGAAGGGGGTCCGGTACGTCGACGAGGACCTCAACCGGGCGTTCCCCGGCGACCCCGACGCCGACACTCACGAGGGCCGGCTGGCGGCCGCCCTCGCCGAGGAACTCCGGGACTGCACGACGCTGTCGCTGCACTCCACGCAGTCGTACGCCGAACCGTTCGCGCTGGTGGACGCGGTCGACGAGATCGCGCGCTCGGTCTGCCCGTACCTGCCGGTGTCGGTGCTGGTCGAGACGGGCGGCCAGAGCGAGGGCCGGCTCATCGAGTACCCCCACGTGATCGAGGTCGAGTGCGGACTACAGGGGTCGGCAGCCGCGGCGGACAACGGGGTCGACCTGATCCGAGGCTTTCTCACCGCGACCGGCGCGCTCGCGGACGACGAGCCGGTCGCCGGGGAGGACGCCGACCCGGTTGTCGTCTACCGGCTCGGACCGTCGGTTCCGAAGTCGGTGGCCGAGGAGTACGAGGTGTTCGCCCACAATTTCGAGGAGGTCGCAGCGGGCGAGTCGTTCGCCGCGGCCGACGGCGACGAACTCGTGGCCGACGAGGCGTTCTACCCGGTGCTGATGTCGCCGTACGGCTACGAGGACGTGTTCGGCTACCGCGCCGAGCGCGTCGGTGTTCTGGACGGGTGAGACTCCGAGTCGAGGATTTTGGCGGAAGTGAGGTAGTAAGTTGACACTGCTTCGCTTGCTGGTCTTCTACCGGGCGCGTGCTGGTTTGTCCAACTCCCCGGCCCGTGCTGGCGCGGTCGTTTATGACCGCGCCAAATCGCGCGAGGGCTGAGTAGCGTGGTTCGAGAGAGCGAAGCTCTCTCGTCATCCCGAAAATCACCGATTTTCGGAGACAACGAAGCGAGCAACGCAAGCGGCTGGGGAGGACGAGGTGCGGTCGCGGTGCGGTTGCGGTGACTCCTAGGCTCAAGCAATAGCTAGCTTCACCGCAACAGACCTGAAGATCGGAAGATCGGTGAAGCTAGCTACTGCCTCGACATATGAGAACCGCAACCGCTACCGCGAGCCTCACGCCTCCCCAGCCTCCTCACTCCCTCACACCGGCAGACGGTCCTGCTCGTCGCGTTGCTCCTGCGCGGGCTGCGACTGCCGAGCCTGCGCTCGCGTCGCTCGCGCAGACTCCGTTCGGTCGTTCGTCCCTCGAGCGCGTTGCTCGCGCGCGAGCCGGGTTTCGAAGTTTATCATATCTCAGGAGCTAATCGAATCCAGCGTAATCGAACAAACAGAAATTCCCCAAAGCAGTCACTCACTACCGATAGAAAACCGCGGAAGGAGAAGCCGATTACTCCTCGTCGGATTCCTCGTCCTCGGTGCCGTCACCGAGCAGGCCGAACTCCGAGAGGTACTCCTCGGTCTCGCCGTTCGAGAGTTCGAGGAACTGCTCGGACTCGACGTCGATGGTCGCCACGCCCACGCCCTCGGGCGTGAGCGAACCGTCGTTGACCGACGCGAGCGCGCTGAGGGCGAGTTCGATGCCGCCTTCGAGGTCCGCGGTCTCGTTGTAGTTGTCCTCGAGGTACTCCTGGAGTTCACCGCGGTCCGCGCCGACCGCGAGCGCGCGCCACTCGTAGGGCGTGCCCGACGGGTCGGTCTCGTAGAGGCGGGGCTCGCCGTTCTCGATGCCGCCGATGATGAGCGCGACGCCGAACGGGCGCGCGCCACCGACCTGCGTGTACTGCTGGATGTGGTCGGTGACCTCCTTCGTCAGCGTCTCGACGCCGATGGGCTCGCCGTAGCGGAGGCGGTTGACCTGCGCCTGCTGGCGCGCGAAGTCGATGAGCTGGCGAGCGTCGGCGACGTGGCCCGCGCTCGCGATGCCGACGTGGTCGTCGGCCTTGTGGATCTTCTCGACGCTGGTCCGCTCCATCAGCTCCGAACGGATGCGCTTGTCGACGGCCAGCACGACGCCGCCTTCGGTGCGGACGCCGATGCTCGCCGTCCCTCGCTTGACGGCCTCGCGGGCGTACTCGACCTGGTAGAGGCGTCCGTCCGGGGAGAAGATCGTGATTCCGCGGTCGTAAGCCTGCTGTTGGGATTGTCCCTGCATAGTATCACTCGAAATCGAGTTCCGTCGCGCCCGCGAACGCGCCGTCGGCCCGCACGTCGAGGCGCTTGCCTCGGACGACTGCCGACCGCTGTGCGTCCCCGAACACGACTTTTCTCTCGGCCGAAAATTGGCCGCCTCGCCGTAAATACTTTTCTTCACAGGCACGGACCGTACCGCTTATACCGCTGACGCGAACGCCGACCGGATCGCCCTCGATTGCGTCCACGCAGGCCAGCGCGGCCCGCGCCTCGTCGGCGTGTCCGTGCCGCGCCCGGACGATGGCCGCGCCGGTGCCGTCCCCGAAGTCGAACTGGAGGACCGTCAGGTCGGCGTCGGCGCTCCCGGCGTCGCCGAGCAGGTTCTGGGCTGCGAACCAGAGGCTCCGCTGGAAGCTCCGGCGGTCGAGGTCGGCGTCGGGCCACGCCTCGATTGCGACCGCGAGGTAGCGCCAGCGCGGCCGGAGATGCTTGGGGAGGTGTTTCATCGCTGGTAACTCGAGCGGTAGTTGGCGGTGCGGTGGCTTGAAAGATGGGTTCTTCGGAGGTAGCTCACTCGTGGCCCTACAGCTCCAGCCCGCGGATCGCCACCTCGTCGCCCTCCTGGACCTCGCCGATGACCCTGCCATCGGTCGCCTCGACCAGACCCTCAGCCTCGTCCGCGGGCAGCGCGACCACGAACCCGGTGCCCATGTTGAACGTCCGGTGCATCTCCTCGTCGTCCACGTTGCCCTCGCGCTGGACGAACTCGAACACCGGCTGGGCGTCGAAGGGGTCGGTAACCTCGTACCGGAACGCGCCCATCCGCGAGAGGTTGGTCCAGCCGCCGCCGGTGACGTGGGCCGCGGCGTGGACCGCGCGCTCGCGGAGCGCCGGGAGCAGGGAGGTGTAGATGCGCGTGGGTTCGAGTAGCACCTCGCCGATGGAGCGGTTGGGCTCGGGAGGGAAGGCATCCTCGTACTCGTGGTCGCGGGTCACGGCTTCGCGCGCGAGCGTGAGCCCGTTCGAGTGGATGCCGCTGGAGGGGAAGCCGACCAGCGCGTCGCCGACCTCGGCCTCGCCGGGGAACACCGCGTCCTTCGGCGCGAGGCCGACGCAGGCACCAGCGAGGTCCAGTCCCTTGACGACCTCGGGCATCACCGCCGTCTCGCCGCCGACGAGCGCGAGGTTTGCTTCCTCCGCCCCGGCGGCCAGCCCCTCGCCGACCTGCTCGGAGAACGCCTCGCTGGGCTCGTCGACCGCGAGGTAGTCCACGAACGCGACGGGTTCGACCCCCGCGGCGACGAGGTCGTTGGCGTTCATCGCGATGCAGTCGATGCCGACCGTCGAGTAGTCGCCCAGCGCCTCGGCCACCAGCAGCTTCGTGCCGACGCCGTCGGTCGCCAGCGCGAGGTACCGGTCGCCGATGTCGAGTAGCCCGGCGTACTCGCTGTCGTCGATGTCCCCGACTGCGCCGACCAGCGCCGCGGTCGCCGCTTCGCTCGCGTCGATGTCCACCCCGGCCTCGGCGTAGGTGAGTTCCTCGTCTTCGGTCATGGTGGGATTGGAGCGCGCTGCGAGTAAAGTTCCACCGTTTGCGCTCGGTTTGGAGGTGGGTCGGTGGTGTCAATTGGAGGTCGTGGTTTGGGACGTGAGTGGCGATCTGACCTTGATTGGACCGGTTCGGTTTTCCACCCCGGCGCGTGCTGGCGCGCCCTCCGTGGCGCGCCAAAACGCGCGAGGGACGAGCATCGCAGGGCGAAGCCCGAGAAGCGCAGGCGGCTGGGGAGGTCCGAGGCCCGCGGTCGCGGTGCTGTGCCGGTGCTGTGCGGTTGCGGTCACGCCTAGGCTCAAGCAGAAGCTAGCTTCGATCTGTCCTTCACTCAAAGAATCACGGAGCTAGCTACTGCCTCGACATAGGAGACGCCGCAACCTCGTCCTCCCCAGCCTCCTCGTTCGCTCCCGCTGGTCGCTCACTCGTCCCTCGCGCGCGCGTTCCTCGCGCGCGCCGAGTCTCGAAATCGAGTGCTTACTAGAGCCCGAAAATCGAGAAGAGACGAACGAAGTGGTCCTACCCCAGCAATCTGTCACAGAAATCTGCTACAGCTATCTGTCACAGCAACGATCCCGCTACCGTTTCTCGACTACCCTTTGATATTACAAACGGGGTAGGTCCGCGCGACCTTGTCGCCGATGCCGAGCGCGTCCGACACCCGGACCACCTCGTCGACGTCCTTGTAGACGCCCGGGGCTTCCTCGGCGACCGTGGCCCCGCTCTGGGCCTTGACGTAGATGTGCTCTTGCTCCAGTTCGTCCTGCACGTCGCCGCCCCAGTAGTCCTGCTTGGCCTGCGTGCGGCTCATGGTCCGGCCCGCGCCGTGGGCGGTCGAGCCGAACGACAGGTCCATCGACTCTTCGCCGCCTCGCAAGACGTAGCTGCCCGCGCCCATGCTCCCGGGGATGATGATCGGCTGGCCCACGTCGAGGTACGCGCCCGGGACCTCCGAGTGGCCCGCGGGGAAGGCTCTGGTCGCGCCCTTCCGGTGGACGTACAGCTCGCGCTCTTCCCCGTTCTCCACAGTGTGGGTCTCCTTCTTGGCGATGTTGTGGGCCACGTCGTACAGCAGGTCCATCCCCAGCGTCTCCCAGTCCGTGCCGAACACCTTCTCGAACACCTGCCGAGTGCGGTGCATGATGAGCTGGCGGTTCACCCACGCGAAGTTGATGGCCGCGCACATCGCGCCGTAGTAGTCCTCGGCGAGCTGGCTGCCCGCGGGCGCGGCCGCGAGTTCCTTGTCCGGGAGCTGGCCGAGCAGCCCGGCGTGGGCCTTCTCGATGTCCCGCAGGTACTCCGTGCAGACCTGATGGCCGAGCCCTCGGCTCCCGCAGTGGATGAGCACGACGATCTGGTCTTCCTCCAGTCCGTATGCGTCGGCCACGTCCGAGAGGTACGTGTCGGTCACGCGCTGGACTTCGAGGAAGTGGTTGCCCGATCCCAGACTGCCGATCTGGTTCTTCCCCCTGTCTTTGGCCTTCTGGGGCACCTTCGAGGGCTGGCTGTCGTGGCGCACGCCCTCGTCCTCGCAGTGGGCCAGGTCCTCCTCGACGGCCCAGCCCTCTTCGAGCGCCCACTCCATCCCGCGGTCCAGAATCGCCTCGATGGCGTCGATGTCGCCCTCGACGATGCCGCCGCCGCCGAGCCCCGACGGGACGTTCGCGAAGAGGGCGTCCACGAGCTCCTCCTCGCGACCCTGCACGTCCTCGTACGTGAGGTTCGTCTTCACCATCCGAACGCCGCAGTTGATGTCGTAGCCGATTGCGCCGGGCGAGATGCAGCCGTCTTCGGCGTCGATGCCGGCCACGCCGCCGACCGGGAAGCCGTACCCCTGATGGCCGTCGGGCATGCAGAGGTTGTACTTCCGGACGCCAGGCAGATGGGTCGAGTTCTGCAACTGCTGGAGCGTCTTGTCGTCGGCGATCTGGTCGAGTAGCTGCTCGCTGGCGAGCACTCGCGCAGGAACGCGCATGTCGCCCTCCTTGGGAATCTCCCAGACGTGCTCGCGGACCTTGCGGAGCGTCACCTCGCCCGCGTCGTAGGTCGTGGCGTCTCCACCCTCGACCGTGGCGTCACCGTGGTCGGTACCGCCGTCCGCCTCGGAACTGGTGTCGTCAGTGGTCATACCCGGTCGTAAGGCGTCCGACCGGAATACGTTTCGCCATCGACTTCGGTGCGTGATACGTCGACACGGGTTCGCTCGCGGAAAGAACCGCCGCTCACACGTCGAAGACGACGTACGCGCGCCAGCCGTCGTCGGTCTCGCGCAGGTCCATCTCGGAGTAGGTGACCGCCTTGAGGTCGCGCGCGCCGAGGCCCGCGAGCGGGACGCCGCGGGCGGCCCCCGTCAGCGTCCACTCGCCGTCGTCCCCGGCTGGCTCCCGGACGTCGGACTCTCGAACGGCGGCCTCGTTGTCGACCGGGAGGACGCCGCGCACGTCGCGCTGGTAGATGAGTTCGTCGAGGTAGTCGAACAACAGCGCCTCCCGGCTCTCGGCCCGGACCTCGACCGGGAAGCGCTCGCCGCCCGACTCGGGGATCACGTCGCACATCGCGGCGGCCATCCCGTCGGCCGCGGCCGCGAACGTCGCCCCGAGCGTGGGGCCGGTCGCCTCGACCGCTACGTCGGCGGTGTGATCCCGGAGCTCGTAGCCCATACCCGGCGAAACGGTCCGGAGCCCGAAAGGCTTCGCTATTCGCGTCCGGGGAGGATTCGACCCCTCGGACGCCGGGCGAGGTTCCGGAGAGCCGTCGGCGGGGCGGTGGAATTATATTGACCACGGGCCTACGGCGAAGTAGTGAGCGTCAACGTCGATGTAGAGATCGCCCACCCCGGCGACGAGAGCTACGTCGAGGAGGCGTGGCAGCTCAAAGAGCGCATCGAGCGCGAAGACGGGGTGCTGAAACAGCGAAAGGGTTTCTTCACGGACGCGTACCGCCGGTCGACGGTCCACCTGTTCGTCACGAGCGACGGCCGTACCGCGGGCGAGGACGACGAGCGCGTGATGGGTTTCTGTGCGGTCCGGCGCGACGGCTACATCCTCTTTCTCGCCGTCTCACCGGAGTTCCGCGGGGAGGGCGTCGGCAAGCGACTCGTCGGCCGCGTCGCCGAGAACCACGACACCGTCACCTGCCACGCCCGCGCGAGCAACGAGCACGCGTTGGGCTTCTACGAACATCTCGGATTCGAGGTCGAGCGCCACATCGCCAACTACTACGAGGACGGCGGCGACGCCTACTACCTCAAGCTCGGCAGGCAGGGCGGCCTCGCCGAGAAGCTCTCTGATTTCATGCGCGGGTGAGGCGACCGGCAGAACCCGTCCTGCCGGTCACCTCCCCCGCGCGACTGATTGGTGGGCAGTCGCTCCATACGGACAAGAACGATCGTACAGTCACGACGCCAGCGCGAGGCCCACCGTCCAGAGCCCCGCGTGAGCCACGGCGGGAACGACCAGATTGTCGGTTCGCTCGTACGCCGCGCCGAACACCAGCCCGCTGGCGAACGTCTCGACGCCGTTTGCGGCGATGGCTCCCGATCCGTCTCCGGTGAGGAACCCGAGAAGGAGATGCGCGAGCGCGAAGCACGCCGCGGCGAGCGCGACCGCGCCCGCGGCGTCGAACGTCTCCCGGAGTCGACCCTGGATCACGCCCCGGAACAGCAGCTCCTCGCCCGGCGCGGCGACGAGGAACCACGCGACGGCGACCACCGGCCAGAGCGCCGGCCGCGCGAGAACGTCGACCGGGAAGCCGTTCGCGCTGGCCCCCGACGGGGTGAATCCGACCGCGGCCAACACCGGGTCGAAGACGGCGCTGAGCAGGGCGAGCGCGAGCGGAATCGCGACGATCCAGCCCGCGTCGCGCCGGGTGGGAGGGCGGAGCTTAACGTACCGCCGCGGAGTCCCGTGGACGGCGACGTAGCCGAGCGCGAACGCGAGAAAGCCGATCTGGAGATACCGGACCTGCACGACGACGAGCGCGTCCGAGCGGACCGGGCCCGCGAGTTCGAAGACCAGAAAGCCGAGACAGAGCGCGGCAAGCACGCCGACGGCGAGCCCGCCGACTGTCAGTCCGAGCGCTCCGGCTACGGCGACCGCCATCGCTCGCGCTCGTCGCACGTCCGACCGCCTCTCCGCCTCACCGCCAGCCATACTTCCGACTGTCGGCCTTCCGGAAAAAGGATTCCGGGACGGGGCGTCGAACGCGGTGGAACGGCGGGCGCGGTGGAGCGACGCTTCCCGATAGGCAACGTTAAAACCGCGGCCCGAACATACACCTGACGATGGAAGAGCGCACCCGAGCGTACCTCCGGGGTCGGTTCCGCGACCACTACCGCCGGACCGACCTGTCATCGCCGCCCGCGCCCGAGACGCGCGAGTGGGGGTACATCCCGTGGACCGCGGGGTCGACCCGGATGGTCCGCCACCAGTCGCTGCTGGAGCTCGGCGAGCTCGGCGACTTCCTCCGGCGCGAGCGCCCGCGCCACGTCTACTTCTCGGCCGGGCGCTACGACGACCCCGGCGCGGACGACATGGACGCGAAGGGGTGGCGCGGCGCGGACCTCGTGTTCGACATCGACGCCGACCACCTGCCGGGCGTCGACCCTCAGCGCGACCCGTACGGCGAGATGCTCGCGCGCGGGAAAGCGGAACTCGTCGACCTGCTCGACTTCCTCGAAGGCGACTTCGGCTTCGAGGACCTGACGGTCGTGTTCTCCGGCGGTCGGGGGTACCACGTCCACGTGCGCGACGAGCGCGTCCGCGACCTCGGCCGGGACGCCCGCCGGGAGATCGTCGACTACGTTCGGGGCGAGGGCGTGGAGCTCGACGACCTCCAGCGCACCGAGATGTCGACCACCGCGACCCGGCGCGTGCTCGCGACCGAGGGCGGCTGGGGTCACCGGGTCCACCGCGCGATGCTGGAGCTTGCCGACGAGCTGCTCGAACTACCCGAGGAGGAGGCCCTCGAACGCCTGCAGGAGTTCGACCGCATCGGCGAGAGCCGGGCGGGCACCATCCTCGGCGCGGTGTCCGAAGACTACGAGACGCTGGCGGCCGGCAACCTCGAACGCGGCGGGCCGGGCATCCGCCAGCTCGCGAAGGTGACGACCGCCCGGGTCGTGGCCGACCAATCGGCCGCCATCGACGAGCCGGTCACCACCGACCTCCGGCGGCTCATCCGGTTGCCGGGGAGCCTCCACGGCGGCAGCGGCCTCGAAGTCACTCGCATCCCGAGAGACGGGATCGAGGCGTTCGACCCGCTCACGGACGCGATTCCGGAGTCGTTCGTGGGCCACGACGTGACGGTCGAGGTGAGCGAGCCCGGCACGATTGCACTGAACGACGAAAGCTTTACCCTCCCGGACGGTGACGTATCGGTTCCGGAATACGTCGGCGTGTTCCTGATGGCCCGCGGCCGGGCCGAGAAGGGGCGCGAGTGACAGGCCCGCGAGCGAGCGACCCGACCACGACATCGACCACATCATGAATCTCGACGAACTCCGCACGGTGCAGAGCAAGGAGCGCTCGAAGGACAGCCTCCAGCACCTGCGCGAATCCTTCTACGCAGACGTGGCCGACTACGTGGCCGACCTCCGCGACCGACGCGACGCCCGCGCCGAGCAGGCCGACGACCCGTTCGCCGACCCGGAGGTAACCCGGCTGACAGACGAGATCCAGACTGCCGAGGAGGTAGTCGAGGGCATCTACGAGCGCCGGGTCGGCAAGGTGGTCAAGCGCGCCAGCCTCGCCGCGATGGGCGTCGCGGCCGACTCGGAAGGCCTGACGACCGAGGAGCAGGAGCTGTTCGAGCAGTTGGTCGAGCGCATCGAGACGAACAAGCAGTCGGTCCTCGACGTGCTCGCGGAGGGCGAGTCCGTCTCGGTCGGCGCGGTGGACGCCACCGACGGGACGCCGACCCCCGGCGGTTACTCGGGGACCGACGACGCAGCACCGACCACCGACGACTCCGAACCAAGCTCTGGCGACGCCGCGGGGGACAAAGGTGTGAGTGCCGCCGACGTGATGGGCGGCGAGAGCGCGCGGGACCCAGCGAGCGCGACGAGCACCGCGACCGACGCGGAGTCGTCCGGCTCCGACACCCATGACTCCGAACCCCAGAGCGACCCCGGGCGGGCGTCGGCCGCGCCCGAGGACTCGGGCG
>NZ_KZ859509.1:109537-113972 GCF_003382685.1 Halorussus litoreus | reverse complement strand
GGGCCGCCCGCAGATTTACGTTCCGGCTGTCTGAAACCACGGGCATGCCCAAGTGTCCCGCCTGCGAGCGCGACGCGAGTTCGCCGAACTACCGCAAGCAGACGGTCGAACCGAGCGCGGACCGCGACGGCGTGACCGTCACCGCGACCACGGGCCAGCAGTACTGGATGGTCGTCTGCCCGCACTGCGACGCCGTCCTCGGCACCGTCTTGGGACGGCGATAGTATATTCTCGCGCCGTCCTCGCCGCGGACCCCAACCGTTATTTCGCTCGACTCGCTTTCGTGGAATATGGACGACGACACGCGCCAGAAGCTCATCTCGATGTTCCTCGTGCTGTTGATGATAACGTCGGGTGTCGCCTACGCCGCATCGTTCTTCTGAGCGGCGCTCACAACGATATTCTACCCGACACTCATCACTACGCTCCGAGCGACGCTCACCACGACACGGTCTCCTCGCCCACCGACGCGTCGAGCGCGTAGTAGCTCCGCTCGCGGACGAGATACACCGTATCCGGGGCGTCGTCGGACTCCTCGTGCTGTCGCTCCCGGTGGTCGCCGATCCGGTCGAGGAACGACTCGAACGCATCCGAGACGGGTGCACACTCGACGTACTCGTCGCTCCGGATGGCCTTCGCGGCGACGTCCTTCTCGCCGTCGGACAGCTCATCGAAGTGGATCGGGACGACCGCCTCGCGGACCGCCGCGGGCGGTGTAGCGCGCTCGGCCGCGACGCTGCTCCGGTCCGCGCCCTCGCACGCCGGGTCATCGGTCGCTGCGCAGCCGGCGAGTCCGCCGGCGAGGACGGCGGCGCTCGCGCCGAGGAACTGCCGGCGGGTACTGCTCGACCGTCGTCGCATCGTCACGCTTCGACCTGTCGACCTCGGTGAGATACGTCTTGGGGCTGCTTCTCTCGCCACACCGCCGGTTGGGAAAAGGCTACTCCACGTCCCACACGTCCGCCATCGGGCTCTTCTTCTCGCGCGAGGAACGACCGGACGACGAGCCATCGGACCCGGACGACTGTCGATCAGCGGACGCTCCCTCGCTGGTCTGGTCGGCCGAGCGCGACCCCGACGTGCTGGCCCCGTTTCGACGATTCGCCCGCCGTCGACTCCCGCCTGCGCTGGCCCCTACCGCCGACTCGCTGGCGCTCGCGGGATCGAACTCCGGAAGGTCTGGGCGGCTCATCCGGTCGATCTGCTCGGCGAACCACGGCGGAACGTCGCTCTCGGCGCGGTCGAACAGCTGGAGCAGGCTCGAATCCGCGAGGTAGGTCGCGCCGTAGTCGTCGGGCGACCGGACGACGCGACCGCAGGCCTGAATCACGGTCCGGAGCGCGGTCCGGTAGTACCACGCCCACTGGCCCTCCTCGAGCCGGTGAGCGACTCTGGAGTCGCCGGTGTTGAGGAACGGGGCCTTGCAGAGCACCTGCCACCGCGCGAGGTCGCCCTTCAGGTCGAGCGCTTCCTCCATCTTGACCGAGAGGAACACCTCCTCGCCGCCGGTGGCCTTCCACGAGTCGAGCTGGGCGTCCCGGTCGTCCTTGTCGTGGGTCCGGACCCGGTCGCCGACCCCGAAGTCGTCGAACCGGTCGGCGAGTCGTTCCTGGATGGCGTACGAGTGGGCGTGGACGATGCCCTTCTCGCCCCGGTGGTGCTGCATGAGTCGAACGATGGTGCGGGCGATCTCCGGCAGGGTGTCGTCGCGGTGCTCGTAGGTCATCTTTCCCCGCGTCACGTCGTACAGCGGCCGGTTCTCGACCGGGAAGGTGTGGCCCACGTCGACCAGCGCGACGTTCGCGGGGTCGAGGCCGACCTGCCGACAGAACGCCTCCTTGCTCAGGATGGTCGCCGACAGGAGCGCGAACTTGTTGCCCCGGTCCCAGACGGTGTGGGCGAGGTAGCGCTCGGGGTTCATCGGCTTGATCGTGATCGGTCCGCCGCCTCCGCCCTCCCCGTCACCGCTACTCGCCCCGCCGCGCTGCTGGTCGACGACCCACGTCGTCGCGCTCTCGGTGTCGCGGTAGTCCTCCACGAACCAGTCCAGTTCGCCGATCAGCTCCTGCAGCCGGTCGCGCTCCGCGGCCTCGTGGGGGTCGAGCTCCTGCTGGGCGATCAGGTCGTCCTTGCGCCGCCGGCAGACGTTCTGGAGGCGCTCGGCGAACCGGACCGTCCGGTCGAGTCCGGCTTCGCCCACGTCGGGCACGTTCAGGTCGTCCCAGACGGGGACCGTCCCCGGATGCAGGTCGATGGTCGCGTACATCTCTGCCCACTCCGCGAGACCGTGGGCCTCGTCGACGACCACCACGTCGCGCTTGCGGAAGACCTCGGAGCCCGCGGTTCGCATGAAGTACGCCAGCGTCATGGCCGCGATGTCGCGGTTGCTCGCGATGGCCCGGTCGGAGAAGTACGGACAGCGGTGCTTCACCGAGCAGTCGTACCCCTTCTCGCGGGCGCAGGGTGCCCTGTCGACCGGGGTGTCGGTCTCGCCCGGCAGGATGCAGGAGTAGTTGCGCTTGCCCCGGATGATCTTCAGGTCGTCGAGCAACTCGTCGGCGGCCACGTCGTCGAGCTGGGACACCTGCGGCGTGGTGTAGTACGCCCCGGTGGCGTCGCTCGGCGCGGCCTCGTCGGGTCGGCGGGCACACCCCGCGATGGCCCGCGCGAGCAGGGACTTGCCGCTCCCGGTCGGCGCGCGCACCAGCACCACGTCCTTGCCGCCGTCGAACGCCTCGCTGATGGACGAGAGGGCGTCGCGTTGGTTGCCGCGATAGGAGGGCGCGGGGAACTCCTCGGTTATCCGGTCGAGGTTCACTGTCCGAAGTCACGGCGGTGGTTCGGATAAAGGCTATCGATTCCGGCGATTCGAACGTCTGCTCGGAGCGGGTCAGCTAAAATCGAGATATTTGACCAGCGAGACGGCTGTTTGGCTAGAAATTCAGGCACCATCGGAGTTCTTGACACGCTCAGCGAATCTGTCTCGGATCTCCTTGCGCAGGTGGTTCAGTTTTTCTCGGGCGTCTTCAGAGTCGTCGCCGAGTACGCCGAACCCGCGCCATTCGCCGGTCATTTATCTAAACTACCTCGCTATCGGAAACGTATCCTCCGCTTACAGTAAAAACACCGATTCGCGGACAGGTGTAACCGATTATTCCTCGTCCAACCCCGCCACGTCCGCCGCAGTCGGGTCGTCGGGAAGCCGGTCGATGCAGTCGAAACAGAGGAAGTGCTCGCTCCCGTCGCTGTCGAATTCGAGAGTCATCCCGCCGGTCGCGTCGTTCTCCAGCGTCCAGAGGTTCGCGATGCCGCCCGCGATCTTGACCTGCTCGCCACACGCTTCGCAGGTGTCGCTAGCCATGCCCGGACCCAGTGGCCCCACCCCCAAAGCCCTGCCGCCGGAACCGAAACCCTCCGAGGAATCGAAGTCTTCCTGCCCTCGTTGAACTCCGTCCAACGGAACCGAACTATCTCCGGCGGGAATCCGAACCGTATTTATGCGAGTTCGTTGTGCGCGGTGATACCACAGTCGGCACCGGCCGACGGGAAACAGACTATGAACGACACGCAACCAACGAACGGTACCGCCATCGACCTCGGAACCCTCCCACCGCACGTGGCACACGCTCGCTTCGACCCCGAACTGGGCGAGCGACCGGTTCGGGCAGTCCTGGACGCGCTCGCGGAGGCGTCCCACCGGCCGGTCGAGGACCTCGACGTCCGCCTGCACGACGCCGTCGACCCGGACGCGCTCGACGACCTCTTCCGGCCGACGCGAACCGGCGCGCTCCGGAATGGGGGGCACGTCGCGTTCGCGGTCGGGGAGTTCGAGGTGGACGTCCACGCCGACGGGCACGTCTTCGTCCGCCGGACGGCGTCGGACTGACGCGGACCGACCGAGTCGAGTGGGGTCGATTCGGACCATCGCTTCCGACTCGTCGGATTCCAGCTGGCCGGATTGTAATCCGCCGGATCACAGCGCGTCGTCGGGCTCGTGCGCCTCCGCGACCCGGGTCGCCTCCGTCGCGTACCGCTCGCGGGTCTCGGGATCGTTCACCGTGCCCAGATTGTCGAGCGAGGCATCGACCGCCGCGGTCGTGACCCGGTGGTCGCTGAAACTGGTCAGCGCGCGCTCCTTCCGGAGGTAGCGCCGGCCGTCCGGCGTTGCGTACACGAGGATGATGAGGTTCTGCTCGTCGTCCGAGAACGTGCGCTCGACGAGCCAGACGCGGACGGACTCGGCTTCGGCCGCTTCAGTCGCCGCTACAGTGCCTTCGGCCGCTACAGTCCCTTCGGCAGCTTCGGGCGAGGATTCGCGTTCCATGCGGGAACTACTCGCTCGTGGAACAAAACGCTGCGGTCGCGGGGGCGCCCCCCCCCCCCCCCCCCCCCCCCCCCCCCCCCCGCGCCGGGCCGCCGGGCCCGGCCCCCGGCC